>JBBPIL010000017.1:1919-39783 GCA_038040365.1 Actinomycetota bacterium
ACCCGCGGGAGCTACCACTCGCGCGCAGCAACCCGCGGGAGCTACCACTCGCGCGCAGCAACCCGCGGGAGCTACCACTCGCGCGGGTTGCCGGCCGGGATCTGGTCGTGGACCAGCACGCCCTCGACGACCTCGACCGGGTGCGGGCCGGTTGTCTCACCGAACCGCTGTAGCTCGCCCGGGCCCAGCGACTCGAACGCCGCCTCCACCGCGCGGGCGTAGGAGGCGAGGATGACAGCGCCCGGTGGCGGCGTCTCGGCGTAGTTGGAGGGCTTGGCGGTGAAGGTGACCACGCGGTCGAGGGCCAGCGGCTCCCCGGTCGCGATCTCGGCGGTGACCTCGACCGGGTCGTAGCGGATCTCGCGCACGGCGAGCCGATCGAGCTCCTCCTCGGTGATCTCGATCAGGGCCCCGTTGGGGCCCGGCCCGGCCCGCCGCTCGATGTTGAGCCCGAGGCAGTAGGCGGGAGTCGTGCCGTCGGCGCGGGCGAAGGTCTTCTCGGAGCGGAGGTTGTCGCGCGCCTGCGACCAGCTTCTCCGCCAGCCGGCCAGGCGCGCCGGGCCGGCGCTCTCCACCGGCCGCCCCAGGGTTCGCTCTGCGCTCGCCAGGCTGGCGAGCGACCCATAGGCGAACACGGCCAGGCGAGGGCTCATGATGCGGACGAGGCCGCCCACTGGGGTCGCCAGGCAGGCTTCGCGCACAGACGCGCCGCCGCCGGGCAGCCGTAGCAGAGCGCGGGGTGGGGGTTGTCGGTGCGCTCGAAGTCGCCGGCGCGGATCCCCGCGACAAGCCGCTCGAGGCGCTCCCGCGCCGCGGCGACCCTGGCCTCGTCGTAGATCTCGACCGATGTCCGCTCGGGGGCCTCGAGGAAGCAGTAGGCGGCGGCAACGATCGCCCCCGCCCCGTTTCGCCGCCCGCCGTGGACGGCGAGCGCGTAGAGGTCGCGCTGCGTCTCGTAGCGCGACGCGAGCTCTGCCGGGTCGGCGCCGCGCAACGCGTCGGTCTTGTAGTCGACGACCAGGGGGCCCTCAGGGCCCTCGGCGAGCAGGTCGATCTTCCCGCGCACCACCGCGCCCCCCAGCCCGAGCACGAACGGGACCTCGGGCCGGATGCGCGCGCCGCTCGCCTCGAGCTCGGCCCGAAGCTCGGAGGTGAGCCAGCCATCGACCAGCGCCTCGACGCGGTCGCGGGCCTCGCCGTCCCCGCCCAGCCCCTCGCGCGCCAGGATCGCTCCCAGCTCCGCGCCGTCGGGCGCCGCCCAGGAGCGTCGCGCGCTCGCCTCGAGGGTGGCGTGGACCGCGTTGCCGATCGCCAGCGACCGCTCGCGCGGCCCCGTCGCCGGAGCGGGCAGCTCGTCGGCCTGTGGGCGCTCGCCGTCGTCGTCGCCTTCACGGGGTTCCTCGCGGACGGTGGGCGGCCCGAGCCCGATCACCCGCTCGACGTAGAAGCGATAGTGGCAGCCGGAGTAGGTGGCGAGGGCCGCATAGGAGAGGTGGCCGGCCGCGGGGGCTGGCTCGAGCCCCTCGAGCAGGTGCGCCTGGTCGCGATCGGGCGCGCCGTCAGCGGTCGACGTTGCCCACGGCATCCGGCGGCGAAGCTCGGCCGCCCACTCCGCGCTCGGGGCCTGGGTCCGCACCTCGAGCCGCGGCTCCGGTCCGGGGGAGGCGCCACCCCCTATCGCCACCGCCCGCTCGAGCTCGACCGATGCCTCGCCGGCTTCCCAGCCTCGCTTGCGGAGCGCCGGGAGCAGCAGCTTCAGCGCCGAGTGCGTCGCCTTCGGCTCCTCGGGGGCCTCGAGGTCGGACGACTTGAAGATGCCGCTGAGGATCAGCCGGTCCTCGGCTCGCGAGACGGCCACGTAGACGAGCCGGCAGGCCTCCTCGATGTCGGCTCGGCGCTCGTCCTCGCAGAGCTCGACCAGCTCCCAGAGGCGAATGGACTCGGCGGCTGCGATCGGCAGCCGCATGCCGAACCGGGCGCCCGTTGGGTCGTCGTCCGTCCCCTCGATCCGGCCGATGGCCACGTCGCCGTCGCGGCTTCCCATTCCGAGCCCGCGCCCGAGGTCGGCCACGGCGACCACCGGGAACTGGAGCCCTTTGGCCGCGTGCACCGTCATCACCCGGACGCCGTCGTGTCCCTCCACCTGGACGGCGGCCATGCCCTCGCGCTCGTCGCGCAGGGTTCGCTCCTCGGCGAACTCCAGGAAGCCGCGCAGGTTGCGGCCCTCGTGCTCCTCGTACTCGGCCGCGAGGCGCATCAGCTTGCGCACGTTCGCCATTCGCCGCCGCCCTCCTGGCCGCGCCAGCAGGGCCAGGTCGTAGTCGAAGGCGGAGATCGTCCGGTCGACCAGCGAGTCGAGCGGCAGCAGGGGCGCCTCGCTTCGGAGGCGGGCGAGGATCTCCCTGAACCGGTCGAGGCGCTCGGTGTCGTCGGCGGGGATCGCCGCCGGCCACTCGCCCGCTTCGACGGTCGGCCAGACATGCAGTGGACGCCCCTCGGGGGAACGGGCGGCCTGGCGCAACAGCCACAGCGCGTCGGGGCTCGCGCCACATGCCGGAGAGGCGAGCGCCCCGAACAGGAGCTCGTCGTCGAGCGGGTTCGCGATCACGCCGAGCAGCCGCAGCGCGTCCTCGACCTGCTGCTGCGACCAGTAGCCGCGCCCGCCGACCACGTAAGGAGCCAGGCCGGCTCGATCGAGCGCCTCCTCGTAGGCGTCGACGTGGGTGAAGGCGCGCAGCAGCACGACCATGTCGCCGCGGGGCACACCCGCGTCAGCCAGCTCGCGCAGGCGATGGGCCAGAAAGCGCGCCTCGGCGACACATGCCGGGCTGGCCTCCGCCGGGGGCGGCTCGAGCTCGATCCCCTCGGCTTTCCAGCCGGTCGGCTGGCCAGGTTTGTCGGAGGAGGCGTCCGTGAGCAGGAGCTCGGTCGCCGGCCACCCACCCGGGGGCTCCGTCGCGGAGTCGGGCGGCGGTTGCGCCGGCTCCTCCTCGGCCTGCCGGCCGGCCTCGAGCGGCGTGAAGTCCCCGAGCAGCGCCGAGCCGGCGAAGTTGACCGCCGCGAGCACCCCGGGGCGGGAGCGGAAGTTCCCCCGCAGCGGCCTCTCCTCGGTCCGCCGGTCCTCCCTCGCCTCGCGCCGGCGCCCGCGGAACACCGCCAGGTCGGCGTGACGGAAGCGGTAGATGGACTGGAACTCGTCGCCGACCACGAACAGCCGCGTCTGGGGTCCCCGCAGGGCGTCGATGAGCGCCAGCTGGACGCCGTTCGTGTCCTGGAACTCATCCACCATCAGGTGCTCGAAGCGCTCCCGCCACGCCGTTCGCACGGTCCCGGGCGATTGCAGCAGCGCGAGCGCGCGCAGCTCGAGGTCCTCGAAGTCGGCCCCGGAGCGCTCCGCCTTGAGCCGCTCGTAGTGGCGGTTGTAGGAGTCGAGTAGGGAGCCGAGCGCCGCGAAGCCGTCGGCCGCCAGGGCGGCCTCGGCCGGAGTCAACTTCGGGGTCTCGCCCCTTGCTTTCACGGACCGGACCGGGGCCCCCGGGTCGGGGAGGCGAGGTGGGTCGACTCCCTGGCTGCGCAGCCGCTCATGCGCCGCCCGCACGGCCTCTCGCAGGCGCGCCGCGTTGAAGCCCGCCACGAAGCGAGCGGCGGCCTCGTCACCGGCCTCGACGACCTCGTCCAGCGCCTCGGCGAACGCTTCCTCGCCAAGCCTGGCGGCCTCGAGCTCGTCGAGGACGCGGAAGCGCGGGTCCATGCGAGCGGCCACCGGATGCGTTGCGAGCAGGCGCCGGCAGAACCCGTGCATGGTCGTGATCCACGCCCGCTCACCCTCGCGCGCGGCGCGAGCGATCTCCCTCGCGCGCTGGGGCTCGCCGGCCTCCGAGGCGGCGCGCGACCTGGCGATGAGCTGACGCCGGATCCGCTCCCGAAGCTCGCCCGCCGCTCGTTCGGTGAACGTGAACGCGAGGATCGCATCGGGACCGATGCCGTCCTCGGTCACGGCGTCGCAGTAGCGCTCGACGAGGACGCCGGTCTTGCCGGTGCCCGCCCCAGCCTCGGTGAACACGTCGCTCGAGCGCGCCGCGATCGCGGCCCGCTGCTCGGCGGTGGGCTCGGGCGGAGGGGTGAGCTTCAGGTCGTGGGAGGTGGCGCTCATCCCGCTCCGTTTCCGCCTGCGTCGCCGTTGCCCGCGATCTCCTCTGCGCCGATCGAGCGCTCGAGCCGGCAGATCGGCTGGTATCGACACCACTTCGGGCAGCTGCCGCCGTTCGGGTCGCGACCGATCTCGCCCGCTCGCATCGCCGCAACCCTCTCCCTGGCCCGGGACACGCCGGCGTCGAGCGCCTCCTGGACGTCCTCTTGCTCGAGGCGGTCGGTGCGGGCGAGGTCGAGGACCTCGGTGGCCTCGATTCCGGTGGCGACGAAGCCGCGCGGGCGTGGATCGTCCCGCGAGCCGAGCGGGTAGTAGAGACCACCGATCGGCTCGATCCCCCAGAGGTCGCGAAGGGCACGGGCGTAGAGCTGGAGCTGGAGCTTCCCCTCCTCGGTGAGCTTCGCCGCCGCCCATGCCCTGGAGCCCGTCTTGTAGTCGTAGACGACGCCGAAGCGGCGATCCGGGGTGACGTCGACTCGGTCGATCTGGCCGTGGATTCGGACGTCACCGAGGTCGAGCGGCGGCTTCCGGTTGTCGGCGCCCTCGCCGAAGGATGCCTCGAGCAGCTCCGGCCGCAGCTCGGTCTCGCCCGTGGCCTCGCGGTCCAGGAGGCGTTCGATCTGCGCCCGCATGCGGGCGATCAGGATCCTGGTCTGCGGCAGGCCGGGCTTCAGCCCTTGCCGCTCGGCCTCGTCCGTGAGCAGGGCCGACGCGCGCTGGCGCCACAGAGCGACGTCCCCGAGGCGGGGGATACGGTCGTCGCCAGGCGGCTCTGAGTACAGGCGCTCGAGCACGTCGTGGACGATCGAGCCGGTGGTCAGGTAGTCGGGCTGAGGCTCGAGCCGCTGGGGCGAGAGCTCGTGGTCGACGAACCACCGGTAGGGGCACTCGATCCACTCCTCGATCGTCCCCGGCCCGACCGGGTCGCGCCGCCGCAGCTCGGCGAGTACCCCGGGGTCGGCGAGCGGGCCGGGGAGCTGCTCGCTGACCCGCGGCCCACGAGCGGCCAGGGAGCGCTGGAGCTCGCGGGCGCCGGGCGCCTCCGAGGGCTCGAAGACGACGCAGTCGAGACCTCGGACCCGCTTCAGCCTTTCCTCGGCCTCCCCGGGCCCCGGGGCGAGCAGGTCGAGGACGTCGTCGACGAACGGTGACCGGGTCGCGGGGCGGCCCTCCTCGTCGGAGCTCCGCCAGCAAAGCCACAGGCGCTCGGTCGGGCGGCAGGCGCAGGCGTGGAACAGGTAGCGCTCCTCGATCGCCGGGTCTTGCCGCCCGAGTGCCGCGATGCCGAGGCGCCGCCGCCGCTCGTCCCCGAGCAGTGGGTCCCCGGTGTCGCCGCCGGGGAACTCGCCGTCTTGGAGGGAAGCGACGAACAGATGACGGGCCCGGGTCGCCCGCGCCCGGTACGGGCTCAGCACCCGAACCCTTCCCTCGGTTGGCCCGCGCCACAGCGGAACGCGAACATCCTCGAGCAGCTCGAGTGCTTCGGCCGGAGAGGGGGCCGCGCAGCCGCGCATCCCGTCGAGCTCGGCGAGGTCGGTGAGCGTCCCGGCGGCCGCCGCTGCGGCGCGCAGCTCGAGCGGCGCGAAGGGTACCGCTCCGCCTTCTCCGGTCCCCTCCAGACGGTCGTCAACGGGCTCGCGGCCCGCGTGTGCCTCCTCGGCGAGCTCGTGTGCGGCTGCCGCCAGGGCACGCAGCCACTCGCCACCGGGGCGGGCGTCGCGAAGCGCGGCGAGCATCCAGGGGGGCGCCTTCCAGCCGGCGATCAGCTCGTCCGCCGTCCGCGCCTCCCCGCGGAGCAGGCGGCGCTCGACCCAGTCGCCGATCCCCTGCGGCTCGCCCGGACGGGCGCGCATGAAGGCGAGCAGCTCCTCGCCGCTCCCCTCGGGCAGGCTCGCGCGCGCCAGCGCGGCGAGGCCGCGGCCGGCGGCGGTTCGAGCGAGGGGCACCGACGCCTCGACCGCGACCGGGATCCCGAATCCCTCGAAGACACGCGCGAACAGGGGCCCCCGGCGCTCCGGGTGCCGCAGGACCACGGCGATGCTGTCCGCCGGGACTCCGGCGGCGAGGAGTCGGGCAACCTCGCCGCCGACCGCCTCGGCCTCTCCGCGCTCGCCGCCGCATTCGAGCATCGCGATCCCATCGTCGGGCTCGATGCGGGTCGCGCCGGCCTCGAACAGGTGCCGGTCGAGGTGGCGCAGGGTGGCGCTCTCGGTGTACTGCTGGTCGAAGGCGAGCTTGCCCTCCTCCGCGCCGCCGAGCTCGTCGCGCAGCCGCGCCAGCAGCGCGGCCCTGGGCGCCAGCGCCTCGCGGTCCTCGTAGTTGACGGCGACCGTGACCTGGCAGGCGCCCGTCAGCGCGGCCACCAGCTCGAGCTGCTCCTCGGTCAGGTCGTCGAACCCGTACAGGAGCACCGGACGGGAGCCCCAAGCTTGTGGTCGCTCGCGCAGGCTGATCGCGACCTTGCGAAGGGAGGAATGGGGATCGTCGCGCCCCGCCGCGTCGCGGCTTTGCACGTAGGCGTCATACAGGCGGGCGAGCTCGGACTCGTAGGCGCCGTCCTCGAGCTCGGAAGCCGCGCTCGCCAGCTCGCCCGGGGTGACGAGGGCCGCCTGGAGCTCCCCGATCAGACGCTCGAGCGCTGGAGCGAACCCGCGTCGCGCTGCGGAGCCGCTGAGCGCGCCAAGCTCGGTGTCCCGCACCGTGGCGCGGATCAGGGCCAGGCGCTGCGCCCCCGAGAGCAGGGGACGAAGCTGGGCTCCGGTCGCCGCGGCGACTTCCTCGGTGAAGGCGCGAAAGGTCCGTATCGAGGCCCCGACAATGGCGGTATCCGCCGCGCCGGGCGCGGGGGATTGCGCGCCATCTGCGGGGGATCGCCCGCCGCGCGCCGGCGATTGCGTGCACAGCTCGCGCTCGAACCGGTCGGCGTCGTCGAGCGTGGGGACGACCAAAACCGGATCGCGGTCGAGCGCCGCCTCGAGGCGGGCGAGGATCTCGCCGGCGCGGCCGGAGTTCGGGGGCCCGACTATCAGTGGAAGGGACATCGCGTCCAGCATAGGTCGCCTCACGGCGCGGATTCATGACCTCGCCGCTGGGTGCGATCGTGCCGCTCTACGCGGCCGGATGTCACCCACCGCCTTGCGAGGTGGCGCCGAGCGCGCCGCCGGCTTCGTTCGGTTCCGTCGGGCGCCGCGTCTATCTTGCTGCGCCATGCCGCTGTGTTTCATTGACCCCGCAGACGCGATCCGTGCGATCGCCGACTCGGTCGGCCGTGAGGCCCGCCGGCAGCTCCTCGGGGAGGCCGTGCGCGCCTGGGTCGACGAGATTCCCGACGACGAGCTCGAGGCCCACTACGCGCGGGCAATCTCGGAGCTCGACGAGCATGACATCTCGATGCTCGCGGCCTGGCATGCCTCGATGGACATCGGGCACACGCTCCCCAACCGCGACTTCCTGATGGCCGCCTTTTCGTCGCTCGGCCAGCACCAACGCGAGGCCCTGAAGCTCGCGGCGGGGTTCCGCGGCGAGGAGGCGGTGGACCTCGGCCTCACCGAGGAGCTCGCCCTCGACACCGTGCTCGACTGGCTGTCCCCGCCACGGCTCATGGACCTGGCCGCCGAGGCGGTGCAGCTCTACATCTGGGACCGAGCGGGCTCCGACAACTAACCCAGCGCCGCCTCGATCTCCGCGATCGCTTGGTCTGAGGAGCGGAACTGGACGGCCGTCATGCCGAGCTGGCGCGCGGTGGCGACGTTGTCCTCGACGTCGTCCACGAACAGGCACTCCGCGGCGCCGATGCCGCCGCCGAGCCGCTCCAGGGTCAGCTCGTAGATTCCGGGCTCCGGCTTGCGGATCCCGACGAAGGCGGAGTCGACGACGAGCTCGAAGATCTCGTCCACCGGCAGCATCGCGCGCCAGAGCGGCTCCCACTCGCGCACGTTGTTGGTCAGCAGCGCCATCCGGTAGCCGCGACCCTTCAGGTCGCGCATCAGGTCGATCATCGGCTGGTTGGGGTCGAGCGCCTCGAAGTAGATCTCGCTGAAGCGATGCAGCTCGGGCTCGTGACCCAGCTCGGGCGCGAGTTGCGCCCGCAGCAGGTCGAGGAACTCGGACTCGGCGAGCCGCCCCCGCTCGAGCTCGAACAGCGGGTGCTCGCCCTCGCTTTCGGCGATCCGCTGCATCGCCCGGCCCAGGACCTCGGCCGAGATCCCCGTCTCGTCCTGGAAGGCCAGGAAGGAGCCGAGGAGCGGTGTCGTCAAGACGCCGCCGAAGTCGGAGATCACGGCGCGAATCGCCATCGCTGGATTCTCCCGAAGACGGTCGATTGATCCGAGTGCGGGTCCGGTCCGTTAGGGGGGTCGTCAGGGCAGACAGCGACGCAAGCCCGAGCAAGGGGCACGCGCCAGCGGCTGCCAAGTGATTCGGACCCCCCAAGGGAGGGACGACATGAGGAAGCGATCAGTCTCAATCCGGAAGCTGGCGGTGCTCGCGACCGTGACCGCTGCCGCGGCCATCGCGGCTTCGCTGGCTTTGAGCTCGAGCCACCGCGAGGCACCCAACATCATGCTGGACCCGTCGGCCGACAACACCGACGTCTACGCATGGACCGCGAAGGACGCCAACCATGCGATCACGGTGGCCTCCGACTGGATACCGGGACAGGTGCCGGCGAACGGGCCCAACTTCTTCCGGTTCGACGACCGAGCCAAGTACTACATCAACTTCGACAACACCGGTGACGGCGTTGCCGACGTCAAGTACCTGTTCAGGTTCGACACGCGGGTGAGGAACCCGAACTCGTTCCTCTACGCCGGCCCGGGCACGATGGGCTTCGGCGATCCAGGCCTGAACGTGATCCAGCGCTACGACGTCACCCGCCTGAAGTACAAGCACGGCGAGCTGAAGGCACGCCACGTGGTCGTCGAGGATCTCCCCGTCGCCCCACCGAACATCGGGCCGAAGACGTTCCCGGACTACGACAACTTCGTGGACGCCGCGACCCGGCAGCTGCCCGGCGGCGGAAAGATCTTCGTTGGGCAGCGCGACGATCCGTTCTACGTCGACCTCGGAGCGACGTTCGACGCGATCAACGTGCGCGAGGGCACCGGGAACGAGGGCCAGGGCAAGGATGACTTCTCCGGGCTCTCGACCTCCGCGGTCGTCATCCAGCTCCCTGAGAAGAAGGTGACCAAGAACCGCGAGCAGGTCGCCGACGCCGGCGCGAACAACGCGGTCGTGGGCGTCTGGTCCACCACCGATAGGCGCCGGCTCCAGGTCACGAATGCCACGGGTTCGGGCTCGCAGTACAAGGCCCGGTCCCGCAGGAACCGCTTCGTGCAGGTCTCGCGGCTGGGCAACCCGCTGGTCAACGAGGTCGTGATCCCGCTCGGCAAGAAGGACCAGTTCAACCGCACGACGCCGGATGAGGACGCCGCTCGCTACGGCACGTACGTCCTCAATCCGGAGCTGGCCGCGATCCTGAACGCGCTGTTCGGAATCGGCGCCCCGGAGCACGACCGGACCGACATCGTCCAGGCCCTGCTACAGGGGATCCCGGACCTGAACCAGCATTCCGGCAAGCACGCCGGGGACGCGGTGGACACCCTGAAGCTCAACCTGGGTGTGAACCCGACCAAGCACCCGGACCGCTTCGGAGTGATCGGCGGCGACAACGCCGGCTTCCCGAACGGCCGGCGGCTGGAGGACGACGTGGTCGACATCGAGCTCCAGGTGGTCGCCGGATTCCTGGTCGGCAACCAGGTGGCGCTCGGCGACGGGGTGGACAAGAACGACAAGCCGTTCCTGTCCGAGTTCCCGTACCTGGCTGCTCCGGACTCGGGGTTCGAGTCGAATCCCTCCGATCGGTTCGAGCCACCGCACGCGCCGGTTCCCCCCGGCGGAGGGTCCTGAACCCGAGGGGGGTTGAGGGCGAGGAGTGGACGGAGCGCCGCCGCGGCGGCGCTCCGTCCACACTCCGGCTGACGCACCGCACGAACCGTTGAAAGGTCGAGGAAGTGAGATCTAAGGCGATCACCCCAGTCTTTCTGCTCAGGTGGGCAACGCCGGCGCTCGCCTTCGCCGCCGTCCTCGCCGTCCTTGGGCTCGTCAACCGCTCCGCATCCGTGCCGCTCTCGGGTGTCCCGGCCTCCAGCGGCCTAACCGGCCAGACGATCCCCCGCGACACCGAGTCGCTGATCGCCAGCCTCCAGGCCGCTCTGAGGGCGGACCCAGCGGACGCGAGCGGCTACGCGCTGCTCGGCGACGCGTACTACCAGCGGGCGCGCGAGACGGGGGATCCGACCTACTACTCGCGCGCCGGGGACTCGTTCAACGCGGCACTCAGCCGCGACCCGAACGACCTCACCGCGACGATCGGCAAGGGAACCCTCGCCCTGGCCCGCCACGACTTCCGAGTCGGGCTTGGCCTTGCCCAGCGGGCCAGACGGCTGGCCCCCGACCTCGTTCGCCCCTACGCCGTCCTCGCCGATGCCCAGATAGAGCTCGGTCGCTACGGGCCGGCCGCGAGGTCGCTGGAGCGTATGGCGACGCTGAAGCCCACCCTGGCCACATACTCGCGAATCTCCTACTACCGCGAGCTGGGCGGGGATCTCGACGGCGCGCTTGAGGCGATGCGGCTGGCCGTCTCGGCCGGCGGGGGCAGCGCCGAGGGCACCGCGTACGTTCACTCGCTGCTCGGAGGCCTGGAGCTCGATCGCGGCCGCTACGGGGCCGCCGAGCGCGCCTACCGCCAGGCGCTCGCGGGGCAGCCCGCCTACCCGGCTGCCGAGGCGGGGCTGGCGCGCCTCGATGCCGGGCGCGGGCGCTTCGCGCCCGCCATCCACCGTTACAGGCAGGTGGTGGAGAGAATCCCGCTGCCGGAATACGCGGTCGGGCTCGCCGAGACCGAGCAGGCGGCGGGCAGGGTCGCCGCGGCGCGTCGCGACTACGCGCTGGTCCAGGCCGAGGTAGGGCTCCTGCGCTCGAACGGCGTCAACGCGGACGTCGACCTGGCGCTGTTCGAGGCGAATCACGGAGATCCGTCGCGAGCCCTGAAGCTGGGCGGGCGGGCCTGGGCGGCCGCGCCCAGCGTCCGCTCGGCCGACGCCTACTCGTGGGCGCTCTACAAGGCGGACCGGATCGGAGCTGCACGTCGGTACTCCGAGCGGGCGATGAGACTCGGCTCGCGTGACCCCTACTTCCTCTACCACGCCGGGATGATCGCCCGGCGTGCCGGCGAGACCGGCGCGGCGCGCCGGCTGCTGGCCCGCCTGGTCGCGCAGAGCCCGCGCTTCAGCCCGCTCTACGGGCCGCGTGCCCGGCACGCCCTGGAGTCGTTGCGGTGATCGGCCGGCTCACGGCACTGGCCGCGAGCACCGCCTCGCTGCTGGCCTTGGGGGCAGCCTTGACGGCTTCGCCCGCGATGGCCCACCCGCTTGGGAACTTCACCACCAACCAGTTCGCTCAGGTCCGGATCGATGAGGGCCGGGCTCGCGTCCACTACGTCCTCGACCAGGCCGAGATCCCGACCTTCCAGCAGATCCAGCGCTTCGACGCGAGTGGGAACGGGACGATCGAGGGAGCTGAGCGCGGGCCGCTGCTGGACTCCCAGCTGGCCGAGATCTCCTCCGGCCTGGAGTTGACCGCCAACGGGCGGCCCTTACGATTGGGCCCGCCGCACGATCCCAAGCTCAGCTTTCCTTCGGGCCAGGGGGGGCTGCTCCTGACCCGGGTCGAGGCCGACCTCTCGGCCCGCTTGCCTCGTGGCGCGCGCCGGGTCGAGCTGGTCAACCGCGCCTTCGCCGGCAGGATCGGCTGGCGGGCGATCCAGATCCTCCCGGGAAGCGGGACCGACGTCACCTCCACCGTCCCTGCCACCGATCCCACGGACGCCCTGCGAAGCTACCCGCAGGACCTCCTCTCGAGCCCGCCCGACGACCTCGCGGCGAGCTTCGAGGTACGGCTGGGATCGGGCGCGGTCACGGCGCCGCCGGGCCTCGCGGGCGACGAGAGCGGCGAGGATCGGGCGCTCGACGGGTTCGCCAATTCCCTCGCCGGCGGCGACTCCCACGGCCTCTTGATCCTCTTCCTGCTCGCCGCGGCGTTTGGCTGGGGAGCTCTGCACGCCCTCTCGCCCGGGCACGGCAAGGCGATGGTCGCGGGGTACCTGGTCGGGTCCCGCGGTACGCCGCGACACGCCCTGATCCTCGGCCTCACGGTGACGGTCACGCACACCGCCTCTGTCTTCGCGTTGGGCCTCGTCACCCTTGCCGCTTCCGAGTACGTCCTGCCCGAGGACCTGTACCCGTGGCTCGGCATCGCCTCCGGTCTGATGGTGGTCTCGATCGGGTTCACCATCATGCGCTCGCGCCTGCGCCGCTGGCGCTCTCTGCGAGAGCTCGAGGTCGAGCGGGCGCCCACGCCCGGGCACCGCGGCCAGGGCCATGCCCACTCCCACGGCCATTCCCACGGCCACGGCCAACCGCTGACCATGCGCGGGCTGATCGGATTGGGCATCTCCGGCGGGCTCGTCCCCTGTCCCTCGGCGCTGGTGGTCCTGATCGCCGCCATCTCCCAGCACCGGGTCGGCCTGGGAATGGTCCTGATTCTGGCGTTCAGCCTCGGCTTGGCGGCGACCTTGACTGCCGTCGGCCTGGCCGTGATCTGGGGTGGCCGCGCGCTAGAGCGCCTGCGCCTCGAGCGCCGCGTGTTCGGCGGTCGCCTGGCTGGGGCCCTGCCCGCGGTCTCTGCGAGCGTCATCGTCCTCGCGGGCACTCTGATCACCCTTCGAGCGATTCCCGAGCTGGGCGGATGACCCCGATCGATCCACATGCGGTCATCGCGGCGCTCGACTTCGAGTTCCTGTTCCGGCCCGTGGAGAGCATCGATGGCTGGCTCACCGGCCTCTTCGACGGCGCTCCGCTGCTGGTCGCCCTGGGGATCGCCTTGGCGCTCGGCCTGCGGCATGCCTCCGACCCGGACCACCTGGTCGCGGTCACGTCGCTGGTCGCCGCCGAAGACCGCGGGCCTCGCGATGCGACCCGCCTCGGCGTCTGGTGGGGGCTCGGGCACGCGATCACCCTGGTGCTGATCGGGATCCCGCTGATCGCCTTCAAGTCGAGCCTTCCCCTCTGGCTCGAGAGCGGGGCGGAGAAGGCGGTCGGCGTGGTGATCGTCCTGCTCGCCCTGCGCGTGATCTGGAAGTGGGGACGCGGCCAGTACCGAGCCGGCCGCCACACGCACGCCGCTCCACCCCGCGATGTGCCGGCGGACGAAGCTCACCGTCATCTGCGCAGCGAAACGGAGCCGCGGCATCGCCATCACAGGGCCCGCACCCCTCGGCAGGCGTTTGGGATCGGCCTGTTGCACGGGCTCGCGGGAACCGGCGCCGTCGTCGTGTTGCTGCTCGCCGCCCTGCCGAGCAGGCTGGAGGCCGCGCTGAGCCTGGCGGTCTTCGCGCCGATGACGATCTTCTCGATGGCGGCGTGCACGACCGCCTTCGCCTGGGTGCTGACCCGCCCGCTGATCGAGCCCGTCTACCGAAGCGTCCTGATCCCCGCCCTCGGCCTGTTCGGTCTCACGTTCGGGCTCTGGTACGTCGGTCTTGCCTAGCCGGCGGGTACCAGCTCGTGCAGGCCGGTGCCCGGAATGCCCTCCATCCTGAGCCTCAACGCCGTTTGCTCGCCGCCGGCGCCCTGGCGAGCGTCGGCGGCCCGATCGGCGACGATGCGGAGCGCTGGGCCGCCGGGGTCTTCGTAGAGCTCCAGCCCGAGGCGGCGGGCTCTGCCGTCCGGCCCGTACTCGGCGGACAGGAGAGCGTCGTGAAGCTGGGCCACCTCTCCCTGAGCCGACACCAGGACCGCCCGTACTACGTCGGCGTCGTGACCCGCCGCTCCCCGCGGCCGCAGCGCGGCGACGCCGAGCAGCGCGCCGTCGTCGAAGCTCGCCGAGATCACCCGCAAGGCCCCGGCGCGCCCCCAATCCGGCTCCCGCTCCAGGCGCCAGGTCGGCCGGGCCTCACCGGTGCCCGGCTGGCGTGGGGTAGCGCTCAGCTGTCGCAGGGCCTCCACGTTCCACTCGACCCGCAGCGCGGGCCCACCCGCCGGGCCCAGCTCCAGCACCAGCGGATCACCGCTCGGCATCGTCCTGGTGTGGGGGGAGCTCGCCGCGCGGGTCTGTGACCTCGCGAGCGCTGCCCTCGTAGTCGTAGTTGCCGGGCCGGCGGGGCCCGTAGGGACGGTCGCCGCCGGTGCGGGAGCCCCAGCGCACGGTGCGAACCGTGAACGCCGTCCGTCGGAGGGCCATCCGCGCGACCAGGCCGCGGAAGATGGCACGCGTCGGGGGGATCAGCAGCAGGAGGCCGATCACGTCGGTGATGAACCCGGGCGTCAGCAGGAAGGCGCCGCCGAGGATGATCATCGTGCCATCGAAGACCTCGCGCGCGGGAACCCGCCCGGCCGCCAGCGCCTCGTTGAAGCGCCGCCATGCGGCGCGTCCCTGGGTGCGCAGCAGCGCGGCGCCGAGGAAGCTGTCGGCGATCAGCAGCGCGATCGTCGGCAGGACGCCAATCGCCCCGCCCACCTTGATGATCACGTAGAGCTCGGCGATCGGCAAGACGATGAAGATCAGGATCAGGAACAGCGCCATGGTGAGAGCGTAGATCAGCCGCGCCGCCCACCGCCTCGCTACGATGACTCAATGGCGACTGAAGAAACCACGACGGTCACCCAGGAGGACGTCTACGAGGCCCTCGAGGAGGTGATCGACCCCGAGCTCGGGCTCGACTTCGTCTCGCTGGGGCTCGTCTACGAGGTCGAGATCGAGGACTCGGACGTCTACGTCACCTTCACGCTCACCTCCCCGGGCTGCCCGATCGGGCCGCAGGTCTCCGAGCAGATCAAGGAGTTCGTGGGGGGGCTGGAGGGCGTCGACGGCGTCCATCCGAAGATGATCTTCGATCCTCCCTGGACCTCGGACAAGATGTCCGAGGACGCCAAGTTCGCGCTGGGGTTCTAGGGCGCTAACGCCCTGCTCAGACCGGATTTCCAATGCTTCTACGAGTGAAGTGGGTCTCGAATTGGTCCCGAACGGAGGGTGTGATTCATGGAGAGAAATGAGGCTTTCGAGCTCGCGACACGGCTCGACGGCGGCGGCTTCGAGCAGATGCTCGACTCGCGGGGTGGGACATGGCGGATCAGCGTGCGTCTTCAAGGCCTCGATGGAGAACAGGTTGCGGCGCTGACAGCCCTTCTGGCGGACGCGAACGTGTCAGGCCGGATCGACGACCGAAGCTATCTCGACGTCGTCTGATGGGGACGCCTGAAGCACAGCTCATCAAGGCGGGCACCGAGGTCGTCACCGAGCCCACGAAGGAGTTCCTGACGAAGGTCGCGGGCACTCCTGGAGCCGAACTCGGTGAAATCCTCGGCGATCGCCTGCGTCTTCGTCGGTGGAAAAACGCGATTCGGCTCGCTGAGAAGGCGCGAGAGTTTGCGGCCGAGCGGGGGATCGACCCCCACGCCGTGCCGCTGCCAACGCTTTTCCCGATCCTCGAACGCGGTTCCCTAGAGGAGGAGGAGGGCATGGCCGATCGCTGGGCGGCGCTACTGGCGAACGCCGCCGCAGATCCGGACAGCGTGCCGCCCAGCTTTCCCGGCATTCTGGAACAGCTTGCTCCTATCGAGGCGGCGATCCTTGAGGCGATTCATCACGCCGTGATCGTCGAGCCGAGTGCTGAGGGCGGGCAGCCGTGGCAGCTGACCACGATCTCTGCTGCCGGTATCCAGACCCGGTTCTCGCTAACGGAGGCTGAATACATCGGGCGCGTCGAGAACCTTTTGCGCCTGCGGCTGGTGGGGCCACCGGCGACTCGACTCGAGTTCATCGACAATCCGGAGCGGGTCTTCTTGCTTGAGGGGACCGACCAGATCCGACTCACTGAACTGGGACGGGCATTTGTCGAAGCCTGCCAACGTCCGGGCGCTCCTGCGTAGTCCGACGACCGTTAGGGGAGATCCCCCAACATACGCCGGCCAGCTTCCGTGAGTTCACCATCCTCGAGGAACCCACGGCTACGTGCGTCCGCAATCACCTTGTAGGCATTCGACTCTGAGCAGCAGAGCGCATCGGCCGCGGCCTTGATCCTTCCGTCACCGGCATAAGCGGCGGCACCGCGTGCAACATCAGAATCCAGGCGACGTCGACGGCGAGCTATATGACTGCTCATAACCACCCTACGATTGAGGTGGAAGCGGGCCAAGACGCGCCCAAGGTGCTCTGCCGCTAAATCTGGATCGTCACTCGAGTCCTCCCACCACTCATGAATCGCCCGCGCATACTTCCGGGCGCGATCGGTGTGCAGGTCGCGGACTTGTGTCGACGGGATGCCGCCGGAGGGGACCGACTCCGCGGACCGTGACCACTCTCCCGGCTTGCCGTCCTGCTCATACGGGAACAGCCTGGCCTCAGCCAAGACGTGGCCGCCATTCTGAGCCGTGAAGAGGTACGCCGCCACCCACTCGTCGTCAAGGCGCTCCTCTAGCCAGATGACATTCTCCGGTCGACCTGACTCCCGGGTGTGCATGTAGGTCAGGTGAGGTTTGCCGACTTCTAGTCGGCTCCTCGATAACGAGTCATCTCCATTCAAGCTGGCTCCCATGTCGAATACAGCGACATTTTCGCCTCCCGCCAGGACGTTGCCGAGTGCGCTTCGCTTACGCCGACTTTCTCTTGGTCTGACTCAAGCTGATCTGGCGCAAGCCGCAGGTCTCTCGCGCGAGCAGGTAGCACGACTTGAAGTCGGGGAGTGCGAACCGCGACTCAGCACGATCAACGGATTGGCCGCTGCGCTCGGCTGCGATCCCGCCCTGATCTTTCCCCTGAATGACGAAGGCGCCTCCACCGGGCGCCCCGTCAAAGAGTCCGCCGGGGACGGCGACGGACGTGTCGAACGTTAGCGCGACAACTCGACGCCTCCCACCGCCTTCTCCAGACGCTCTGGCGGAGTGGAAGCGACAGGAACAAATCGGCGACGAGGTCGCTGAGAGGTTCGCAGCCTTCACGGTCAACGGCGTCGACGGGGCCACGTTCATCCTTGACGCGCCTGAGCGAGTACCGACAATTTGGGGGGACGAGGAGAACGTTGCCTGGGCGGCCGGCGAGCCCCTGAACGTCGTCGGCCCAACGGGAGTCGGGAAGACGACCTTGATGCAGCAGCTCGCGCTCCGTCGCTCAGGAGTTCTCGGCGGCGACTTGCTCGGGATGCCGGTGGAGACCAGCCCTGGCCGTGTCCTCTACATCGCCGCGGATCGTCCCCGCCAGATAGCGCGCAGCTTTCGTCGGATCGTGAGCGAGGCTGATCGGCTCGGGCTGGAGGAAACCCTGGTTGTGTGGCGAGGTCCGCTTCCATTCGACCTCGGCAAGGCGGCTCCGGGGCAGTTCCTCGAGTTCGTCCAGGCGTTCCCTCGGGTCACGGACGTCTTCGTCGACTCGCTGAAAGACATTGCCGTCGGGCTAAGCGACGACGAAGTCGGCTCTCGAGTGAATGCAGAGCACCAGCGGTTGATCGCGGCGGGATATGAGGTCGTTGATAGCCACCACCAGCGCAAGGCGACCGGCGACAACAAGAAACCGCGAACGCTCGATGACTGCTACGGCAGCGTTTGGATCGTGGCCGGCGCGGGCTCGGTGCTGCTCTTGTGGGGTAGGGCCGGCGACCCGATCATCGAGCTGCGCCAGTTGAAATCGCCAGCCGGCGAGGTCGGGCCGCTGACTCTGATCGTCGACCACGATCGGGGAGAGATGCGGCTGCATGAGCCCACCGACCTGGGCTCGCTGGTCGCGGGCGCGCTCAACGGCGGGCTGACGGTCCGCGATGCCGCCATGCAGCTGTTCAGCTCAGGCGACCCGGATCGGAACGAGATCGAGAAGGCCCGCCGCAAGCTCGAAGCACTCGTCGAACGCGGCCGAGCGGTGCGAGCTCCCGACTGCTCGCCGGCCCGATACAGGCCCGTCGAGAGGCGATCAGCGTGACCCCACGTGACCCCAAGCGTGACCCCCTCACGATGGGATCACGGTGGGTCACGGTCGTGCCCAGAAAGCGGTCACGACCCCCTCACGGTGGGTCACGGGTAGCTCACCTGCTCCACGCCCCCCTCCCCGGAGGGGAGGGGCGTGGGCGTGAGCGTGAGGAAAAAACGTGACCTCCTCGTTGCTCTCACCGCAGGATGTCGCCCAGCGCTGGCGTGTCCAGAAGGCGCACGTCTACCGCCTCGTCCGCGATGGACGCCTCGAATGCGTTCGCTTGGGCCGCTATGTCCGCTTCCGCGTCGATGCCCTCGAGGAGTTTGAGCGGCGTGGCGGTACCGCGAGCAACGGAGGGCCCCATGAGTAGCTGGGAAATCCGCCTTCCCATCCGCGACCGGGACGCCCCCATCGGCGAGGTCGCTCTCGACGCGCATGTCTTAGAAGACCCGGAGGAGCGCGCGACCATCCGCGAGCTCACGCTGGGGGCGGTGCTCGCTGGCGACAAGACCGCCGGTGACCTTCTCGATCGGCTCGCTGGCGCGGGCGTCGGCGGGCGCCGTCAAATGCTCGATGCCGCGCGCGAGGCCGCCGGCCTGAAGTCAGCGACCGACATCGACGACGCGGAACGCTTCGAGGCCGTTCAGAGAGTGGCCCACCATCGCAAGCGCTCGACGGAACAGCCTCGTCTAAACGGTGTCGGCGGGATCGAGATCCCTCTCTCCCCGGCCGAACTCGCCGACGCCCAGCGCAAAGACGAGCTGCGCGAGCAGGCCAATGAGCAGCGTCGCGAGCAGCGGGAGTACGAAGCGGCCGAGCGTCGGGCAGCCCAGGAAGCAGCCGATGAGCGCTGGCGACCGACTGGACCGGGCTGGACATCGTGACGTACATCGACATGAAGAGCGTCGCCTGGGAAGAGGCGCAGCATTGCGCGGCGTTCATGGCTCAGGGGCACATTCCCCGCGAGGCTCGGTGTGACTGGCCCTTTGACCTCAAGCTCGATGGTGGCGTCCGTCGCTGCTATGGGTACGTCACCCCCGACGCGACCACGACGGACGAACCCGGCTTCCAGCGGAAGTACGCGATCGCGGTGATGGCCGGCATGCGCGAGACGCCGCTCTTGGCGCCCGACCGCAACGGCAGTACGAATGATGAGGACCTTCTCGCCATTCTCGTTGAGGGTCGTTGGGACGGCATCGAGGAGTTCCTAAGACTCCGCGGCGAGGCAATCAAGCTCTGCAAAGCGAAGCGCTATAGACGCCTCGCAATCGCCGTCTATGAACGGCTCACCGAGGTCGAGGTCCTCGACGGCGACGAGTTACGAGAGATCTACGAGAAGGAGATGCAGACATGCAGCACCTAACACTGAAGGCAACGACCACCGCCACCGACCAGGAGCTTGGTCAGTTCGAGGCCTTGGCTAGCGCCTGGACTGCGGACCGAGAGCAGGACACCATTGCGCCCACCGCGTTCGACCGGACGATTGAGGCGTGGCAGCGCAGCGGCAAGAACCTGCCGCTCCTGTTCGAGCACACCTCGACCGTGGTCGGGGCCATCGATCCTCACTCGATGTACGCAAGCGAGCAGGGGCTCGTCGTCGCAGGTTCGGTGGACCGCGAGGGCGAGGAGGGCCAGCAGGTTTGGCGGGCGATCAAGAGCGGGGTCGCGGGTTTCAGCATTGGCTTCATGGCGGACTCCCGGCCCCGTAAGGGCGGTGGTCGTGAGCTCTATGAGGTCGATCTGTACGAGATCTCGTTCACGACCCGCCCGGTGCATGGGGCGACCAAAGTGCTGGGCTGGAAGTCCAGACCGCCGATCAGGGTCGCGACCTTCGAGACCTGATGAGACTGTGCAGCACAGCTGGGTGCACGAGCCAAGTCGTAAGCGGCAACCGCTGCCGTGAGTGCGCCCGTGAGGCGAACCGCCGCTACACGAGCCAGAACAAGCGCTACTACGGTCGCGCGAAGTGGAGGCACACCCGACGCAAGCAGCTTCACGAGCAGCCGCTATGCGAACAGTGCGGTGCCTTGGCTGAGGACGTGCACCATCGCGTGGACATTCAGGACGGGGGCGAGGTGTGGGCGATGGACAACCTGATGAGCATGTGTCACGCCTGCCACTCGAAGATCACCCGAGCCGAGCAGCTGAACC
This sequence comes from Actinomycetota bacterium, assembly GCA_038040365.1. Classification (GTDB taxonomy): domain Bacteria; phylum Actinomycetota; class Thermoleophilia; order Solirubrobacterales; family 70-9; genus AC-56. The sequence continues at coordinate 22,237 of JBBPIL010000017.1, forward strand.
GGGCCGGGCTATGAGTGCCGCCCTACTCCCGCAGCCCGGCGGCTTCGAGGGCTTCGGCCCGGTCCTGGAACAACTCCCAGCGGATGATCCGACCTCGGTGGAAGGTCCACACCTGCGCCCAGCAACGGTCGATCGGAACGCCGCTCCCCTTGCCGCGCATCCGCTCGCGCACGGCGACGAAGACGCTCGATCCGGCCTCCCTGATCTCCTCCGCGTCGAGCCGGTAGTCCTGCCACGTGCCCCAGTAGTGGCGGGACGCCTCGATCACGGCATCGCGCCCGATGCAGACCGGGTCGACATCCAAGAGGGACATCCCCCGCAGATCCCAGACGACATGCTCGTCGAGCATGGCCCAGAAGGCCTCCACGCTCTCGATCCCTCGCCGAACCATCTCCACGTTCTCCTCCGACATCGCCTACTCCCGCAGCCCGGCGGCTTCGAGGGCTTCGTCTCGGTCCGTGAAACCGCGCCCGGACACGGCCTTGCCATCTCGATAGGTCCAGACCTGCCAGAACTCCCACGCCGTCTCCACGCCGCTCTGCTCCCCTCGTCCCCGTGCCGTCAGCCGGGCCAGCACTTGGTCGCCCGCGTCCGTCAACTCGACATCGATGTGAGCCCGGTCGAAAGCGTCGCGGAGCCAGGCAATGGTTCGCTTGTACCCCTCAGGCCCGCGAACCACGTCACGGACTCCGGGGAGCGCCCCGCTGGGGACGTATTCGCAGTCTGGGTGCATGTCAGCGACGGCGGCATCAAGGTCGTCCCGGTTGTATGCCTCAATGGCTCGGCGCAGCGACTCCACGTTCTCCTCCGACATCGCCTACTCCCGCAGCCCGACCGCTTCGAGGGCCTCGGCGTGACTCAGAAAGTCGCGCGACCTCGCAAGCTTGCCGTTGCGAAAACTGAAAAGCAGGCCAAGCTCCCCGCCGACCTCGATCCCGGTCGTGCGCCCAGTGGCGTCCATGCGGCCCAGGCACAACACCGACTCGCCGAGGTCACGAAATTCATGGACGTGGACGGTCAGACCTCCGAACGCCTCGCTGCGGTACACGTCCCAGGCCCTCCGCACACCCTCGTGACCGCGATATGTGCTGCCCGCGCCCTCAAGGGCTTGCTCGAGCGCGGCGTGCCACTCGATCTCAGGGTCGAGCTCCGCCAAGAAACCTTCCAGATTGTCGGAGTTCCATGCAGCGACCACGCGTCGGGCGATCTCCACGTTCTCCTGCGACATCGCCTACTCCCGCAGCCCGGCGGCTTTGAGAGCCTCGGCTCGGTCCGGGTACACCTTCAAGCGCACAACGACCCCATCCCGAATTGTGTACTCGTGTGCGCTCCGTCTCCCGACCGGAGCCCCGCTGCCCTCCCCCTCGGCAGTTACGCTCATGAAGACCAGCACCCGCTCGTCGTCGACATCGAAGAAACGCTCTGGCTCGATCTTGAGGGAGCGACCCCATGGCAACGCATCCCAGAAGCCGCGCCAGCCCTCCAATCCGCGAACGATCCCCCCATCCGGATACAGGGCCGAGAAATCGAACTCGGCATCCGGCGCAATCAACCCGGCGCGGGCGCCTTCTTCGAACCCCTCGCGGGTCACGCCAAACTCTGCAAGCGCCCGGCGTACAAACTCCACGTTCTCCTGCGACATCGCCTACTCCCGCAGCCCGGCGGCTTCGAGGGCATCGTCGTACTCCCAGAAGTACCGCGCGCGGACGATCCTTCCGCCTCGCAAGAGGAATACGGCTGCCATCGGCGTGTCGAAGGACATTCCGGTGTCCCTGCCCCGAGTTACGTAGCGAATCCGGGCCAGCACCTGGTCGTCGCCGACCGGACGAATTTCGTCCACCTCGACATGAACCTCCTCCCAGGAGTCGTGCAAGCGCTCAGCCTGCCGCCTCCACGCCTCGATCCCCTGCACCTCCTCTCCTTCGGGCCAGCCTTTCGGCGCCGTCACGACGACCTCAGGGTCCCAATGCTCGGCCCATCCATCCCAGTCTCGCTTCGAGAAGAGCTCGTTCACGCGGCGGACGACCTCGACGTTCTCCTGCGACATCGCCCGCGCAGTATCTCGCGCCGAGGGGTGCGACTAGCGCACTTTGCTTCGCAAGCTGCGGAAGCTCTCTCGCAGGACGACGGTCGTACCGACGACTCTCGCCGGGAGTTGCTACCGGATCACGATGATGTTGACCGGAATCGTCTCGTCCGTCAGCGCGGCCGTGCCGAGGTTGCATGCCCGGAAGGGCAGGCGGCCTGCCTCGGTTGCGAACTGCGAATCAACGAACACCTTGGCCTGGACCTGTGGGTCCGCCTCGAGGTTCTTCGTGAACATCAACACGCGGTCGCCGGGCCGGATGTCGTCGACGCCGAAGTCGTTGTTGATGCAGGTCTGCGCCGCGATGTTGAGGGTGACCGTGGCATCGATTGTAAAGACCGAGACATCGGCGGCCCGCAGGGACCCATTCAAGACCTCCCGACCGGTGACCGCGCCGTTTTTGATGTCCGCGCTCTTCACCGCATTCCTCTTGATGTGCTTAGCGCGCACGGCGTTCCTCTTGATGTCGTCGGCACCGATCGTCGCGGCGGCGTAAGCGCCTCCGCCCAGGACCGCGAACATAGCCAGCGTTGCCATCACGTTGGCGTAGGTCAGGTGTCGGCGGATATGGCGCATGGCTCCTCCCCAGGTTTGGTTGGCTCGTGGCGACCCTACCCCAGGGGGAGGGTTGAGATGACTGAGGTCGCAATCCCACCGACCGCTGGGTGGCCCGCTGCGCGCGCCTGAGCAAATCACTCTAATGACTACGAGGTGACCACATGGAGTCGGTTTCGATCCGCCTGAGCCCTGACGATCTCGCCAAGGTCGACGAACTGCGCGGCGAGGGTGTCAGTCGATCGGCGTTCGTTCGGGAGCTTCTACGGCGGGCTGGCCCGCTCGATGAGGGGCCGTCATACGAGGAGGCGCTGATCCTGCTCGCCAAGTCGGCTAGGGGCGGCAAGGTCGCGGCCCAAGTCGCGTTAGAACGCGCTCTCAGGGCCTCTGACGGCGTCCCAGAGCCCGACAACGAGCTGGCGAGGCTGCTCCGTGGCTGACTACTGCGAACACGGTTACGCGCGAGGAGGCAAGCGTTGTCCGCAGTGTCGTCCTCGTGTACGGGACCGGATCAAGCAAAGGATCAGCCGCTACTCGCGCGGCGGAAGCCTTGTCGTCGGCGGCGCCGCCGATGTAGAGCGCCGGGAGCGGCCATTAGGCAGCGTGGACGTGATGACCGGGGAGTGGACGCCGCCGCCGGGCACGCGCGGGCTTACCCCCGAGGAGATCGAGGTACAAGGCTGGGACTTTGTCGCCGAGCTCGACCCCAGAACGGGGGCAAGGGTCTCGCGTCCGAGGAACCCGTGGCTCTGACCGAGGTCGAGCGCTTCGCGCGCTTCGCGAAGCTGGCAGGGCTCAACCTCGAGCCCTTCCAACTCGAGGTCATGGAGGCGGTGCTCGGCCCGCATCGTGAGGTGACGATCTCCCAGCCCAGAGGCGAGGGCAAGACCACGCTGCTGGGCTGCTACGGGCTCTACGAGCTCGCCCGGCACCCCGAGGCGACGATCATCTGCGCCGCGGCGGCGCGCGACCAGGCCCAACATCTATTCAGAGCCGCGGAGCGGTTCGCCAAGCATCTGGAAGATCTCCGCGGACAGCTGACGTTCACGCTGCGCGAGATCAGGACGGCGGCCGGCGGCCGGCTCGTCGTGGTCTCCGCGGACGCCGAAAAGCAGATGGGCTGGGACCCCCGGCTCGTGATCGTCGACGAGCTGGGCTCGCACCGCGACGATCGTCTCTATGTCAGTTTGAGATCGGCGCTGATCAAGGACCCGGCGGCCAGGATGCGGATCGTCTCGACGATGGGCGGCCACGAGGATGCGCCCATGCCGACGATGCGCCGGCGCGTGCTCGAGGAGGGCGCCGCGGTGCGCGAGGGGGCGGTGCTTCGCGCCGAGACCCAGGATTCGCTCTGGCTTGAGTGGAGTGTGCCCGAGGACGGAGACATCGACGACATCGGCGGGATCGTGAAAGACGCGAACCCGCGGCAGGCGATAACCGTCGAGGCGCTAGCCGAGCATCGCCGCGTCTTGCGCGAGGTGTCCTATCGCCGGCTCCACTGCAACCAGCACGTTGCCTCCGAGGCCGTGTTCGTGACCGCGGACGCCTGGGATCGCTGCGCCGGCACACCGGAGATCGCTGACGGCGATCGCGTCGTGGTGGGTGTGGATGCCTCGGTCGCCCACGACACCACCGCTGTTGTCGTGGTCCGCAAGGACGACGACGACATTCTTCACGCACTCTGGAGGGTGTGGATACCGTCAGAGCGCCGCGAGGTGCCGCTGGCTGACGTTGAGCAGCACGTTCGCGAGCTGGCCGAGCGCTACACCGTCGCCGCTGTCGTCTACGACAGGGCGTATTTCAGCCAGGCGGCTCAGGGCCTTGACGATGAAGGCATCCCGATCAAGGAATGGCGCTACAACCGGAACGCTGAGGCGTGCCGCGCTCTCCATGAGGCGATCGTGCACGAGCGACTGAGGCATGGTGGAGCAGATGTGCCGCGCCGCCACGCGCTCGCCGCGGAGACGAAGAGCCGTGAGTGGGGCGAGGTGCTCTCAAAGTCGGCATCCCGCGAGCCAATCGACTGCTTGATGGCCCTCGCCTACGCGGTGTACGAGGCGTCGTCCATGGTGCCGCCGCAGCGGTCTCGATATAGCGACGGCGGGGAGCTCGTGGTCGCATGAACGAGCGGTGTCAGCAGCCGCGAGAGCGAGTAGAGTCGCCTTCAAGACAAAGCGGGGCCGGCGTGCAGGGATACACCCGGCCCCTTGGCACCGGGCCAAGATCCCTCCAGTCCCGGTGCCGGGGAAGGGTATCCCGCGCTCGGCTCCTCGATCCGGAGGAGAGCTAATGCACCTAACCAAACACGAGCGCGACTTCCCCTGCACCCAGGTCAGCGGCCACGTCTTCCTGCGAGAAGGTAAGCGTGGGGCCAGCTGGTACGCCAAGTACCGGCTCGCCGACCGCCAGGTGAAGACGCGGCTGGGGCCTGCGTGGCGCGAGCGTAGCCGCCCTCCCCACGGCTATTACACCCGCCGGCTGGCCGAGGAGGCGCTTCGGGAGCTGCTCACGGACGCGAGAAGGGGAACGCTCGCCGGCATCCAGCGGACGGGCGCCACCTTCGTTGACGCCTCGGCCGAGTGGCTTCGCTACTCCGAGCAGGAGCGCGACGTGAAGCCCTCGACGCTGATCGACTACACGGCGATGGTCCGCCAGCTCGACAACGAGCTCGGCATGATCCCGCTCGAGGAAATCACGTCGACGCGCCTGGAGCTCTGGCGAGAGAAATGGATCGAGGCTCGGGCGCCGTCGAACCGCACCCAGCAGAAGTACCTCGTCGTCCTCGGAGCAATCATGGAGCGAGCGAAGCGGGTCTGGGGCTTGCCTCACAACCCGGCCTCCGAGCTCGAGCGGCCCAGGGTGCGAAACGCCGCCGGCATCGACGTATACGTGCCCGAGGAAGTCTGGGCGCTCATCAGAGAGGCAGCCTCGGAGCAGGACGCAGCGACCTACGTGCTCGCCGCATTCGTCGGCTTGCGGATGGGTGAGGTTCTGGCGCTTCGCTGGCGTGACGTCGATTTCGAGCGCCGCCTGATCCGGGTTCGATCGAGCTACACGCAGAGTCGGGAGGGAACGCCGAAGTCAAACCGGATGCGAGCAGTACCGATGGCAGATCCGGTCGCTCAGGCGCTAGCCCGTCTCTCTCAGCGGCCCGAGTTCACCGAGGATGGGGATCTGGTCCTCTGCGGGGTTGTCGGCGACCATCTGAATCCGAAGAAGGTCCGCGAGAGATACCGCGACGCCCAGCAGGCAGCGGATCTTCGCCAGCTTCGCTTCCACGATCTGCGCCATGTCTTCGGGACGCTGGCGATCAACCGCGCGAGCGCGCTGCAGGTGAAGACCTGGATGGGCCACGCGGACCTAAAGACCACCGAGCGCTACCTGCACTATCGAGCGCAGGCCGACGAGGCCGAGCTTCTCGCGGGGGCATTCGAGGCCCGCGAAAACGGGGTCCCGAACGGGGTCCCGAACAGCCGAGTTCTAAGCGCAACTGAGAGCAACTGAGGGTGACGGAACCTGCCTGGGCGAGCCAGGCGCCACGCCATCGCGCGGACAAGATGTCCGCGGACGCCAAGTTCGCGCTCGGGTTCTGACGCACGATCTGAGGGTCACTCGGGGTCATCCGGGGTCAGTTTGCGCCCCCACCCGTACCCACGCCGTACCCACGGCTTTCGCTTAGAGGATGGCCCCGACCGCTGGTGGCGAGCGCAGCACTGCCTCCAGCGATGAAGGCCGCCATGCCCTGCCGCCGCGGGGAGTCGGGACACCCTCAGCGTTCAGCCGGTCAACGATCTCTCGGAGCGCAGGCAACCCCGACTCAGGACAAGTAGCGCGTACCGAGAGCCCGTTCCGTTCTGTTCACCTAAAGCCCAAGAGAAAACAGCGCGACTTGGCGTGACGGTGATTCACGGCCAGTCTCGGCCAATGGAGGTAGGCTCGGAGCATCGGCCAGACTGTTTCTCCTGATCTGCGCCAAGCCATGAACGCGATGTACGGCGCGCCCTGATCGGGCACTGTGAGTGGTCGGTTACGGCACCAGTGCCGAGGGTTCAACGGCACGAAGCCCTGCTATGGCCTGCAGGTGTTCAAGATCGTCGGTACTCCGACTGCGGCGCACATCGCGTGATCTTGATCTGGGAATGCCCGAGCGCGGCCGGGCGGTGATCGAGGCGGAGGCTCAGCTACGGATGGCTGCGGCAGCTGGAACCGGCGCAGTTCTGTAGCTGGTGGAGGCGGGCCGCGAGCTGGCCCTGGACCAATGCGTAAGCGGGGTCGTCGTGGCGACTGTCGAGCTCGAACGGGTCCTGATTCAGGTCGTAGAGCTCCCTCTCGCCAGTGCGGTGCTCGGCGTACATGTAGCGCTCTGTCCGGATCGCCTCGAAGCTCGGCTCCTCGATCAGGAGCTCGCGTCCCTGCTCGATGCCCGGCTGCTGCGCCACCGGGATCAGCGAGCGCCCGTCCATCACCAGGCCGGGGTCCGCGTTCGCCAGATCGACGATCGTCGGCGCCAGGTCGGCGTTGATCGACAGGTCGCTGACGTTCACCCCCCGAGGGACACCCGGCCCGCGCATCACCAGCGGCACCCGGATCGACTCCTCGTAGATGTGCATCTTGCCGCCGGGAATTCGGTGCTCGCCGTGGAAGAAGCCGTTGTCCGAGGTGAACATGAGCACGGTGGTTGCGAGCTCGCCCTTGGCCCTGAGCTCGTCGATGATCGCCTTTACGCCCTCGTCCACCGAGAGGATGGACTCGAGTCGGCAGCGGTACTTGCGCTGGATGTCCGCGATCCGGTTCGCGCTCAAAAGCGGGCGGTTCTGGATCTCGGCCGGCTTGTCCGAGACGTCGGCCTCGTTGAAGTTCGGGGGCCTCGGCAGCGGCTCGGAGTCGAACGCGTGGGCGTGGCGAGGCGCCGGCTTCGCGGAGGCCTGGCAGTTGCCCGGCGGGTTCGGGTTTGGGTCCGGGCCGCCGGAGTGGGGAGCCGTGTACGTAAGCCAGAGGAAGAACGGCTGCGCCCTCGGCGCCCGGCGGGCGACGAAGTTGACCGCCTTACCCGTCAGCACGTCCTGCTTGAAGGCTCGGGGCGCCTGGCCGTAGTTGACCAAGGTGCCGTTCTCGTTCAGCGTGTACTGGTAGACCGCCTGCGTGTTCGGGGCGGCCGCGCGCCACTCCGACCAACCGGGCGGGACCAGCGGGCTGTTCGCGTAGCCGTTCAGGTACTTGCCGATCATGGCGGTGTAGTAGCCGGCACGGCGAAGCCAGACGGCGAGGTTGTTATTTCCGTGCAAGGCCTGAAAGCGGCCAAAGCCGCCGTTCGGAGGCGTGTTGCCGAGCACGCCGTGGTTGTGCTCGTACTGGCCGGTGAGGAAGGTGGCGCGCGAAGGGCAGCAGAGCGAGTAGTTGACGAAGTTGTTCCGGAACGTCGCCCCCTGGCCCCCGATCAGCGAGTTGACGTTGTCCATCACCCGCATCGATTCGACCGTCTGGTCGTCGGTCTCGATCACCACGATGTTCGGCCGCGTCGGGGCCGCGGCCGCCTGGCCGAGGTTCACCGGCGGGGTCCCGGAGCCGGCGACCGCCAGCGCTCCGGTCACCGCCACGGCGGTGAAGACCGATAGGAGGAGGCGCCCCCGAACCCGAGTGATACGCCTCGGTGTGCGCCGCCTTTGCCTCCTCATTCCCCTGCGACCCTAACACGCGGGCGACGCGGTCCGCGGGGGGTCTCAGGCGGCGGTGGGGGGCTCGTCGCCGGACTCGTCGCCGGCCGTCAGCTGGCGCTCGATCTCCCGGTCGAGGTGGATGGCGCGGATCGCGTGCTCGTCGGGGAGCTTGTCGAGCACCTCGTGGATGGTGCGCAGGACCTCGGGTTGGTCACGGCCGAAGTCGTCCAGCAGGGAGTGGAGCGCGGTGTGCGTGATCTTGAGCTGCGCCGGGGTAAGCTCGAGGTGGTAGTGGAACTGGGTGCTCTGCCGGTTGTCCGAGCCCTGGTCGCTCACGCCGTTTCCCTCGCCTTCGCTTGCCGCTTTCACTCAGGTATGCAAATGGTACGCCGGAGCGGGGCGTTTCCTGCCGAGCGCCGCGAGGCCACGCCCCCTGGGCAGGTCTGAATGGCTCTCTAGAGTTCTCGCATGCGCCGATTAGGAGTGGCGGGGCTCGTGTTCACTGCCCTGGCGGCTGTCGCGATCCCGAGCGCCGCGTCGCCCACAGCCCAGCCCGCGCCCGCTTCGCCTGTCGCCGACCGCTCCGGGCTAACCGGCAACCTGATCGCCCTGGTGCGATCGCCGCGGATCGTGGCGCCCACCGGGGAGGCGCTGCGCGAAGCGAACCTCGATGCGGCCCAGGGCCGCATCTCGGCCGTGCTGAACCGCACCCGGTTCTTCCGGGTGCGCTCGATCCCCGTGCTCGGCGCCGTGGCGGTGCGGCCGGCACCGGGCCAGAGCCTCGCGCGAGCGCGCAGTGAGCTGGAAGCCGACCCTGCGGTCAGGCGGGTCGAGCCGGAGCGCTACAGGACTCTCCGCTACCTGCCGGACGATCCCGCCCTTACCAGGCACGACACCCGCGCGCCGTCGAACGACTTCTACCAGTGGAATCTGCGCCAGGAGCGCTTTCCGAAGGCATGGAAGCGCTCGCGGGGCCGGAGAGCGAAGCTCGCCATCATCGACACCGGAATCGACGGCGGGCATTTCGACCTCTCTTGGCGGATCGCCTATTCGAAGGGCTACGACTACGCCGATTGCGGTGGCCTCGACGAGCCGGACTGCACGGGGCCGAGACACGATGAGGTCGGGCATGGCACGCACGTCGCCGGGCTGGCCTGTGGGGCGGGCAACAACGGCGATGGAGTGGCGGGCGCCGCCTTCAAATGCAAGCTGATCAACGAGAAGGCTTCCGACACCGTAAACCTCGACGACTCGCTGATTGCCCGGTCGATCACCAACGCCACCCACCGCGGCGCCGACGTGATCAGCATGAGCTTCGGGGGCCCCGGGCGCTCGGGCGTCATCAACAAGGCGCTCGACTACGCATACAAGCGTGACGTCGTCCTGGTCGCGGCCGCCTCCAATGACGACACCACCCACCAGGGAACGCCCGCTTCGCACCTGCAACCGAACGGCACCGGCGACAGGCTCCGCTCGGGCAAGGGGTTGGTGGTCACGGCGGCGGGCCACAACGATCGCCGCGCCTGGTTCCACCCCGGCCGCGGCACCGGGATCTCGTTGGCCGCATACGGCTCCGCTTCCGCGGCCTGCGCGATCCGCTCGGACTGCGGGATCCTCTCCACCTTCCCCGACAACTCAACCGCGATCGAGACGGGTGACCCGATCAATGGCGAGCCCCCGTGCGGCAACTGCCGGACGAGCTTTCAGGGCTCGAACGACTTCGCCTACCTCGAGGGCACCAGCATGGCCACCCCACAGGTGGCGGGCGCCGCGGCCCTGATCCGCAGCAAGCGGCCCGGGATCGAGAACACCAAGGTGCTGCGGATCATCAAGCGCACCGCGAGCGGACGCCGCTTCCGCAACGCTCTCGGCTGGGGGATCCTGAATGCCGGCCGGGCGTTGCAGCGGGCGGCGCGGTAGGCGTCCCCCGGCGGGTACCGCGGCGCCGGCGTCAGCGGGCCGCCGGTGCGGGCTCGGGCGCCTGCGAGGCCGCCTCCGCCGCATCGGCCAGCTCGGCGATCGAGCGCTCGATGCCCTCGGCGATCACCTCGACGTCCTCGATCGAGTCGTAGTCGGCGAGCAGGCCGAAGTTGATGCCGCCGTTGTAGCTCATGATGGCCACGAACAGAGCCTGATGGGGCGGCAGGAAGCCGACGGGAAAGATGTCCTGCAGCTCGCGGCCGAGCACGTAGAGCGGTATCTGCGGGCCCGGCACATTGGTGACCACCAGGTTGAACAGGCGGGTCGAGAAGTTGATCCGCGCGGCCTGCGCGAGCAGGGTGGGCGGGGCGAAGTCGTTGAAGCGCGTGATCACCTCGGCGCCAAGCGCCTGCTTCGATTGCTTCAGCCCCTGCATCGCCCGGGTCACGGCGTGCAGGCGGCGGACCGGGTCCGCGATGTAGACGGGCAGCGGCGCGCGCATCACCGCCAGCCGGTTGCCGAGCTGGCCGCGCTCGTCCTCGGCCCGAATCGAGACGGGGACCTGCGCCCGCAGCTCCAGCCCCTCGGTACGGATGCCGCGACCGTGCAGCCAGTCGCGAACCCCGCCCGCCACCACCGCCAGCACGACGTCGTTGACGGTGCCTCCGAGCGCGTCCTTGACGCACTTCATGTGCGCCAGGTCGCTGCGCACCCAGACGAAGCGGCGGTGCGAGCCGATGTCGACGTTGAGCGGCACCTTCGGCGCCGGGTTGGCGAACGCCCAGCCGATCTCCCCGACTCCCTCCGCGGCTTCGACCAACTGACGCAGGGTCGCCTCCGGGTGCTGGATCCCGTGCTCCAGGCGGCGCGCCAGGCGCAGCGGGGTGCCCAGCAGCCCCTCCACTCCCTTCGCGGCCAGGCTCGCGCGCGAGGGCTCGGGGTCAGGCACCCAGTCGTGGTCGGGCTCGGCGGGCTCGGGAACCGGCTTGGTGTCGAACAGCACGCTGGCGATGTCGACGCCCGAGACGCCGTCCACCAGGGCATGGTGCGTCTTGGTGATCAGCGCGAAGCGCTTGCGGGTCAGTCCCTGGACGAGCCACAGCTCCCAGAGCGGCTTGGTCCGGTCGAGCTGCTGCGAGAAGACGCGGGCCGCCATCTTGCGAAGTTGGTCCTCCGAACCGGGCGCGGGCAGCGCCGAGTGACGGATGTGGTAGGTGAGGTTGAAGTTCGGGTCGTCGACCCAGAACGGGCGCCCGGTCTGGACCGGGGGGTGTGCGAGCTTCTGCCGAAAGCGGGGCACCAGATGGAGCCGGCCCCTGATGTGGTCGAGCACGTCGTCGTAGCTGGGCGGCGGCCCCTCGAAGATCAGGATCCCGCCCACGTGCATGTGGCTGGAGGCGCTCTCGTTGGTGAGGAACGAGACGTCGACCGAGCTGAGGCGATCCATGTGCTGCTGGGCCACGGACCAACCCTAGCGGCTCTGTAGCCTCGCCCCAATGCGACGCTTCGGGACGCTGCTCGCCGTGCTCGGTGCAGCGCTTGTGGGCTGCGGCGATGGGCCGAGCAGCGGGCCAGGTCCGCCCGCGGCGGGCCGCTTCGACGCCCAACGCGCCTTTCGCGACCTGCGCGCGCAGGTGCGGATCGGCCCCCGGACGGCCGGCTCCGCGGGGAGCCGCCAGGAGGTGCGGTTGATCGCCAGGCGGCTCCGCGAAGCCGGCGTGCGCGAGGTTCGGGTGCAGCGTCCCCACCGCAACGTCGTCGGCCGCATCCCCGGCGAGATGCCGGGCACGGTCGTCGTCGGCGCCCACCACGACACCAAGGACATCCCCGGCTTCGTCGGCGCCAACGACGGCGCCTCCGGCGTCGCCGTCCTGCTCGAGCTGGCGCGCGGCCTGCCACAGCGCCTGCACGGGCCCTCGATCGAGCTGGTCTTCTTCGACGCCGAGGAGGCGCGCGACGACAGGCCCTTCGACCTGGACGGGGCGCGCGGCAGCAGCCAGTTCATCCGTTACGCGCGACGCGGCGGCCTCCAGGGCTCGGCGGCGCTGGTCGAGATCCGCGCCATGGTCCTCTTCGACCTGGTCGGCGACTGCGACCTCGAGATCCCGCGTGAGGAGAACTCGGATCCCGGCCTCTACCGGCTGTTCTCGGAAGCCGCGCAGGAGGAACCCGCCAGGCCCTCGCCGTTCGTGGGCACCTCGCCCCCGGTACTCGACGACCACATCCCCTTCGCGCACGCGGGGATCCGGGCCGTCAACCTGATCGATTTCGAGTACGGCCCAGGCCCCAGCCCGGGCGCCTTCTGGCACACGCGCCGGGACAACCTCGGTCACGTCTGCGCGCCAAGCCTCGACGCCGTGGGGGAGCCGGCGCTCGCCGCCCTGCCTCGGATCCGCTGAGGCGGTGGTGATCCAGCAATTCCGCCCGGATCGCGTCTCGCCTCGTCCAGGTATCGCTAACGCGCGACACTGCGGGCGTTTCGGGGCGAGTAGGACAGCCACCGAAACCTGTGGTCACTTTGGTTCCGCATACGACACCAAAGTCACCGACGTCCGTGGAGGCATCACGGAACGCGCACCGTAGCGCGCAAGAGCGCCACGCGACGGTGGCGCAGTCTGAGTCACCCTGCCACCGATGCCGCGATGGTCGAGTTGCGTCCCATATGGCAACGCAACTCGACCAGCGGCGCTGCGACCACCGTCATCGCGGTCGCTATTCGCTAGGCGCCCGAGCATCACGGAAGCCCGTCTGGCTATGAGCGATCCTGCCAATGACGCCGTGAGCGGCCTCCTCGTTGCCTTGGCCTGGAGCGCCGGCGCGGTTTGGTCCTCGGCCCCGGCGCCGACCCAGGTCAGAGGCCGCCCATCCGCCGGGTCGAGCGACCACTCGCCGCTGCCCGGGCTCGGATGAGCAACGCGTCTGAGCCCACAGCGGAGCTGGGTACCCTGTAGGGCGCATGGCTTCCGCTCCCCGAGCCCCTGCCCGTGCCGTCCCGCGGCGCGTGCTGCTCGCCGCGCCGCGCGGCTACTGCGCCGGCGTCGATCGAGCCGTGCAGACGGTCGAGCACGCCCTCGAGCTGCACGGGCCGCCGGTCTACGTGCGCAAGGAGATCGTCCACAACAAGCACGTCGTCGAGCAGCTCGCCGAGCGGGGCGCGATCTTCGTCGACGAGGAGACCGAGGTTCCGGAGGGCGAGTTGGTCGTCTTCTCCGCTCACGGCGTCGCCCCGAAGGTGCATGCGAACGCGCACCAGCGGCGCCTGCGCACGATCGACGCCACCTGTCCCCTGGTCACGAAGGTCCACGTCGAGGCGCGCAAATTCGCCGAGCAGGGCTACACGATCGTGCTGATCGGCCACGCGGGCCACGAGGAGGTAGAGGGAACGACCGGTGAGGCGCCGGCCAACATCGTGCTCGTGCAGACCGCCGAGGACGTGGACGACCTCGAGGTCCCAGACCCCGACAAGGTCGCCTATATCACCCAGACGACGCTGTCGGTCGACGAGACGCTGGGGCTCATCGCTCGCCTGCGCGACAAGTTCCCCCAGATCGTCGGCCCGAAGTCGGACGACATCTGTTACGCGACCACCAACCGCCAGATTGCCGTGAAGCAGCTGGCGCGCGAGTGCGACCTGGTGCTGGTGATCGGTTCCACCAACTCCTCCAACTCGAACCGCCTGGTCGAGGTGGCCCGCGAGCACGGCGCCGCCTCCCACTTGATCGACAACTCGCTTCAGGTCGAGGAGGGGTGGCTGGACGACGTGGAGACCGTCGGGATCACCTCCGGGGCGAGCGCTCCCGAGGAGCTCGTCTCACAACTCGTCGCCTTTTTCCGCGATCGCGGGGCGCAGGAGGTCTCGGAGCTGCGGACCGTCGACGAGGACGTCCGCTTCATGCTCCCGAAGGAGATCAGGGTCGAGCTGGCTGCTCGGGGCTGATCCCGCCGAGCTCTCGGATCGCGGCCGTTGGGTGCTCTCAGGGCACTCCCGCTGAGAAGCCGATCGAGTAGACGCGAACGCCCGGCGTGGCTCCGAGGGACAGGTGGTGCGCTTCGTGGCGCTCGTGGTTGGCAAGCTCGTAGGCGCCCGGCGCCTCGACCTCGATCGCGAGCTCGCGCCCACGATCGAGCGAGGCCCGGAGCACGCCGCGCCCGTCGATCGTCGCCCAGGCGCCGCCCGCCGCGTAGTCCAGCTCGAGCGGCGGATCGTCCTCGCGCGCTCGCCACGGTTCGGATTCCGAGCCGCCTGGGAAGAACTCGTCGCTGGGCGGCGCGACAAGCGCGCCCGGGGCGTCGCTCGGCCGGAGGGCGGGGAGGGGCTCGGGCAGCTCGAGGTCCGGGTCGAGCGCCCGCAGCTCCTCCTGGATCGCCTCCTCGGTGGCCGCGTACTCGCCCTCGCCGAAGTGGAACCAGCGCAGCGCAGCGCCCCGCCCCCAGAGGAACAGCGACGGCCACCCCTCGCACCCATAGTCGTGCCAGATCCGGTAGCGGGAGTCGGCGGCGACGGGGAAGCTGACCTCGAGCCGCGTGAGCGCCGCGGCGAGCTTGCCGGCGTCGGCCGTGAACGGAAAGCGGGGCGAGTTGACCCCGACCAGGGTCAGCCCGTGATCGCGGTAGCGCTCCTCCCAGGCGCCCACATACGGGAGCGTGCGAACGCTCGACAGGTGCGCTGCGTCGACGAAGTGGACGAGCAGAGGGCCGGCGGCGCAGATTCGCTCGACCGCGCCGGGCTCGGGGCCGATCCACTGCGTGCCCGCTGGAAACGGCGGCACGGCTATGTCGTGCGCTTGCGGTCGCACCGCGCCGCTATTCTCCTGACTTCCCCCGGCTGAACGAGGAGGATCACTTGACGCAGAGGATCTGGGAGCGGATCGAGCAGGGTCGCGAGCGCTGGAACGTGCTCCGCCACCCCTTCTATCGGCGCTGGTCGGCCGGAGAGCTGAGCCGCCAGGAGCTGGCGCGCTACTCGGGCCAGTACCGGCACGCGGTGCGGGCGATCGCCGCGGCCTCGGAGGCCGCGGCGGAGATCGCTCCCGAGCGCCCGGAGCTGCGGAGACATGCAGTCGAGGAACGCGACCACGTGGCGCTCTGGGACGGCTTCGTCGAGGCGGCGGGAGGCTGCGCCGCCGATGGCCCGACGCCGGAGACCGAGGAGTGCGTGCGCGCCTGGTCGGATTCGCCGGCCGTCCAAGCGGGCGGTGACGGTCTGCTGGGAAGGCTGGTGAGGCTGTACGCGATCGAGAGCGGGCAGCCGGAGATCTCCCGCATCAAGCGCCAGGGCCTGGTCGACCATTATGGATTCACCGAGGGCCCGGGGACGGCCTACTTCCGCCTCCACGAGCGACGCGACACCGAGCACGCCGCGGAGGCGCGTGAGCTGATCGAGGAGCTGGCGGCGCAGAGCGACGAGGATGACCTGGCGGCTGGCGCGGAGGCCGTCTTGCGGGCGAACTGGCGGCTGCTCGACGGCGTCTAGCCGGCGACGGTCGATGTGCGCTGGCGCGACCGGGTCATCGGCATCGTCCTCGGTCTGATCCTCGGCATCGGGATCGTCACCGGCTTCGTCTTCATCTACAGCGAGCAGACCGTCGATGCTCCGTCGATCTCGGCAGAGGGAGGGGGCGAGGTGCGCGGCGGAGGCCGGAGCTCGGGCTCGCCCCCGCCCGTGGCGACGGTGAGGGTGATCGATGGTGCCCCCCCGGCGAGCGGCCCCGCGGAGCTCCACTACCGCCGGGATGAGGCCGTTCGCTTGCGGGTGGTCTCCGACGCCACGGTCGGCATCGAGCTGATCGGCTACGGGATCGACCGCACGATCGCGGCCGGCAAGCCGGCGCTGATCAGGTTCAAGGCCTCGAAGCCGGGCAGCTTCCCGCTGGTCGTGGCCGCATCGCGCATCGACGTTGCCACGATCACCGTCGGCGCCCCATCCGTCTGACGGGCCGAACCGGCTCAGGCCTCAGGAAGGATCTCGCCGAGCCGGCGGTCGAGCGCCGCCGACACTGCGTCGCGGACCGGGCCCGCGGCAGTGCGCTCGGCGAGCTCCTGGAGGAAGCCGTCGATGATCAAGCGCTTGGCCCGCGGCTCCGGCAGGCCGCGGGCGCGCAGGTAATAGAGCTGCTCGCGGTCCACCTGGGCGACCGCAACGGCGTGGGTGCAGCGGACGTCGTTGGCCTCGATCTCGAGTCCAGGGATCGCGTCCGCGTGCGCCCGCTTGGAGAGCAGCAGGTTGCGGCATTCCTGGAAGGCGTCGGTCTGCTGGGCGCCGGGATCGACCCGGATCATCCCTCGCCACACCGCGGTCGCGCGATCGGATAGCACGCCTCTAAAGGCGAGGTCGGAGGTGGTGTGCTCGGCGGCGTGCTCCTGGGTGGTGTCGAAGTCGAGATGCTGGGCGCCGGCGCCCAGGTAGGCTCCGGTCACCTTGGCTGAGGAGCCCGGGCCGGCGAGCTTGGTCTCCATCCGCACCTTGCCGCGCGCGGAGCCGAAGCCGAGCGCCACCCACTCCAGCGAGGCGTCGCGCTCCAGCTCGGCCCGTTGCGTTGCGAACACCCAGCTCCGCTCCGAGAGCTCCTGCTCGCAGACGTAGCGCAGGTTGGCCCCGGCGCCGACGGAGAGCTCGACCACGCCGTTGAAGAGGCCCTCGGACTCGTCGCCATCCGAGACGTAGCGTTCCCAGACCTCGGCCTCCGCGCCCTCCTCGAGCACGATCAGGGCCCTCCAGTCGAGCGCGGTGCCGTCGTCCTCGTGGTAGACGGAGAGCTGGACGGGCTTGTCCAGCCGCTGCCCGCGGGGCACGTAGACGAGAACACCACTTCGCCAGTCCCTCTCGTTGCGAGCGACGAAGGGGTCGTCACTGGAGACGATCGAGCCGAAGCGCTCGCCGACCACGTCCGGCAGCCGCTCCGCCGCCTCGCGCAGCGGTAACACGACGGGTGGGCCAGCGGCGGCGTCGACACCGGCCTCGAGTCCCTCGATCCTGCCCTCGCTCGCTGGATAGGCGTCGAGGTCGAGCCCCGTGAGGTCGGTGAACTCCCATCCCTTCTGCTTCTGGCCGGGCAGCGCGAGCTCAGACGTGAGCGCGGCGCCCTTGCGGCGCCGCTCCGTAAGCCAATCAGGCTCAGCGATCGCGGCCGGCGCCGCTGAGTCCCTACCCAATCGAGCCCTCCATCTGCAGCTCGATCAGGCGGTTCATCTCGACCGCGTACTCCATCGGCAGCTCCTTCGTGATCGGCTCGATGAAGCCGTTGACGATCATCTTCGAGGCCTCCTCCTCATCGAGGCCGTGGGCCTGGAGATAGAAGAGCTGCTCCTCGCCGATCTTCGACACCGAGG
>JBBPIL010000018.1:0-37964 GCA_038040365.1 Actinomycetota bacterium
GTTCCAGGCGGTGCGGTTCTGGAGGATCATCTTGTAGGAGTCTCTGAGCATCTGCTGTTGACCCGCGAGGCCCTTGTTGATGCCGAACTGGTCGGGAGGGTCCGAACCCCAGGCAAGCTCGGTGAGCCACAGCGGCGTGGCCCTGTCGGCGCGGTTCACCATCACCTCCCGGACCTTCTGGATTTCGAGGCGGACGTGGGCGACGTCGGCTGCGTACGGGTGCAGGGCGGCGGCGTCGAAGTAGTTCTTGATCCCCGCCACCGAGTAGAACTCGTTGAGGAAGTCCCAGGCCTTCACGTCCCCGTAGCCGGGCATTCCGGCGAGCACGATCCGGGCCTGGGGATCCTCGCTGCGGATCGCGCCGTGTGAGATCTTCACCAGCCGGGCGTAGTGCTTGGGCGCTGGGTACGGCAGGTAGAACTTCTTCAGATTGGGCTCGTTCCAGATCTGCCAGGCCTGGATCGGCAGCGGGGTGGCGCTTGCGCCGTACTGTTGCCGGTAAGCGGTGGCCCAGTAGCTGCCGCCCTGTCCGTAGCGCGCCACCAGCGCCTTGAGGAAGTTCTGCCATGCCTGTATGTCCTGCGACCTCTCGAGCGGGGGACGCGCTTCGCCCCCGAACACCCAGTCGGGATTCCCCCACACGGAGGGGAGCACCCGGATTCCGCGGAAGGCAAGCTGGCCGATGAGCCTGTCCGTCGCGCCCCATCTAGGGGGGCCCGCGACCGGCTGCACCCACTCCCAGTTGAGCAGAAAGCGGCTCGCCCGGATTCGGGCGCCGACCATCCCCGTGGGGTCAGGGCTACCGGCCATCCCCGTGAGGTCCCGGCTATCGAGCGAGGGCCCCTGGACGATGCCGAAGAACTCCGATCGGGCCGCCGCCGCCGTGGACGGGGCGAGCAGCATCAGCGCCAAGGCGGCAAGAACGATCGCGTGGCGCCGCAGCGGTCCCCAGGTCGGGCGCGCCATCAGGCGGCTCACGGCGTCGAGTCCTCGACGTAGGTGAACGAGGCCCAGCACGGCGAGACGTTGCCGGCGGCGTCTGTCGCCCTGGCGCGGAAGGCCGTGGTCGTGTTGTCGGCGACCGTGGCGGTGATCCCGGGCGAGGCGAACTTGGCGGCCGAGCCCAGAGCCGCGGCGGCACCCGTGCAGCCCGCAGTCTTGTAGAGCCTCACGGTCGTGCCCGCCTGGGCGGTGCCCTTCAGCTCGGGGGTGTTGTCGTTGGCGGGCGAGTTGGGGTCGGTGTCCGTGATCCTGGGCGCCGGTGGGGCCTGGGTGTCGACGTTGAACCCCCGCCAGACGAACCCGCTCTCGTTACCGGGGGCGTCGATCGCCCTGACGAAGATCGCGTGGTTGCCGTCGCCAAGCGGCGGGGTCGTGTAGGGGGAGCTGCAGGGCTTGTAGGCACCCGCGTCGATCTTGCAGACGAAGGTGGAGCCGGGCTCGTTCGAGGTAAAGGTGAAGCTCGGGGTCGGGTCATTGGTGATGCCCGGTCCCCCGGTGATGGTCGCCTGGGGCCGGATGGTCTCGGCCGCGAAGCTCCTGAACGTGTTGTAGGCGGGTTTCGGGGTGCGGTTGTAGTTCAAGAGCCCGGCGGTGGCGCAGAAGCTGCACGACGCATTAACGTCGAGGGGATCGCGCCAGTGGTACCAGAAGAGCCGCTGGATGTTCCAGGCGGTGCGGTTCTGCAGGATCATCTTGTAGGAGCTGTAGAGCATCTGCTTCTGACCCGTGAGGCCCTTGTTGAGGCCGAAGCCGTCGGGATCCGCCGAGCCCCACGCGAGCTCGGTCAGCCACAGCGGCGTGGCCGCGTCGCCGCGGCTCTTCATCACATTGCGGACGTTCTGGATCACCAGGCGTTGGCGGTCGAGGGTGGGCGCGTACGGGTGCAGGGCGGCGGCGTCGAACTTGTTCTTGATCCCGGAAGTCGTGTAGAAACTGTTGAGGAAGTTCCAGGCGGTGATTTCCCCGTTGCCGGACAGTCCGGCGAGCACGATCTTGGCTCGGGGATCCTTGCTCTTGACTGAATCGTTTGAGATCTGCACGAGCCGGGCGTACTGGCCGGGCGAGGGGGTGGGCGCGAAGTACTTCTGCAGGTTGGGCTCGTTCCAGATCTGCCAGGACTGAATCGGCAGCGGCTTGGCGTCCGGTCCGTATCGCTGGCGGTAGCCGTTGGTCCAATAGCTGCCGCCCGGGCCGTAGCGTCCCACCAGCGCATTGAGGAAGTTCCGCCACGCATTCTCGGCCACCGCCCCACCGATCGGGGGAGTCGAGCCCGAGCCCGCCACCCAATCCGGGTTCCCCCACACGGCTGGGACCACTCGGATTCCCTGGATGGCCAGCCGGCCGATGAACTTGTCCGGCGGGCCCCATTGATACGAGGAGCCGTTGCTCGGCTGCACCCAGCCCCATTTGAGCAGGAAGCGGTTCGTCCGCACCCGGGCAGCAGCCATCCCGTCGATGTCCTGGTTGTCGAGCGTCGCTATCTGGACGACGCCGAAGAACTCCGACCGGGCCGCCCCCGCCGTGGACGGGACGAGCAGCATCAGGGCCAGCCCAGCCAGAACTGCTGGGCGCATCATCCCCTGGTACCTCCTCCTCCTCCTCCGCACCAGGCCAGCCTACTGGTATCGAATAGGAAGCGCGCCGGGGCTCAGTTGCCCCGCGTGAAGCTCCTGAACGCACGATACGCGGGCTTCGGATTGTGGTTGTGGCGAAGCAGCCCAGCGGACGCGCAGAAGCTGCAATACCCCCCTTCGCCGCCGGCTGGATCGCGCCAGTGGAACCAGAAGAGTCGCTGGACATGCCATGACCTTCGCTTGTCAAGCACCAGCTTGAACGACTTCCGCAGCATCCTCTTCTGGCCTCGCAGTCCCTTGTTGAGCGGGAAACGGCGGGTGTAACGGTCGGAGCCCCATCCGACCTCCGTGAGCCACAGTGCAGTGCGGCCGTCGTGGCGCCTCTTCATCACGCCACGCATGCGCTTGATCTCGGTCCGAAACTGCCCGATGGTGGCCGCGTACGGATGGAGGGCGGCGGCGTCGAAGCTGCGTTTGAACCTCTTGACGCGGTAAAGCTTGTTGAGGAACGTCCAGCCGCGCGGATCCGCAAAGCCGGTCAGCCCCGCGAGCACGACCTTCGCGCGGGGATCGACCCGGTCGATCGCCCGATCCGCGATCTTCACCAGCCTCGCGTACTTTCGCGTCATCCCCTTTCGGGGGAAGAACTTCGGCAGGTTCGGCTCGTTCCAGATCTGGTAGGCGGTGATGGGCTTGGGGTTGCCGCCCGGATGCTGCACCTGGTAGGCCCCGGTCCAGTAGGCGCCGCCCCGCCCGTAGCGGCTGACGACCAAGGCCAGGAACTCCCGCCACGCCCGCACCTTCCTTGCGCTGCCAAGCGGCGGCCGCTTGGGCTGCTTGGCCACCCAGCGTGGGGATCCATAGATGAACGGAACCGGTTGGATCCCCCGCGCGGCGAGGTTGCCCACGAGCTCGTCGATGCCGCCCCAGCTGGGCGTGCCAGGGCTCGGTTGGACGGCGAACCAGTTGATCGCGAACCGTAACGTGGGGACGCCGGTCGAGTCCAGCTTGCGGAGGTCCCGCGGCTTGAGTGGTTGGCCCTTACTGATGCCGAACAGCTCGCGCGGGACCGCTGCGGCCGGGGCGGCGAAGACGGCGAGGCAGAGGCCCATCACGGCGACCGTGGCGGCGATTGTTCTGCGCATCAGCTGGGGTCAGCGGAAGGTCGACCGCGCCGACTGAACCGGTTCCAGCCCCCGGCGAGGGCGATCCCTACGAGGGCGCCGATCAGGACGAGGCTGGGTCCAGTCCCGGCGGTGTGGGCTACCACGGACGCGAAGCCGCGGCCGTCGCCGGACGTCACTCCAGGCCCCTCGCCTGCCGCCGCCGGCGCACCCAGGTCGCGGGCGGTGGCTATCTGAGCGAGGCGCTCACCGTCGGGACCGGACAGGGCCTCCTGAGTCTCCTTCGAGAGAAGCCCCGGCCGCGCGACGGGAGTCCCCCCGTCGGCCGGAGCGGAGCCCCCGCCGGCATCCGGAAGGTGTTGGGTATATTGGTCCACCGCGGGAGGACTGGCTACCGCGGCGGTCGCTGGCGCCGCGAGTACAGCCACAACGACTGTTACCCAAATCAGGCGGCACCGGCGATGCCCAGATTGAACCCTGCTTAGTCCCACGCTGTGCATAGGATAGTAATCCCTCGGTACGCTGCCCGCAGAATAGGGCAGCGAATAGGGCATCGTGTCGGCGCAAGGCGGCCAACGTCGCTGCAACCGGTGATCGCCGTCGCCGTCGCCGTTCTCTACGTCGCCGTCGCGGTCGCAGACGGGGGATACTCGAGCGAGGTCATCGCCGGAGCCACCGTGGCGATCTGGTGGGCGGTGTTGATCGCGCTGGCGCTGGGAGGATGGCCGCGGTCACGCGTTCCCCCTGCGGCGCTGGGCGCCGGCGTCTGCCTTGCCGCCCTCGCCGCCTGGGTGGCGATCTCGGTCGGTTGGGCGAGCGACGACGGTGGCGCCTTCGTGGAGATCGTCCGGGCGCTCGGCTACCTGGGGGTGTTCGTGCTGATTGTGATCGCATCCCCGCGAGCGAGCGCCCGGACATGGCTCGGGGGCGTCGCGCTTGGCCTCGTAGTGGTCGCGGGGTTGGCGCTTCTGAGCCGCTTCGAGCCGTCATTCGGTGGCGCCAAGGAGCTCGGAGCCTTTCTCCCGGCGGTCGCCGGCAGGCTCAGCTATCCGATCGGCTACTGGAACGGCCTGGCTGCGGCAATGGCGATCGCCGCCGTGCTGCTCGTCTGGTTGGGGGCCCAGGCTCGAGCCGCTGCGGTGCGAGCGGCAGCGGTTGCGGCGATCCCCCTGCCGATCCTCGTCGTCTATCTGGCCTCGTCCCGCGGAGGGGTGGCAGCGGGCGTCATCGGGCTTGCCGTGCTCCTGGCGCTGGGTCCGGCGCGCGCGCGGATGCTCGGAGGTCTCGCCATGGGAGGAGTTGGCGGGGCGCTGCTGATTTCTCTCGCCAGCCGCAGACACGAGCTGGTGGACGGTCTCGGGAACTCGGCCGCCGCTGCCCAGGGGGATCAGATGCTGGCGCTCTCGATCGGGGTCGTGTTGGCCGTCGGGACCTTGCGGTTCTTGGCCGACGACTGGCTTGGAGGGATCCAGGTCCCTGTCCGGCTGACGCGGGCGGTCGGCGTGACGGTCGTGATCGCAGTCATCGCAGGGATCCTGCTCGCCGGGCCCTCGGCGCGCTGGGAGGAGTTCAAGCGGGTTGAACCGTTGGAGACGAAGTCCACCTACGTCGCAGCTCATTTGACCAACGGGCGCGGGAGCGGTCGCTATCAGTACTGGTCGACGGCGCTCGACGCGTTCGAGCAGCACCCCATTCGCGGCATCGGCGCCGGCGGCCACGAGGCCTACTGGGCCCAATACGGCTCCCTGGCGCGGCCGGTTCGGGACGCTCACTCGCTCTTCATCGAGGCCATGGCCGAGCTTGGCATCATCGGCCTGGTGCTCGTCCTCGGGTTCCTTGGCTTCGCGGCCGTATCGGGTTTCCGACGGGGTCCTACCCGCTTGCGCGGGGGGGCGCTGGGCGCTGCTCTGGCGGTCCTGATGGCGGGCATCGTCTCGGCGGCGATCGACTGGACCTGGGAGCTGCCCGCGTGCTTCATTCTCGTCTTGCTTGCCGCTGCACTCCTCACCGGGCCGGCGACGCTCCCCTCGGAAGCTGCCTCCAGCGCGGCGCCCCAGGCGGTTGACGGCGCAAGAGCGCGACTGTTGAGAAGGCGACCCTCTCGATTCGGGCTCGGCGTGGCGACGCTGCTCGTAGGCTGGGCCGCCATCTGGGCTGGGGGCCTCCTCTTCCTCACCGAGGTCCAGCTCGGCGGCAGCCGGGCAGCGGCGAGCGCCGGGGATCTTGCATCTGCCGCCCAAGACGCGCGTGACGCGAGCAAGCTCCAGCCCTGGGCCTCGGAGCCCCGACTTCAGCTCGCCCTCGTGGAGGAGCTGGGCGGCAACCTCCAAGCCGCCGATCGAGATCTCGGCGAAGCGATCCAGCGCGCCCCCGACAACTGGCAGCTCTGGTTTGTGCGTGCGCGGTTGGGCGTCAAGTCAGATGACATCGGCGCGGCCCGACTGGCGCTGGCGCGTGCCCGCCAGCTCAACCCGCGCGCCCCGTTCCTTGCTCGGTGAGCGGATCCGTGACGGGCGCCAGCAGGCAGAGGTTGATTCTGCCCTTCGGCGCTGTCCTGGCGGCAGGATTGCTCTTCGTCGTGGTTGCGGCGGCGATCTGGGGGCTCGATTGGCGATGGGTGCTCTTGGCGCTCTCCGCCACCTCCGTGGTGCTCCCGTGTGGGCTTCTGGCGCTTCGAGGAAGGCTTGATCTCTTCGAGCCGCTGATCTGGTTCGCGCTGCTGTTCCTGCTTCTGTTCGTTCTCCGCCCAGCCTGGGACCTTTGGCACGAGAACTTCATCTATACGGCGCGGCTGATCTCTCCAACGTTCACCAAGATGATCGTCGCCGGCCTGCTCGCGGGGACCGGCTTCGTGATCGGCTACCTGACCCCACCGGCAAGCCTGCTCTCGTCGCGGATTCCCAGCCCCCCCAGGCTGGAGCCCCGCCGCCTGCTGATCTGGTCGACTCTCGTCTTGGCGGTCGCCTTCGTCGGCTTCTTGATCTTCTTCGTCAGCGCAAAGGGCTGGCGTGACCCGGCGGATTTCTTCTTCCGAGGCGAGGGTCGCCTCCAGCATCTCGTGGCGAGCCCAACGGCCACGAGCAAGTACTTCCTCGCCTCGATCCTGCTGATGGTTCCCGTAGCCCTGTTCTTCCTGTCCATACGACACAGCGTCGGTGGGGCGGCGCGCATTGGACGCATCGCGGCATGGGCTGCGGGCGTCTCGATCCTCGCATTTCTCGTGTACAACTTTTCCGCGGGACAGCGTCGTTACGTGATCGTCATGGTGGGGGCGCTTGCCGTCTACTACTACCTGAGGCGAGGCCGGCGTCCGTCGGCGTTGACCGTGTGCGTCACGGCCTTGGTGGCCCTGACGGTTGTGTCCGTGGTCCGGGACCTCCGGCTCGCGCACGCCCAGCCCGCGGAAACCGGCCCGCGCCAGTGGCTGCCCTGGAACGCGGTGGAGGGACTGTTCGAGACCCAGGACACTGGGGTCGCCCCCGCCCTTGCCACCGAGATGCTCGTCGTGCCCGGCGATCTTCACTACACGTACGGCAAGACCACCCTGCTCGGGCCGTTCATCACCCTGGTCCCCAGACAGCTGTGGTCGGGCAAGCCCCTGCCTGCCGACCAGGAGGTGCTCGCCTTGGTGTGGGGCGGCACCCCGTGTGGCTACCGGGGCCAGTGCAGCACGTTCTCGCCCTTCGGGGAGCCGTATCGCGACGGCGGCCTCGTCGGGGTGTTCTTATTCGCGCTGCTCTTCGGCGCCTTCTGGAAGGCTGCCTGGCTCTACTACCTTCGCCATCGAAACAGCACGGTGGCGATTGTCGCCTACGCCGCGCTGTTGCCGTTCATGATCAGCTGGATGCGGGCGAACTTCACACTCCAGGCCTTGCAGTTAGCCATGGTCCTGGCGGTAATCGTCCTGGGGGCGGTGTTCTGTCGCGAGCGGACGAGCGGCACCAGCGCGATCTCCCCGGACACGATTCCGGCTGGCAGCCGGTAGATGCCCGACGCTAGTGATGACAGACCCCAGTAGGCGCCGGTGGCCCAACCTGTTCCTCGTCGGCGCGGCGAAGGCGGGGACCACGTCCCTGTACCGTGAGTTGGCCCGACACCCGGCGATCTACATGTCGCCGATGAAGGAGCCTCACTTCTTCTCCCGGATTGAACCGGCCCCTGGGCGGAAGGCCTTCTTTCCCCATGTGGCCGATGAAGACGAGTACCTCGCCCTGTTCATGGGCGCCACGACTGAGGACGTGCTCGGAGAGGCGAGCACCTCCTACCTTTGGGACACGCAGGCTGCCGAGCGGATCAAGAGCGTCGTCCCTGAGGCGAGAATCCTGATCATGTTGCGCGACCCGGTCGACCGGGCTTACTCGCAGTACTGGAACGACGTTCGCGAGGGAATCGAGAGGCGATCCTTCCTCGACGCCCTCCTCGAGGAGCAGCGCTCTGAGCCGGGAGCATGGGGCGTTTCGTCCCTGCACATCGACTGTGGGCGGTACGCAGACCAGGTGGAGAGGTACCTCGACCAGTTCGGCGCTCGGGTCCATGTGTTGTTCTTCGAGGACTTCGTCAGGCACGAGGCCAGCACGATCGCGGACGTCCATTCCTTCCTGGACGTAGGGTCGCCAACGGCCGGCGCCGCGCCGCGGCGGATGAACCCCGCCTCGCTGCCCCGGAACAGGCTCAGCGCGGCGCTTCTCGCCAGCGGCAGGCTGCGAAGAGTCGTTCGGGCCACGGTTCCGCGGCCCTTACGGAGCAGGCTGCGGGTGGGTTTGCTGAAGCAGGGGACTCCGCCGCCGATGGATCCCGCAGCGCGTACGCTGCTAACAGAGATCTACCGCCCTGAGGTCGGGCGACTGGCCGAGCTGCTGGGCAGGCCTGTGCCGTGGGAGCCCCAGATGGCGGGAAGGTCAGCCGCCAGCTTGCTGGGGGAAGGGCCGGGCTTGGATGAAGTTCCGGTACGAGCTAACGAGAAGCCTCCACCCAGCGGCCTTCCGTAGCAGGTCGAACCGAGTTGGAAAGTCAACCACCCTGAAGATGCTTGGCGCGGCGGGGAGTGGAAGCACCGTTCGCACGATCACGTCCAGCGTCGCTCGGTTGCCCTGCGTTTTGACCTCGGGGTCGATGGGTTGCGAGAAGCGTGGCTGGAAGCCTACGATCTGGCGTCTCGTCTCCCTGCCGCTGATGCGAACTGCATAGCTCCGCTTCACTCCTTCCACGTCCGCGAGCTGAAGTGCGCTCCACCAACGAAGGGCGGCGCCGTAAGGCGTTGATGCGCCAACTTCCTCGATATCGCTTTCCGTGATCAGAAGGGACCGCTGGTCCTCTATGTTTCCCGGCTCGAACGGCGGGCCTTCTCTTGCCTCGTCCGTCCCGCATCCCTGTGAGAGCGCGACCAGCGCCAGCGCGAGAACGGTGATGGCCGCCCGAGATCGCAAGCGGACCACCCTAGCGATACCTCACGCAACCACGCAACGTTTCGCCGGAAATGACGGCCCCAGATCGCCGCCATGCCGCCACCTCAGTCGCCCGAATAGCGCTGCTCGTGAGTATCCGGTTACGTCCCCTATACAGGAGGCCGGCCAACATCGAGTGAGTGATTGGGTACCCATACGGTCCCGAATCCCGCACTCGCTCGCTCATATGAGGGCGCCACACGCTCGCGGCTCACGAGCGCTGCTGTTTGGGCTTCGTGCGGCCTCGCTTGTCGGCGCCTGGGCCTCGTCATTCCCTGGCGAACGTTACGAGAGGCACCGCTAGGAGACGCGGGCCGGGCGATCGGTCTCCTGGAGTGCGACCTCAGGGGGGCGACCGGACCCCCTGGCAGCCCGAATCAAATCGCGAGGCAGCGAGAGGAGTGACCTGCCGGCCGACTCCAGCTCGCCGTGACGAGCGGCGAGCACCAGCAGCAACAGCAGGCTCACGACGTAGGAGCTGGCGAGAGCGACGGCCGCGCCATTGATCCCCCAGAGGGGAACGAACACCGCGAGTGCGACGGCGACCCAGGCCAGCGAGAGGAGCTCGCCGAGCGTTCCGGTGAGCGGGTAGCCGCGGCCCTTGAGCCCCTCGGACAGCACCCGTCGCGTGCACAGGAAGACCATCCCCGGCAGCACTATGTAGGTAACGGTAACGGCGTCCGAGAACTCGCCCCCAAAGAAGAACGGGACCAGCCAATGCGCCGTTGCGCAGAGGCCCGCGACGAGCACGACGGCAATCCCGGTGGTCAGCCACACCAGAGACCACATCGTCCGACGGGCGTCGCCCTGCTCCGATCGCGAGGCGACCCAGGGGAACGTGGTCAAGCCGACACTCTTGGCAATGAAGTACGGCAGGTTCGTAAAGGCCAGGCCGACGACGTAGAGCCCCAAATCCGCGGGTGCGAGGAACAGCGCGAGCACCACCTGGTCGGGGCGAAACACGTCGACAGCCGAGAAGCTGGACAGCAGGCCGCGCAGCCCGAAGGAGAGCAGAAACCGCCGGTCGACCGAAGGAGTGCCGTCCCCGCGCGAGAATCGCAGCCCGCAGACAAGACAGGTGGTGCCGCTGATCAAGAACGCCGTCAAGAGCACAGCGATGATCGGCAAGATCGCGCGCTCACCCACCGCGAAGAGCACGGCGACGCCAAGCGCGTAGAGCACCCATGGCAATAGGCGCAACGCGTTGAAGATCCGCAGCCTGAGATGGCCCTGTAGCAGCCCCAGGCCGTATTGCTGTGCAAGCAACGCCGGGACAAGCCCGAGCGTCAGCCAGCCGGCGTCGCGCACCGGTGCAGGGTCTCCGTGCAGGATCAACAGCAGCCAAATGGCCTGGAGCCCGATCAGGAGCAGCGTCTGGGGAAGCGCGAAGCCCAGACCCCACCGCGCGAGTGTCCTCGAGGCCGAGGGATCGCGGGCGATGGAGTAGGTCAGGGCGGAGGGAATTCCCAGGTTCCCGAACAGCGTGATGACCCAGGGCCAGAGGATCAGCGCGGCCAGATATCCCCGTCCGTCCGGACCCAGCATCCGCGCGACGAGGGTGCCGGTGAGTATGAGCACCGCTTGGATCGCAAGGCCGGTCGCGACGGCCACGGCCGTGTCACGCTTGAGCCCTCTCCGCGGCCCAGGGGCGCTCGGCTCAGGCGAGGCAGCGCGAGGGGAAAGGCTGGTCTCCTCCGTGCCTGACACGGGGCTAACCTTACGCGGTGACGCGATCACAACTTCCACGTCTGAGGCATCAGCGCCACGTCCGGCTGCTGCCGGTCGTCTACCGACATACGACGGTGTCTCGGCGAGACGCTTTTTTGGTCTCATATCCCAAGTCAGGGAATACCTGGCTCAAGTTCATGCTCACGTACCTGTTGAGTGGCCGCGAGGCAGACTTCGACAGGGATTCCACAGTCATCGCGGAGGTGGGGTCTCACCGAGCCACTCCCGGAGTGCTTCCCGGAGGAGGGCGCTTGATAAAGAGCCATGAGCCCTATTCCGGCCCGCAAAGGCGCTTCTATCGCAAGGCGATCTACCTGATTCGCGATGGTCGTGACGTGGCGGTGTCCTACTACTACACACTCATCCGCCGGGGACTGTATGAGGGGGACTTCGGGCCGTTCTTGAGGTTGTTTCTGGGTGGGGGTGTGGATGGTTACGGTCCCTGGCACCGGCACGTGGAGTCATGGCTTGCCAGTCCGCTTCGCGAAAGCGCGTCGCTATTGGTCCTCAAGTACGAGGACTTGCTCGAACAGCCCCTCCGGAACCTATCCGCGGCGATGGAGTTCCTCGGCGTGCCGGTCGCTCCAGAGCAGGCGGAGGAGGCGATCCGCACGTACAGCGCCGAGAGGATGCGCGAGCGAGAGCGGCTCTCCCGCTTCCACGCCAAGCAGAAGCGCAGAGACATCATGTTCGTGCGCACCGCCGGGTCCGGCGATTGGGCGGGGACCTTTTCGGCGGAGGATGAACAGCTCTTCGCGCGGGTGACGGGGGACCTCCTGCGGCGACTGGGGTACGCCGATGCGCATCCTCCTGGTTAACAAGTACGCGCACGTCACCGGTGGAGCCGATGTCAACTGCCTCGGCTTGGCGGAGGTCCTTCGCCGGCGAGGTCACGACGTTGCGCTGCTCTCGACGGCGAGCTCTCGAAACGTTTGGGGCGAAGGCGAGTTCATTGAGGCCTCGGTTACTCACGCCTCGCGCGAGCGCCTCGGCGCCGCTCAGCAGGTCGAGGTCGCCCGCCGCGCGCTCTGGAACCCCAGCGCCGGGGCCGCAATGCGACGCCTGATTGGGCGCTTTCGTCCCCAGGTCGTTCACGCCCACAAGCTCTATCCCCAGCTCTCGGGCGCGCCGGTGATCGCCGCGGCGCGGGCGAAGCTGCCGATTGTCCAGACGCTTCACGATTACGAGTTCCTGGCGGCGAGCTACGTGGATCACCGCGGCGGCTGGATCGATCGCGACGAGAGCAAGCTCTCGTTCCGCGCCCTGAACACCGCCACCTACATCGTGCGTCGCCGGCTCCACGCCCGGAAGGTGGATGCCTGGATCGCCAACTCGCGCTACGTGGCTGCACGGTACGAGGAGCGCGGCATCGCCTCCACGGTGCTGCCGTCCTTCGTCGAGCCCATCACGGCGGATCCACCCGGCTTCTCGGACCGTCGTGGCGCCGTGTTCGTGGGGCGGCTGTCCGTGGAGAAGGGCGTGCGGGACGTGCTCGAGCTGGCCGAGTCACTCCCCTCGGTCGAGGTCAGCGTGGCTGGCCACGGCCCTCTGGAAGCAGACGTGGCGGCGGCCGCCAGCCGGTTGCCCAACCTCGAGTTCGCGGGCAGCGTCGATCGGGCCGGGGTGTTCAGGCTGCTCGAGCGGGCCAGGGTCTGCGTGATGCCATCGCACTGGCAGGAGCCCGGCGGGATCGCCGCCCTGGAGGCGATGTCGGTCGGAACCCCGGTGGTCGCCTATGCCAGCGGCGGCCTCGCGGAGTACGTAGGGGACATTGGCGGCGGGCGGGTGATCGAGCCGGACGCGCTCGCGCTCGCGCGGGAGTGCGAGACCCTTCATCGCGACCAAAGAACCTGGGGCGAGCTCTCCCGGCGAGGCGCCGCCGGAGTCGCCAGCAAGCACTCGCCCGAGCATTACGCGCTCGCAGTCGAGCGGATCTACGGACGCCTGATCGACGAAGCCCCAGCGAGCCCTTGACGGCCTCGTCGATCAGGGGCCTCCGAGGAGCTGCTCAAGCGCGAGTTTGAGAGAAGGGGGCAGCGCGAGAGCGTTGTGTCGAGTCTTGCCTCGAGAGTTCGCTCGCGAGAAACTCCTCAACCGCGAGCAACATCAAGGATTGTCCGGGGCTTGACAGCCGCGCGGTAGGGTCTGACCGTCTCGTGCCGGCGCACTCGCGAACCGATCGACCGTCGGCCGCCCCGGGGGAGGGCGCGGTCGACGCGACCGCGACGCCGACCGACCCAGGCAAGCAGAGCCGGGTCGCCTCCCACATCCCCGTCGTCGCCGCCTTCGACGGCTACCGCGCCTACGCGATCCTCGGAGTCGTGATGCTGCATCTGCTCGGCCAGTCGGGCGTGCTGGCTGCCGCGGGGTCGAACTGGTTCGGTCAGCTGATCCTTGGGACGCTGGGCCAGTCCGTGGACATCCTGTTCATCATCAGCGGCTTCGTTGTCTTCCTGCCGACCGTCGCGCGGCACGGCGAGTTCGGCAGCGTCTCCTCGTACGCGGTACGGCGCGCAGCGAGGCTGGTGCCCGCCTACTGGGCCGTCCTGGTGATCGTGCTGGTCCTCATCAGCCTCGTCACCGTCGACCCGCCGATTCCGTTTCCGGCCCTGGGCAGCATCCCCGTCCACGCGGCCTTCCTGCAGGTGCCCGTCGCGATGTTTCACGGGCTCGCGCTCGGCTTCGGCGCCGACGGCCCCCTGTGGACGATGTCCCTGGAGGTGACCTTCTACCTCATCCTCCCGTTCGTCGCCGCCTGGTACTTCCGGCGACCGTTCGTCGGGCTCCTGATAGCGGCGGCGATCACCGTGATGTGGCACGAGGCGCTGATTCACTGGTCCACGACCCAGGCGGTTCTCGGGGATCGTGCCCTTACGCGGGCCGCCTATATGCAGTTCCCCTTCTTCGCGTTCTCGTTCGGCGCCGGGATGACCGGCGCCTGGGCGTACGTCCGCCTGCGCGAGCGCTACAGGCCGGAGCAGGTCGCGCGCCACCTGGGATGGGTGCAGCTCGTCTCACTCATCTCACTGGCGGTGTTCTGCTACGTAGTGGGGGACACGGGCAAGGGCCTGGTCGGCGCCCGCAGCTCACCGATCATCGCGCTTGGCTTCACTGGATCGCTGGCCACGTTGATGGTCGCCACCGCCCTCGGGCCGATGAGGTGGCAGCGGCCATTCGCCCACCCGTTCGCCCGCTGGCTCGGCGACATCAGCTATGGCATGTACCTCATCCACTTTGTGATCATCACCTACGCGGTCCGCCTGCTCTTCACGCCCTCGACTGGGCTTCCAGGGGTCGCCCAGGGCGACGGCAGCTTCGGCACCTTCGTCGCGCTGGCCGCGCTGGTGCTCCCGCTGACCGTGCTGTACGGCTACATCTCGGGGCGCTACCTCGAGCAGCCGATCAGACGTTGGGCGCAGCGCTTCGGTCGCCGCCAGCAGGAGCGCGCCGCGGGCACGCGGGCGACCGACGCGGTTCGCACGGACGGCTGACGCCGACTCCCCCCAGACCAGCTTCGTGCGGGTGAACCTTGCTCCGCTCCGGGAAGCCAAGGGCCGTGCACCGAATCCTCAAGCCGGGAGGCCTCCTGTTGCCGACGTTCAACAGAGTCGGGTCAGGCCGGGCCCGACCCGGTTGAACCCCGGCGAGAGCGGCGCGGGGGCCGGTTGTTGTCCATTCGCGCGCCGCCTGGTAAGGGCCGTCGGCGCGCCTGAACGCGCTCACCCGAGAGAGCAGGTCGTGCGCTTCGGGCAGATGATCAGGCGCAGCTCGCGCACGTAGTCGTCGAGGAGCTGCTCAAGTGCGAGTTTGAGAGAGGGGGGGGTCCGGTGCGTCCACGGCTCAGCTCTCACCCGGCCGGCCATTGGATGGCGTGACGTCGGAGAGCACATCCTCAAACC
The DNA here is from genome assembly GCA_038040365.1 of Actinomycetota bacterium. Lineage (GTDB taxonomy): Bacteria > Actinomycetota > Thermoleophilia > Solirubrobacterales > 70-9 > AC-56. The sequence goes on from JBBPIL010000018.1 coordinate 14,772, forward strand.
GCGTCGCGACGACCTCCGGGCTGAAGTTGCGACGGGCGAACTCCAAGCCGGCCGCGCCTCGGCGTTCGAGCTCTCCCTGGTCGGCGAGGATGCCGCGAAGCGCGATTGGAAACCCCTCCGGGTCGGCGGCGTCAACCACCCAGCCCGCACCCGACTCGTGCACGATCCGAGCGACCTCGGAGCGGGGGTTCACGCTCGCCAGCACCGGGACGCCGCGAGACATGAGGTTCATGAGCTTCGACGGCAGGTTGAACTCGTCGACGTCGGGCCGCTGGGGTACGAGCCCGATGGTCGCCCGCTCCAGCTCCCGCTCGAGCTCTTCGAGGAGCAGGCCGGGCATCTCGACGCGTTTGGAGCGGACCTCCGCCGCCACGGCCCGACCGAGCTCGCCGGTCCCCGCGAGGATCAGCCGAACCTCATCGCCCAGAGCCGACGAGCACTCGAACGCCTGCACCAGCGCGGGAAGGTTCTGCGAGAAGCCCATGTTCCCCATGTAAAGGATGCGCGCCGGACCGCTGCCGTTATTCCCGGCGCGACGTTCTCCCAGGCCGCGCGTGTAAGGGTTGTAGATGTGCGTGACCTTCCACGGTGGCACCCCCTTGGCAAGCAGGTTCTCGCGGAATGCGTTCGAGATCACGATGATCCGGTCCGCGGACCGATAGACGAACCGCTCGAGGTGCTGGGCCGTGCGGAGCACCCGGCCCTCGCGCAAGAGTCCAGTCGTGGCGGCAGCATCAGGAAGGATGTCCTCGAGCCAGAGGATCCAGGGGAACCGTCGAAGGCGGGCGCTTGCCAGCACCGGGAACAGACCGAGGAACGACGGAGAGACTGCCACCGCCGCGTCCGGGGCGGAGGGAAGCGCGGCGGCCGCTGCCGCCGCTGCCGCATAGGTCGCCTCTTCCATGATCCTTTCCCCCGTTGTCCGGTGGCCGATGACGAGGGGGAGGCGGAGGACCGGGATGCCGTCTCGCGTCTCTCGGTAGGGCCGGACGCGACGACCCCAGAGTGGGCCCGGGTAGTGCGGATGCGCGGTGACCACCTCCACTTGATGCCCGCGCTCGCACATCGCCTCCGCCCACCGAGCCGCGATCGGGCCCATCGCCGTGGGTTCGGGCTCGTAGTTCCAGCTCCATAGCTGCAGCCGCAAGGGCCGTCTCGGTGCTCCCGCCATCCTCAAGGCAGCGTAGACGATCGCCGCTGGCACGCCCGACATCCGGGTGGGTTCAGCGTGCGCGGGCGAAGAGCCTGAAAGCTTCGTAGGCGGGCTTCCGGGTGCGGTCGCTCCTCAGCAACCCGGCGCTGGCGCAGAAGCTGCACCTGACCGCCTCGGGGTTTACCGGGTCGCGCCAGTCGAACCAAAAGAGGCGCTCCACGTTCCAGGCCTTGCGGTGGTGGAGGATCAGCCTGAAGGAGCCGGAGAGCAACCGCGCTTGGCCGTTGAGACCTTTATTGAGGCCGAAGCTGTCGGGAGGCGCCGATCCCCAGCCGAGTTCGGTGATCCATAGCGGCGTGCCCTGGGCACCGTGTTCCTTCATGACGGCGCGGATTTTCTCGATCCCGAGGCGGAGCTGGTCGAGGTCGCGCGCGTACGGATGCAGGGCCACGGCGTCGAAGTCCCCCTTGGTCCCAGGCGCCGAGTAGAGGCTGTCGAGGAAGTCCCATGCGTTCACATCGCCGAAGCCGGGCATGCCGGCGAGCACGATCTGGGCCTGCGGATCCCTCTCCTTGATTGCGTCGTGGGAGATCTGAAGCAGCCGGGCGTATTGCTCGACCGATGGGCCCGGCGCGAAGTACTTCGTCAGATTGGGCTCGTTCCAGATCTGCCAGGACTGGATCGGCAGCGGCTTGGCGTCCGCGCCGTACCGCTGCCGGTAGATGGTGTCCCAGAAGCTGCCGCCCGGTCCGTAGCGCGCCACCGCCGCCTGGAGGAAGTCCTGCCACGCCTTCTCGTCAGGCGCGGTGTCGAGTGGGGGATGGGCGGGGGGGCTGGTTACCCAACGTGCAGACCCCCACACAAACGGGACCGACCGGATCCCGTGCGCGGCAAGGGCGCCGATGAGCTGGTCGGTTCGGGTCCAATTGAAGGAAACCTGGTTTGGCTGCACCGACCCCCAGATGAGTTGGATGCGGTCCTCCCCGACCCCGGTTGCCGCCATCGTCTGGAGGTCCCGCTCATCGAGGCGGATTCCTTGAGTGATGCCGAAGAACCCGCTCCGAGCGCTCGGGGTGGCGGCCGGGGTGCTCGTCGTCCCGCCTCCGCTGAGCAGCGATAGAGCGAGCCCGCCAACGAGTGCCAACGACAGGGCGATCCCGCCAATGAGCTTGAAACGGTTCACCGGTTCCTTCGGAAGCTTCCCCCGCTTGCGATTCGTCCCATGAGAACGCGGAAGGGTAGCGGTGCCGAGTATCAGGGGCACCGTCGAGCCGCTTCATGCGTGCAACGCCAGCTTGGGTGACGGTTGTCAGAGCCAGGCATTCCGGCCCGTATCGGACGGCTTTCCAATATGCTGATCCAATCCAGGGGAATGGTCGTGATGAGCTCTAGTGAGGGTCTGAGGCAGCACGGGGAGACGGCGGCGCGGACGCAGGTCACGCGGCCCGCTCTCGCGCCCGCTTCGGCGACGGCGCGCGTGGCGGATCGCCTGCCAGTCCGGCAGCCCGCGGCCGATCGCTTCTGGCGCGACGTGCGGCGGCGGCGCATGCTGGCCGTCGCCGACGTTGGCGCGGCTGGGGTTGCGAGCCTGCTGGTCGCCGGCTCGACTACACGCGCGATGTGGGCCCTAGCGCTGCTCCCGGGGTGGGTGCTGATCGCCAAGCTGTTCGGCCTCTATGACCGCGACCAGCGCTCGATTCGCCACCTCACCTTCGACGAGATGTCGGTGATCGCCGCCTGGGTGGCGGCTGGCACCGGGATGCTGGGGCTGGTGCTGTCCCTGACCCCCGTCGGCCCCGTGAAGCTCAGCGTCCTGGTCGCGGCATGGCTCGCGGTCACGGTGGTGGCGGGCGTGCTGCGCGGGACGGTGCGCTGGCTGTGGCGCCAGACGACCCCGCCGGAGCTGACGGCGGTGCTCGGCGAAGGCGAGCTGGCATCGGCCGCGCGACGCAAGCTCGAGCTGTTCCCTGATATGCACCTGCGCCTCGTTGAGGACGGGGGTCTGCCGCTGGACAGGATGAATGAGGACCGCGCCGCGTCCCTGCGCGAGCTCGTCCTGGGACTGGACCGTGTGATCGTGGCCATGGAGTGGATCGACCCGGAGTTGATCGGCCAGCTCGCCGGGGTCTGTCGCGAGGAGCAGGTGAAGCTGAGCGTGGTCTCGCCGCTGCGCGGCCGGGCCGGCGCCTCCCCGCACCTCTCGGCTGTTGCGGAGCTGCCGGTGCTCGAGTACGACACCCGCGACCCCTCGCGCTCGACGATGATGATCAAGCGCGTCTTCGACCTGTTCGTCTCCGCAAGCACTCTCGTGGTCCTCGCCCCGCTGTTCCCGCTCGTCGCGCTCGCGATCAAGCTCGACAGCAGGGGCCCGGTGTTCTTCACGCAGCTACGGGCCGGCAGGGGCGGCGTCCCCTTCCGGATGTACAAGCTGCGCACGATGGTCGCCGACGCCGAGCTGGCGCTCCCCGATGTCGTGGCGCTCGAGGACCTGCCCGAGCCGATGTTCAAGCTGCGGGCCGATCCGCGGGTGACCAGGACGGGGCGGCTGCTGCGCCGCTTCAGCCTCGACGAGCTGCCGCAGCTGGTCAACGTCCTGCGTGGCGAGATGAGCATCGTCGGGCCGCGCCCGGAGCAGGTCGAGCTCGTCGAGCGCTACCTTCCTGAGCACCGCTTCCGGCTCGACGTGAGCCCCGGCATGACCGGGCCGATGCAGGTCTACGGACGGGGCGATCTGGACTTCGGCGAGCGGCTTGCGGTCGAGTTCGACTACGTGGAGAATCTATCCCTGGCCCGGGACCTTTCCATCCTCTTCCAGACGATTCCAGTGGTCATCCGCGGCCACGGTGCTTATTAGCGGCAGCCTCCCCTCCCAAGCCGATGCGCCGAGCATCGCGATTACCGAGCGTTGCCCGGCGTGCGAAGGCGAGCTGCGGGCCTGGCGGTCGGCCACCGCGACCGACCCCCAGCTCGCGGGGCACCGGGAGTACGCCCTCGCGCACTGCGTCGCCTGCGGCACCGCACGGACCGAGCTGCCCCCGGAGGCGGCCCCACCGGGGAGCCTGTACGAGGCCGGGACCTACGCGGCCCCGCGCCCCGGGCTCGATCGCCTGATCGAGCCGCTGCGCGCCTTGGTGGAGCGTGACAAGCTGCGCTTCGTACGCGACCTCCCCCGAGGCGCACATGTGCTCGAGGTGGGAGCGGGGGATGGCCGCTTCATCTCGCGGTTGCGGGCCGCCGGCTTCGAGGCGAGGGGGATCGAGCCCTCCGAGGGCGGGGTCCGGATGGCGCGCGCCCGAGGGGCTCGTGTGGAAAGAGCCGCGCTGGAGGACGTGGACCACGAGCCCGCTGGCCTCGACGCGGCGATCGCTTGGCACGTGCTCGAGCACCTGAACGATCCAGCTGAGGCTCTGGCGCGAATCGGCACCTGGTTGCGCCCGAGCGGCCTCGTCATCGTCGCCTGTCCCAACCTGGCGAGCCTGCAGGCCCAAATCGGGGGCGATCGGTGGTTCCATCAGGACGTGCCTCGTCACCGGACCCACTTCACCGCCACCGGGTTGCGCCTGCTGCTCGAGCGCTCCGGATTCCGGCTCGAGCGGATCAGTCACCTGCTCCTGGAACAGAATCCGCTCGGGATGTGGCAGACGCTGCTCAATCGGGTCACGCGGGAGCGCGACGTGGCGTTCCGGGTGCTGAAGCGGGACCTCGGGCGCGAACCCGGGATCGGCCGCGATCTGGCGCTGACCGCGATCGCGGGGCCGCTACTGGCCCCTGTTGCGGTCACGCTCGAGCTTGCTGCCGGTCTCGCCGGGCGCGGCGGCAGCGTCGTCGCCGTCGCCAGGCAATTGAGCGGACCGCCGGCCCAGTGAGCCTCGCCACCGTGATCGTCCCGACCTTGGCCGGTGGCCCCCGGCTCACGAGGCTGCTCTCCTCGCTTGAGGATCGCCCGAGCGGGGTCGAGATATTCGTCGTCGACAACGCCTCCGCGGATCCCGGGGTCGGGGGCCTTGGCTCCCGGTTTGAGGGCGTCGAGGTCATCCGGCTGGAGCGAAACGTCGGCTACTCCGCCGCGGTCAACCTCGCGGCCCGTCAGGCAACCGGGGGTGCGCTCGTGCTCCTCAATGACGACAGCGTCTGCGACCCCGGGTACGTCCAGGCGATCATGGCGCCGCTTGATCGCTCCGCCGGCGTCACGATGGCGGCGGGCGTCATGCTCGAGGCGCGCCAACCGTCCCGAATCGACACGGCGGGAATGCAGCTCGACCGGACCCTGCTGGTCTTCGACTACCTGAATGGCGAGCCGGTGGCCTGTCTGGACCAAGGAGTCCCGGACCCGATCGGGCCCTCTGGCGCCGCGGCGGCCTTCGACCGGGAGGCGTTCCTGGCAGCTGGGGGCTTCGATGAGAAGCTGTTCGCATACTGGGAGGACGTCGACCTGGTGCTGAGGATGCGGGCCCGCGGGGAACGCTGCGCTCTCGCCGCCGGGGCACGTGGGATCCACGACCACTCGGCCACCCTCGGGTCCGGCTCGCCGCGGAAGAACTACCTGACCGGATTCGGTCGCGGGTATGTGCTGCGCAAGTGGGGTGTCCTCAGGAGCCCCGCCCGGACGGCGCAGGTTCTCGTCACGGATGGCGCGGTGTGCGTTGGGCAGTTGGCCATCGATCGCAGCCTCGCCGCCGTGCGGGGAAGGGTTCGGGGGTACCGGGCTGCCACGCCTGGTGCCCCGTTTCCGAGCCAGACGCTTGCGGAGGGGGGTGCCGCGGACGGGGTGCTGCGGACGCTTGGGCGGCGGGCATCGAGGCGGGCTCGGCTCCGGGCACCGGCGGCACCCGAAGCCGACAGCGGCACGCTTCGCGTCCTCACGGTCTTCCACGTGGCCAAGGTGAGCGGACCGCTGCGGGCACTGACGAACGAGCTTCGATGGCTCGCCACGGTTGGAGAGCTGACCGTCGTGGTGCCGGCGCGCGGCACGGTCACCGACGAGCTGGGTGACGTGGCCTCTGTCCGCGAGCTCGACTTCGCTCCCCTGATGCTTCCCGGCGGCCCCGTCGGCGTGGTTGGCGCCGTGGGTCGGCTCCGCCGGGAGGCGCATGACTTTCGGGTCCTGATTCGCCGCGAGCGCCCCGATCTCGTCCTGATCGTCAGCTCGATGCTGCCCGCCGCGCTGTTCGCCGCCCGGCGGGAGGGGGTGCCCGCCGTGGTCTACGCGGCCGAGATCCATCACGGGACCGAGGTCGCGAGCCGAGCGCGCCGCCTGGTGGGCACGGGCCTGATCGCGCTGACGGGTCGCGCGGCAAGCGCGGTGCTCGCCTCGTCGGGCACGGTGGCGGCGCAATTTCCCGCCTCGGTGCAGGCGAAGGTGACGGTCATGTATCCGCCCATCCCCGCGGACCACGCCGGCGGCGACGCCGCGGGATTTCGCCGGCGTCACGGGATCGGGCCCGACGAGCCGTGCATCGTCGCGGTCGGCAACCTGACCCCCGGACGGGGGCAGGATGTGCTCCTGCGCTCTCTGCCGTCCATCCGCTCGCAGGTCGAGGGCGCCAGGCTCGTGCTCGTGGGCCCCACCTTCGATCGACCAAAGGACATCGCGTTCGAGGCCGAGCTTCGGGCGCTCGCGCAGGGGCTCGACGTTTCCACCGCTGTCACCTTCGCCGGCTACGAGCGCGACATGGCGGGCGCCTATGCGGCCGCCGCGGTGGTCGCGAACCCGTCCCGCACTCACCCCGAGTCCTTCGGGATAGCGGCCTGCGAGGCGCTCGTCGCGGGGCGCCCGGTGGTGGCGACGCGGGTCGGCGCCGTGCCCGAGGTGCTCGACGGTGTCCTGGGGACGGAGCTGGTCCCGCCCGGGGACCAGGCCTCACTCGCGAGAGCCATGGTCGCGACGCTTACGGACGCCGAGGCGTCCCGCCGGGCCCTCGCCGGCGGCCAGGCGATCGCCAAGCGCTTTCCACCGGAGCGAAGCCTGGAGACGTTTCAGCGGGTCCTCAGGGGGATCGTGCCGATCCCGGAGCGACGCGACCGCTAAACCGGATTAACCCCCACGACCAAGGAGACAACCACCCATGCCAGCACCGACCATCTCCGAGCAGATGACGGCCAGACACTTCAACCGAATGAGGAGGACGCAATGGGCGCGCTAACCATGGAGGAACCCCGCAGCGATGCCGTTCAGAGTGCCGATGCAAGCTCCGAGGACCGGAGGGAACGGATCACTCAGGCGCAGGAGTTGCATAGAAGGCTCGACAAGACGGGGCAACGGGTGCGGCGAAAGCTTCAGGCCGCGATGGCGATATTGCCGCGTGAGGTGGAGCTGGAGGCCTCCGGCAAAGTGGCTCACGTGCGCAGAGAGTACGAACGCGCCATCGCCGAGAACCAGCTCGACGACCTTGCGGATCATCTGATCGCAGACCTCTACGAGGCTCTGGAGGAGCTGTTTGAGATGCTCGCCCTGCGGCTCACCACAATCATCGATGAGCTCCGGGATGAACTCGAGGAGTGTGGCGTCGAGCTTGGCGTCCGTGCCAGTCTTCCCGATCGGATGTCGATTGAGATCAGCGCTCCGGATCCTGACAAGAAGGGAATCGACCTCAGAGATCTCCTTGTCGTCCCCCTGATTGCTGTTGTCGGCGTCGTGACCATGAACCCGATCCTGATGGCCGGCGGAGCCAGCGCGGCGCTGATTCGCGGCACGCAGGTTTTCGACCGATCACGCAAGGAACGGGCCAGGAAACAACTTGCCGACATCAGCTCCGACCTCCAGCGCCAGCTCTCGTTTGTTCTGCATCAAACAACCGTTGAGGCTCGTTCATCTCTCACAAACGAGCTCGACGATGCGCTGGGGAGTCGCCGTTCAGACCTCGATGAAGAGATCCGCTCCCTCGAGGAGTCGGGTCCCGACCTGATGAGCCCACGCAAGAGCGGCGATGGCCTCCCCGTAGTTCATTCCCGCGCAAGCTCCGCTCGCAACTGGCGTCTTCGGGATCGGTGCTGAAACGCTCGGCGGTTTTGCTGATGCGCGGCCCGGACTCGAGGGATCAGTACGCGCTAGTGGGAGGCTCTGTTGCGATCCGAGAGCACCGGCAGGTCGGGGACCGGGTTGGCGTTCCGCGTCGCTTTGAGCGCGTCGCGGTTCGCGCGCGCATCCCGGCCCAGGGCGCGCTTTGCCGCAACCCTGAGACGCAGGTTAACGCGCTGAGCCAGCCAGCTCGCTCGCTCGTGTCGGACCCCGTAGGCGCGTCGCACGACCGCGCGGCGGTTGCCGGCGGCCATCCGGCCTGCTCCCTGCGGGAATGCGATCGAGGTCGAGGCGCCCCCGCGATGGATCACCCGGCAGACGTCTGGGCAGAGGTAGGAGGGGATGCCCGTGCGCGCTGCGCGCAGGCCGAGGTCCATGTCCTCGGCGTATAGCTGGATCGCCGGGTCGAACGGCCCCAGCGCGAGTAGAGCCTCGCGCACCCCAGCGACGCACGCCCCTGTGAGCCATGCGACGCGGGTCGTGTGCGGAGCTCGCCATGGCTCGGTCCGGTCGCGCAGCGGCCCTGGCTGTAGGCGGCCGGGAAAGACCGCCCCGACCCACGGCCACGGCCCGACAGGGGTCCCGCTCGCCGATGGCTGGATGGATCCGTCCGGGTTCAGAAGCCGGGGACCCGCCAGCGCCTGCCGCCGCAGGGCGAAGGCCGCGAGCTCGTCAAGGCTCGCGTCGACCAGCTCGGTATCGGGGTTGAGCATCACGACGCACGAGCCACTGGCGGTCTCGACCCCGATGTTGCAGGCCGCCCCGAAGCCGAGATTGCGCTCCAGGGGAACGAAGCGCACCCTGCCCCGGTACTCGCGCGCCGCCCGGTCGGGGTCGTCGCCAGAGCGATTGTCCACCACGACCAGCTCCGGTTCCGACCCCAGATGGCGGTTCATGGTCGCCACGAGCGCCTCCAGCATCGGGGCCGACTGCCAGGTGACGACGACGACGGAGTAGCTGTGCATGCCCCGGTGGGGCTCAGGCCTTGTAGCCGAGCGGCTCGAAGGGCTTCACAGCTCCTCCGCGACCCGGGGCGCGGTGCGCACAAATGTCCAAAGCCCGACCGCACACAACGCGAGCACGATCATCGCTGGTGCAATGATCCCGAACACGCTGCCCGCGGCGTCGACGACCGACGGCGCCGGCGGGCCGATCATCAGGAGGCGCGCCTCCTCCAACAGCGGCGCGAACGGGTTCACGAACAGCAGGAACCGCATGCTCTCGGGGAGCACCTCCACCGGCCACAGCACGGGCGAGCCGTAAAAGAGGACCAGCGCGAGGACGCTCCAGATCTGGAAAACGTCGCGAAAGCGGACGAAGAGGGCCGAGACCAGGAGTGAGGCGCCGATGGTCATGACCACGAGCGCGGCGACGATCAGCGGCAGCGCGAGCCAGGTGAGCCGCGGCTCCACACCCGTGGCAAGCAGGAAGATGAACACGGCGATCAGGTTGAGACCGAGGTTGAAGAGGCCAGTGAGCACCACCGAGAGGGGGATCACGAGGCGCGGGAACTGCATCTTGCGGACGATGTTCTCGTTGTTCGCCACCGAGCGGACGGCTCGCGTCGTCGACTCGGAGAAGAGCGAGAAGAGCGTCAGGTTGAGAAGCAGTAGCTGGGCGTAGTTGGGGACGTCAAACCGGATGATCCTCGTGAACACGGTGTACAGGACCGCGAACAAGAGCAGGGGGCGGGCCAGCGACCACAGGTAGCCGAAGACCGTGCCGAAGTAGTTGAGCTTGAACTCGGTTACGGACAAGAGCCAGGTGAGCGTGAAGAAGCGCCCCACGCCTCCGCCAAGGGCCGAGGGCCCTCGGATGTCCTGCAAGGCTGCGGGCTCTGCGGCGGCGCTCATTCGCGGGTCGTTTCCACCGCGTCTGCTTGGGATTCGCGCTCGAGCTCCCAGCTCCAGTCCAGCGCGACAAGTCCGAATTGCGGCCGGCCCCAGACAACGAGCTCGGCGATGCGAGGGCGCCAGTGGACCGGCCTCGACCCGCTCTGCGCGAGGCCGCAGCTGATCGCGTAGCTGCCGGGCCGCAGCGGGTTGGGCACGGTCGCGCGGAAGGTGACCCGATCGCCGCGCTTGAGGCTGTCGGCGAGCTGCTGACTTCCGGAGGCGAACACGGGGACGCCGCCGCTCGAGCGGATGTCGAAGCCGAAACTCGGCCGGTTGATCTCCTGCTTGGCCTCGATTACGGCGACCAGGTGGATTGGTGAGCCGTGCGGGAATCCCCTGGATCGCTCGCCGTCGGAGTCCTCGAGCCAGACCTCGGCGATCCTGCCGGCCTCCCCGCCGGCGCCATCCGCGCTCTGTGGGGGCGCCTGGCCAGGGCCCTTGAAGTTGATCTGGAGGTAGCGGTTCGCCACGTCGGCAGGGTCGCCGTCGAGGTCGACGACCCCATCCTCGATCAGGATCGCGTGGTCGCAGAGGGACCGCAGGCTCTCCATGGAGTGCGTGACAAGCAGGATCGTGCGGCCCTCGTCATGCAGCCGCTGGAACTCGTCGGCGCACTTCTGTGCAAAGGAGGCGTCCCCCACCGCGAGCACCTCATCGACCATCAGGACGTCGGCGTCCGATTGGACCATCACCGCGAACGCAAGGCGCATCGACATCCCGCTCGAGTAGTTCTTGAGCTTCATCTCGACGAACTCCTCGAGCTCCGCGAACTCGATGATCTTGTCGAACCGGCTCCTTGCCTCCCGCGGCGTCATGCCCATCATCACCCCGTTCAGCAGGACGTTCTCGCGGGCGGTGAGGTTGGGGTTGAAGCCCACCCCCAACTCGATCAGGGGGGCGAGGCTGCCGGCGACCCGGAGCCGCCCGCTGTCGGCTCGGTAGATGCTTGCGAGCAGCTTCAGGAGCGTCGTCTTGCCCGACCCGTTGCGCCCCGCAATCCCCATGAACTCTCCCTTGGCGACCCGGAACGAAATCCCGCGGAGGGCGTGGAGGGTTGTGTAGTCGATCGGGGAGAATGGACGCACAGCGCGCTCTTTGATGGTCGAGACGCGGTGGCTCGGCATCCGAAAGGACTTGTGTAGGTCCTTGACCTCGATGGCGATCGGTCGTTCGGCCACGGTCTTGCCCCCGCTCAGCAGCCCTCGACGAACGAGGCCACCCGCTCCATCAGCTCGTCGTCGAACGAGTCGTCCCAGTTGCGGCTCCACCGGACGTCGCTGCCGCGGGCGCGACGCCCGAAGTCGTCGCTGCCCGCCGCTGCCTCGCGCAGCCCCGTGCAGAGCCCCTCCACGCTGGGCTCGACGGTGATCAGGTTGGGGGAGATCGCCGCCATCGCGTCGGCGGTCTTGTTCTCGAAGCTGTTCGTGACCGTCAGCATGCCGGCAGAGGCCATCTCGATGGGGACCAGGCTGGGGTGAGGCGTGTACATCAGCGCCAAGCCCGCGTCGTGCGCCCTCAGAAGGTCAGCGTAGTCCTCCTGGCCCGGGCGAGGAAGCATCTCCAAAACGACGCCGTCGCCGAGGTCGATCGACTCGCCGGGTTCGACTGGGCCGACGGCGTTGAGCTCCCAGTCCGGCCCGAGGACGCCCTCGGAGACCGCGCCTCCGAGAGCCAGGACCCCGAGCTCGAACATGTTCTGCGTCGCTTGCGACTCCGGACGCGCGTAGAAGAGCAGCCGCCGAGTCCCCCGGGTGGCCAGCTCGCGCTCGGAGGGGCGCTCAACTCGGGTGATCGCGTCGGCGAAGGCCGCCGAGGCGCGCTCGCCGGCCTCCGCGCTCTCCGAAAAAACACCCAGACGACGCCCTCGGAAGTAATCCCGGAGAAGGTCGGTCGAAAACAGAGCGAAGTGCGGCAGCTCGTAGCTCTGGCCGGCGAGCGCCGCGAAGGCACCCATCGGGAAGGTGAACGGCTCGTATTCGGAGATCAGGTAGAGGAATCGCTCCCGGTCGAGGCTCCGCAGGGCGCCATGTGCCAGATGGGCCGTCCACCAGGTCGTCGCGATGAACCGGTCTGCCGTATTCACTTCGAGCGGAGCCTCCTTGCGTGCGAACGCGACCTCCAGCCGGTCGAAGAGCCCTGAGAGGCCGCTGCCGGACTCGACCGTGCGCTGCCACGACCGTGGCAGCGGCGGAGTGTGGTCGACGGTGACCAGGCGGAGCCGAAGGCCGCGATCGGCAAGCCGCCGCGCCAGGCTGAGTTCCGCAATGTTGCCGCCCCGGACGTGCTCGAGGTCGATGGTCGGCACGAGCAGGTTGACCCGCTGTGGCGCGTCGGTGTGCACCTCGAGCTCGAGCGGCTGCACCTTCGAGGACAGCGTCCGCGTCCGTGAGTGGGTCGTGAGTGGGGGCGCGCCGGACTCCCTGGCGCGCACGGGCGTGGCCGCGTTGCCGCCGAACCGCGCGGGGGGCAGCTGATGTCGCCCCATCAGCCCGACGGCGTGCCGCCACGCGATGCCCCGGAGCAGCGCGCCCTCGACCCCGAGCGTCTCGTTGCGACCGGCCAGCCTCCTCGCGCGCCGAAGCCAGAGCCAGGCAATCGCCCGTGGTGAGCGCTCGCTGTCGGCCAGCAGGCGTACGGCGCGCCGCTTTCTCGTGCTCATCCGGTCGCCGCACCGGCGCATGAGCACCGTCGCGAACTGGAGCAGGCGGCAGACCTCCCAGAAGTAGAGGCCTCGCCAGGCTGCCACCGTCGAACGGGGCGTGCGCACGAGCCTGTGCAACCCTCGCACGCCGCGTGGCGAACGCGGCCCCGCGTTCGCGCGGGCGTGACCGAGCGCGGCCCCCCGATGCTGGACGTAGTCATAGAGGGGGCGGTCGACGTAAGTGATCCGCCCGGTCGCCAGCGCGACCACGGCCAGCCAATGGTCGTGGTAGGGCGAGCCGTGGCGGGGCGGGAACGGCAGCGCCAGATCAAGCAGGTCGCGACGGAACAGCGATGCGGCACCGGTGACGGTGTTTCCAATCAAAAGTGACGCGAGGTTGGTGCAGTTGTTGCGACGCCGCGACCAGTACGTTTCGGAGAGCAGCCGTCCGTCACGATCGACGATCCGAGCGTCGCTGTAGACGAGGTTGGCGTCACCGATGGCGCCCAGCAGCGTCTCGAGCTTCCCGGGGTGCCAGCGGTCGTCCTGATCGGCGAGCGTCGCGTACGCGACGCTCGGTGGGGTCATCGAGAGAGCGCGCTCGAAGTTGTGGTAATAGCCGAGGCGGCGAGGCGACCGCGAAACGACAAAGCGCGGGTCGCCGTCGAGGATGCCCTGCACCTCGGCGAACCGAGCCGGAGCGCTGTGGTCATCGCTCACCACGCAGATCCAGTTGGCATGGGCCTGCGACCGAATCGACTCCACCTGTCGCTGGAAGAGATCGAGCGGAGGGTCGTAGGTGGCCATGCAGATGGCGACCAAGGGCCCGGGGGTACGGCCGTTCCCCATCGTAGTGGCGCCCGCGCCCGGTCCCGGGTCGAGCTCGATCCGCCCCAGCGAGGCCGTGGTCACCGTGCCGTCCTCGAGGCTCGCGGTCGCACGAAGCTCGGTGCTCACCGGCTCGTCGATCGGCTCGAAGGGCGCGATCCCCCAGAACCCGCTCCGATAGCTCATCAGATAGGGATCCTCTTCGGAGCCGTCGTCGCGGTCGATATGCGTGGCGAGGGGCAGTTCCAGCGCGGGGTGGAGGGCCGCGAACAGATCAGGTCTCGGCATCCCGTGGGCGATCGCCGCTACCTCGCTCCCTGGCAGGCCGACCCGGAGCTCGCGAATCCTCTGGCGGCGATGGAAGCAGGAGCCGCAGAGGACGAGAGCGTTACCGCCGCCCACCGCGAGCCGCGACGGAAGGTCGTTCTCGACCCGGACGTTCAGCTCCGTCTCGTTCTGCTCGCGGTGAACCGTTCGCTTTTCGTTGGCAAGCGTCCCCACCGTCCCGACGCAATGTACGGGAAATTTTCCTCGTCCAGGCACACCAGAAGCCCGCTGGCCGCCAGCGTGCCGGTCGGAACGAGGTCGGCGGGCTCAGACCGCCACGCTAAGGTCCGGACTGACGATGTTCCGCAGACGCAAACCGAGCTCGCGGGCAGGCGAGGGTGAACAAGCGCTGGAGCCGATCCTCGTCGACTACTTCACCCGCGATGGCAGCACCCTGATGATGCGGCTGTTGGCGACGTCACCCCAGATCGCGGTCGGGGGCCAGTACCCCTACGAGCACAAGTACTTCGCCTACCTGTACCGGTGGGCCCGCCTCCCTGATCGGCGCCAATGGCCGAGGGATTTTTGGAACGGCGCTCACCTCGCGTCACTGGCGCAGGAGGATTACCTGCCCTTCCTGGGCCCGCCTCCCTGGCTTCCCAGGGATCTGCTCGAGCCCGGGCCAGGGGGGGAGGACATCTCGGACTACTCCTTTCGCATGGTCTGGGCCGAGTTCTCTCGCCGGGCCGTGGCGCACACCCGCGAGCAACGCGAGGCTCCCGGCGCGGACGTGCGCTACTACGCCGAGAAGCATCTGACGAGCTGGAAGGTGAAGCTCGACGACCTACCATCGGTGCGGCTGGTCGCCCTGCTTCGCGATCCGCGGGACACGTACGTATCGATTACGGCGTTCAGGAACAAGTTGCGCGAAGCCGGTCAACGAGGGTCGATGGGCCGTCAGTCGGGCGAATCGAACGAGGCGTGGCTCGCTCGATTCCTCCAGCGCCAAAAGGAGCGCCTACGGTGGATCAACCTTGCGCTCAAGGAGGAAAACATGCCGGTGTTTCGCTACGAGGACCTGGTACTCGATCTCCCGGGTCAGGCACGCAGGGTCGAGAATTGGCTGGGCGTCACGCTGGATCCCGCAGCGGTGGCGAAGGACGACAGTCTCAGCGTTCACGTCAGCGCCGATACGCCTCAGTCGTCGATCGGCCGCTGGCATAGTGAGATGCCGGCCGAGCTTGCGAAGCGGTTCAACGATGAGCTGGGAGGTGAGCTCAAGGCGCTGGGCTTCGATGTCCCGGGGCCACAGCCATCGCGACAGCAGCCGGCGGTGGGCCCGGCGCAGGCGAGCGGCCGGAAGGCTCCTACCGCGCTGGACGCCGAGCACGAGAACCACGAGGTGCTCACCACGGCCGACGAAGATCGGGCCAGGATGGGGGCCGTCCTCGACGCGGCGGCCATGGAGAAGGCCCAGCTTAAGCGGGAGCTTCATGAGACCGAGCGCTGGCTGCGACACCTCGAGCGCTCGCGAAGCTGGCGGATCACGCGCCCGCTTCGCGCTGCTGGCGCGGCGTTCCGGAGGCTGTCGCAATGGCGGACTGCTGTCCCGAGACGCTGAGTCTGACCGCGACTCGGCAGTAGAGTCGGAAACGGTGGAACGAGACGAGCTTCAGCAGCTGCTCCGTGCGGCGAGTGAGGAGCACGAGAGGACCCGCGAGCTGCTCGGGGCTCACCGCGGGCCCGGGGGCCCGCCGGCGGACGCGCAGGCGCCACAGGCGGCGAGTCCAGAGCCGGCGCCGGTCGCGTCGAGCCTGGAGGCGAGGCTGGTGTGGATCTTCGGCTCCCCTCGCTCCGGAAGCTCGTGGCTGATGAAGATGCTCGGCGGTCCTTCGGAGCTGGAGACGATCGACGAGTCGTATCTGGGGGCCCACCTCGCTCCGCTCAGCGGCACCACCGAGGCGGGGGAGTATTTCGAGCATGGCCAGCGAGCGAAGGATCCGAGCTACTTCTTCGCCCGTCGCTACCTGCCGGTGTTTCGCCCGTTGCTTCGGGAGTTGGTGCACCGGGGACTCGAGAATCAACTCCGGCACCTGAGGCCCGGGCCCTTGCCGACGTGGGTGGTGATCAAGGAGCCGAACGGGTCCCACGCCGCCGACACGATCATCTCTCTCCTGCCCTCCTCTCGGATGCTCTTCCTGGTGCGCGACGGCAGGGACGTGGTCGACTCCCTCGTCGACGCAATGTTTCGCGACAAGACCTGGTGGAAGGACAGGGCCTCCTTCGTCAGGCCCCCCCAGGAGCGGGTCGCGTTCGTGTCTCAGCACGCCGGCCTTTGGGTTCGCCGCACCATGGCCAGTCAACGAGCATTCGCCGCGCTCCCCGACGAGCAGCGGCTGCTGGTCCGTTACGAGGAGCTACTGTCGGACACGCCAGCCCAGCTTCGGCGGATCTTCAATTGGCTCGACATCGACGTCAGCGAGGGCGATGTCGAGGCGATCGTGGCTAGCTGCGCGTTCGAGGCCGTCCCCAAGCGCCATCGCGGGCCGGGGAAAGCCGTGCGTGCGGCAACGCCCGGTCTCTGGCGGCAAAACCTGGGCCCTGAGGAGCAGCAGGCCATGCACGAGATCATGGGCGACAAGCTTCGCGAGCTGGGCTACGAGGCCTGAGGCGTCACGCAGCCTCGATGAACGCCCTGACCCGCTCGATCAACTGGTCGTCGAGCGACGCTTGCCAGCTGCGGCTCCAGTTGACCCGCGAGCCCTGGATCCGTCGCTCGACGGCGCCGATCGCGTCGACCGCCTCGCCGAGACCGCGCTTGATCCCATCGACGGTGGGCTCGACCGGGATCAGGTTCTCGGAGATCGTCCGCAGCGACTCCGCGGTCTTGTTCTCGAAGGTGCTGGTGACGACCAGCATCCCGGCGGAGGCCATCTCGAGCGGGACCAAGCTGGGGTGGGGGGTATCCATCAGGGAGAGCCCGATCGGATGCTCTCGTAGCAGGGTGCGGTAGGCATCCTGGCTCTGACGCGAGAGGATCTCCATCGAGACCTCGTCCGTGATCCTTACCCAGCCGTGCTCCAGGGCGCCGATGCCGTAGAACCGCCAGCTGCCCTGAAAGCATCCGTCGTGGATCGCCTCGGCGAGTGCCATTACGCCCAGCTCGAACATGTTGCGCTCGGCATGAGACTCGGGCCGGGCATAGAAGAGGAGGCTCTTCGCCTGCCCGCGCATCTCGGCCTCGGAGGGCGGATCCACAGCCGTGATCGCGTTCTGGAACGAGACCGAGGCACGCTCACCCTCGTCGCGCCCGCTGGCGAACACGCCGAGCTGGTGGTTGCGGAAGTACTCGCGAAGGAGCTCGGTGGAGAAGATGGCGAAGTGAGGGTAGGTATATGCCTGGCGGGCGACCGCGCTCATCGTGCCGACAGGAAAGACGAGGGGGTCGTACTCCTGGATGACGAACACGAAGCGCTCCCGTCCCACCTCCTGGGTCGCCCGATGGGCCAGGTGGGCGGTCCATGAGGTGGTCGCCATGAAGCAGTCCCGGGGGCTGACTTCGAGCCTCAGCAGCTCCCGGTCGAGCGCGAACTCCACCTCGACCTTGTCGAGCAGCGACCCGAGGCCCTCGTAGCCGCGGACCTGATCCCGCCAGTCGTCGGGCAGGCGGGTGGGATCCACCGCGACGATGCGCACTCGCAGCCCGTGCTCGGCGAGTCGCCGGGCCAGGTTGAGCTTGCCGATATAGGCGCCGAAGAAGTGCTTCAGATCCACCGTGGGGATGAGCATGTTCACCCGGGGCTCGGCGACGGCGTTGACGCTGAGGCGCAGCGGCGCGATCTTGGAGGAAAGGAAGGCGACGAGCGGCGGCGCGTCCGCCGGCGCCGCCTTGATCGGCGACGGAGGCGGCGGCGCGGGTAGCGCCTGTCCGTGCGTGCCGCGCCTGCGGCGGCGAACGAGGGCCTGCCAGCTCACGAAGCGGCGCCAAACGATGCCGCGGGCGATCAGTCCCTCCTGGCCCATGGTCGGCGAGCGGCGCAGCCGCGCGGCCGTCGATCGCAGGGCCAGCCACGCCGCGAGGGGCAACGACCGGTCGGCCTTCAGCATCCGTTTCACCGCTCGACGCTTGCGGCCTCTGAGCTCGTCTCCGCAGCGCAGCAGCAGGATCTCGGCGTGCAGCCGCGCCGGGCAGGCGTTGTAGAAGTAGTGGAGTCGCCAGCGCAGCAACACCGTGCTCACCCGGTCGCGGTTCGGGAGCAGACGTCTCAGGCGCCCGGGCTGTCCCCCCGGCCGGGCCTTCCAGCTCGCTCCGCGGTGGCCGAAGGCGTTGGCCGAGTGCTGCACGTAGTCGTACAGGGATCGATCGACGTAGGCGATCCGCCCTCTGGCCAGCGCCACCAGCGCCAGCCAGTGGTCATGGAAGGCGTGACCGAGCGGAGCCGGGAATGGGAGCGCGTAGTCGAGTAGCCGCCGGGGAAAGAGCGAGGCGGCGGCGGTGATCGTGTTGGCGACCATCAACGAGGTCATGTTCGTGTGGTTCGTCCGCCGCTCGGTCCAGTAGGTCGGCGAGATGAGGTTGCCGTCCTCGTCGACGAGGTTCATGTCGCAGTAGGCGAGGGTGACTTCGGGGCCCACCGCATCTCCTAGCACCTCGAGCTTGTTCTGGTGCCAGCGATCGTCCTGGTCGCAGAGCGCCACCAGTTCCGCCTCCTGGGGCACCAGGCCCAGCACGCGCTCGAAATTGCGGTAGTAGCCGAGCCGCTTGTCCGACTGGGAGAGGAAGAAGCGTTCGTCCGCCTCCAGCTCCTCGCGAATCCCCGCGTAGACATCAGGGCGTGAACAGTCGTCGCTGACCACGCAGATCCAGTTCTCGTGCGTCTGCTCCCTGAGCGAGGCGATCTGGACCCGAAACAGGTCCAGATTCGGGTTGTAGGTGGTCATGCAGATCGCGATCAGCGGCTCGGCGCTCTCCCTGGCCGCTGGTCTCGGCGGGCCGCCATTGACATCCGCAACGGACTCCAGCGCGATGCTCGCGAGCCGCTTCGTGGAGACGTCCCCGGTGGAAAGGGTCGCCACCAACTCGATATCGGCTGGCGTGCCTGCGGTTGCCGGCTCCAGCGGGACGATCGCCCAGAAGCCGCTGCGGTAGCGGTAGCCATGGGGATCGCTCGCCTTGTCGCGGGCGGCGTAGACGTCCGAGCGGGGCATCGAATGGGCGAGGATCTGGTGCTCGGAGGGGCCCGCCCGGATCCCAAGGGCGATGATCTTGCGCTCGCGGTGGTAGCACCAGCCGCTGACGAACAGGGCGTTTCCCTTCCCGAGCGGCAGGCGCTCGGGAATGCTTGCCTCGAGCTTGGCGAAGAGAAGTGGATCCTCCCCATGACGGGTTGCGTGCTTATGCCCCTGCGAAGGCCGCGAGACGTCCGCGAACCTGTCGACGTCGTCTTCGGTGATCTCCATCCAGTCGTTCGGCCCGAGCTCGCGCCCAAGCAGCTCACGAAGTTGCTCGACCCCCTCGCCTTGCACCGGCCCCATGGCGGAGATTATGCGGTACACAGGGCGCCGCAGCGGTGGCGAAGGACGATACGATTCGTGCCGTGTCCAAGGGTCGGGCGCAGAGCGTGTGAGCGAGAGCGCACGGGCATCAACCGAGCGCTTCGACCCGGCGACGATGAGCGGGCTGATCGCCGCCGAGCACCTGGCGCGCTACTGGTTGGCGGCGGATCTGGCGAGCGGCTTGGACGTGCTGGACGCCGGCTGTGGTGTCGGTTACGGGGCGGAGATGATCGCCCGGGCCGGGGCGTCGCGCGTGGTCGGCATCGACCTGTCGCCGGAGGCGATCGCCACGGCCTCGGAAAGGGTGGGCGAGGTGGCCGACTTTCAAGTCGGCGACGTGCAGGACCTGCCCTTCGACGACGGGTCGTTCGACCTCGTGGTCTGCTTCGAGGTGCTCGAGCACCTGGAGGATCCGGAGCCGACGATCACCGCGCTGAAGGCCGTCCTGCGCGAGGGCGGCCTGCTCATCGTCTCCTCGCCCAACCGAGGTGTGTACCCGCCCGGGAACCCGTACCACCTTCACGAATTCACGCTCGAGGAGCTGCGGGACGCACTCACAGCTCGGTTTGCCAACGTCGTCCTGATGCGCCAGCATCCCTGGCTTGCCTCGCTCATCGACGATGGCACCCTCACCTCCCCCGGGGGAGAGCCGGTCAGGGCTTCAGTCGCGAGGGCGGGCCAGGCTGTGGACGCGTGGACCTACGTGGTCGCGCTCGCAAGCGACGGCGCCATCGACGAGCCGGGGGCGATCAGCGTGCTCGCGGAGACCGGCGAGCTCCACGCCCTCCAGGAGGCGGTCGGCGCGGCGGAGGCGAACCGCGACAAGCCTCGTGCCGCACACGAGAGCAAGCAGCGAAAGCTAACCGAGGCGCTCCACACTGCCAACCAAGATCGGGCCAGGCTGCGGGCTGCCCTCGAGGCGACGGCCATGGAGCTTCATGACCTCGAGCGCTCGCGAAGCTGGCGGATCACGCGCCCACTTCGCGCTCCTGGCGCGGCGTTCCGGAGGCTGTCGCAATGGCGCGCTGCGCCGCCAAAACGCTGAGCCTGACCGCGACTCAGCAGGGAAGTCGGCGGACTCAGACGGACAGCGGAGCGTAGTTGCCCGGGAAGCCCGAGGGGCCAAAGAACCAGTTCTCTATGGCGTAGCGCGCGTTCGGCATCTCCGGCTCGGCCGCCGTCGAGTGGAGGCAGAGCTCGTCGAACAACAGCACGTCGCCGGGCTCGAAGATCGGCCGCGCGATCCCAGCGTCGCCCGCGGCCTCCTCGGCCAACGTCTGCGACACCGACCAGTCGAAGACGGCGCCCTCGGTGCCCGTCGGCAGGACGTGGTCGAGCCGGCGGGGGACGATGTCGAGTCCCGGCGCCACATCGCCACAGCGCGAGAGTGAGAGCCACACATTCAGCGGGCGAACCTCACCGAGAAACGCTCCATCCTGGTGCCAGAGGCTGTAGCCCTTCCCGACGTCCGGTGTCACCCTGCGGAGCGTGGACTTGTTGACCCCGATCGCCGGGCGTTCGCCGAGATACTCGGTAGCCAGCTGTTGAAGACCGCTTCGCTCGAAGGTGTCGAACATGTCGAACATGACCCTGGGGGAGTCGGCGCTCCAGACACCTCCCCCCGCATCATTTTGCAGCCACCATCGCTCGGTCCCCAGGTCGAACTTGGGAACGGGCTCGAACACTTCGTAGTAGGCGCGGTCGGCCGACCGACCCGACTTGGCCTCGTCGCGCGCCTCGAGTGCGCGGTCGATTCCCTCGACCAGACGGGTGGCCTGCCCCGCGTCGACCAGACCGCGGACCAGCAGGCAGCCTCTGCGCAGGATCGCCGCACGAAGTAGTCCGGGCGTCAGCTCGTCAGGCGCGACCTCCGGGACGCCGGAGCCGTTCGAGAGCCGGTCGAAGTCAGGAGCCGGGTACTGGACGTCGGCCGCGGGCCGGCCGGTGAGCTCTAGACCTGCTCGGTGGCGAAGTCCCACGAGGCGACGCTCGATCTGCGGATCCCGAGCTGCCTGGTTCTCGTGGCTGAGGGCTTCGATCCGCTCGAAGAGCTCCTCGACCGAGACAAGCGCGTCGTCCTCCGCTGCACCGAGATGCTCCCCGCCCCCGGGGTCCTGTACGGCGGTCGTGGTTTCCCGCGTCTTCCGCGACCGGAAGATCATTGGAGGAAACGTAGCATCATCCGAGCCCGGTGTTCCTGGCGAAGGCCCAGACCTGGACCGCCAGATCGGGCTCGTTGCTGAGCGAGTGCCAGCGGCGGTAAGCCGACCAGCGGCTGAGGTTTCCGACCACGCATTGGCGGTTGCCCCACGCGTCCACCGCGTCGACCTCGAGGCCCGCTCCCTCCAGCAGCAGGCGCAGGCCCCTGGGGGTGAAGCGCCAATAGTCGTGCATCGCATAGGCGGGCAGCTCGTGGACCTTGACCAGGAACGGCGTCGAGACGATCACGTGGCCGCCTTCCGTGCATAGGCGGCGCAGGTTGGCGGCCGCGGCGCAGGGATCGACCACATGCTCGAGCACCTGCTCGCAGATGACAACGTCGAACCTGCGGTCCTCCTGTAGCGGGGCGCAGAGGTCGAACTCCGGATAGGCGAGATTAGAGTGCTCCTTCCACGGCTTGCCGGCATGGTTCTCGCCACTGATCTCCGCCGCGCTCAAGCGCGACGGACCGAGGGCGGCGATGTGGGCGTCCACCGCTTGGTACATCGCAACCCTCTGCCATTGCTCTGGACCCGACACGGCTTCGGGATAGAGCAGCCGGTCGCGCGTGTTGCGTAGGCGACGCCAGATCCGAGAGGCGGCCATGCGCGGCTTCAGAACGCGTCCCTCCAGACCGCCGGGATCTCCTCCACCACGATTCTCGCGCCCTCGTCCGCGCGCGCGTCGTCCTCACGCAACCAGCTGTTGTCCCCGTAGAACCAGCGCTCGAACTCCTCGCCGGCGACGATCCGGTTGTTGGTCGCCCAGTGCTCCTTCAGGTCGCGTTCGTTCCAAGGCTTGTCGTGCCAGCGGCGATGTCGGGTCTGGCAGATGTCGTAGTCGACCCGGTGCAGGTGGATCAGGTGGAGGTCGGGATCGAGGTTCTCGCCCAGGCGGGGGGGGTGACGGCCCAGCTCCCAGGCCATGGGCTCCGTCGCCAGGGCCGCCTTGTCGTAGGCGTCGTTGGAGAACCAATAGCGGCGCTGCGCCATGATCGGGCGGTCCGTGCGCAGGGGGCTCTCCCGGTCCTTCAGGTGAAGCACCTCGTAGCCGAGGCAATTTACGAACCCCTCATCGAAGCGATCGATGTAGTCGCCCAGGGTTCCCCAGTCGGGCCGGGGCGCGACGATCTCGTCCACGTCCGCGGCGAGGACCACGTCGTAGCGTTTGAGGAGCTCGTGCTGGTGGGCCTGCACGGTGTCCCGCATCCAGGTGTTGTCGAAGGTCTCGTGCTCGACGGGAATCCGAACGAAGCCGCTTCCGTCTGTTGAGCCGTCGGTCGATTGGTGATCGAGGACGTAGATGTCCTCGGGCGCGAAGAAGCGCGAGTAGTAGCGGAGCCAGATCGGTAGCAGGATCGCTTCGTCCTGGACCAGGGTCAGGACGGCCCGCCGCTTCTCGGTGCCCATCCCCGGCTCCCAGGACGCGTAGAGCTCACGGCGCGTCCGCCGCAGGGACTCGAAGAACACCCCTAAAGGATGCTCCCGGCTCTCGTGGATCTCGATGTCCAGGCCGCCGCTCATTTCGACGCGTGGAGCGCTGCCTAATTGTTTCGAAGGACGTTCCGAAGCTGCCGTAAGGGATTCCGTCGAGGACTCGCCTCCCGGGACTGCATGAGCCTAAGCCTCTCCGCCTT
>JBBPIL010000019.1:0-35680 GCA_038040365.1 Actinomycetota bacterium
CGAAGCGCCCGAGCCGCTCGGGATAGCGGAGCGGCGCAGAGTGCGGCTGGCCGGCGATCAGCCGAAAGACCGCGCCCGCGGCCCGTGCGATCGCGCGCCAGGGGTTGAAGGCCCGAAACACGTCGCCCAGCAGGATGCTGAGGACCACCATGCCGAGCCAGAAGGTCACGAACACGAAGGTGACCGCGAAGTTCAGGTTCGGCTCGTCGGTCCCGGCGAGCCCGGCGTAGACGACCGCTCCGAGCAGGATCACGCCGATCGCCCCGGTGACGATCTCGGCGCCGCGCCCGGTGAGGTGACGCGAGGGGCGCTCCGAGACCGGCCGCCAGCGGTCCGAGGAGAGCTTCGAGTCCCGCCAGGCAACCGAGAGGGCGACGAACGAGACGATCAGCACGAGAGACGCCCCCCACGCGAACAGCCACGTCGGGATCGGCAGGTCCTGACGGCCGACCAGCAGCCCGTGAGCGAGCGGCAGGACCAGGGAGATCACGGCGTCACGTTCAGCTCGGCCACCTGGGCCCCGCTCTCCTCCTGACCATTGTGAAGGTGATGGACCTCGACCTCGAACATCCCCTCCGCGTTCGCCGGAAAGTCGAGCTTCGCCGTTTGGCCGGCCTCGACTTCCTCCGTGACCTCGTAACCGTGGACGTGCACCTCGGCCGGGACGTCGGGCGTGACGTCGAGGCGGATGGGGTCGCCCTTGACGACCTCGATCTTCTGCACTCCGCCGACCGGGGCGCCGTTGCGGAAGGTGATCTTCGTCGGCCCGGCGGCAGGGGTCGGAGTGGAGTCGGATTCATCGTTGCCCCTGCAGGACGATGAAGAGGACGACGGCCACGGCTATCGCACCCGCGGCCACGCCGAGGCTCAGCCTTCTGGATTGCATGGATGCTCCTTTCCGCGCGGACGTATCCGCGCAACGGTGGGAGCCGCGGACGAACGCCCGCGGCCCGATCAGCCGGCGGGAAGGAGCGGCGGCGGGCGCCGCGCGAAGCCGAAGGCCAGGTTGAGCGACGCCAGCGGCAGCCGAGCCGGGGCGGCGTTGGGCTCGGCGAGGGCTGGCGGGCGCCGGGGGGCGCGGCGCCGGGGGGCGCTCCGCGCCAGGGTCTGCTCCACCCCCTGAAGCGCGATGCAGGCCAGCGAGCACAGGGCGCCCGCCGCCAGAGCCAGCGGCAGAGCCACCCAGCCGCCGTGAGCGAGGACCGCGGCCAGCCCGGCCGGGTGGCCCGCCGCCACCGCCCCCTCGGTCAGCTCCTGGGCGCAGAAGATCGCCAGCAGCGCCAGGGAGTAGAGCACGGCGGTGCGCCGGAAGGCCGGTGGCTGATCGGGCCGACGCGCCGCCGGTGCGAGGCCCCCGGCGAGGAGCGTCGCCAGCAAGGTGGCGAGAGTCAGGGTGACCAGCGCTCCCCCGAGATTGGACAGGTAGGCATGCCCCTGGCTCGCGAGCGCCTCCCCTGCCCGGTGCCCGTAGGCGAACAGGTATCGGAGCTCGTGAACCGCCAGGGCACCCAGCGAGAGCAGCGAGGCGGCCCTGGCGGTGCGACTGGTGCGGCGGAGCGCGTTCAAGGCGGGCGATTGTACGAAGCTAGGAAGCCCCACGGTATAGCGGGAAGAAGCCGGAATCCTCGCGACCCGCGCTGAGCCGCCGGTAGGCCTCGGGGTCGCAGACGATCTCGTGCGTGCGGAAGGGGAGCTCGCCGTTGGCAAAGCCACGCTTGAAGTCCTCCAGACCGTCCCCGGGCCGAACGCCGCCACCAAGGTTGAGGGTGACGCCGAGCTCGGCGGCGAGCTCGATCATCGCCTCGACGACGTTCTTGAACGGGGAGTCGCCGAGGTGAGCTTCGGCGGTGCCGCCCAGGTAGTAGTGGAGGATGCCGTCCGAGAGCGCCGCGATGCCCCCCGCCGCGGTGGCCCCCTCGGGGCTGTGACATAGCAGCAGCCAGGAGCGCTCGAAGCCGAGGATCGTGCCGAAGTACTCCGGCTCGAAGAGATAGCGCACCGCCGCCTCCGCGCGACGCATCGTCTCCGTGTAGACGGCGTGAAAGCTCGTCAGCTGCTCAATCGAGGTCTCGGGCCCGGGCAGCACGTCGACCTGGTAGCCGAGCTTGCGGTTGCGGCGGATCTGCTCGCCGAAGCGCGAGCGCAGGCTCCGCGGTCGCGACGGGTCATGCACCTGGACGGCGGAGCGCTCCGTTGCCCTCGCCAGGCAGGGCTCCTCGACGAGCCGCTCGCGGGCGAAGACGCTCACCAGTCCCGTGCCCGACCAGTCGATCTCGGCCGGATCGGGGGGCGCGCCCTCGCCGCGCACGACCGCGCCGGGATACCCGTATGGTGAGATCGCGTCGGAGAGCTCGGCGTCAGCGATCTCGCGGACCAGCAGCGGCAGTGCGATCGCCGAGCCGGCGCCTTCGATTCGCAGTGTGTGGGTGACGCCCTCGGCGTCGTAGAAGGGGCGGGAGCGGAAGAAGTCGTCCGTCTCCGCCGCCATCCCCCGGTCGGCGAGCAGCTCGGCGAGCGGCGAATCGCGAGCGGCGATCAGCTCGGCCCGTCCTGGAAACCGATGAACTCCTCGGGCAAGAGGCCCCAGACCTCGTTGTCCACGGCTTCGTCGCCGCGGCGAATCGCCCGGCGCATCACCCCCTCGCGCTTGAACCCGAGGTAGGTGACGACCTT
The DNA here is from genome assembly GCA_038040365.1 of Actinomycetota bacterium. Taxonomy (GTDB): domain Bacteria; phylum Actinomycetota; class Thermoleophilia; order Solirubrobacterales; family 70-9; genus AC-56. Next base: position 2,674 of record JBBPIL010000019.1, read on the forward strand.
CTGGGCGGCCCGGTTGGTGGCCGGGATCTCGGCGTGAATCCGGTGGGCGCCGTGGTCCTCGAAGGCGTGCACGCACGCCTGGCGCTCGGCCTCGCGGGCGACGCCCTTGCCCCATGCGTCCGGATCGCCGACCAGCACCGCAAGCTCCGGCCCGGTGTCGCGTTCGAGCCCGAACAAGGCCACGAATCCAACCGGCTCGCTGCCGCCGTCCAGCAGGATCGCCCACTTGCGGTCGCGGCTTTGGTCCATCGCCCGCTCGACCCATCCGCGGGCGTCCTCCTCGGTGAAGCTCTGCCGGCGGCCCACCAGATCGGCGGTGACCCGCGGGTCGTTGAACCAGCGTTCCACGGCGGCCGCATCCCCGGGCCCGAAATCGCGAAGCTCGACCTTCGCCATCGCGCGGCACCCTACCTATCCACAGAGAGGACCCAGCTACCTGCCCTTGAGCGGTAGCGAGCTGGGCCCCGTGGCACGATCCCCGTGTGCGAAAGATCGAGGTCGCGGAGCGCCGAGCTCGGCTGGCCCGTCGTCACCGGTTGACTCCTGGCCATCGAGCAGGTGACGTCGTGGGAGCGACCAGGAGCATGGTCTGCCTGCACGGGACCGATCCCGTGACGGTCTACGTGTCCGCCTGGGCGCGCGTCGACGGCATGACGGTGGCCGATCTGGAGAGTGCCCTGTACGTCGACCGGTCGCTGGTCAAGCATCTGGCGATGCGCCGTACCCTGTTCGTCTTCCCGCGGGAGACCATGGGCTTCGCCCAAGCGGGGGCCAGCAACCGCGTCGCGGACACCGAGCGACGCAGGCTCATCCGCGACGTCGAGACGGCGGGGCTGCACCGGGACGGTGAACGCTGGCTGTCCGAGGCCTCGGAACAGGTGCTGGCGGTGCTGTCCAACGGGCGGGAGGCCACATCGTCGGAATTGCGCGACGAGATCCCCTTGCTCGAGGGCTCGATCGCCTATGGCGAAGGGAAGTCCTGGGGTGGGCAGGTGCCGGTTGGTCCCCGAGTGTTGACCACGCTGTCCGCAGCGGGGTACATCGTGCGGGCGTCGAACGACGGCGGGTGGACCACCTCCAGACCCCGATGGGCCTCCATGAAGTCCTGGCTGGGGGAGGAGATCCCGCCTCACCCGGAAGCCGAGGGCGTGGCGAGACTGGTCGAGCGGTGGCTGCGCGCATTCGGCCCCGGTACGGCGGCCGACATCAAGTGGTGGCTCGGGTCGACCGTCGCGGCCGTGCGGAGGGCGCTGGGCGACCTCCACGCGGTCGAGGTCGATCTCGACGGGCAAACCGGATACCTGCTCCGCGACGACCTGGAGGCGACGGACCCGGTCGAGCCGTGGGCCGCGCTCCTGCCGCCGCTGGATCCGACCACGATGGGCTGGTTCGAGCGTGACTGGTACCTCGGCCAATACAAGGCGCAGTTGTTCGACACCAGCGGCAACGCCGGCCCCACCGTGTGGCGGGACGGGCGGATCGTGGGCGGCTGGCGCCAGAGCGACACCGGCGAGGTCGTCCTGCAGATGCTCGAGGACGTCGGCGCGGAAGGGCTGCGCGCCCTCGAGCACGAGGCGGCACGCCTAACAGAGTGGTTCGGTGGCACGCGGGTGCTGCCGAGGTTCCCCTCACCGCTGTCGAAGGTTGGTGGTAAGGGCCGGTGATGTTGCGCAGCCCCGGTTCTGGGGGGCAGCGGCCGGATGCCCCGCTATCCGTACAGTCCGTGGCCGGTGAGCAGGAGGCGCGCGGTCCGGGCGAGGATGCGCAGGTCGAGCGCCAGGGAGCGATTGTCCACGTACCAGACGTCAAGCTCGATCCGCTCCTCCCAGGGAATCCCGGCGCGGCCGTTGACCTGCGCCCAGCCCGTGATCCCGGGCTTCACCTCGAGCCGGCGGCGCTGGCGCTCCGTGTAGAGCTCGACCTGGGCGGCGAGGGTGGGACGGGGACCGACGATCGCCAGCTCGCCGCGCAACACGTTGATCAGGTTGGGGAGCTCGTCGAGCGAGAAGCGGCGCAGCAGCCCGCCGACCCGGGTGACCCGGGGATCGTCCTCGAGCACCGGGGTGCCGACGCCGACCGGGTCGGCGCCGAGCTGCATCGTGCGGAGCTTGTAGACCTGGAACTGCTGGCCGTCCTTGCCGACCCGGCGCTGGCGATAGATCACCGGGCCCCGTGAGTCGAGCTTGATGGCAACCGCGGCGATCAGCAGCAGAGGCGCCGCCAGCACCAGGCCGATGCCGGCGAGCACGGTGTCCAGCACCCGGCTCATCGTCAGGCCTCGGATCTCGTCCCCTCCGCCTTGTCCCAGGTCCGGGGTACGCCGCGACGCAGGTAGTCCCAGAGTCCGGCGGCGCTCGCCGCGGTGACCGCGACGTAGTAACGAGCGATCTGGAAGACGCGCAGCGGCACAACGGGCGCCAGCGCCGCGGCGGCCAGCAGGGTGAGCTGGGCAGCGAGGGTGACGACGTAAAGCGAGCCGTGGCCGAGGAGCGCCAGGTTCGTCCCCAGCACCACCAGGTGGAGGATCGGGGAGAGGTAGCGCAGGGCTCGGTGGGAGAGGATCTCGAAGGCGTAGGCAGGCCCGTAGCCGCGTGGCGAGAGCATTCCGTGCCGGAGCATCGTCGCCCAGGCCCCGGCGAGCATCCGTCGCTTGCGCCGGAACTCCGAGCCGAGCGTCGCCGCCATCGGCTCACGGGCGACCGCGCCTGGCTCGAAGACGGCCCGCCAGCCTCGCTTGGTGAGCTCGTAGGGGAAGGAGATGTCCTGGCCGCGGGTTGGCTCGAGCGCGATGTAGGCCTCACGGCGCACCGCGTTGATCGCGCCGTTGCCGGCCGTGACCCCGGCGAGGCGCGATTCGAGGGCCCGGGTGGCGGTCTCGTAGCGCCAGTAGAGCCCTTCCTGGTTCTCGCCGCCTTCCCCCTCGAGGCGAAGTTGGCCGCAGACGTAGCCGATCACCGGATCAGCAAAGCGGGCGACCAGACGCCCGAGTGCGTCGGGCTCCCAGGTCGAGTTGGCGTCCGAGAAGGCGAGCACCTCGCCCCGCGCCTTCTCGACCGCGGCATTTAGCGCAGCGACCTTGCCACCCCGCGGCACCTCGAACACCAGATCAGCGCCGGCCTTGGCCGCCCACTCGAGGGTACGGTCGGTCGAGCCGTCCGAGACGACGACGACCTCGAGCCGCTCGCGCGGATAGTCGAAGGCGAGGGTCGAGCGGACCCACGGCACGATGCTCGCCTCCTCGTCGTGCGCGGCCACGATCATCGACACACTGGGCGGCTCGGCCACGTGTGCCAGGTCATCCTCCTCGCCGCGCAGTCGCGCCAGCAGCCACAGCACCGCCGGGTAGCCGAGGTGCATGTAGACGAGCAAGCCGGCCGAGATCCAGAAGGCGATCGCGAGGACGGTCACCCGATCAGCTCCCGGTAGAGCGCCAGGGTCTCGGCGGCGACCGCGTCCCAGGAGTACGGACCGGCGGCGGCCTGGCGGGCGGCGGCCGAGAGTCGTTCGCGGGCGCCGGGATCGGCGAGCAGCTCGTTCAGCGTCGCGGCGAGCGCCTCGCGATCGCCAGCGGGCACGAGCCGCCCGGCCCCGTGCTCGGCCACCTCGCCGAAGCCCCCGACGGCGCTCATCACGATCGGCTTCGCGAAGGCGAGCGCGACGTAGAGAACACCCGACTGCTCGGCATCACGGTGGGGAAGGACGACCAGGTCGGCGCGGCGGAAGTAGGCGGGCAACTCGCGGTCGGAGACGAATCGGGGCACGAAGCGCACCCGGCCCGGAGCCCGCGTGGCGAGCTCGCGCAACGGGCCGAGGGAGACCCCGAGGGGCCTGCCGACCACCCACAACTCTGCTCCCTCGACCGAGCGAAACGCCTCGAGCAGCAGGTCGACGCCCTTGTAGGGGCGGATCAGGCCGAAACACAGGATCACGGGTCCCTCGACGGCGGCCAACTCGGCCGGCAGCGGCAGGGGGTCCGGAAGCCGTGTCAGGTAGTCGAAGGCGCCGTGCGGGATCACGCGGACCCGCTCGGCCGGGATCCCCGCCTGCTCTCGCAGGCGCCGCCCCCCATACTCCGACAGGGTCACGATCGCGTCCATCTGCTCCCAGAGCCGGCGCAGCCCCCGGCCGGGACGCTCCCGCCAGGCCTCCTCGCGGAGCCAGCCGTGGGCGGTCAGCACCCGAGGCCGAACGGCCGGCAACAGACGGCTGTCGAGCCCAGGCACCGTCAGCCACTGGTAGTGGATGACGTCGGCACGACCGCCGTCGCGGCGGTGGCGGAGCATGTCGGCGAGGTGCTCCGCGAGCTTCAGCGCCCGCCGGCCGCGCGTCTGGGGGCTCGCCTCGGCGGAGCGCCGATAGAAGCTCTCGCTCACCCGGTAGCCCTCGGCGACCGGCACCGGCCCATGGGCGAAGCGACTGGTGACCAGCTCAACCTCGGCACCGGCCCGCGCCAGGGCGGCGCACAGCGAGCGGTCATAGGGCGGCGTGTATGCCGGGGGGTCGACGATCTGAACTCGCATCCGGGAGGATTTTGGTTGATGGAGCTGTCCTACTGCGTGGTGAACACAAATGGCCGGGAGCTCCTGCTCACCTGCCTGGAGGCGATCGGCCGCACACACCCGCCGCGGATCGAGCACGAGATCCTGGTGCTCGACAACGCCTCCGACGACGGCTCGGCGGAGGCCGTGGCGCGGCGCTTTCCGGAGGTCCGGGTGATCGCCCGCGACCGCCGCGCCGGCCTGGCGGAGAACAACTCGCTGCTCCTACGCGAGGCCCACGGGCGCTTCTGCCTGTTGTTGAACGAGGACTCCGAGATCCTCGAGGGTGGACCGGAGGCCCTGGTCGAGGCGCTGAACGCCGATCCGGAGGCGGCCGCCGCCGGAGCTCAACTTCTCGACCCTGACCGCCAGCCGATTCCTTGCGCGTGGCGATTGCCCGGCCTCGGCACCGCCCTGGCCCAGGCCCTGTTCCTGCACCGCCGGCTGGTCACCCAGGACGCAGGCACCTCCGCCGGCGACAGCGGCCAAGTGCGCGAGGTGGGCTGGGTGCAATCGGCAGCCATGCTGGTACGGCACGAGGCCGCGGAGGATGTGGGCTACCTGGACCCCGACTTCTTCGTCTACTCGGAGGAGGTCGACTTCCAGAAGCGAATGCGAGACGCCGGCTGGCGCATCCTCCACGTGCCCGCGGCGAAGGCGATCCACCACGAGCAGCTCGCCACCGACCGCTCGGCCGGCGCCCGCCGGGTGGTCCAGTTTCACCGCGGCCGGGCGATGTACATGCGCAAACATCACTCCCGGCCGGTGGCCGTGCTCGCCGGCATCCTCTGGGCGTGGTCGTACGTCCCGCGCGCGATCGCCGCCATGTTCATGCCCGGACACCACCCCGGCTGGTATTGGCTTCACGCCCGCCAGGCGCTTCGTCCAAGTCGGGGTGAGGGCATGCGCGAAGCCGCCGAGGCCTACAACGCCCAACTCGCGTCAACCCGGGCTGGCGGCGAAGCTGCGGACGGCTCGGATCGCAATCGGCAACCGCACAGGGCGGGACTGGCCAAATCGCATGGGCCTGGACAAAGCCGAAGACCTTGAAACGCCTCACGACCGGGGCGCACCGTCGAGTGGAGGGTTGTGTGTCACATGGACATACAACCCGACAGTCGAGGGCCCGGGTCAGCTCGGAGGTGGCGCATACGCAGCATGGCCTGGGCGCTCGCGCAGCTCACGGCCCACCCGGTTGCGCCGCCCCGGCGGCGTGATTCAGGCGCCGCCGCGGTCCTCGTCGCGGGCGGCGACCTCGTAGATCTCGGGGCCGAGCCTCGCGCCCTCTCCGGGCCCGCCCTCGACGCCTGCGGGCGCCGAGGCGGCGCGCAGGCTTCGGGCCCGCGCTGCGATCGCCGAGGGACGGAGCGTCGCCACCAGGCGCGAGCGCTCCTCCTCGTGGAGGAACCCGACCGCGTACAGGACCGCCGGGTAGGCGAGCCAGAGCACCGCGCGGCTCGCGAGGCCGACGAACCCCGAGGTGGGCAGCAGGACCTCACCGCCACCGATCAGGACCGCCGCCGACAGCACGATCAGCACCAGGCGGCGCCACTCGTAGGGGACGGGGAACAGCCGCTGCGTGAGCACGTACATCAGCGCCAGCACCACCAGGTAGGAGGCGACCAGCGCCAACCCCGCCCCGACGATGCCCAGCGGCGGCACCAGGACCAGGTTCAGGATCACGTTGGTCGCCGTGGCGGCGATCGTCGCCGGGAAGCTGAACTCGGTGCGGCCGGTGCGTCCCAGGATGATCACCATCGCCAGGTAGAGGGCGTAGAGCGCGATGCCCGTAGCCAGCAGTCCCACGGCCCTGTGGGAGCCGAAGAAGTCGGGCGCCGCGAGGAGCCGCACGATCCAGCGGGACTCGAGCCACAGCCCCGTGACCCCGAAGGCGAGCACCACGGCGAACCAGGTGAAGATCATCGAGTAGGCGCGGCGCGCCTCCTCATCGTCTTGGATCGAGTAGGCGAGCGGCGGCCAGGCCAGCTGGATGCCGCGGGCGAGCACGTTGATGCCCTGCGCGAACTTGACCGCGAGCGCGTACAGGCCAGCCTCGGCGAGCCCGACCAATCGCACCAGCATGATCCGGTCGATGAAGTTGAGCGAGTAGAGCGACAGCTCGGCCGGCATCGTCGGCAGCCCGAAGCGGAACATTCGCCGCAGGAGCGCCCAGTCCGGCAGCAGCGACAGCCGCCGGCGCTCGCGCCACAGCATCCAGACGGCGAACGCGGCGCCGGTTCCGAAGGTGCCGAGCAGGATGCCGCTCGCCCGTTCGTCCTGCACGACGATCAGCCAGACCGTGAACGGAATCGTCACCAGAACGTTGGCGACGGTGATCCCGAAGTAGGCGCGCGCCCGCTCATCGAGGCGGAGCAGCGTCAGCGCGTACTCATACAGGGTGAGGGTCCACAGACCGAGGATCGCGAGCCGTGCCAGCCCGGCGTCCTCGCGATCGAGCAAGGCCTGCGAGATCGGCCCGGCGAAGGGCAGGGCGATCGCGGCGGCCGCGGTGGCGCCCCAGAACAGCGATGCGAAGCCAGTCGAGACGACCCGTTCCGGGCGTTCGCCGGCGAGGTAGTAGAAGCGCAGGATCGCCTCGATGACGCCGAGGCGGACGACGATGCTCGCCGCGATCACCGAGGCGAGCATCACCTCCGCAGCGCCGTAGTCGCTCGGGGTCAGATAGTGCGTGTAGATCGGCAGCAGGAAGACCGCGATCAACTTCGAGACCACGCTGGAGGCCGTGTATGCGGCCCCCGTCGTGGCCAGCCGCCGCAGGTACTCGAACACCTAGATGAACGGGGCCATGGTGGGCTAGGCCGCGGCGGGTCGCCGGTCGCGGGGAGGGAGGGCGCCGCGATCTCCGACAGCGGCGGCGACGGCCGCCGGAACGGGCTGCATGCGCCGCAGCGCGACACCCAACCCCAGCAGCGCCCAGGTGGCGGGGTCGATCGCAAAGCCCGCATAGCTGAGGCTGTGGACGAGCATCGCCACGAAACCGGCCGCGACCGCGGCCGTCCCCGCCGAGCCGCCGGCGCCGCTCAGCAGAACGACCAGGGCCAGAGCGACCAGGGCCACGTAGACCACCAGCCCGATCGCCCCCTGCTCGGCTGCGACGGTGATCGGCTCTGAGTGCGAGACCGTGGTGCGGGCGCGCTCGATGTGGCGCGAGAAGGCTGCCCCGAAGGACCCCGAGCCCCAACCCCAGATGGGCCGGTCCTCCGCCAGCTCGAGGCCGCCCCTGACCAGGTCCACCCGGCCACTGGTCGTCGTGTCGAAGTCCTTCGCCGAGCCGAGATCGGTCTCACCGGTCCCGCTGACAAGCAGGAAGATCGCTCCGCAGACCAGGATCGCCGCCCCGCCGGCGAGCGTCCAGCGCAGGCTCCAGCGCAGCGCAGCGACCACCAGCAGCCCCACCACGAAGGCGGCCATGCTGGTGATCGAGTAGCTGAGCGCCAGCGCCCCCAGCAGGACGCCGGCGACGGCCGCAGCGACACCCGCGGCACGCGCGTCACGGGCCCAGGCCAGAAAGGCACCGAGAGCGACCAGGGTAAGCGCCATGTAGCGGCCGAAGATGTTGGGGTCGTAGAACACCGAGTTGACCCGGAAGTAGAGGTGCAGCTGATTCGACTGAAGCAGGTCCCCCCGGCTGAGCAGCAGGTCGCGCGCCGCGTACTCCCAGAACGCCACGGCGGCGAGCAGCAGGCCCACGCCCGCCACGGCGGCGAGCACCCCGCCCAAGAGGCGGGGAGTCCAGCTGACCTCGGTGAGCAGGACGAACATGACCGCGAACGGCACCAGGAAGAAGGCGGCGTTCTCGATCGCGTTCGAGACGTGGGCCGAGTACGCGGTCTGGATCGCAAAGAGGACCAGGGTCGCGGCCAGGGCGCGGTGGAGCCAGGTGAGGGGAGGCGAATCGTCGCTCGCGGACTCTCCGTCATCCGGCGCCGGGTTGTCCGTGGCATCCCCCTTCCCGAAGGCCAGGGCACGGTAGGCGAAGCACACGAACCCAGCGGCGATCACCAGGTAGAGCGGCACCAGCAGATGCGAGGTCTCGCCGCCGAGCTGGACCGGGACGCGCAGGGGCAAGGCCGCGAACGCGCTGACGGGGAACGCCCAGGGGACGCGGTGAAAGACGGCTGCCGCGCCGCCGACCACGGCCACCCAGGCCACGATCACGGCGACCAGCTTGGCCGGATCATGACGCAGGTCGACGAAGCGCTCCGTGTGCCACACGTCGCCGGCCACCAACGCCGGCGCCGCGACCAGTGCCACCGCCGCGGCTCCGTAGCGAAGCCGCGGATCGCGAGCCAGCAGGGCCGCCGCCGCGCCGCCGCAGGCGAGAAGCATTCCTCCGAGCTCGAGCGGGGATGCCGTCATTGCGGGCCGACCGGGCGCAGCGAGATTCGCCGCGGGTAGACCATGTCGCGATCCCGGTTGGGAAGCAGCACCCTGAGCCGGTAGCGGTCCTGGGGATCGGCAAGGGCGCCGGAGCTTCGGCGGCCGTTCCATTTGAACGAGACCGGCTCGTTCGCGACCAGCGGCCGTCTGGCCAGGGTCCGGATCAGCCTCAGGTCGGGCCCGACGATCTCAACCGTCGCGTCGGGGTCGCTCTCGCGGACGAAGAAGCGGATGTGCGCCACGCGGTCCTTGCCGCTGCCCCTCGGGTTGATCTCCTTCGTGAACCGCGTCACCTGGATCGCCAGGTCAGGGGAGCGCGCATGGAGGACAGTCGCCGCTACGACCACGGAGGCGACCATGAGCGCCACGAACAGAACGGGGCCCGCGCGGCTCACGGCTGGGCGCGGTCCGCGCCGGCGATCACGACCACATCGGCATCGTTCGCCGCCTGCTCGGTTTGCCGATCGATCGGTTGCAGCGGCTTCACCCCGAGATCGTGCGCCACCTTCCTGGCGGCCCGTTGCTGGCCCGGCCCGTACATGACCACGGTTTGGTCGAACTGGTCGCGGCTGTTGGTCACGGCGCCGAGCCTGAACCCGTTCACCCGCACGTCGTCGCCCACCTTCGCCGCGAGCCCCGGCACCGAGGTCCCGTTGAGCACCGCGACATCGACCTCGCCGGGGACGATCGCCCCCGGCTTGGGCCCCTGGTCCGACTCCCCGCCGCCCTTCAAGAGCTCCTCGGAGCCGAAGATCGCCGCCAGGCCGAGAAGGACCGCGAGCACCGCCACCGCGGAAAGCACGCGTGGCTGGCCGACCCGCCCGACCAGCCGGCGCCAGTGCGGATGCGGCTGTAGGGCGGCGCGCTCCGTCGTGATCCGCTCGAGGGCGGGACGCTCCGTCGTCACTCGCTGCGCCGGAGCAAGCCCCCCCGCCGGGGCCGGCGGCGCGGGCGCCGGGGGCGCCACGACGGTCGGCTCCGCAACCGCCTGCTCGCCCGCCTGCTCACCGGTCGGCGGCTGCGGCTCGGGGCCGAAGAAGGCCTCCAGCTCGGTCTCGGCCCGATCGAGGAGAGCCTCGCTCGCGGCGATGTCGGCGTGCGGATGGCCCGGCTCGCGCTCCATCCAAGCGTGAAGGCGCTCAAGGTCCCGTCGCTGGGAGAAGTACAGAGGCAGGAGCAGAACGCAGGCGAGTGCGGCCGCAAGCGAGACGTACGCCGGCAGTTCGAAGGCGAGGTCGTACAGGGACAGGTCCGCGACCGGCGGCTGCATATCGCTAGCCGCTCCCGCTCCCGAACTGGGAATCGTCGAGCCCCAGGCCAAGCGCCAGAGAGGCGCCACCCGCGAGAGCTCGGACGTCCGTCGTCATCGCCTGGGTGGGGGTGTCTCCGAGCTTCGACTCGATCGCCTTCGCCAGCCTCTTGGCCTCCGCCTCGTACCCCGGCGCGAACATCGCCACGGTATTGGCGAAGCTCGATCCCGCGTTGTCGATCGTGCCGGTCTTGTACCCGGCGGCCTTCAACACCTGCTCGTCCACGAGTGCCGCGAGGCCCGGAACGCCCGTCCCATTCAGCACCGCCACGCTGGGCTTCGGTGGGGGTCCGCCCTGCTTGTCGCGCTTGCCGTCATTGCCGCCAAGGACACCGAAGCCGCTGGTCAGCGCGCCGGCTGCGATCACCGCAATCACGACCACGGCCAAGATGTAGCGCCCGTCGACCGGAAGCCGGCGCTCGAACTGGGCCAGGCGCGGGGCCACCGCTCCCGTCAACCGCGCCCAGGCCGCGCCCAGCCTTCGCGGCGGGGGCGCCTCGGCCCCGCCAGCCTCCGCGTCGCCAGCCTCCGCGTCGCCAGCCTCCGCGTCGCCACGGGACGCCTCGGCCACAGCCTGTACGGCCTCGGCCGCCTCCTGGGCGCGCTCAGGAGCCCGGCCAGCCCATTCGCGCAGGCGGCGAAGGTCCCGCGCCTGCTGGAAGAGGAGGAAGGCCAAGGTCGCCAGCCCCACGAAAGCGACGACGCCGAGAACGGGCCCGATCGACTCGATGAAGTGCATCAGTGCGGGGCGCATCTTAGGACCCGGGGAACCCGGCCCCGGAGCCGAGACGGTCCTGGCAGGGACGTGTCCCTAGCGCGGGACGTCCGTACCGGAGGCCGGCGACTCCGCGGGTACAGCCGAGGGGTCGGAGATTCGCTCGGTGACCACCTCGACCACGCGATCCGCCAGCCCCGCCTCGTCGCCGGCGGCAACGAGCGCCTCGAGCCGCTCGACTGAGCGCTCCACCCAAGCGGGGTCGAGCGGGCGCGTCCGCACGGCGCGGACGATGCGCTCGGCGATCGTCGGCTGCGCCTGCTCGTCGACGTTGAAGAGCTCCTCGTGGATCTTCTCGCCCGGGCGGGCGCCGACGAACTCGATCGCCACGTCCCTGTCGGGCTCGTAGCCTGCGAGGTTGATCATGTTGCGGGCGAGATCCAGGATCCGCACCGGCTCGCCCATCTCCAGCACGAAGACGTCCCCCGAGCCGGAGCCGAGGTCACCCGCCTGGATGACCAGCTGCACGGCCTCGGGAATGGTCATGAAGTAGCGGGTCATCTCGGGATGCGTGACCGTTACCGGACCGCCCCTCTCGATCTGGCCGCGGAAGATCGGGACGACGCTGCCCGACGACGCCAGCACGTTGCCGAAGCGGACGATCACGAAACGGGTCCGGGCGTGGTGGCGCCCGGCCGCCTCGACGATCCACTCGGCCATCGCCTTCGAGGCCCCCATCACGGTCCGAGGGTTGACGGCCTTGTCGGTGGAGATCAGCACGAACCGCTCCGCGCCGGCCGCCGCGGCCATTCCCGCGGTCACCCGGGTGGCGATCGCGTTGTTTCGCACCGCCTCGAGTGGATTCGCCTCCATCAGCGGCACGTGCTTGTAGGCGGCGGCGTGGAAGACGACGTCCGGCTTGAAGCGCTGCATCACCTCGAGCATCCGCTCGGCCTCCTTGCAGTCGGCGAGCACCGCCTCGACCCGCGTGAAGTGCCACTCGTCGAGCATCTCGCGGTCGATCCGGAACAGGTTGTCCTCGGCGTGGTCGAGCAGCACGATGAGCTTCGGGCGCACGCGAGCGATCTGGCGGCAAAGCTCCGCCCCAACCGACCCGCCCGCTCCCGTGACCATGACGATCTTGTCCTCCAGGTAGGCGCCGACCCGTTCCAACTCCATCACCACCGGGTCCCGCCCCAGCACGTCCTCGACCCTCACCTCGCGCAGCTGGCGGGTGAGCTGGACGCCGCCGCGCAGCAGCTCGAACACCGTCGGCAGCGTCCGCACCGTGATGTCGCGCTCGCGGCACGCCGCGACGACCCTGGCTCGCAGCACTCCGGGCGCGGAGGGGATCGCGATGATCACCTCGTCGGGCGCCTTGCGATCGAGGACCTCGCCGATCTCGTCCGTCGAGCCCAGCACCTTCACCCCAACGGCGTGCATGCCCCGCTTGCGGGGGTCGTCGTCCAAGAAACCGATCGCACGGGCGCCCAGGCGCGGGTTCAGCCGCAGCTCGCGCACCACCATCTGCCCGCCGGAGCCGGCGCCGACGACCAGCACCCCCCGGGTACGGCGGCGGCGGGTGGCGCGATCGGGTCGCTCGGCGATCATCCGCCTCGCGAGGCGGGCGCCGCCCACCAGGGCGATGGTGAGCAGGAAGTCGAACACGACCACCGACCTCGGAAGGCTGTAGGAGTAGGGCTTGGCCAGGGTGAAGACCGCCACCAGCAACCCGCTCGTCACCGCGGCGGCGCGGACGACCGGCCACAGGTCGGGGAGCTGGAAGTAGCGCCACCACTTCTGGTTCAGCCCCAGGAGGCTGAACACGATCGCCTTGCCGAGGGCCACGAAGGCGATCGTGCCCGTGAGCATCGTCCAGTAGCGTTCGGGGATGCCGCCCGCATCTAGGAAGCGCAGGCTGAAGGCCAGCGCGAAGGCAGCGGCGGCGAGCAGGGCGTCGGCTCCGAACTTCAGCACCCGGCGGCCGTAGACGTGATCCATCGTCCGCCGGCGCACAAAGGCCCGCAGATTGCCGCTCCCAGATCGTCGCCGGCCTTCGTCCTCGCTCGCCGACCTGTCACCCAGGCGGGACATTCCGGCGAGTGTAATGCTGATGCCGCATGACCGATGCGATCCTCGACCCAATCGTCCGTGCCGCCACGGACCTGATCGACGCCACCGGGCTGGCGGGCGTGTTCGTGCTCATGACCCTGGAGAGCGCCTGCATCCCGGTCCCCAGCGAGGCGATCATGCTGTTTGCGGGCTTCAACGTCGCCGAGGGCAACCTGTCCCTGTTCGGGATCGTCGCCGCCGGGTCGCTCGGAAATCTCGCTGGCTCGCTGATCGCCTACGCCGCCGGCTACTACTGCCGCGTCGAGCTGCTCGACCGCAACCGGTTGATCCACGTCAGCCGCCGCCACCTCGAGTGGGCGGATCGGTGGTTCGAGCGCCACGGCTCGGCCACGGTCTTCTTCACTCGCATGCTGCCGATAATCCGCACCTTCATCTCCTTGCCCGCCGGCGTGGCAAGGATGCCGCTGGGGCGGTTCGTCGTCTTCACCCTCGCCGGCTCGATCCCCTGGGTGCTGATGCTCGCGATCATCGGTCGCGAGGTCGGCAGCCGCTGGGAGGAGTGGAGGGACTATCTGCACTACGCCGATTACGCGGTGGTCGCCGCGGTCGTGATCGGCATCGCCTACCTGCTGATCAGGCGGCGTCGCGGGAGCGCCGGGTGGGAGCCGACGCCCCCGGCCTGAGCCCGGCCCGGGCGATCGCGCTGGGGGCGGTGCAGGGGCCCGCCGAGCTGCTGCCCGTCTCCAGCTCGGCCCACCTCTCGCTCCTCCCGTGGCTCGCCGGCTGGCCGTGGCACGAGCTCGACCCGGAGACTCGCAAGAGCTTCGAGGTCGCGCTCCACGCAGGGGCGGCCGGCGCCTTGCTGGTCGGCCAGCGCCGCCTGATCGCAGAAGAGCTCCGCCTGTTCGACGCCAGGCGCGCCGCGGTGGTGGCGCTCTCCTTCGTGCCGCCGGCAATCGTCGGCTACCGGTTCGAGCGCCAGATCGAGCGCCGTCTCGGCGGGCCCCGCGCCACCGCCGTGGGCCTGGCTGCCGGGGCGGTCGCGATGGCGATCGCCGACCGCCGACCGCAGGATCGCGGACCCGGCGACGCCACCCCCGGCGACGGCCTCGCCCTCGGTCTCGCCCAGGCCACCGCCCTCGCTCCGGGGGTGTCCCGCAACGGCGCCACCCTCGCCGCCGCTCGCTGGCGACGGTTCACGCGTCAGCACGCCAACCTCCTCTCGCGCACCATCGCCCTGCCGGTGATCGTCGGCGCCACCCTGCTCAAGGGCGCCCGACTACGCCGCCGGGGCATCGACCCCGACCTCGGCCGGGCGATGGTCGCCGGCGTCGCCGCCTCCTTCGCCTCCACGCTCGCCTCGCAGAAGCTGATCGACCTGGTCGAGCGAGACCGGGCCCTGTGGCCGTATGCCGCCTACCGCGTGGCCTTGGCGGGGGCGGTGCTCTATAGGCTCGGTCGACGATGAGTGACGCCTACGAGCGGGCCGGGGTGAGCCAGACGGCCGCCAACAGCGCCGTCGAGGCGCTGGCGCGAAGCCTGCGCGCGATCGACACGGGAAAGCCGTCGCGCGTAGTGCCGCTCCCGGGTCACTACGCAAGCGTCTTGCGGCTCGACGACCGCGCCGGGCTGGCACTGTCCACCGACACGGTTGGCACCAAGATGGTCGTCGCCGAGCGCCTCGGCCGCTACGACACGATCGGGATCGACTGCGTGGCGATGAACGTCAATGACGTGATCTGCGTCGGTGCGGAGCCGATCGCGATGCTCGACTTCATCCTCACCGAGCGAGCCGATCCCGCCGTCTGCGAGCAGCTCGGGGTCGGGCTGGCGTGGGGAGCGGAGCTCGCCGGCATCGAGATCCCGGGCGGCGAGATCGCCCAGGTGGCTGAGGTCGTCTCCGGGCATGAGCTTGGCGGGACCTGCGTCGGCTTGGTCGATCTCGACGCGATCGTCACTGGCGCCGCGGTGGAACCCGGCGACCCCGTGATCGGCGTTCCCTCCTCCGGCCTGCACTCGAACGGCTACACCCTGGCCCGCACGGCGCTGGCAGACGTCGCCCTGGACGACGGACGCCTCGGCCGCCCGCTCGGCGAGGTGCTGCTCGAGCCGACCGAGATCTACGTTCGGGCGGTGCTCGAACTGCTTCGCTCGCCCGTCGACGTCCGCGGGCTCGTCCACGTCACCGGCGACGGGCTCAACAACCTGCTGCGGCTCGAGGCCGAGGTTGGCTACGAGATCGACGACCCTCTTCCCGTGCCCCCGGTCTTCGACCTGATCCAGGAGCTGGGCCGAGTCTCCGACGATGAGATGCACGAGGTCTTCAACATGGGCTGCGGGTTCTGCTGCGTGGTCGCGGCGGCGGACGAGGAGGACGCGCTGGAGCTGCTCCGTGGCCACTACCCAAGCGCAAGGCGGATCGGCCGCGTCACCGCCGAGGCCGGGGTCGTGGCGCGGCGATAGCGTGGGTGCATGCGGATCGCGATCCTGATCTTTGACGGCCTCACGGCCTTGGACGCGATTGGCCCGTACGAGGTCCTCTCCCGCCTGCCCGGCGCCGAGCTTCGCTTCGTCGCCAAGGAGCCGGGCCTGAAGCGCACCGACACCGGCGCCCTTGGGGTGCAGGCGGACCTCGCAATCGCCGACCTTCCCGGCCCCGATGTGGTGCTCGTGCCCGGTGGGGAAGGCAACCGGCCGCTGATGCGCGATTCCGAGGTGCTCGACTGGCTGCGCGTCGCGCACGAGAGCTCCACCTGGACAACCTCGGTGTGCACTGGCGCCCTGGTGCTGGGGGCGGCGGGAATTCTCGACGGCAAGCGCGCCACCACCCACTGGGCCTTCCTGGACCGCCTCTCGGAGCTCGGCGCCGAGCCGGTCACCGAAAGGGTGGTCGAGGACGGCAAGGTGATCACCGCGGCTGGGGTATCGGCCGGGATCGACATGGCCCTGACGCTCGCCGCCCGGATCGCCGGCAACGAGGTCGCGCAGGCGATTCAGCTCGGGATCGAGTACGACCCGCGGCCGCCCTTCGACGCCGGCTCACCATCCAAGGCCTCCCCCGAGGTGATCGAGCTGGTCCGCGCCGCCGGGCGAGGCCAGTCGAGCCAGTGAAGCAATCCGCCCCAGAGCCGATTCCGGCCTCGGTATCGCGATAATCGGAGCCATACTGACGGCCGAGCGTAGTCTCAGCAGATGAGCGAGGACGGGACAACGACAACGGGGCTCGCGACCAGCCTGATCGGGACCGTGCTGTCGGGGCGCTACCGCCTCGAGTCCAAGCTCGGCAGCGGCGGCATGTCGACGGTCTACCTGGCGCGCGACGAGACGCTTCAGCGCTGGGTCGCCGTGAAGGTCATGCACCGCGAGATGTCGGACCAGCCGGACCAGCTCGAGCGCTTCCGCCGCGAGGCACGCGCCGTGGCCCAACTCTCCCACCCGAACGTGGTCGCCGTGATCGACGCCGGCGAAGACAGTGGCTATCCGTACATCGTCTTCGAGCACGTCGAGGGCGAGACCCTGAAGCAGCGGATCGACCGGCTCGGGCGCCTGCCCGTCGACGAGGCGGTCGCCTACGGGATCGAGGTCGGCCGCGGGCTCGCTTCGGCGCACACCCAGCGGCTGATCCATCGCGACGTCAAACCGCAGAACGTCCTCATCGACGCCGAGGGGCGGGCAAAGGTCACGGACTTCGGCATCGCCCGCTCGCTGGAGTCCGACGGGCTCACCAAGACGGGGCGGGTGCTCGGCACGACCGACTACGTCGCGCCCGAGCAGGCCATGGGCCAGGCGGTGGACGCCCGATGCGACATCTACTCGCTCGGCGTCCTCCTCTACGAGATGCTGACCGGCGAGGTCCCGTTCCAGGCGGACACGCTGGTTGGCGTGGCGATGAAGCACGTCAACGAGAAGATGCCGGACGTCCAGGAGCGACGCCCGGAGGTCTCCTCTGCGCTCGCCGCCGTGATCGAGCGCGCGACGGCGAAGGAGCCCAAGAAGCGGTATCCGGACATGCCCGCCCTGCTGGCCGACCTGGAGGGGGCGCTCGAGGTCGAGGTCGCCAGGGGCGGGGCCGCGCACGGCCAGGCGACCAGCGTGCTCGACGCCATGCCGGCTCGCCGCAAGCTCCTGACGCCGAGGCGCGCCTCGACAGCCGGGGTCCTGCTGGTGCTCGCGGCAACCGCGGCCGCCCTCCTGATCGCGGCGCTCACCGGCAGCAACGAGCCGCGGACGGGGGATGGAAGCGCGCCCGCAGGTGGCCCGATCCAGGTGATCGCGGCACAGGATTTCGATCCGGAGGGCATCCCTCCGGGCGTGGAGCACCCCGACGAGGTCGAAAACGCAATCGACGGTGATCCGGCCACCGCCTGGCCGACCGAGACCTACACCGCCAGCGCGAGCTTGCCTGAAGACGGCAAGTCCGGCGTCGGTTTGATCGTCGACGCGGGCGAGCCGGTCACCGCCCGCACGGTCACCTTGCGGTCGGAGGACGGAGGATGGGATGCCGAGATCTACGGCGCTGCGGCGGCTAGTCCGCCGGACACGATCGATGGCTGGGGCACCTCACTGGGCGGCGCCGACGACGTCAGCACAGACCAGACCGTGCAACTGACCGCAACCAAGCCCTCGCGTTACTACCTGATCTGGATCACCCAACTGTCCCCGGCCGGTGGCCCGGGCGATTACAAGGTCGAGCTCGACGAGGTGAGCCTCAACAGCTAGAACCGGAAGCGCCGGTTGGTCTCGTACCGCTCCAGCGCCAGCTCGACGAGCCGGTTGCAGAGCTCCCGATAGGGCAGGCCGTCGGCCTCGAACAGCTTCGCGAACACGCTGGTGGAGGTGAAGCCGGGGATCGTGTTGATCTCGTTGACCAGGACCTCGCCGCCCTCGCGGACGAAGAAGTCGCAGCGGGCCAGACCGGAGCCGTCGACCGCCCGAAAGGCCCGGGCGGCGAGCTCGCGCACGCGGGCCGTCTCGGCCTCCCCGATCCGGGCCGGGACGATCAGGTCCATGCCGCCCTCGGAGTACTTGGCCTCGTAGTCGTACCAGTCGGCGTGGGCGACGATCTCGCCCGGCGGCGAGATCCGGGGCTCCTCGTTGCCGATCACCGAGCACTCCACCTCCTTGCCGCCTCCGTGCGCCTCGACGATCACCCGCGGGTCGTGGCGGCGGGCCAGCTCGACCGCCTCGTCCAGCTCGCGCTCGAGGCTGGTCACCTTCGAGATCCCGACGCTCGAGCCCAACCGCGCGGGCTTCACCCACAGCGGCAAGCCCATGGTCGCTGCCTGCTCGCGCCAGCCCTCCTCGCCCGCCTCGCAGAACTCGACCTGGGGAATGGCGTGGAAGGCGAGTACCCGCTTGAAGATCAGCTTGTCGATCGCCACCGCCGCGGCGAGCACGCCGGGACCGACATAGGGGAGGTCCAGGCACTCGAGCAGGCCCTGGACCGTGCCGTCCTCGCCGAACGGGCCGTGCAGCACCGGGAAGGCCACCTCGGCGTCGAGCAGACCGCCCCCGGCCCGCAGCTCGATCTCCTCGCCGTCGCGCGTCCAGCGCCCGTCGCGCTCCAGCAGGACCCGAATCACCTCGTGGCCCGCCTCCCGCAGCCCATCCGCCACTGAGGCGCCCGAGTTGAGCGAGATCTGGTGCTCGCTCGAGCGCCCCCCGCTCAGCACCGCGACCCGCATCAGGGACTTGGCGTCGGCGTCGTGGGCGGCGGTTCCTGGAACTTGCCGACGAAGACGGTCACGAACTCACCTCGGCGAAGCCGCGTTCCGGCGACTGGGGATTGGTCGAGCACCTGGCCGTCCTCGTTCGGGTCGCTGGTCGTCCGCTTCACGATCCGGACGCTGAGCCCGGCGTCCTTCAGGTCGGCCCTCGCCTGGTCCTTCGATTGCCCGACGACGTTCGGCACGAACGCCGAGCCGGCTCCGGTGGAGACGACGACCGTGACGGTGGTGTGCCTCTTCACCGTGCTGCCGCCCGCCGGGTTCTGGGCGATCACCTGCCCCTCGGGCTCGTCGGAGTCGCGCTGCTCGATGTCCGGGATCAGGCTTTCGCGGCGCAGCGCGCTCTCGGCGAGGTCCTGCTGAAGGCCAACCACCGGGGGCACCTGGACTTGCCTCGCCCCGCTTGAGATCACCAGGGTCACGCGGCTGCCTCGCTCCAACTCCGAGCCTGCGGGGGGCTCCGTGCCGATGACCAGACCAGCCCTCGCCCTGCTCGAAGGTCTGTGGTCCTCACGGACACTGAACCCGGCGTCCTTGAGTCTCGCTCGCGCCTGCTTTTCAGCCAAGCCCGCTACCGGGGGCACAACAACAGTGCCCAGTCCCAACGAAACGCTGATTTTCACCGTCGAGCCTTCATCGACCCTCGAGCCGGCTGGCGGATCCTGTTCGAAGACCTGGCCGAGGGGGGAGTCTCTAGGGACTCGGTCGACCACGACTTCGAACCCGGCATCCTCGAGAACGGCACGGGCCTCCGTCTCGCTCTGTCCATTCACCGTCGGAACCAGGACCTTGTCCGGGCGCGTCAGCGCGTAGGCGATCACCCCGCCCAGCAGCAGGAGCAGCAGCGCCATGACGATCAGCCTCGCGGGCGTGAAGAAGCCCCGGCGCTCCGGGGGGCCCTCCGGAGGCGGAGGCGGCGCTGTGCCGGCGGCCTCCGCCACCGCCGCGTGTTCGGCGGTGTCGCCGAGCGCAGCCCCGCTGGGGTCCGCCGCGGCAGCGTCCAGTGCCGCCAGGAACTCATCCGCGGAGGCGAAGCGGTTGGCCGGGTCCTTGGCGAGCGCCTTCAGCACCACCGCGTCGAGGGCGCGGGACACCGCCGGGTTGAGCTCGCTGGGCGGCCGGGGGCGCTCGGAGACCTGCTTCAAGGCAACCGTCACCGGCGACTCCGCCTCGAACGGGACGCGGCCCGTGAGCGCCTCGTACAGCAGCACCCCGATCGAGTAGATGTCGGACGCCGCGGTGACCGGCAAGCCCTGCGCCTGCTCCGGCGAGAGGTACTGGGCGGTCCCCAGCACCGAGCCGGTCTGGGTGATCTCCGAGACGCCCGCCCGGGCGATCCCGAAGTCCGTCACCCTGGCGCGCCCCTCCGCGTCCACGAGCACGTTCTGGGGCTTCAGGTCGCGGTGGACGATCCCGTTCGCATGTGCGTACCGCGCCCCGGCGAGCACCTGACGGACGATCTCCACCGCCTCACCGACCGAGAGCCCGCGCTGGATCAGGTCGCTCAGCGAGGCGCCCTCCACGTACTCCATCGCGATGTAGTGGCTGCCGTCGTAGGTGCCGCGGTCGAAGACGCCGACCACGTTCGGATGCTGGAGGCCGGCCGCCGCCGACGCCTCGCGGCGGAACCGTTCCACGAACTGCTCGTCCTGGGCGAAGCGATCGTGCAGGAACTTGAGCGCCACGCGGCGGTCGAGCATCGTGTCCTCGGCGCACCACACATCGGCCATGCCACCGGAGCCCAAGCGCCCCAGCAGCCGGTAGCGCCCGGCGACCTGCGTCTCCGCCTCGAGCTTCATCGGCTCAGCAGGCTTTCCATCACCTGGATCGCGATCGGACCCGCCACCGTCCCGCCGAAGCAGCCCTGGCAGCGCTCGAGCATCACTGCCACCGCGACCTGGGGGTCGTCGGCCGGCGCGAAGCCGATGAACCAGGGCCGGTTGATCCCCGCCTCGGGATCGATCTCGGCCGTGCCGGTCTTGCCCGCGAACGCCAGCCCCCCTACCGTCAGGCCGGCCGCGGTTCCCTCCTCGGTGACGTTGGTCATCAGCTCGGTCAGCTCGGAGGCGGTCTGCTCGCTGACCACCGTCGACTGCTCGTGGGGGTCGAGCTTCTGGACCGTGCGCCCGTCGGGGTCGGTGACCTCCTGCACGAACGTCGGCCGCATCAGGACACCCTGGTTGGCAACCGTGGAGGCGACCTCGGCCATCTGAAGCGGCGTGACCAGCAATCGCTCCTGGCCGATCGCAACCCGGCCGATGTCGATCGCGTCGTCGGGGCTGAGCAGCTTGCCCTCGCTGTAGACGCCGCTCGGCGCCATTTGGCTATCGGGGTATCCCAGCTCGGGGTCCTGATTGAACCCGAACCGGTCCAGGTACTTGAACATCGTCTCGTTGCCCAGCCGCTCCCCGACCTGGGCGAAGTAGACGTTGACCGAGTGGGTGAGCGCGGTGGTCATGTCGATGTCGCCGAACTGCTCGTCGCCGGCGTTCGACAGCGGCACCCCGCCGATCTCCTGGGGCGAGCGCCCGCTGAGCACCGTGTCCGGGGTGAACTCACCCGAGTCGAGCGCCGCGGCGGCGGTCACCACCTTCATCGTCGAGCCCGGCTCGTAGGTGCTCTGGGTGGGCCGGTTGACCAGCGGCGCGCTTTGGTCCTTGTTGAGCTCCTTGAAGGTCGCCGTGTTCTTGACCAGGTTGGGGTCGAAGCCGGGCACCGAGGCCATCACCTCGACCGCTCCCGTGGACGGGTCGATCGCCACCACGGACCCCCCCGCGCCGCTCGCCCCGGCCGTCGAGGAGATCGCCGACTGGAGCGCCTGAATGGCCACCCCCTGCGTCTGCGCGTCGATCGTCAGGGTGACGTCGTCGCCCTCCTGCGGGACGTCGCGGAGCTGATCGATGATCGAGGTGAACTCGTTTCGCTCCCCGGCCAGGAAGCCGTTCTCTGCCCGCTCGATCCCCACGCGGCCGACTTCGATGAAGTTGTAGCCGACCGGATTGCCGAACTCAGAGCCCTGCGGGTACTGGCGTACGTAGACCGGGTTCTTGCCGCCGCCCACCGGGAAGCTCTCGGCGATCGTCACTCCGTCCGCGGTCTTGATCGTTCCCCGCTTCACCGTCTGCTCGGCGATCAGCGGGCGGCGGTTTTGGGGGTTGTCCTTGAGGTTGTCGGCGTCGAACACGGCCCAGTAGGACGTGAAGCCGACCAGGGCCGCGAACAGCAGCAGCATGAGGCCGTAGAGGCGGATGATCGGGGAGTTCACGCCGGCAGCGCCTCCCAGTCGCGCTGGTGATCGGCGAGTGGGGCGGCGGGGCGGCGGGCGTCGTTGGAGATCATCAGCAGCAGCCCCAGGAGGATCATGTTGGCGATCACCGAGCTGCCCCCGAAGCTGACGAACGGCAGCGTCACCCCGGTCAGCGGGATCAATCGCACCACGCCGCCGATGATCACCACCGCCTGTAGCGCGAACACGGCCGTCAGGCCCGCCGCCAAGAGCTTCGAGAAGCCGTCTCGCGCCATCACCGCGGTCTTCAGGCCCCGCGCGGCGATCAGCGCGTAGATCACCACGAGCGCGGCCCCGCCGAACAGGCCGAGCTCACTGACGATCAGGGCGTAGATCTCGTCCGTGTGCGGAGCCGGGAGGATGCTCCCGCAGTCCGGGAACGGCTGCGCGCAGTCGGGGGCGAACGGCCCTGGCAGCCTCAGCAGCGACTCGCCCAGGCCCATGCCGAACAGGCCGCCATCGGCCTGGGCGAACAGCGATTGCTGGATCTGGCCCGCACCGGAGGGCGCATCGCGTCCCCACGGGTCCAACCAGATGTCCACGCGGTCGCCGACATGGGCAACCGCGTGCTCCATCACCCAGGCCCCGACGAAGAACAGAGCGAGGCCGGCGACCACGTAGGAGAAGCGCGCCGTGGCGATGTAGAGGAGGGCCAGGAAGGCGCCGAAGAACATCAGCGAGCTGCCCAAATCCCGGATTACAACAAGCATCAGCATCGAGGCGCCCCAGACCACGAGCAAGGGTCCGAAGTGCTTCAGGGGCGGGATCGTGAGGCCAGCGATGCGCCGGGCGGCGACCGTGAGCAGCTCCCGCTTCTCGCGCAGGTAGCTGGCCAGGAAGATGACCACGCAGATCTTCGCCACCTCAGCCGGCTGAAAGGAGAGCGGCCCGAGGTCGATGCCCAGGTATGCGCCATTCACCGTGGTTCCCTGGAGCCGAGGAATGCAAAGGAGAGCGATGCCAAACGTCGCGATCAGGTACCGGTAGCGCTCCAGGACGTGGTAGTCGCGGACGAGCAGGATCGTGACCGCCAGCAGGCCAGCCCCGCCGACGAAGATCGACGCCTGCTTCAGGGCCAACTCGTCGTTGATCCGGAACAGCATCACCAGGCCGATCGCGGCCAGCAGCGCGCAGAGCGGGAACAGGTACGGGTCGGCATACGGCAACCGGGCTCGGATGAACAGGTGGACGCCGACGCAGACGGCCAGGAAGTAGCCGCCGTAGATCAGGCTCAGGTCCCCGATCTGGCTCGACTCGACGATGAACACCGCCGTGAACCCAACGGTGACCAGCACGGCGACTGGGAGCAGCGCCAGGAGCTCGCGGTTACGTGCGCTCACCGCCCTCCTCCGCCGCCCGAACCGCCGTTCTGTGCGGAACGCCGCGCCCGCCCCCCGCCCTTGCCCGCCTTCTGCTTGCGAACCGGCGGCTCCGCGGCGAGCTCGAGGTCGCCCAGCAGGTCGACCGCGTCGTCGTGGGAGCGCAGGGTGTGATCGGTGGCGCTGTCTCGCCGGCTGGCCGGAATCGCGCTGACCTGGACCGGCGCCGCGTAGACCTCCGTGTACAGCTCGATCCCCAGTGGCAGGTCGTACGGAAGGCCGCGGTAGAGCGCGGCACGCCCCCCCGAGTCGGTTCCGAGGAAGTAGACGCGGTGCAACCCGTAGATGGCGCCGCCGGCGATCGCCGCGAGGATCGCGACCCCGGCGAGCGACTTGGCGAGGCGTCGGGGCCACCTGCGGGGTGGGGTGGCGGCCGCGGCGGCCTCCGCCACGGCCCTCGCCGTCAGCCCCGCCTCCTCCGCGGCCGGGCCAATCAGCGTCGGTGCCTCCTCCGCCTCGGCCGGCACCTCGGCTTCCTCCAACCGGAAGGCGACCACGGTGATGTTGTCTCGGCCACCGGCCTCATTCGCCTCGCTGACCAGGCTCGAGACGGCGTCCTCGAGGCTCTCGGTGTCCGCCAGCGTCGCCGCGATCCGATCCTCTCGGACCATCGCCGTCAGGCCATCGGAGCACAGCAGGTAGACGTCCCCGGGGCGCGCCCGGTGGGTCAACGTGTCCACCTCGACCTCGCGCTCGGGCCCGAGCGCCCGGGTGATGATCGAGCGCTGCGGGTGGTCCTCGGCTTGCTCGTCGGTGAGGCGGCCCTGGCGGCGGAGCTCCTCGACCAGCGAGTGATCGGAGGTCAAGAGCTTCAGCTCGCCGTCGCGGAACAGGTAGGCGCGACTGTCCCCCACGTGGGCGAAGCTGACCTCGTCGTCCTCCACCATGGCGGCGGTGAGCGTGGTCCCCATTCCCGAGCGGGAGGAGTCGGCCTGGGCGAGACGGTGGATGCGGGCGTTGGCCGTCCTGGCGATCGCCCGCAGGTAGGCCTCCGGCGATTCCTCGCCGCGCTGCACGGGCTCGAACGACTCCGCCGCCAGCCGCGAGGCGACCTCGCCCGCTTGCGCGCCACCCATTCCATCGGCCACTGCGAACAACGACCCGCGGGCGAAGTATGCGTCCTCGTTGGCGTTGCGCTGGCGCCCCGTGTCGGTGCGATGAGCCTGCTCGGCGACCCGCAGCATCAGCCGGCTCCGGGCACCTCGAGCTCGAAGCGGAACTCGGTGTCGCCGATCCGCAGCTCGTCGAGGTCGCTCAGCTCCGCCTCCCCGTGGAGACGCCCTCCGTTCAGGAACGTCCCGTTGGTCGAGTTCATGTCCTCAACGTAGTAGTTGGCTCCGCGGGAGTAGAGGCGCGCGTGGACCCCCGAGGCGAAACGGTCCTCGATCCTGATGTCGGCGTCGGGCGAGCGGCCGATCGAGATCCCCCCAAACAGGTCGTAGCGCTCGCCGGGCTCGAGGCCCCCGCCGCGGGTCACGACCAGCGAGGCGTCAGTGGCCGCGGCCCGGCCGCCCGGGCCGATTGGGTGATAGCCCGTCGCCTCGGGCGCGGGTGCAGTCGTGCGGCGCAGCTCGCGAAAGGCGCTTCGTGCCACCCAGAGCAGGAACAAGTAGAGGACGGCGAGGAAGCCGAACTTGAGCGCTACCGCGATCGGCTCGGTGTCCATCGACGGTTATTGCTCGATGTCGAAGGTGAAGCTCGTCGTGCCGAGCGTGACCTCGTCCCCGGGCGAGAGTCGCGAGCTGTCGACGCGCCGGTCGTTGACCTTGATGCCGTTGGTCGATCCCAAGTCGACGATCTGCCAATCTCCGGTCGAGCCCCGGCGCAGCTCCGCGTGCTCCCGCGAGATGTTCGGGTCGGAGAACACGCAGTCGCATCCGTGCGAGCGTCCAAGGACCGCCACTGGGCCGTCGAGCACGTAGCGGCGATCGTCCATTGTGACGATCGCCTTGGTCTCGGTCAGGTGGCCGCCCGGTCGGCGCCGCTCCTTGCGGGACTGCTTCGGCGGAACGCTGTAGACCATCGTGTGGCCCTCCTCTCCCTGCGCGGGCTCCTCGCCCTGACGCGCGGGCGGCTTCACCAGCCGGGTCTGGATCCCGAACTCTCCCAGCCGCAGACGCTCGTCGGTCTCGAGCTTGACCTCGGGACGTGTCAGCAGCGCGTAGTCGTGGCGACGCGCATGCTCCAGGAGGTACCCGGACAGCTCCTCGACCAGCGAGCGCTCATATCCCTCCAGTCGCTGCCGGTCCTCTGTGGAGAGCCAGACCGTGTACTGGTTGGGGACGTAGACGCGGGATACGGACGCGGTCCGATGGGCGTCCATCTCCTTGGCCAGCTTGCGAGCGAGCTCGACCGGCTGCACCTGCGACGAGAAGGCACGGCTGAACACCCCTTCGACGAGGTTCTCGATCCGTTGCTCGAGATTTCGAAGAACGCTAATCCGAAGCTCCTTACCCGGGCCCGTGGGCGGTGGGCATGAGCCTGCGCGGCTCCACTGCCCGGTGCACGCCGCGACAATCCTAAGTGCTGGCTACCACGAGCACGCGTGAGCGCCAGCTCCCTGAATCAGGGCATTCCGCCCGATCCCCCGCCTTGGATTGCCGGTCGAGCCCTCGGAATCGGCGCCGGCCGGCCGGCTGGCTGGGGTGGGCGCCCGCGGAACTCGACGATCACAGCCACAAGCGCCGCGCCGGCGATCAGTAGCGGGCGGCCGGTGAGCCCGCCCCCATTGGCGACCAGCTGAAGCCCAGCCTCGAGCCCGGCCGACCACAGCAGAGCTCCGAGCAGCGCCAGGGCGACGTGCCCGGCCCGCAGAATCGTCCCGAGAACGACCGCCCCCAGCGCGAAGACGATGGCGCCGAGCAGGGCCTCCGGGGTCAGGAGCGGCGACAGCAGAGAGCTGGCGGCATCGCTCGTGGAGCGGCTCCAGTCGCGCGGCGGGGTGTGAATAAGCCCGAGGCGAGACCCCAGCCCGAGCGTCGCGGCGCCCACCAGCAGCCAGCACCAGCCGAGCGCCCCGAGCACTCCACGCTCGAGCGCCGTCCCACGCGACCCCGCCGCGGCCGGGTAGACGGGGGCGGCCGACAGGGCGCCGAGGAGCGGCGCCAGGACGGGCAGGGGAGCCCACGCCAGACGAGAGGCGACGAGGATGGCGGGCGCGGTCAGCGCGCCGAGGATGAGGGCAAGTCCCGGCCGGCCGAGGGGCGCCGCCACCAGGGTGACGGCCAGGCCCCAGGCAGTCAGCGCCATGAGCTGGGTGGCCCGTAGCCAGCCGGCTCCATGCTCGCGACGCTCGTCGGCGCGCCGCGCGGGAACCGGGCGCCGACCGTCAAGGGACGGGAGCGCGGCTTCGAGACAGCGGCGGAGCTCGGTGGGGGAAGGGCGCAGCTCCGGCTCCGGGCGCAGGCAGTCGTCGACGCAGGCCGCGAGGCGCTGGGGGAGGTCCGGGCGGTACTCGAGAAGCGAGGGAAGCGGCTGGCCGATCTCCCTCGCGGTATGAGCGGGCGTTGCCCGCGCGACGGGATTCGTACCCGCCCACAGCTCGTACAGCGTCAGCGCGAGTGAATAGGTGTCGGCCGGCTCGTTGGCCGGCTCGCCCTCGGCCTGCTCCGGCGCCATGTAGGCGAGCGTCCCGACCACCTCGCCGGTCGCCGTCAGAGCCGGCGCGCCCGCAAGCGACGCAATCCCGAAATCCATCAGCTTTGCCCGGCGGCCCACGCCATCGTCGGCGCGCACGATCACGTTCTGGGGCTTGACGTCCCGGTGGATCACGCCACGCTCGTGGGCGTGGGTCAGGGCCTCGCAGATGTCCGCGCCGAACTCGGCAGCCTCGCGATCGCTGAGGCCCTCGCTCAGAGCCAGCTCCGCGAGCGTCGTGCCCTCGACCAGCTCGCTGACCAGCAGTGCCCGATCGCCCTCGGACCCCAGCTCGTACAGCGTCACGATGCTTGGATGGTTGAGGCGGGCAGCCGCCTGGGCTTCGCGCAGGACGCGTCGCGCGTCCGTACCCGCGATCTCCTTGACCGCAACCTGCCGCTGGAGCCGCTCGTCGAAGGCGCGGTAGACGGTGCCCATCCCTCCCGAGCCGACCCGGTCGAGGACACGGAAGCGCCCCATGACGAGCTCACCCACCATTCCGGCTCCAGCTTCGCCGTGGATGGCCCGGACCCTCCCGGCCGCACGCAAGGCTTCGTGCGTACTCGCACCTTGCGGCCGGCCTCCGGAGCAGGGGTCATACTCTCGGCGTTGAACGGACGTTGAGCGCGCATAGTCTCGGGCGTTCAACGCACGAGCCGGAGGCTTGAGCTTGGCATTCCTCGACGAGGAAGAATCACTCGCACCCCCCGGCGGCGGCGAGCCGCCTCACCGCCGCGTGCGTGATCACGAGCGTCAAATCATGGTTCGCCGCGCGGTCGGCGCCGGCGTGATCGTGCTGATCCTGATCCTGTTCGTGCTGGGGGTCAGGGGGTGTTTGAACGCGCGCAAGGAGCGCAGCTTCGAGAACTACGCCCGCGACCTGAACGCGATCGCCGCCCAGTCGAAGCAGCTCTCCGACGGCTTCTTCGCACGGCTCAACGATCCCGGCAACCTCACCCCGCTGAGCTTCCGGGCCGAGGTCAACGCCGACCGGGGCGGCATGGAGCAGCTCACGAGCCGGGTCGAAGGCCTCAACACCCCGGACGAGCTGAAGGGGGCGCAGAGCGAGCTCGACCTCGCCTTCACGTTGCGCCGCGATGCCCTCACCGGGATCTCGGACCAGATCTCTGCCGCGCTTGGCAACCAGGGGGGCAGCAAGGCCGTGGACTCGATCGCGGGCTACATGAATTACTTCCTCGCCAGCGACGTCCTCTATGAGCGCGCGCGGGCGCAGATCGACGCCGAGCTCCAGGACCAGGGCATCAACGAAACGGTGCCCGAAGGCGTCTTCCTCCCCGACGTGCGCTGGCTCGATCCGCTCGAAGTCTCCTCGGCCCTCGCCCTGGTCTCCGGCGGCAAGCAGGCCACCAGCGGCACCCACGGCCTGGCGCTCTACCAAACCACCGTTCAGCCGGGGGACGTGAGCCTCGATCCAAGCGCGGCGGCGACGATCAGCGGCACGGGCTCGCCCGAGATCGACGTCCAGGTGCAAAATCAGGGCGATTCCGAGGAAACGGACGTCCGGGTCAGCTTCCGGCTCACCGGCGGCGCCCAGACGATCTCCGGCGATGGGACCATCTCGCAGGTCGCCGCCGGCGACATCCAGACCGCCTCGATCCCGATCGAGCCTGCCCCCGACCCCGGTCAGCAGCTGACGCTGGAGGTGACCGTCCACCCCGTTCCGGGCGAGCAGATCGCGAGCAACAACCGCTCGAGCTACCAGGTCACCTTCGGCTAGCCGGCCGCTGACCTGGGGCAACGTTCGCCGGCCGATGGCCCATAGCCCTCCATACACTCGGGGGCACTGTGGCGATGCGCATCGCATTCCTGGGCCCGGCCGGAACCTTCTCCGAGGACGCCCTGCGCGCCGCCGTTGGCGAGGCGGAGATCGATGCGCGGCCCGCGCCCACCGTCCATGAGGCGATCAGGGCCGTGGCGGAGGGCGAGGCGGAGCGGGCCTTGGTCCCGTTCGAGAACTCGATCGAGGGCGCCGTCCGCTCGACCCTCGACACGCTCGCCTTCGACGCCCCCTCGGTGGCGATCGCGGGCGAGCACGACCACCCGATCACGAACAGCCTGATCGCCCGCGAGGCGGTACCCCTCGAGCGGGTCGAGGTGGTGCTCTCGCACCCGCAGGCCAGCGCCCAGTGCGCCCGCTTCATCCGCCAGCAGCTGCCGCTGGCGGAGGTGCGCGCCGCGGCGAGCACCGCGGAGGCCGTGCGTGAGGTCTCGGTCAGCCCAGAGCCGTGGGTCGCCCTCGGAGCGGCGTCCGCGGCGCGCATCTACGGCTGCGTGGTCCTTCGCGAGGGCGTCGAGGACGTCCCCGACAACGTGACCCGCTTCGTCTGGATCGCGCCCGCCGGCACCAGGCCCGGCGGGGAGGGGCCCTGGCGCACGACGCTCGTCTTCTCCGAGCTCGGCGCCGACCACCCCGGCGCCCTGGTCGAGGCGCTGACCGAGTTCTCGAGGCGCGAGGTGAACCTGACCCGGATCGAGTCGCGCCCGCGGCGGCGAGGGCTCGGCCGCTACATGTTCTTCATCGATCTCGACGGGGCCGAGGATGAGCCGGCTGTCGCCGAGGCAATCGAGGCGCTGCGACGCAAGGCTGAGTCGGTGCGAATACTCGGCAGCTATCCGGTCGCCGCCAATGGGATCCCGGGCACCTAGGCGGGGGTGACGGGCAGGAGCGCCGTTTACAATCGTGGCGCTATGGACACGCCAGCCGACCCTCACGCAGGGCTCCAGAGCGCCAGGGCTCCGGAGCCTGGGAGGGTTGTGCCACCGGCGGGGGATCCGACAACCAACGGACGGCCGAGTCTCGCCGCCAACGGTCACCGGCTGAACGGCCACCGGCCTCACGTCGCGATCGGTGGCCGGGTGCTCGTGCTCAACGCGAGCTACGAGCCGATCAACGTTTGCAACGTTCGCCGGGCCACCGTGCTGGTGCTCAAGGAGCGCGCCGAGATCATCGAGCGAGGGGAGGGCGCGCTGCACTCGGAGCGCCTCGTTTTCGACCGCCCCTGCGTGATTCGCCTGATGCGCTACATCCGCATCCCGCGCGATGTCCATCGCCGCAAGATCACCCGCAAGGCGGTCCTCGCCCGCGACGCCTGGACCTGCCAGTACTGTGGCCACCAGGCGACGGGCTTGACCGTCGACCACGTGATCCCGCGCAGCCGCGGCGGCGAGTCGGTGTGGGAGAACATCGTCGCCTCCTGCGCGCCCTGCAACCGAAAAAAGGGCAACCTGACGCCGCGGGAGGCGCGCATGCACCCCCGCAGCCATCCGCGGCCACCCGGACCGACCGTCTTCATCCAGCTCGCCAGCCCGAGGATCCCGATCGCCTGGGAGCCGTATCTGGTGGCTGCGTAGCGAAGGGCCGCCTCGAGAGGCGGCCCTTCGCAAAGGTGCGGTTGGAGACGAGCTGGGGATTAACGGCGGGGCGGGACGTGCTCCCCGCCTCCCCCGCTCGCCGGTGCCCGGGGTGGATTCCGCCGGGCGGTCCGCACGGACCTCCTAGCGGCCCTGCACCTCCAGCGTCCCGAAACTCATCTGACTCAAGCTAGGACCACCTCCTTTCTCTGGTCCCCCGATTGAAGCAGACGAGTCAGTCGGGTGCGGGCCTAGAGGCGCCCGCGGGCCTGCGCCAGGCGCTCCGCGAACTCCCGCATGGGTCGGGCGCGGCCGACCCGAGCCACCAGCCGAGGCGCGACCGCGTTCAACAGGATGAGCGGTCGCACCGGGCGTTTGTTGACGATCACCTCGGGCAGGTTCTGGCGGATCGCTCGCACCACAGCGTCGCCGACGGACTCGGGCGGCACGGTGCCGACCATACGAGGCGCGGGCACGAGGTGCTCGAAGCGCCCATACATCCCCACCCGGCTGACGAAGCCGGGACAGATCGCCGAGAAGCCGACCGGCTCGCCCAAATTCTCCGCCCGCAGCGCGTGGGTAAAGGCGACCACGCCGTGCTTGGTGGCGCTATAGGAGGTCAAGCCCGGCGTCGGGATCTTTCCGGCGAGCGAGGCGATGTTGACGATGTGGCCGCGTTCGCGCTCCAGCATCCCGGGAAGGACGATCCGCGTCAGGTCCATCACCGCCAGCAGGTTGACCAGGACGCTCGTCTCGAGCTCCGGCTCGGTGGTGTTCACAAAGCTTCCCCCGAACTCGACCCCGGCGTTGTTGACGAGGATGTCCAGCGGACCGACCGAACCGGCGGCCCACGACGCAAGGCGCTGCCGCTCGTCGGCATCGGCGAGGTCCGCCGGCGCCTGCTTTACCTCGACGCCGCGGCTCCGCAGCTCGGCCGCCAAGCCGTCCACCGGCGCTCCCGGCAGGTCGGTCAGCGCCAGATTGACGCCCTCAGCCGCCAGCGCCCGGGTGATGTAGCCGCCGAGGCCGCCTCCGGCGCCGGTGACTAGGGCGTTGAGGCCGCGCAGCTCCTCCACGGCCGCTCAGACTATCCCGAGCGCTTCTTGCGGGGTGAGCGCTTGTCGGAGGCGCGGCTGCTGGAGGAGCGTTTGCGCGTCGGCTTGCCGTCGGCCTTCGTGGCTTGTGGCTCCGGCTCGGCGACAGCGCCGCCCTCGGCCCCGTCGCCGGAGGCGCCGTCCTCCTCAACCGCGGCGCCGGACTCGACCACCAGGGCGACCGCGCTGACCAGATCGTCGTCGCGAATGTTCATCACCCTGACGCCCTGGGTGGCGCGGCCCATCTGCGAGATACCGCCGGCCTGGGTGCGTTGGACCATGCCGTTCTCGGAGATGAACAGCAGGTCCTGGTGCTCGCGGACGATCAGCGCCCCGGCCAGCCCACCCTTCTTTGGCGTCAGCTTCGCCGTAAGCACACCTTTGGTGCCGCGCCCCTTGACCGGGTACTCGGGGATCGCGGTGCGCTTGCCGTAGCCGTTCTCGGTGACGACGAAGAGCTCGGCGTCGTCGCGGGCGACGTCCATAGCCAGCACGCGGTTCGCCTCGCGGCCGATCTTGCCGGCGACGTTCATCCCCCTGACGCCGGTCGTGTCGCGAGCCATCGGGCGCACCGCCTTCTCCGAAAAGCGCGAGGCGTGGCCCGACTTCGAGACCAGCAGCAGGTCGTCGTCGCCTGAAGTGAGGCGCACCTGCACCAGCTCGTCGCCGTCACGGACCTTGATCGCGATGATTCCGTCGGCTCTGATCGGCGTGTTGTAGGCGATGAACTCGGTCTTCTTGACCTGTCCCTTGGCGGTCGCAAAGACCAGGTACTTACCCTCACTGAAGTCGCGGGTTGGCTTCACCGCCATCACCCGCTCGCGGTCGCGCAGCGGCAGCACGTTGACCAAGGCCCGGCCCTTCGAGGTGCGCGAGCCCTCCGGCAGCTCATACACCTTGAGCCGGTAGACCTTTCCACGGTTGGTGAAGAACAGCATCCAGTCGTGCGTCGAGCAGATGTGCAGGTGCTCGATGTAGTCGCCCTCCTTGAGGTCCATCCCCATCACCCCGATGCCACCCCGGCGCTGCTGGCGGTAGGTCGCCAGCGGCAGGCGCTTGACGTAGCCCGAGCGGGTAATCGAGATCACCATCTGCTGGTCGGCGATCATGTCCTCGATGTTCATGTCGCCCTCGAAGTGGGTGATCTCGGTGCGCCGCTCGTCGCCGTAGCGCTCCTCGAGCTCGTCGAGCTCCTCGATGACGACGCCGTCGATCCGCTCAGGATCGCCCAGGATCGCCCGCAGAGCGGCGATCCGCTCGATCAGCTCGGCGTGTTCGGAGCGAACCTTGTCGGACTCCAGCGCCGTGAGCCGCGCGAGGCGCATGTCGAGGATCGCCTGGGCCTGCTCCTCGGAGAGCTCGAACTTGTCGATCAGCCCGGCGCGGGCGACGTCGCTGTCGGCCGAGGCGCGGATCAGCTCGATCACCGCGTCGAGGTTGTCGAGCGCGATCAGCAGCCCCTCGAGGATGTGGGCGCG
>JBBPIL010000020.1:0-35261 GCA_038040365.1 Actinomycetota bacterium
CGAGCGCGGCAATCAGATCCTGGAGCTGTCAGACGCGATGATGGAGTGGGCGATCGTGAGGTCGTGGAGGCGAGCGCGGTGGCTCGCGGGTGTGCGCTACTACGCGGGCCCGGGCATGGTCGCGGCCGGGGTGGAACGCGCGATAGCGAGGACGCATGCGGAGGGTCGGGTCGAGGCGCGAGCGCTGCCGACGCGGGCCTGTGGTCGCTGGGACGGCCGTGTGGGGCGCCAGTAATGGTCGGATCGTTGATGACAGCCGCGGAGGTGGCCGAGTTGCTCGGCGTTCCCGTCAGCTGGGTCTACGAACGGTCGAGGCGCGGGCGGATTCCGACGGTAACCCTCGGTCGGTATCGGAGGTATCGCCGGGGCGCGATCGACCAATGGATTGGCGAGCTCGAAGCGCGGACCGGCGGCCGGGGCGCGACGAAGGTAGCTCGCGAGGGGGCAGGGGGCGCGCTTGCCCAGCGGTGCGGTTCACCCGCCACGATGACGCTGGCGCCGTCAGCGGTGTGTGCGACGATGGCCGACGTGGCGCGTCGGTCGAGAGGCACTGGATCTCTGTCGGTTCGACGGAATGCGCGGGGCGTCGAGAGTTGGTACGGCCAGTGGTGGGTTGGGGGCCGTCGCGTTACCCGGAAGCTGGGCCCGAAGCGCGAGGCCGGCACGCGTCGCGGTCTGACGCGCGGTCAGGCTGAGCGTGAGCTCCAGCGTGAGATCGATCGGCATCTGGCGACCCCGATCGAGCGTGACGTCACGGTCTCACAGGCCGGTGAGAGGCTGATCGACCACCTGGGTTCGCTCGGGCGCAAGCGGTCAACGCTGGGCGAATACGACTCTTTCTTGCGCGTTCATCTGAGCCCGTTCTTCGGGGAGAGGGCCCTCGAGAGAATCGGGCCTGCAGAGGTCGAAGCGTTCATTGCCGCAAAGCGCCGCGAGGGAAAGGCGGCGAAGAGCATTCTCAACTATCTGGGTCTGCTTCACTCGATCTTTGTGTTCGCGGAGAAGCGCGGGCTGACAACGGGTAGCCCGGTCAAGCTAGTCGACAAGCCGGAGAGGCAGGCGGCGGATCCTGACATTCGCTTCTTGGATGAGGCCGAGCTCGAAGCCTTGCTGGCGGTTGTGCGGGACGACGCACGAGGGCCAACGGAGCGTTGTCTCTTCCTCACGGCCGCCATGACGGGCTTGAGGCAGGGCGAGCTGCTGGGGCTTCGCTGGCGCGACGTCGACTGGTCGGCGGCCCGGATCCGAGTTCGCCAAAGCTACGTGCGCGGCGAGTTCGGCACGCCCAAGTCGCGTCGCTCGTCGCGATCGGTCCCGCTCGCCGACCGGGTCGCCGGCGAGCTCGACCGCCACTTCACGGCAAGCGCATTCCAGGCGGATGACGATCTCGTGTTCTGCCAGCCGGAGACCGGCGCCCCGCTTGACCGCTCCCGGCTTCTGAAGCGTTTCAAGGCGGCTGCCAAGCGGGCGGGCGTGCGGGACGTGCGCTTCCACGACCTTCGCCACACCTTCGGCACCCGGATGGCGGCCGCGGGCGTGGCGCTTAGGACGCTTCAAGAGTGGATGGGCCACCGGGACTTCAAGACGACCCTGATCTACGCCGACTACCAGCCGAGCGCCGGCGAGGCCGACCTGGTCGAGCGTGCCTTCGGCCAAGGTGCCAAACGAGGTGCCAAACTGAGCGAAAGTGCGAGCACCTCACCTGGCCTGATACCGCTTGATCAAGCGGAATCCCACCTAAGCTGACCCCCATCCTCCTGGTTGTGGTCCAGGTGGTCGCGGGTTCGAGTCCCGTCGCTCACCTCTCACGAAGCCCCTGCTAACGCGGGGGTTTCGTCTGCGGAAACCATCAGCACCCGGCCGACCGGGCTACTACGTGGGCTACTAACCGAATCGGATTAGGCGCAATTGGGGCCGATTCGGGCAGGGATCGGGCAGGGAGAGGGTCAAGCGCCGCGTTCGTCACGCTGGATGACATGGGCCTCGTGGTCGACCTGCCATTCAGCTACGCCCCGTGGGAATCCGCCGGCCAGGTCGACGTGGCGGCGATCGTCGCCGACCTGGAGGCCAAAGCCGCGCGCGACAACGCCACCGCCGACCAGCTCCAAGCGGAGCTCTCCGAGCTGCGGCGCCAGCCCCCGCCGGGCCGCACTCCGGCGATGACCCAGTGGATCAAGACGGGTGAGCCCCGCACTCCCGGGGCAATGAGCGTGATCGACCTCTCCGAGCCGATCGGCGAAGAGGAGGGACCGCCAGTGGTCATCGAGCTCGCGCGCGGCAGCTCAGAGCTTGCCGAGGCTCGCGAGATCGCGGAACGCTGGGAGCGCTGGGAGTCGGAGCACCGATGACCGCTACGACGAAGGAGACCAAGATGCCGGAGCCCGAGATGCCGGAGCCGACCCTCACCGTTTCGGACACGCGCGGAGGGACGGCAGTGGTCGGACCGCTCGACACACACCGGGTCCCAGACTGCCCCGAGGAGGAGCGGATCGAGGTGGTCTGCCTCGCGACCGATTTCAGCCAACGCCTGAACGCCCGCCTTGGGCTTCGAAAGGCGGAGGAAGGCGACAGGATCCCGGACAAGTTCGCTGAACGCGTACCCGGCGATCGTTTCCTGCTCGATGCGGAGGACCTGCCCCGCCTCCTGTCGTGCAACGCGGTTGTCCTCCCCTCGGAGCTCGAGGTCAACAAGGAACTTGATCAGCGCCTCGACGAGCTCGAAGCCGAGCGCCAGGAGGTCGAGCGGGCGCGAGCGGAGGCAGCCGAGGGCGCCCGCCAGGAGGTTGAGCGGGAGCGCGAGGAGGCAGCCGAGGGCGCCCGCCAGGAGGTCGAGCGGGCGCGAGCGGAGGCAGCCGAGGGCGCGTAGGTAGGTGCCGTGGCGAAGAACCGCACCTACACAGACGAGCAGCGCGCGAAGGCGCTGAGGCTCTATACGAAGGTCGGCCCCGCTGAGGCCAGTCGCCAGCTCGGAATCCCGAGTCCGACGATCCGCAAATGGGCCCAGCTCGCCGGCGCGAGCTCGGCCAGGGCTGATCGTGTCGCAGCGGCCGTCGAAGCCGCCAAACTCACCTGGGAGCAGCGGCGTGGAGCGCTCACCGACAAATGCGGTGAGGCGGCAGAGGAGTTCCTCGCGCGGGCGCGCGAGTCGAATCCGTCGAACGCGTCATTCCTGATGCGTGCCTTCGACCTCGCGATCAAGAGCGCGAGCCTGCTTTCCGGCGATCCGACCGAGCGCGTCGCTGTCTCAGACCTTGAACGAGAGATCGACCGCGAACTCAGGCAGCTTGCCGCGGCGCGGGAGCGAAACGCCGAACTGGCCACCCCAAATGGCGACAGCGGTTGAGCTTCGCGCAAAGCTGGCCGCTGTCCGCCGGCTTCGCGACGCCGAGGAGCACAACTGGGATGTGCTCTCGCGGCCCGCTCAGCGCGAGCCCGAGGGTGAGTGGGGGATATGGATCTTGAGCGGGGGTCGCGGAGGAGGAAAGTCGCGAGCGCTGTCCGAGGCGCTCCGACGCCGGGTGCGGCTGGGGATTTCGCGGGAGTCAGCCATCGTCGGTGCCACCGCGGCGGACGCGCGGGACGTGATGATCGAGGGCCCGGCCGGGGTCCTCGCTTGCTGCACCGAAGCCGAACGCCCCCGGTACGAGCCTTCCAAACGACGCCTCCAGTGGCCGAATGGCGCGGTCAGCCATGTCTACTCGGCAGATGAGCCCGAACGGCTCCGAGGCCCGCAGCACGACTTCGCGATCGGCGACGAACTCCGTGCGTGGCGCTACCTGGAGGAGTCGATCGACAATCTGCTGCTCGGGCTCCGCATGGGTGACGATCCCCGCGGAGCCTTTGCCACGACGCCATCAGGCCGCCCTGAGCTGCGGGCGTTACTGGAGCGTCCCGGCACGGTGGTCACCCGCGCGTCGACCTACGACAACCTCGCGAACATGGCGCCGGCGTTCCGCGAGCGTGTGGTGGATTTCTACGAAGGGTCGCGCCTTGCCCGTGCCGAGCTCCACGGCGAGTTCCTAGATGACGTCGAGGGCGCTCTGTTCGAGCGCCGCTGGCTTGAGGAAAACCGCGTCGAGCAGCCGCCGCACCCGGCGGATATTCGGCGTACCGTGGTGGCGCTTGATCCTGCCGATGGAGTCGGCGCTGGAGCGGAGCAGGCTCTCTGTGCGGCTTGCATCACGGTTCAGGGGCACGTCTACATCTTGCGCAGCGCGGGCGAGCGTTCGAGCCCGCTGCAATGGCTGAAGCATGCGCTACGGGTCGCTTCCGAGCTCGGCGCCACGATCGTTGTCGAGGACACCGGGTACGGCCGGCCCCTCCTGGAGCTCCTCGATCAAGCGTCGAAGGAATCCGGCATCGTGGTGCCGTGGCAGGCCGTGCATGCGGCCCAGTCGAAGCGGCTGCGGGGACAGGACGCGGCAGTCCTGGCGGAACGGGGGCGCCTGCATTTCCTCGGCCGACACGACTTGCTGGAGGATCAGCTGTGCACCTGGGTTGAGGGCGACAAGTCGCCGGACAGGCTCGACGCGATGGCGCACTGTGTACGCGAACTCGTCCGCGGCGGCATCGGCGGCGGGCGTGTTCAGGGCCGCGCCGTCCCCTGGGTAGAGCGCGCGGTCCCGGACGGTGCCGTGCCATGGGAGGGCGTCCCGATCGGCGGAATATTCGCGGCGGGGGAGGAACGGCGTGTCGTGGTCGCAGAACGCGACCGGTCCGATCAGGCTGCCTGGCTCGAGCTCTGGAGGTCGTGAGCCGCCGTCTTTTAGCCGGGCTAGACGAATCGGCTGGGCGGGCCGAGGTCGTCCACTCGCCACCGGTCATCCTGGTACTCCATCGCCAACCCGATCGCGGGAAGCGCCGTGTCTTCCT
Source organism: Actinomycetota bacterium (assembly GCA_038040365.1). Taxonomy (GTDB): domain Bacteria; phylum Actinomycetota; class Thermoleophilia; order Solirubrobacterales; family 70-9; genus AC-56. Next base: position 4,873 of record JBBPIL010000020.1, read on the forward strand.
CGAGGGTGATGGCTTCCTCGCTTCCGGCGTCCACCAGCATGACCAACTCTCTATCGACACCGAGTGGCCGGGTTCCGCTCGCGAATCCCCAGGTGCGCAGGTCGACGTCTGACCAGACGGTCGCGAATCCAGCTAGCTGTGCTTCCTCGAAGCGGGACCACAGGGGGTCATCGGGGGACTCCGATGCGAGAGCCGCCGTCAGCTCGTCGAGATCGCGGTGCGCGACTCCGGGGTGATCTCGGTTCGCCTCGATCCATCCTCTTGCTCCTCTCTCGCGCAACGCGGGGGTCGCCAGCGGCCAGACTCGTCGCAGGTCCCTGCTCTCTAGCACCGCCTGGACCCAGGCGTTGGCGACCTCTATCGGGCTGCCAGGTCCGTACTGCGCGAGGAACTCCTCCGGCGTGAGCTGCATCGGCTGGCAGTCTGAATCGCTCTGTGGACAACAACGCCATCCCCAAGGCCCATGGAAGCGAAAGGGGTCAACGCCGCAGATTCGTACGCTCGATGTATGGCCCCCTTTGACCGCTTGAAAGTTGTGCGCCCGGTGAGCTGATGACGGTCCTCACTGGCCTCCTGTTCCTGCTTGTTGGCGTCGAAGCTCTGATCGCCCTGCTCTCGGTTGCCGGTGGCATCTTCCTGGCGCGCAGGAGGCCAGACCTCGGCGGCTTCCGGCGCCACACCCGGGCGCTGTGGGTTGGCTTCCACCGTCCTCTACGCCGCCTGATCGCGAAGGCGGTGGACTGATGCCGAGCATCAACGAGATTCTTCTCCGAGTAATCGGCGATGCGGACCCAGCCCGTCGTGAGATCGGTGAACTCGCGACTGAGCTGGAGGCATTCGGCCAGCTCGACCCGACCGCCGAGCTTCACGTCGATGGCGACGAGGCCGAGCGCGAGCTCGCGGCGCGCACCGCCGAACTCGCAGCCTGGGGCCGACGGACCGCGATTGCCACGCTGGGCCTCGACGACCGGATAGCGAAGACCAAGCTCGCAGAGGCCCGCACGAACCTCGCGCGGTTCGCCCGTGAGAAGGCCGAAGGCAAGCTAGGGATCGACAAGGGCGAGTTCGACGCGCAACTCGCCGCCGCCCGGGCGGCGTTGGAGGCGGCCGTGGCGGGAAAGCACACCGCGAAGGTCGACGTGGCGGCGCTCGGGGCCTTCGCGACGCTCGCCAAGCTCGAAGCCGCATCCACCGCGGCGACGCGAGACCGCACGCAGCACATCGACGTCGACGTCTCGCAACTCGCGCAACTCGCCCGTGCCCTCGGTGCCGTCAGCTCCGCGGCCGAGGGTGCCGGCGGCGGCGGGGGGGTCGGGAAGTTCCTGACCGAGATCCCCGGGATTCCCCCGGTCTCGGGTGCCGCTGCCGCAGCGATAGCCGGGGTCCTGGTCCCCTCCATCGTCGCCCTCGGCGCCGCCTTGCTTGCGATCGTCGCCTCCCTCGCTGCTGCCGCGGCTGGGCTCGGGGCGTTAGGCGTCGCGGCAGCGGCCGCGTTCGGCCCGGTTATCGCCCTCGCGGGGGCGGCCGTCTTCCAGCTCGCCAAGGCAACGCAGGCCCAGGACGCCTACAAGTCGGCCCAGGAGGCGGTCAAGTCCGCGGCCGAGGGGCTCGCGAACGCCGAGGCGGGCCAGCAGCAGGCTCAGACGGCGCTGACGCGCGCCCGGGAATCCGCCGCTGAGCAGATCCGCAACGACCTGCGTACGGCCGTCGACGGGCTTCGCTCCGCCGAGGACCGGCTCACCGATGCGAACTACCGGGCGAAGCGGGCCGAGGAGGATCTCACCGAGGCCCGCCAGGCGGCCCGCCGGGCAATCATCGACGAGCAGCTCGCCGCATCGAGCGCGGCCCTGTCGCACCGCGGCGCCATTCTCGCGCTTCGCCGCGCCCGCCAGGAGCTGCGGCAGACCGAGGACGACCCGGGCGCCAGCCGCCTCGATGTCGCCGAGGCGCGGCTGCGGGTCGCGCAGGCCGAGGACGACGTCGAGTCTTCGAGGATTCGCGCCAACCGGGCACAGCGCGACGCCAACGAGGCCGAGCGGCAGGGCGTCAAGGGGGCCCCAGGGGTCGTCGACGCCCGCCACGCGGTGACTGATGCCAACGGGGAGGTTGACGACGCCACGCGGGCTGTCGCGGAGGCTGAGCGGGTGCTGCGGCGCGCGCACGCCGCCACGATCAACCAGTCCCCCTCGGTGGTCGCCGCCCGGGAGGCCATCGCCTCGGCCGACCGGCAGGTAGCCCAGGCGGCCGACCGGCTGACCACCGCGCAGCGCAAAGCCAACAAGGCGCTCGGGGATCTCAAGGACTCGCGCGGCGCCCTCGCCGTGGTCGGTGTCGCGAAGCGAATCGGCCGGGCCTTCGGACCCGCGCTCGACCCGATCTTCCGCGGGATCGCGCGGGGGCTGCGCCTGCTCTTGCCGATGATCCGCTCGTTGCAGGGGCCGCTCCGGGGGCTCGGGCAGGCGATGGGGCGGGCCTTCGCCGCCCTCGCTCGCGAGCTGGCCCGGCCGGCGTGGCAGCGGTTCTTCCGCCTGCTCCTGCGCTCCTCAGCCGAGCTTGTGCGGGTCGGCGGGCGTGGCTTCATCCTGCTGCTTCGCATCCTTCGCAACATCGCCGAGGCCGCGCTGCCGTTCCTGATCCGGGGCCTCCGTCAGTTCAACCGCCTGCTCGCCGGGGTGGCGCGGGACTCGAAGGGCGTCGACCTGTCGGGCCCGATCCACCAGCTCGGGCTGTGGCTCGATCTGGCCTACGAACTCGGGCGCGTCTTCCTTGGCTTCGTGCGGACAGCGTCGGGTGAGGGTGGCGGGATCGTCAAGTGGCTCGCCGACGGGGCCGCCGCGATGGCCGATTGGCTTGAGTCCGACGAGGGGCAGGAGCGGTTGAAGCAGTTCTTCGAGGAAGTGCTGCCGCTCGCCAAGGATCTCGTCACCTTCTTCGGCCAGCTGGCGCTGGCGCTGATTCAGTTCGGCGAGCTGGTCGCCCCCGCACTCGACCTCGTGCTGAAGCCGATCAACCTGCTCCTGAAGGCGATCAACTGGATCCTCGACCTCCTAAACAAGCCCGAGGGCGACGAGCCGCTGATAAACGTGGACTGGATCGGGGCGGTCGTCGGAGCCTTCCGCTGGCTGGGGCGGGTCGCCCGCGCGGTCTTCGGCTTCATCGGGGACGCCGTACGCGCGGTCGGGAAGCTCTTCCGCGGCGAGCGCTGGGAGGCGATCCGAGACGTCCTGACGGCGCCCTTCCGTCTGGCGAGGCGAATCCTCGGGAACGTGTTCGGCTGGATCAGCGATCGCATCAGCGACCTCGTCGACTGGGTCCGCGACCTCTTTTCGGGGCCGAAGTGGGAAGGCGTGAAACAGGGGATCACCGCGCCGTTCCGCCTGGCGCGACGGGTCCTCACCGGCATCGTGGGGGGCATCGTCGGCTTCGTCGGCGATCGCTTCCGCCACCTGGTCGACCTGATTGGCAACGTGGTCGGGAACATTCCCGGGGTCATCCGGCGGGCGCTGCGGCGAGCAGTGCGCTTCCTGCGCGGCCTGATCGACGACTTCGTCCATATCGGCAAGCGGCTGATCGAGGGGCTCGTCGACGGGATCAAGAGCGCCGCCGGTGACGCCGTCGACGCGGTGAAGGGTGTCGGCGAGGACATAAAGGACACCGTCCTCGGCGGCTTCCACATACGCAGCCCCTCGGGCGTCTTCCGCGGCTACGGCGAGCGGCTGATGGAGGGGTTCAGGGACGGCATCCGGGCCGGGATTCGGCTGGTCCGCGAAGCCTCACGCGACGCGATCAAGTCGACCAAGGACGTCTTCCAGCGGGGCGTGCAGGGGATCATCGACGTCTTCTCACGGTTGCCGAACGGCCTCTCGCGAACGGCGAATCAGGTCGCTCGGCTGTTCGCCTCGCTGGCCCGCGTCATCCGGCGCGCGGCTGGCTTCGTCATGCAGGCCGTCCGCAGGCTGACCAGCGCGCTCGGGTCGAAGCTACAGCTGCCCTCACTCGAGCTGGAGCTTCCCGATCTCTCGCCGAGGGGCTTCGCGAAGGGCGGGATCGCCCGTCAGCGGATGTACGAGGTCGGCGAGGAAGCGCCGCAGTGGCCCGAGGTCATCCTCGCGATCAACCCGCGCTATCGCGACCGCAACCTCAACCTGTGGGCGCAGGCCGGGCAGATGCTCGGCGTGCCGGGCTTTGCGCAGGGCGGCATCCGGGGTGAGGACGCGAGGCGCACCCTATGGGCGCAGGCGGGGCGAGCGCTGGGGCTGCCGGGCTATCAGGTACCCGGCTTCGCGCGAGGCGGGATCGCGCCGGTGCCGGGCTCCCCTGGCGAGAGCGCCAACTCGCGGATCATTGGGGCGCTGACGGCGTTCATGCGGCGCTGGAAGCTCTTCCTTACCGATGCCTACGGGGCGGGACACGCCTCGCCCGAGCACACGCAATACGGCACCGCCGCCGACTTCACCCCCGGCGCTGGCGGCTCCTGGGGGCTGGTCGGCAAGGCGGCCGTCGATGCGGTGCGCCAGGGCTTCACGCCGGTGGGCTGGACGGGCGCCGGTGGGACCGAAGCCTGGGCAGGCCACGGCCCGCCGGAGGTCGCCGGGGGTAACGCCCACCTTCACGTCACCTTCCTCACCGTCGCCGAGTACCTCGCGGGCAAGGTGCTGAAGGGGATCGCGGGAGCGGTCGCGGCGCTGATCCCGAAGATCGGCATCAAGGGCGAAGGGCCGGTCGCCGAGGTCGCGAGGGCGGCGGTCGAGAAGATGCGCGACGCCGGGGACCGCTTCGTTGAGCGCCACCAGCCCACCGCTGGGGTTGAGGGCACTGAGCCGATCGACGTCGGCAAGGGCTCGGTCGCCACGGTCGCGTCGCGGGTCGCTCGCGCGCTGCGCTCGCCTCACAAGGCGGTCCTGGCGCTGTTCGAGGCGCTGTGGGCCGAGTCGGGCATGGGCTCGACGTCGAGCAACGTGCTCCAGCTCTTGCCCGAGACGGCGGCGGGAACGGGGATCGGCCTCGGCGACGTGGCCGGGCAGGTCCAGGGCTTCCTGCAACGCGGCTACTACGGCAAGGGCGGCGCGATCGAGCTCGCCAACACGACCAACTGGGCCGCTCATGTGATCGCCCAGGCCGTGCAGGGCTCCGCGTTCGCGTCCGGCTCCAACTACGCGGCGCAGAAGGGGCCGGCGATCAACACCCTTCGCTCGCTCGGCTATCGGGGCTTCGCGCGCGGAGTGCGTAACTTCGTTGGCGGCCTTGGCATCTTCGGCGAGTACGGTCCCGAGCTGGCTTTCCTGCCGCGGGGCGGCTCTGCACTGCCCGCCGACCTGACGACCCGCCTAACGAACGCTCTGCTCACGACGCCCGGCGGGTCCGCCGCGTTCGCGGGGGTGGGCGGTGGTGCCAGCGGCGGTGGTGGAGACCGGATTCAGCACTTCCACATTCATTCCGTCCCCGGCACCGGTCAGCCCGACCCGCAGATCACCGCGGCGAAGCTGGCGATACTTGCAAGACAGCGCCGGGACTTCTGAAGCGGCGGCGCTGATGGGCGTGCTCTTGCTCTTGGCGCTGCTCCTGACTTCCGCCGAGCGAGTTGGTGCCCGGGGCGGAGCTCGAGCAGCTCGGGTACGGCACAGTGGATGCGAGGCTCGAGCGGCTGGGGTTCAAGTAGCGGGGGCGGTTGGTGAGCGCGGCACTCGTTTCGGGCGTGCCTGGATACCTGCTTCTGGGCGCTTTCCCGCTTCTGACAGTCAGCGGACGTGGTACGTTCACACCGGAGAATCAACCTACAACCAGCTTCACTCCGGCAGATGTCCAGAACGGACGGTCGCAGCGAAGCCAACGATACATCTAGCCGATACGACCACCATGGAGGAGATTCAGGCTGATGCCCTGCCCGAAACTCGCCCAGACGAGGCGAGTCAGTCCGACGTGCCCGCTCGGCCTGGTCAGTTGAAGCAGGAGCCGATGGACAACCGGGTGCCGCAGCGGCCGAGCGTCGCGCCGTCGCAATACTCCGCGACCTCTGCCGTGAAGGTTGCGTCGCAGATCACGCCGACGCAGCGGATCATCCGGCCCGGCATCACGCGCCCTCCGCTGGGCTAGGTTGTAGTAACCCACTCGGTACGGAGCCGGGTGACGTTCGCTGTGATCGACCCGTCAGGTTGTAGCCCGAGACCGGCCTGGAGGTCTTGCTCGAGGATGTCGGCGCGGCCCTCCGACTCGACCGCGGCGACGTACATGGTGGGCAGCCGGGTCATGGCCCACTGTCCAGCTTGGAGCGCGAACCCCGGCTGAGAAATCGCCTCGCCAATCGGATCGAACATTCGGTTCAGCAGCATCTGCCGCTCGTAATCGAGGTATAGGTCCCACATCGCCTTTTCGACTTGGGGTGTCGCATCCACAACGTGCAGCCCCAAGTCCTCCCTCGCCTCTCGCCGATTGATCGGATGTCCGTGGTAGTAGAGCTTGGTGGTCAAGTGATCGATCAGGCTTTCGATGCGGTGAGCTTCGGCGGTGGAATCGCGAAGGCGCAGTAGCTTCTCTCCGAGCATCCGTGCCTGCGCCGTTCCGCGCTTTGCGTGCCCGAGCGTCAGCGGGTGGACCTTCTGGGCGAGCAGCGCGAACGCTTGCACCAGCTCGTCCTCGTGGCGGATGCCCACGTCGTCTTTGACCAGGGCGTTGTACGCAGCCACGTCCTCGACGCTCACAGGAAACGGCTGACCCGTCTGGGGATCGGTCGTATGCGGGTCGTGGACGGATGGGTCGATGGGACCGAGGATGCCCATGGGATGCATGATGATTTCGTCGGCCCCGAGGGCGGTCAGAGTGCCCGCACTGAGAGCATGGTTGGGCACCAGGACATCCACCTTTTCCGCGTACGCGCGGAGAAGGTTGATCAGTCGCCACGGCACGGTCCCCTCACCGCCGTTGGTGTGGATGAACAGGTCGAGCTTCCCGACCTTCCTGTCGGGGATGTGGTCGATGAAGCAGCGAACCGCATCCATGGCCATCATCGCCTCGGCATTGGGACGGGTGCTCGTCACGTAGGCGATCAGCGCGTCGCTGCCGCGAGCCTCGCGCAGCTCGCGGATCAGGCGCTTCCGAGCCTCACGGGGATCCTCCGCTGCCTCCGCCGGTTCCGCCCGGTCGTTGGTCTGTTCCGGTTCAGCCACGCGGACATTGAAGCAGGGACGAGCGCTCAAAGAGAACGCCGATTGCCACCCCCCTACCCGGGGCGGCCCCCTTCCTCGCGGGCCGCGTCCTCGACCGTGAATGGCTCACCCTCGAATGCCGCCCGGACCCACCCAACCGCAGCCTCACCGTTCTTAGCACTCAGCCGAGCCATCAGCACGGGAGGCATCATCCGCGGCCCCCTCCGGGCTCGTGCTCTGCACCCTCACGAGGTTCTGAATGCCGGCCTTGGCTAGCAGCCCGGCGGCCCGGGCAGCGTCACCTTTGATTCCGACCCGGAAGTAAGGCACGGAACGATCCTAAAGGCTCGCGGCCCGCAACTCGAGCTCCTCTGCATCGCGCCACCGGAGCTGAGCAGCCCTACTTCGAGGTTGGCGCTTATTGCCCGGATTCGAGCCCGTGGGTACCTTCAAAGCTTGGTCTGTCGAGTGTCATGGGCCGGGATCTAATGCGACGAGCCCACCCGTCGCATTCCCGGGTGGGCTCTTGAGCCGCCCGGAGCTATTTCGGGCGACCTCGCCAGCTCGGCCGAGCGAAGGCACTGCGCAGTGACCGAGCCTGAGCGAACGGTAAGGGTTGCGTCGGCTCGAACAAGGCTCAGGGGTCAAGCCCGAAAATCCCTAAAGTTGGTGTGGGTGACAATGACTCCCACAAGTGAACCTCGCATTTCTGTACGAGCGGACGCAGATCTCCTGGCGGCCCTGGCTGAGTGTAGTCGTCTTAGCGAACGATCCATCAGCCAGACGGTTCGGCTCGCATGCCGTCAGTACCTCGCCTCCCTAAATCACAAAGCCCCCGGGACGGGGGGCCTTGTGGACGATCCGCCGATGCCGGCGACGGACCGTGGTAAAGGCTAGCGACACTCCCGGCAGGCCCGACGGCTTGACGTGCGACGTGCACGGACACCCCGTTGGCGTCGTCACGGCTCAGAGCCTGAAGCGACCGCCGGCCACTCCCGAGGAGGTCGAGAGCCGGAGGATGCAGGAGGAGTTGAAGCGCCGGTTCCCGAGTCTCCCCACGCCAGCGCAGCGGCTCTGGGCTGATGCTCGCGCCAGGTTTGCGCGCGCGCCGCATGACAACCTTGTGGTGATGGGCGTGCGAGCCCGTCGCGCCGTCGCCCGGCCTCGCGCCACTCGCGGCTCTGCCCCGCGCCGCCGCGGCTCCCGTCGCAGTACGAGCGCCGGCTCTCGCGCGAGCCCAGAGGACCCTCCAGGTGAAGCCGAGCCGCCAGGGCTAAACCTCTGGTGGCACCCGAGATGGGGGAGAGTCACACCTAGCCTCCTGCGGAGGTCGGCGCGGTGAGCGCGGCGCGCTCCCAATCGAACCAATCGGATGTCGCCAGCCGGTTTGAAATCTCACCGCGCCGTGAGATTGAGAGTCCGTTGGCTGGCCCCGACACGGCAATCCTCGCCCGCTGGCCGGGACGTTGCCCTTACTGCGTGCGCCCAATCAAACGGGGCGACCTGATCGTCAAGGTCGCGGGCCAGTGGCTACACGATGACTGCGACAAGGCAGTCGCTGAGGAGGCGAACGGGTGAGCGAGCAGACGCACGGCGTAGCCCGAGCGATTCGCGATCGGGTGCTCCTGCTCGAGACCGACTCTGACGACACCAGGGCACCCGAGCTCGGGCGCGAGATCGCTCGACTTGGCGAGGAGCTGTGCGAGAACAGCGACGCGCCAAAGCCCGCGGCAGCCGCGGCCCTCGCTGCGTCGCGGGTCGATCTGGTCGAGGTGATTCGCGACGGGATCCCTGAGCGCCAGTACGTGCCCGGCTGCGAGGGCTGGCTGATCGCAGGTAAGCGCTATCTCATCCCGGCGCCCGCCGGCACCGGGAAGAGTCTCCTGGGGCTTGTCGCTGCCGTGGGCGTGGTCGAAGCTGGGGGCACCGTCTCGATACTCGACGTCGAGAACGGGGCTGACGAATACGCTCGCCGCCTAGAGGACGTGCTCAAAGCGCGGGACGCCGATGGTGAACTCGCGCGGGCCTGCTCGGAGCGTCTGCGCTACTACGCATGGCCGGCCCTACGGGTCACATGGAGCCCCGAGGATTGGGCGGCTCCGTTCGATGGCGTTGACCTTGCGGTGTTCGACTCGTCCCGACTGGTGCTCTCCACAGCCGGGCTAGCCGAGGACTCCAACGACGACTACGCGATGTTCGTCAACGCGCTGCTGGTCCCGCTCGCTCGGGCAGGGTCGAGCACGATGACACTCGACAACACCGGCCACGAGGAACGCGACCGGGCACGCGGCGCGAGCGCGAAGGCGGATCTGAATGAGGTCGTCTACGTCGTCAAGCGCGGTGAGGAGTTCGATCGCGATCAGCATGGCCACCTGCGGCTCGTTCGCAAGCGGACTCGATTCTCGGAGCTACCGGCCGAGCTCAAGGTCCCACTCGGCGGCGGCGTGTACGGGCCGCCCGTCGTCGCTGAGCCCGACGATGACGGGGGCGACTTCCGGCCCACCTACCTGATGGAGCGGCTGAGCCAGACGATCGAGGACTCGCCGGGCTCCACGACGACCGAGCTTCGCCGCGTGAAGGGCAAGAGCGACGCGTTGGATGAGGCGCTGCGCTTGCTGATCCGCGAGCGCCACGTCGAGGTCAAACCGGACGGACAGGCGCACCGGCACCACAGCCTTCGTCCCTACAGAGAACATGACGAAACGGGGTCCGAGTGAGCCATCCTGCCCCTCTGCCCCGACCCTGCCCCGACCCTGCCCCGGCAGGGGGGTGCTCCACCGTGCCCCGTGCCCCCCTCCCCGTAGGGGGCACGGCATGGGGCACGCGGAGGGGGGCGGGTAAGAAACCGCGGAAGCCTGCCCCTGCTCCGGCCGCCGCCCGTCACGGTGAACCTAGCGCGAGGCGTGAAAAGTGAGCGAAGCGCCCAAGATGGACGCACTCGCCGAGGCCCTGGCGCCGCTCGTGGTCGAGCAGCTCGCCCGACCGGTGGCCGATCGCGTTGTTGAGTTCCTGCGCGAGAGCGGCGAGGGGCCACGGATGTTGAGTACCCGGGAGGTCGCAGCACGGGTAGGGCGCTCGCCGGATTGGGTCTACGTGCATCAACAGGAGCTCGGCGTCGTGCCGCTCGGCAAGGGACCGCGGCCCCGGCTCGGCTTTCGCTCTGAGGTCGTGGACGCCTACCTGGACGGCGAGGCCCGGTGAGCGAGCCGAACGGCAATCTGCTCACTGCCGACCAGGTGGCCGAGTTGCTCAGCGTGCCGACTTCCTGGGTCTACGCCGAGACTCGGGCTAGGCGCCTCCCCCACGTGAGGCTCGGCCGCTACTACCGCTACAACCGCTCGTCCATAGAGGCTTTCGTCGCCGGCCTCGAGCGGGGCCCGGTGGCCTACCGAAAGTACGTGGCGCCGGGCAGTGAACCAGGGGGTTCGTCGCATGGCTAAGCCGATTGGGGCGGCGGGCTACTACGGGGCCTACTACGGGCGGCGGGTGCTGGGCGCCCTGGTCGAGGAGGCGCTGCGCCCATGAGCGCCCGTTCACGTCGCAAGGGAACCCGTGGCGAGCAGGAGATCGCCACCGCCTACCGGCGAGCCGGCTTCCCCGCGGCTCGGGTGCCGAACTCGGGCGGCCTCGACACGAAGGGCGACGTGCTCGGCATCCCGGCCGTCCACGTCGAGGTCAAGCGGACCGAGCGGCTGCGGATCTTCGAGGCGCTCGACCAGGCCGAGGCCGAGGCGCCCGCGGGTCAGGTGCCGTCGCTTCACTTCCGGCGCAACCGCTCGGGCTGGTATGTCGCCGTGCCGCTTGACGACTGGCTCGACCTCTTGGAGCGAGCGGAGCTGCTGCCGTGAGCTGGCGCTGCGATCGCTGCCGGGTCGAGGTCCGGTTCATGGAGGGCCACGACGGGCCGGCCGGCGAGCTGCCCGATGGCTGGGCCCGCGAGCATGGGGCGCTCGTCTGCCTCGGCTGTCGACGCATCGCCGTGATCGCGGCGGTCGAGGCGCGAAGCAAGGGGGCCGAGGGACGCCTTGGCGAGAAGATCACCCAGGAGCGACGGCGTGCTCTAGCCGAGTTCGAGCTGCGCCGAACCGACCGCTACCGCGGCGGCATGCAGGTCCATGGCACCTACAGCGTCGCCGGGCGAACCATCGTCATTTCCCGTGCCCTAGTCGCCGAGGTCCGCCGCCAGATCGCCGAGGAGGAGGCGGTGGCGCGATGAGCTGCCGAGCCCTACTCCCGCAACCCGGCGGCTTCGAGGGCCTTCGCCCGGTCGAGGTAGCTCTCTGCCCGCACGATCTCTCCGTCGCGCAGCGTGCAGATATGTGCCTGTTCAAGCTCCGCCGCCACCCCGCTACTCGCACCCCGACCCCGCTGGTGGGACATGGCGATCACCTGATCCTCCCCGTGGTCGATCAGCTCCTCGACCACGATCTCCCACTCCTCAAACGGGAAGGTCCGGAACCAATCCTCCTCGAAGAATGCCCTGATCTCGTCATAGCCGCGATAGATGCCAATCCCGGGAACGCCGCTCGGGGAGGGATCCCAAACGACCTCGGGCGACCAAAAGCCGCCGCTGATGACCGCCTCGACTCCGCCCTGGTTGAACGCCTCGAAGAACCGGCGGACGACCTCAACGTTCTCCTGCGACATCGCCCGCGCAGTATCTCGCGCCGGACCGGGGGCCGCCGCCTAGACCGTGATGATCTCGCCATCGGCGGTCTCGGTGCCGTCCAATGCCGCTTGGCCGGCGAGCGCGCGCGCGACATCGAACGAGACGCCCAGCGCCTCGGCCACTTCACGGATCTCCTCATCAGTCGGAGGAGACGGAGCCTTCGGTGTGTCGCTCATTTCAGTCCGCCCTTCCGTCGCCGTCGTTTCCAGGCCCGCACGTCGACGGCCATCCAAACCGGCGTCGCCCGGAGCCGCGCCACCGGCTCGGGGAAGTCATCCCGTCTCATCCACCGCTGCGCTTGCGTGCGCGAGGTCTCGAGGATCTCGGCAACCTCCGCGAGCCCTGCAAGATCGAGCTTTCGTCGCGCCGCCATTGTGTGTAAACTTTACACCCCGAATGAAAATGGGCCGGCGGCGCTTGCACGCCCCGGCCCCGGCGCCGGAGAGATTAGCTCCGACGCGGCTCGGAGGCTAACGACCTCCCTCCCCGTCAAAGCGGCTCCTCCGGCAGAGAGGGGGCCCTGATGGGCGAAGTCACGTTGAAGGTCGCCGCGGAGCACTCCAAGGCGTTCAAGCTCGCGGCCCTGGCCGAGATCGGCAAGGACGCGGAGTGGGTTACCAGCGCGCAGGAGGAAACGGCGAGGTCCCTCGGCGACGAGTATCGCCGTGGCCACGAGCTCGCCGACGTTCGCGCGAGCGCGCGAAGCCTTGGCCAGGTCATTGCGATTACCGAGCAGCTCTTCGCCGCGCCCGATGGCGAAGCCGTCGACGTTCGCGGCGATGCCAGCCAGCTCGCGCACACGGCCGAGACGATGGCCCGGGACATCATCACGCCCCAGCTCAAGGACGAGACCATCGAGGGCCCGTTCGACACGGAGGCGGTCGAGAACATCAGCGCCTTGACCTCCGCGCTGGGCTGGGCCACCGGAGAGGCGGCGCGGCTACATGCGGTCGCGACCGCCCAGCTCAGGGCGGCGAGGGCGGTCGATCCGAGGGTGGTGGCGGACTGATGGCCGCCGCCCGGAGCCGTCGAGCCCCTGGCGCCGGCCACCTGTTCGTGAAGCGCGACAGCGCGGGCCGCGAGTCCTGGTACGGCAAGTGGTACGCCGAGGGCCGGCAGCTCATGCGCAAGATCGGCCCGAAGCGCGGGCCGAACGGCCACGGGCTCGATCACCGCGAGGCCGAACGCAAGCTCCGGCAGCTCATGGAGCAGGTAGCGCCGCCGCCCGAAAGCCGCGTCAGCGTCCAGGAGGCCGGAGAGCGACTGATCGCCCACCTGGAAGCGCTCGGGCGAAAGCCCGCGACGACGGAGGCTTATGACTCGCTGCTGCGCGTCCACCTGGCCCCGTTCTTCGCGGGCCGCTCGCTCGATGCGATTAGCCCGGATGACCTAGAGGCATTCATCCGCGCGAAGGCGGCCGAGGGCAAGTCGGCAAAGACGACCCGCAACGCGCTCGGGTTCCTTCACTCGATCTACGAGTTCGGGCAGCGCAAGGGGTGGGCCAAGGGCAACCCCTGCAAGCTGATCGACAAGCCGCGTGACGACGGCGAAGCCGATATCCGGTTCCTCGATACCGAGGAGCTGGACGCCGTGGTCCGCGTGGAAACCGGCGACGAGCTGGCGCCGACGCTGGCGCTCGTCTACCGGACCGCGGTCATGACCGGCCTCCGCCAAGGGGAGCTGATCGCCTTGCGGTGGCAGGACGTGGACTGGCCCGCGGGCCGCATCCGGGTCCGCCGCTCCTACGTTCGGGGCGAGTTTTCGTCGCCGAAGTCGCGGCGCGGCTCGCGCTCGGTCCCGCTCGCCGACGAGCTGGCCGGCGAGCTCGAGCGCCACTATCAGGCATCGGCCTGGCAAGCCGATGCCGACCTCGTGTTCCCGCACCCTCGGCTCGGCGGGCCGCTGGACCGCTCGAAGGTCCGCAAGCGGTTCAAGGCCGCGGTGAAGTCGGCCGGGGTGAGGGAGGTCCGCTTCCATGACCTGCGCCATACGTTCGGTACCCGAATGGCCGGAGCGGGGGTCCCGATGCGCACGCTCCAGGAGTGGATGGGGCATCGCGACTTCAAGACGACGCTGATCTACGCCGACTACTCGCCGAGCGTCCACGAGCGGGAGTGGGTCGAGGCGGCCTTCGCTCGGGCTACTACAGGGGCTACTAAACTGAGCGAACCTGAGCGAACTGAGGTCGCCTCAGCGCACCCGGCCGAGCACGGATAGCCTCGTTTCGGCCGCCGGGCCGGAGTTGTGGTCCAGGTGGTCGCGGGTTCGAGTCCCGTCGCTCACCCTCTCGGGACCCGCTCAAGCAAGCGATAAGGCCGCACTCACTCCCGCGACCCCGGCTCCCGTTGGGGTCCCATTGGGGTCCGATCCCCTATCGGGAAGGGGCGCAGCCGGGTAGCCCGCCGCGAGCTACATCTACGCCGCACCGGGCTGGACCAGGGGCTCAGCCAGGGGAAGGGGGCTGCCAGAAATGCCGCCCCAGGACGCCGCAGCAGAATCAAACGGCCCCACATACGCGCAGAGGGGGCTTAGCTGCCGGGAGGGCGATAGCCGGCTGAGAGCTTCGCCGCTGCGTCAACCTCGTCGGGAGTCAGTAGCACGGTCGTCTTGGCCTTGGCACCGCCCGCGGCATTTACGGCCAGCGCGGCGGCTGCGGCAGCTTCGTTGTCAGGAAGATCAACGATTACGTATGCGTCGGAGTCACCGAAGGCGAAGTGGAAGCTCTCTAGCTTTCCGCCGAGGCCTTCCGCCATCTGAGCGACCGCGTCCCGCCGACTGCTCCCGCCCTTGTTCTTGACGCCTTCGACGCCTTCCTGCGAGTACGACGCCTCGATCATGTATTTCGGCATTTGAAGCCCCTCTGTTGGGTTTTGTACGAGTCCGGGCGATCCTCCCACATTGCAGGAGCCTCCGCCGAGGCCCGATCCGCCAGACCGACGGCAGGCCGGGCGCCCTGTCTAGCCGCTCGGTCCCGCTAGCCGATCATCCAGGCTTGATGGTGATCGTCCACTTGCCGATGGCGTGCACGTGGACGTTCTTGTAGGTTCCGGGCTCGACGGCGGTCGTCCCGCTGTGGGCCTGGGAATTGACAGCGATCCCACCGCTGTCGTCGTTGATCTGTATCGCCCCATCGTTGGTCCAGCGGAGCGTCGAGGACGAGGAAACGGTGATCGTTCCGAGATTCTTCCCCCCGTTCCCTGAGTAGGAGACCGATCCTGGAGACGCCGGGACCGCCGCGGTAGCCCCCTGCGCCGTCGCAGTTTGGGTGCCAGTCCCGCCGTTCGTAACCGCGTCTGTCGCTGTCTTAGTCCTGATGCGAAGGACCGTGCTGGTGCTCGGCG
Source organism: Actinomycetota bacterium (assembly GCA_038040365.1). Lineage (GTDB taxonomy): Bacteria > Actinomycetota > Thermoleophilia > Solirubrobacterales > 70-9 > AC-56. Next base: position 20,025 of record JBBPIL010000020.1, read on the forward strand.
GGTTGACGACGCTCTCGGTCGACTCCCACGGAACGCCCGTGGCTACTCCGACGCCAGCGGCCGCACCAACAGCCAGCCCAGCAACCGCCGTAACGAGATGCCGCCAGTGATCTTCGAACCACCACTTGACCCTGTACACACCCATTCCCCTTCGCTGAAGTAACCGCCATGCTCGCTGGCCTCGCGCTCAGTGTCAAGCGGCTCGGTGTCCTGCCCACGGAGGTTGTGAACGTCGCTCCTCGGTGGCCGATCCCCCAATCCCGGCCTTCGCGGGCCCCTTGAACACCCTCCCGATTTGTGACCACATTTGTGGTCACATTCCGGGAGGGGGTGTCGGGACACCCCAAGCTTTGCGGGTACACCGGGATGGCCTCGGCGCACCGCCGCGGCCCTGCGGAGCCGCCACGGTGGCCTTCAGCCGTTCACAACGTGTGGAGCAACTGGCGCCTGACTCGGCGTCTGAGTCGACGCCACCGCCGCCGCGCCCAACGGCGCCACGGCGGCCGCTGCCGCCGAAGTGGGCTCCCGGGTAAGGGCTTTGTGTGCGTGGGTTCGAGCGGCAGAAACCGCTGTAGCCACAGGTATCGATCGCTGTCCGGCGCCAAGGGCGGCCGTAGATCCTCGAGGAAGCGCTCGCGGTTGAACCACTTGTGGTAGTGGACGCTAACGAGGTCGAAGAGCTCGAACGAGCGCACTGGATCCGGAAGCCGTGCGCGGAGGGCGAGATTGTGGTTGTAGCGGTAGTCGAGCTGCTCGACCGCGTCGGGGCGGCGCGCCAGGATCGCCGCGAGGGACAGCTGGTCGACGTTGAGAATTCCGTAATCCGGAATGTGGCCGACCTCGAGCAATCGGTTGAAGAACGACAGCCATTGGCGAGCGAGGCCGGCGCTGCGGCGGAGCACGATCAGCCCCCCGTTCCAGAAGGCTCGCACCCGCTGACCATCGACGGGCGCAGTCATGAATGGCTCCGCCGTGACCCCCGCAAGCTCGTACATCCGCTGCCAGTAGGGGTCGAACGGATCCCCCGGACCGGTGCTCTTCGGCCCGCGACCACCGCGGTAGTAGGGGCCGGTCGCGGCCGCGACCTTGCCAGGGGCGAGATCGAAAGCTGAAGGCTCGGAGAGGAAGACCTTGTCGCTGTCGCACCAGACGATGACCTCGGCGTCGAGAAACTCCTCTGCCCAGCACATGCAGTAGATCGTGTTCGCGTGGACGTAGTCGTGGTGATCTCGGTTCAGGACCTCCTCGTGGACGACGACGCCGAGGTCATCGAGCGCGGCGTAGGTCTCCGCAGCCAGCTCGGGGCCCGCTCGCGGCCGGAAGGCGTGGATCGGGTGACCGGCATACGCGCCCGCCCAGCGCCGGATCGAGCGGACCAGGAGGAGCGCTTGCTGCTCGAGCGGGCCGGCCTCCACGCAGAGCAGGAAGGCGAGGCTTTGGCGACCCTTGGCCGTCATCGCGCGCGAGTGTGACAGGGTGGGCGTACTCGCCGATGTCACTACATGAGGTCATCAGTCAACTCGTCCGGCGATCGTCTGTACGCAGGCAGACCGACCCCGACGAGGGCGCGCGCGCCCAAGGCCGAAGCGTGCGGAAACCCGGCGTCGCGCCGGTCGACCCCGTGATCCGCGCGGTACGGAAGCAGCGACTGACCTATCTCCCGCTCGGGGCCCTGAACGACCTCTTCGAGGCCGCCGTTGCGGCGGATCGGGACGGCCGGCCGGGAGTCCTCCTGGAGGCGGGTTGTGCGCTTGGCGGCTCGGCAGTCGTGCTGGCGCGGGCGAAGGACCCCACGCGTCCGCTTCTCGTTTACGACGTGTTCGGCATGATCCCAGCGCCGACGGAAGCGGACGGCGAGGACGTCCACGCGCGCTACGAGACGATCAAGTCGGGCCGGGCTTCGGGGTTGGGTGGGGATACGTACTACGGCTACGAGCCCGACTTAGTGGCCACGGTGCGTCAGACCTTCGAGCGCTTCGGCCTTCCCTTGGACGAGAACGCGGTCAGCCTGATACAAGGCCTTTTCCAGAACACGATCACCGGCCACGACCCGGTGGCCTTGGCTCACATCGACGGCGACTGGTACGAGTCGGTGCGCACCTGTCTCGACAGGATCGGCCCGCGCCTCGTGCCCGGCGGCGTCATGATCATCGACGACTACTTCATGTGGTCGGGCTGCCGGCGGGCGGTCGACGAGTTCCTAGCGAGCCACCCGGACGACTACCGCACCGTCCGGCGTACCCGGCTCCACATCGAACGGGTGTGAGCCTGGGCTGGGCCCCACTCGGTCAGCCCGGGGTCGGGTGCCGCCTGCGGGCGGCCTCGACGTCGGGCGCGCAGAGGTCACGCCAGCTCGCGCGCACCGTCTGCTCGTCGTCCCCCCGAAGGATGGACGAGAGCACCACCTCGAGCTTCGCGCGGATCCCCTCCTGCATGGCCGCAAAGCTCGCGTCGTCGATGCCGACCAGGCCCTCGAATCGGGTGTCGCGCTCGTGCTTGGACTGAAACCGCGCGTCGACCCCCAGGGCACGTGTAGGTAGGTAGCAGTGCAGGCGTGAGGTCACGACGCCGCTGAAGTCGCGTCGATACGCCTCCAGGAGCCGCACGGCGCGCTCGATGTTGGCGGGCAACGCCGCTTCGCGGACACCGATGCTCGAGTGCCGGAGCCTGGTCGACCGGTACGCGTGCGGGGGCTCCGTGCCCGAGGGCACGTCAACGAGGGCAACTGGGGCGTCCACGGCCGGCCGCGGTGGGTCGGCCGGGAAGAGCAGGTCGACCGTCGAAGTAAGGCAGCCGCTGAAGAACGCTGGAATCCCGAGCCCGAGCAGCCGGCGCACGGTGTCCCAGTCACGGCAACCGATGGGGGCGTGCTTCCTCAGGTAGGTCACGCCCTCCTCAGACAGCGCCTTCGGGCGGTTGATGTGGAAGGAGATGAAGAGGGGCCGCAGGTGCGGGTGAAACGGGAAGTCGTAACGAACCTTGAACCACCTGTGCATGTACCAGCCGAAGGCCAGCATCCAGGTGCCCTCCGGCACTGCGTCCAGACTCGAGGCATCCCGGTTCACGGCCACAACCGTGACGTCGCGCTTGACGCCACGCAGACGCTGGTCCGGCTGGACCCGGGCCTGCAGCGCGCTTAGCTGGGCGACGAGGGCGACGTCACCGTGGAACCGCAGATCCTGATGGCGCACCAGGTGTCCGAGGCTGGCGACTGTCTGAATGTAGTCGCCGGGGTTGTCCGAGGCCTGGCGGTAGTCGGGCAACTTGTAGTCGAGCACGGCCACCGCGACGTGACCTTCGGCGGCCGGCCCGGGTTTGCGATCGGCCCTCGCCCGCGCGATCCACCCTTCGAGCCAGCGCGCCTCCATGTCAACGTCCCTTGGCACGGACGCTTGGCGTGCCCCGACGCGGCTGAGCGCCTGTTCGCTCAGGCCTGGCTCACCTCGGGCGAACGTGTGTCGCGCCAGGTCGAGCCAGGTCTCGGGGGCCAGCTCCGCAGATGTGCTCAGGATGCTCGCAGTCGTAGCCACGGCCGTGGGGTGGTGCTTGGCGAACTCCACGGCCACCAGCTCTGGGGGTACCAAGCGGAGAGCCGATTCCCGGGACAAACCGCGAAGGCGGTCCTCGGCCTTCTGGAACCGCCCATCTGCCACCGCTATGACGGCCGCAGCGGCGTGCGCGGCTTCGCGCAGTCGAACGATGCGGCGAGCGGCGCGTGTCAGGGAACGCGCCTCCTCGAAGTTCCGGTGGCGTACCAACGCCCGCACACAGGCAATGAGCGCATCTGGAGCCGAGGTGCCGGCGACCAGTTCGTCCACGAGCACCGCGCGAGTCCGCCCGTTCGAGCTGACCAGGGAGACCTCCACCGCGGTCGGCCGCCTCGTCACGGTCAGGCCGTCCTCGTCGACGACCGAGCGAAGCATTCTCCTGAACGCTTTGGCCATGTATCTGCTCCAAGTATCCGTCCAGGCTGACTCACCCGCCGCGCCGATCCTGCCGATGAAGGATCCGAATGGCGCCCGGGACTCGATCGAGCGCAGCACCGATGGTGCTCTGGGCCTTGCTGGCGGCGACCGCCGCGTGCGCGCTCGCCTACGCGGCGTTCATCGCGGCCGGGGAGCCGGCCGAGCTCAGCGATGTCACATCGCTGTGGGTCTACCACGGAGCCCTGGCCCTCGCGAGCCTCACCTGCTTCGCGCGCGCCGTGCTCGTGCGCGACCAGCGGGTCACATGGATCGCGTTCGGCCTCGGGCTGTTGTTCTGGACCGCCGGCGACCTCTACTGGACGCTGACGTTCTCCGACGTCGACAGCGTTCCGTACCCGTCGGCCGCCGATGCCGGCTACCTCGCCGCCCTGCCGTGCTTCTACGCGGGGATCGCGCTCCTGATCAAGCGGCGAATCGGTCACTTCACCGCCGCGAGCTGGCTCGACGGGGCGATCGGCGGGCTCGCCGCGGCGTCGATCGGCACCGCCGTGCTTGCGCCCGCGCTCGTCGGCCTGACGGAGGGCGACTCGGCGGCTGTGCTGACGAACCTCGCGTATCCGCTCGGCGACATCCTGCTGATCGGCTTCATCGTCGGCGCGCTCGTCGTCAGCGGGGTCCGTGGCGCCGGCGCATTCCTGGCGATCACCGCCGGGCTGATCGCCTGGACCCTCGGCGACGCGATCTACCTCTACCAGGAGGCGACCTCCAGTTATAACGGCGGCTGGCTCGATGAGGTGTGGCCGATCGGCGCCCTGCTGATCGCGGGCGCCGCCGCGCTCTCCTTCACACATCGGTTGGAGCAGCGGCACGTCTATAGCTCGCCGATCGTCTCCCCCTCGATCTTCGCCGCGATCGCGGTCGGGGTCCTCACATGGGATCACTTCAGCGACCTGCACGAGGTCTCGATCTGGCTCTCGGTCGCGACGCTCGTCGCGGTGATCGTCCGCATGGGGATCAGCTTCCGCGAGAACACCGGCCTGATGGCGGCGCTGCACGACGACGCGTTGACCGACTCGCTGACCGAGCTCGGCAACCGCCGCAAGCTGATCGACGACCTCGAATCGGTGCTCGACTTGGGGGAGGGTTCCCGCGACGGTCACGTCTTCGCTCTCTACGACCTCGACGGCTTCAAGTTCTACAACGACAGCTACGGCCACCCGGCGGGCGACAGCCTGCTCCGCCGGCTGGGAGCGAACCTGGCCGCTGCCGCCGAGCCCGGTGGCCGCGCCTATCGCCTGGGCGGTGACGAGTTCTGCGTCCTCGCCGAATCGCGCGGCCGGCGAGTTGGGCCGATCGTCGAAGCTGGGCGGGCCGCTCTCACCGAACAGGGTGAGGGGTTTCGCATCAGCGCCTCGGCGGGCGCGGTCCTCCTCTCAGCCGAGGCGACGGCAGCCAGCGAGGCCGTGCGGCTCGCCGACCGCCGCATGTACGCGGAGAAGAGCGTTCGCAGCGGCCGCCTCGAACGCCGGACCCACGAGTTGCTGGTCAGCATCCAGCGCGAACGCGAGCCGGAGCTGACCGACCAACACGAGAACGTCTCGCGCCTGGCGGTTGCGGTCGGCCGCGAGCTTGGCCTCGACGCGGAGGAGATCGACGTCCTGCGGCGCGCCGCCGAGCTCCACGACATCGGCAGCATCGCGATCCCCGACGAGATCCTCCGCAAACCCGAACCGCTCGACGACGTCGAGTGGGAGCTGATGCGCAAGCACACGCTGATCGGCGAGCGGATTATCGGCGCCTCTCCGTCGCTGGCCCCGGTCGCCTGCGTCGTTCGATCCTCGCACGAGCGCTGGGATGGCTACGGCTACCCGGACCGCTTGGCGGGGGAGGAGATCCCACTCGGGGCCCGGATCATCCTCATCTGCGACGCCTTCGACGCGATGCGCAGAGAGCGTCCCTGGGCGGCCCCGCGTGATCAGCAAGGCGCCCTCGCCGAGATCCGCCGCGGGGCTGGCACGCAATTCGACCCGCACCTGGTCGAAGTCTTCCTCAGCGTCGTCGAGCGCGAGCCCGCGACGACGATCGGCGAGCGCGAGCAGGCGCAGGCGGCGGTTCGGGACAACCTCGCGAACGAGGACGAAGCGTCGGGTTTGACCACGCGCTGACCGCACCCGCCGCCGCGCTCGAGCCCGGGTGGTAGCTTTCAGCTCCCATGGGGGCCGGAAGGAGGACCGCGGCGCTGGGCGCCGCACTCATCGCGCTGGCCTTGCCGTGTGCTGCCCTGGCGGCCTTTCCGGGCGCCGACCCGACCGAGAGCCCGCGGACCAACACTCCGAACGATCCCGGCTTCGACCGCTGCGAGGCCGACGATCCCGACACGCCTCCGGCGGACTGCGACACCTACTTCGAGGAGCAGTTCGGGTCGTTCGGCTTCCGGCCCGACACGGCGCAGGAGGCGCCGGGCGTGGAGACCCAGTACCTCAACTGCGCACAGCTCAACCAGCAGGGCCGGGACGCCAACGTCGACGCCGGGGATCCCCAGTGCTCCCAGATCTCGGGGGTCCGCGCGGACACCGCGTGGAAGTACTCAACTGGCCTCCCGACGGTGTCGGTTGCCATCCTCGACACCGGGATCCGCTGGCAGAACGAAGAGCTGGTAGACAAGGTCCGCCTCAACAAGGGGGAGCTGCCGCTGCCCAAGCACGCAAACGGGACGGACTGTGCGAGCTACGGCTGCAACGGCGACGGCGTCTTCAACGTGAACGACTACGCCGCCGACCCGCGCGTGTCGGTGAGCGCCGGCGACGACACCTCGGGCCCGGAACAGCCGCCGCCGAACGCCGACTCGTTCCTCGACGCCTCCGACCTGATCGCCACGTTCTCGGGGGGAACCGACGGCGACGCCAACGGCTACGTGGACGACATCGCCGGCTGGGACTTCTTCGACAACGACAACGACCCCTTCGACGCATCCAGCTGCTGCAGCGCCGACGGCCACGGAACGGGGCGCTCCCTGGAGGCGCTGGCTGAGACCAACAACGCAGCCGGCGAGACGGGACTGTGTCCGAAGTGCCAGCTCATGCCGCTGCGGATCTGGGACACGTTCGTTGCGCCCACCGACAACTGGGCGCTCGCCCTTACCTACGCCGCCGACAATGGCGCGAGCGTCGCCGAGGGGGCGATCGGCGGGCTGACCAACACGCGGTTCGCGCGCCGCACCGTGAGCTATGCGGACAGCAAGGGCATGGCGCTGATGCTCGTCTCTAGCGACATCAACAGCGCCAACCACAACTACCCCACCAACTACGACGAGGCCGTCTACGTCGCCGGCTCTTTCCCGGACACCGCACCCAACAGCACCTGCACGGGGCCGGGCGGCCTGCCGGGGCTGCCGGAACCTCCTCCCAACCCCGTTTCGCAGGGATTCGAGGACGGCTGCGAGCAACTGCTGTTGAGCTTGGGCGGCATCGGCGTCACCTTGTCCGCGCAGCCTTTCACCACGAGCTTCTTCCGCAACTCCAACCTGACCCAGTACGGGGGCAAGGCCGACATCGTCCTGATGGGCTCGACGGGCTCCGAGAACACCGGCCAGGCGGCGGGGGTCGCCGGCCTCTTGGAGTCGTACGCGCGCAGCACCTTCGCCGGCAGCGGATTCCCGGCGGGGCTGCGCGGCAACGAGACCCGCCAGCTCATGACCATGACGGCCGAGGATGTTCTGCCCGGAAACACCGGCGTGATCGGGCTGCCCGACAAGGCGAACCCGGGCTGGGACTCGCACTTCGGTTACGGCCGGGTCAACATGGCCGCGGCGATGGCCCGGATCCAGCTCAAGGCTGGCCAGCCGATCCCCGCGGGCTGGCCCTGCGGAAGCCGGCGCACCTGCATCCCGCCAGAGGCGCAGATCGACGCGCCGGATTGGTTCTCGCCGATCAACGTCGGCCGGGTGCCCGCGTCCGGCCTCCAGCTCCGGGGCCGCGCGGCGGCCCCGCACGCGGGGGACGTGGGGGCTTGGTCTGTCCAGTACGCGTGCGGTCAGGACGCGATGGATTCGAACTTCCAAAACGTTCCGGGGGCGAGCGGGACCGGCCCCGTCAACGGCGTCCTGGGGACGCTTTCAAAGTCACTGCTCACCAACCTCGCCGACAACTGCCACGGTGAGGTGGTCAACGACGCCGGGCGGCCCGCGGGCGCCGCCGCGGACGGCGCCTGGCCCGCCGACCCCTACCCGAATCCCGATCCCGAACGCCACGCCTTCCAGATCCGTCTGACCGTCCACGAAGCGGCCAACCCAGCCAACATCGGCCGCTACCGCAAGACGCTCTTCGCCTACCGCGACGACGGGAACCTCGGCGGCTGGCCGAAGCCGCTCGGCCCGGGAGCGTCCGCCGCCGGGCACGTCACCGGGTCGGGCGGCGAGACCTCGCCGCGCCTCTACGACATCGACGGCGACAACAAGCTCGACGTCCTGCTGCCCACCTCGAGCGGCGAGCTCTACGCCCTCCACCACGACGGCACCCCGGTGCAGAGCTTCAACGGCGGGCAGCCGGTGAGGACCAACCCGATCCCGCTGACGCGGAACCATCCGATCGACCCGTCGCTGCCGACGCCGCGTGAATCGCTTCGCGTTCCGGCGATCGGCGACATTGACAACAACGACCACGAGGCGGAGATCGTCGCCACCGCGGGAGAGCACGTCTACGCCTGGAACCTGGACGGCTCACGCGTCCCGGGCTTCCCCGTGGGGGTCATCCCGTCGTTCTCGGATCCCTGCAAGCCGGGCGCTCCCCATCCGTGCTTCGACGTCTCCGACCGTCAGCTCACGGAACAAAACCATCTCAAGCGCGGCTTCATCGGCTCACCGGCGCTCGCCGATCTCACGGCCGATCCCACCGATGACCGGCGGCTTGACATAGTCGTGGGAGCGCTCGACCAACGCCTCTATGCCTGGGATGGGAGCGGCGACCGTCTGCCTGGGTTCCCGGTGAAGCTGTCGAGCGCCGGCGCAGCGGGCGCGGAGATCGTCGCCTCGCCGGCGATCGCCGAGCTCGACGGGCAGCGCCCACGCGAGGTGATCGTCGCCACGAACGAGGTCGTGCCGGGCGACCCGCAGCTGCCGGGGAGCATCTTCGACATCTTCAACGCCTTGCTCAACTCGAGCACCGGCTCAAATCCGGTGTATGCGGTGAACGGCGACGGGAGCATGGTCAGCGGCTGGCCGGTCCAGGTCGGGGTCCTTGCCGGCGACCTATTGCCGCTCGTCCTCCCCGGGAACGACTCCGCGGTCTTGGACGTGGACGGCGATGGGAACGACGAGGTCTCCGTCGCCGCGGCGACCTCGCTCTCCGGCCAGGGGCCGAAGCTCGTCGACGGCGATGGGTCGACGATCCGCACCTACGAGGCCGCGGCTGCGAACTGCCCCGATCAGGGCGACGTGATCAACCTCGCCGACTACCCCTCCATCGGTGACCTCTTCGGGGATGGCACACCGGACGTCGTCAAGGGTGGGCTGACACTGAACGGCGTCGCGAACCTCCTCGCCGTGAATCAGAACCTCCCCTTCTGCCACGTCGAGCAGGCCTGGAACCCGGCGACGGGGGCCGCCCTCCCCGGCTATCCGCGCGCCACCGACGATTTCCAGCTCCTCTCACAGGCCTCGATAGCCCGCGTGGCGGGGGGCGGACCGGGGCGTCAGGCGCTCGTCGGCACTGGGCTGTACCAGGTGCACGCCTATGGTCCCACCGGGGCGGAGGCGCCGGGCTGGCCGAAGTTCACGGGCGGGTGGACCCAGTCGACGCCCGCGGTGGGCGACGCGGACGGCGACGGGAAGCTCGATGTCGCCGCGGTGACGCGGGAGGGCTGGTCGTTCCTGTGGAGAACGCCCGTCCCCGCGTGCGGCGGCTCCAACAACCAGTGGTGGACCTTCCACCACGACGAGCACGGGACCGCCAACTACCGCTTCGACGGCCGCCCGCCCGGCTCTCCCAGGAGCCTGGTGGCCAGGCGTAACGCAAGCGGGTCGGTGACCGTGAACTGGAATCAGCCGGGAGACGACTGGCTCTGCGGCAGTCACAGCAGCCCGGCCAGCTACCTGGTGCTCGCCTCGAACGGCCCGATCGGCCACCCGGACGAGGGAAGGGTGATCGCCAAGGCGGCCGCCGCCGGCGGCGCCGGGCAGGCGGTCTCGAGGACGTTCACCCGGACCCAGATCGGAACGGCCCAGCACGTTGCGGTGCTCTACCGCGACGAGGCGGGCAACTGGGGGCTGTTGCGGAGCACACGCATCACGGGCTGAGTCGCCCGGGGCCTTACGGGCCCCCGCTGGGGCCTTACCTCTCAACAGTTGATCTTTTCGTCTTTGCCGGGCCCGCCGTCGCATTCGTCCTTGGCGGGGCTGGCAGGATGGATCGATGCGCCGCCTGCTGCTGCTCGGATCGACCGTCGTCTTCCTCGACGTCGTCTTCTACACGGCGATCACCCCGCTGCTGCCCGAGTACGTGGACGACCTGGGGCTTTCCAAGGGGGCCGCCGGCGTGCTGTCCGCCGCCTACGCGGCGGGCACCCTGGTCGCGGCACTGCCGGCCGGTTTCATGGCGGCGCGGGTCGGCCCGCGGCGCACGCTGCTCTCCGGGCTGCTGCTGCTCGGCTTGGCGAGCCTCGTGTTCGGCTTCGGGCAGCAGGTGGTGCTGCTCGACGCCGCCCGCTTCGTCCAGGGGGTGGGGGGCGCCCTGGCCTGGGCCGGCGCGCTGACCTGGCTGATCCTGGCCACCCCGGAGAACCGGCGCGGCTCGATGATCGGAGACGTCCTCGGCATCGCGATCGCGGGAGCGCTGCTCGGGCCCGGCGTCGGAGCGCTCGCCGCGGAGGTTGGCACCGAGCCCATCTTCTCGTCGGTGCTGGTGCTGACCGTGGCGCTGTCGCTCGCGACGCTGCGCATACCGGAGCCGGGGCGCGGCGAGCAGCATCGCTTGCGGGAGGTGGGAGAGGCGATCGTCAGCCCCTCGGTGCTGCGCGCGACCTGGTACGTGGCGGCGCCCTCTGCGATGTTCGGCGTGATCGAGGTGCTGGTCCCGCTGCGGATCGACGGGTTCGGCGGCGGCGCCGGCGTGGTTGCCGCCGGCTTCATGGTGGGCGCCGGGCTCGAGGCAATGCTCGCGCCGCTGGTCGGTCGCCACTCCGACCGCGTCGGCAGGCTTCGTCCCTACACGACGGGGATGCTGATCTGTGCCGCCGCGATCGCCGTCGTCCCCGCCGCCGGATCGCTCGGCGTGATCCTGGCCGTCCTGATCGCCAGCTCCCTGGGAGCGGGCCTCTGCTTCGCGCCGGCGCTGGCGATGCTGAGCGACTCCGCCGAAGCCACCGGCCTGCACCAGGGGCTTGCCGCCGGGCTGATCAACGTGGCGTGGGCGTCAGGACAGGTCCTCGGCGGCGCCGGGGGCGGCGCCGCGGCGAGTGGGGCCGGAGACGCGCTGCCCTGCCTGCTCGCAGCGGCGCTGCTGCTGGCCACGGTCGCGGCGGCTCGGCGGACGGGGACTACCTCTCCTGGAGCACGGACAGCACGTTCCCAGCCGGGTCCTTGAACCAGGCGATGTACGGCCCCTGGTCGCGCGAGATGCCCTTCTCGTCCTGTTCGAAGCTGTCGTACCTCTCGAAGCGCACGCCGCGCGCGGCGAGCTCGTCGACTGCCTCGTCGATGTCGTCAACCGGGAAGTTCAGGATCGTGTATGTCGCCGGCACGAAGTCCGGCTTCAGGTAGACCAGCGTGTCCCGGTCACCTGCGAGGTGCAGCGACATCACGCCGCCCTCCTCGGAGATCGCCGATGTCCTCAGGCCCAGCGTCTCGCCGTAGAACTCTCGGGCCTTGTCCAGGTCGTCCACAGCGAAGCCGCTGTATGCCTTGGTGTTCGTGAACATGCCTTAGCTCCTCTCTTCAGGATGGTCGTATTCGTCGTGCAGCCGCCACCACGCATATCGCGGGGTTTGGGGGTACCCCATCGGGTGAGTCCTCCTAGTCCTCCTGCCGTCCGAGTGGTGTCAGGTCGAGGAAGGTCCAGTTGCTGCCGAGAGCCTCGACGCCGCGCCCATTCGTGAAGTAGGCGCGAAAGATGCTATCGCCGTCGCGGAGGAAGACGCTGAGACCGAACATCTCGCCATCCTGGTGCTCGGTCGGTCGCGGGCTCTCGGGCGAGACGCCGAAGCCGACGTTGAAGTCGCTGGCGAACGAGGAGTACCAGGGGATCGTCCAGCCCATGCGCTCCTTGAACGGCTCGATCTTGGCCGAAGGCGCGCGGGACACCAGTGCGAAGGAGGTGTCGCGGGCGTGCAGATGGGCGAGGTGGCCGATGTTGTCGACGACCATCGAACAGCCGTCGCAGCCCTCGTTCATCAAGCTCTCCTTTGTTCGTACTCATCGTGGCGGCGCGGCCAGCCCTCGAAGTCGCCGCCGCGCCCCTTTGGTGTGCGGTCGAGCAGCTGCCACGTGCCGTGCAGCACGTCGGTGCCGCGGTCGTAGCACGAGTACGTGTGGTAGACGACGCCGTCCTCGAGCGCGAAGGCGCTCAGGCCATGCAGCTCCTCGCCATCCGGAGCAGCTGGCGCGATCCGGAGGTCGGCTCTGCGTGGCGAGGCGAAGTTGTATCCGGTGCCGGTCCGTCGCTGCTCGTCGGTGAACAACGCGAAATCGGTGTTGAAGTCGCTGCCAAAGGACGACACCCACGGCAAGCTCCAACCCATGCGCCGCTTGTAGGCGTCCAGTTTCTCGAGCGGCGCGCGGGACGCGGCGACAAACGTCACCTCGCGGTGGTTGAGGTGAACGACGGCGCCGTCGACGTGGTCCGCCATGAACGAGCACCCCGGGCAAGCGGCCGCATCGTCTGGACCAAACATGAGGTGGAAGACGAGCAGCTGCGAGCGCCCGTCGAAGAGCTCGGCCAGCGTCTTGGTCGACTCGTCCGTGTCGAATCTGTACTCCTCCTCGACCTGCACCCACGGCAGCTCCCGCCGCTTGCGCGCCAGCTCATCGCTGCGGCGCGTGAGCTCCTTCTCGCGCTCCAGCAGCTCGACGCGCGCGGCAAGCCACTCATCGCGGGTTCCCACCTTGCTCTCCGGCATCGGCTTTACCTCCATCGTCGTTTGGCGGTTTCTACTGCTCAAGGACCGGCTGAGGTCCCAGAACTCATCGGTCGCCGGTCGAGGCTCCTCGGTTCGGCAGGCCCAGTCAGTCGATGCGATCGGGCAGGCCGAAGCGCTCGAAGAAGTCGACGAACCTCTCGTGGACGATGGGCTCCTCCGGCCAACGCCGGTAGGCATCAAGGTCGCGAGAGTCTGTCGCCCGGCAGATGAATGCGGTGACGTCGCTGATCAACCGATCGCGAATGGTGAGCACGTTCAGCGCGAACGGGAGGTGGGTCCCCTCCGCCTCATCCCAGCAGTAGAAGGCGAGCGTCGGCTGACCGCTGGCGGGGACGTAGATGTGACGCCAGCGCCAATCGCCCGAGAGCGGTCCGACGCCGAAGAACTTGGTCAGCCGCTCGTGACCCTTGTGCCAGCTCGGAGCCGGCGGCATCGAGAAGCAGGCGTCGTCGGTCAGCATCGCGACAACCGCGTCGATGTCGCCACGGTCCCACGCGTCCACATAGCCCTGCACGACCTCGCGCACGCCGCCGTCGCCGAGCGAGCGCAGCGTCGCCTGCTGGCTCAGCTCGGGCGTGCGCTCGTCGACCGCCTTGCGGGCGCGCTGCAGCGCGCTGTTCACCGACGCAGTGCTCGTCTCGAGCGTCTCCGCGACCTCGTTGGCCGAGAAGCCGAGCACTTCGCGCAGGATCAGGACCGCACGCTGTGTGGCCGGCAGGTGCTGAAGCGCGGCGATGAAGGCGAGCTCCACGGCCTCCCGCTGCTCGTAGCGTGCCTCCGGCGCCGCATAGCCGTCCGCGAGGCCGAGCGTCTCGTCTGGGTAGGGCTCGACCCAGACCGACTCGGCGAGGGGTAGGTGGGGGCCGTCGTGGGGATCGATTGGCGGCCCGTAATCGACCGGCAGCACGCGCTTCGGGCGCTTCGAGATCACGTCGAGGCAGGTGTTGGTCGCGATCCTGTAGAGCCAGGAGCGCAGCGAGCTTCGGCCCTCGAACTTCGAGAGGCCGCGCCACGCGCGCAGCAGGGCGTCTTGGAGCGCGTCCTCGGCATCGTGCACCGAGCCCAGCATCCGGTAACAGTGCGCGTGGAGCTCGCCGCGATGGGGCTCCACGAGGCGGCCGAAGGCATCCTCGTCGCCCCCGCGTGCCGCCTCGAGCAGCTCTCGCTCCTGGACGGTCGATGGTGTGGGAGCAGCGCTCATCCCCTGGCAGCCTAGACGGGTGAAGCGGGCAAAGCTCATCGCCGCGCCGATGAGTTCCGGGACCTGCGGCGGTCAGAGAAGGCAGGGCATGGTGCGAACGCCGTCAAATCCCGTCGTCCACCTGGAGCTGCACACCGGCGATCTGCCCGAAGCCAAAGCGCTCTACGGACAGCTTTGCGGCTGGCGCGCGAAGCGAGTCGACGCGGGCTGTGGCACGTACTGGGCGCTCGAGCTGGGCGGCGGAATCGGCGGCGGCATCGTCGAGTGCGAGACCGGGCGTCCGCTTTGGCTACCTTACGTCGAGGTTGCCGAGATCGGCCAGGCCACGGAGCGAGCGCGCGCGCTCGAGGCCAGGGTGCTGCTGGAGCCCCGCGAAGGTCCGGCGGGGTGGCGCAGCGTCATCGCGACGCCCGCCGGAGCGGAGATCGCCTTCTGGCAGCCAAAGGAGCATCACGGTAGTGACTGACAAGAACCGCTGGATCGCCCTCTACGTGCTCTGCGCGGGGATGCTGATGATCGTCCTCGACATCACCGTCGTGAACGTCGCCCTGCCCACGATCCAGGACGACCTCGGCTTCTCGCAGTCGAGCCTCGCCTGGGTCGTCAACGCCTATCTGATCGCCTTCGGCGGCCTGCTCCTGCTCGCCGGGCGCTTCGGCGACATCCTGGGGCGCAAGAGCGTCTTCATGGCCGGCCTGGCCGTCTTCACGCTGGCCTCGCTCTGGTGCGGGCTGGCGCAGAGCCAGGAGATGCTCGTGGCGGCCCGGTTCGTCCAAGGCGTCGGCGGGGCGATGACCTCCGCCGTGATCCTCGGCATGATCGTCACGATGTTCCCCGAGCCGCGGGAGCAGGCGAAGGCGATCGGCGTCTACGCCTTCGTCGCCTCCGGCGGCGGCTCGGTCGGACTGCTCGTCGGCGGCCTGTTGACCGAGTCGATCAACTGGCACTGGATCTTCTTCGTCAACATCCCGATCGCGATCG
>JBBPIL010000021.1:0-35172 GCA_038040365.1 Actinomycetota bacterium
ACCCGGGATACGCTCCGCCCGATGAGCGGCGAGGCGAGATCCGGCCGGCTGCCGGCGAACGTCGCCGGCGCGGTCTACGGGCAGATCCTCGTCACCTCGCTGGTTGGGGCCCTGTCCGAGGACAGCGACATCGACGCCGCCTACATCCTGGTCTCGGTGGTGGCGACCATGCTGATCTTCTGGCTTGCGCACGTCTACGCCGAGGCGATGTCGCGGGGCCTCGAGGCGGGGCGGCACGTCGGTTGGGCAGAGGTTCGGGGCCTGGCGGTGGGGGAGTGGCCGATGGTCCAGGCGGCCTTCCCGACCGCGATCGTGCTGGCGCTCGGCGCGATCGGGGCGTTCTCGACGGAGACGGCCGTCGACCTCGCGATCGCGGTTGGCGTCGTGGCGCTGTTCACCTGGGGGCTGGCGATCGGCCGCGCCTCGGGGTCTTCCTGGGCGGCGTCGCTGTTCGGGGCGGCGATCAGCGCCGGCTTCGGCCTCGTGGTCGTCGGCCTCAAGGCGCTGGTTCACTGACCCCGTTCAGCTTCTCGACCACCTCGAGCAGGTCCCCGGTGGCGTAGAAGTCGACCGCGATCAGGTTCGGGACCTGATCCCGCACCCTCTCGCACTCTTCGGCGCGGGCCAGAAGCGCCTTGTAGGCGTTCACCTTGGCGGCGTTGGTGGGCTTCGGCGCCGGGCTCGTGTCGATCCAGTGGTTGAGCAGGAAGAGCGGGTTGTCGCTCGATCCTCGGTTCGGCCGGCAGGTCTTGGCGAGCTTCTTCGAATCGGTCAGCTCGGATGCCTGCTTGAAGCTGTACGGCGTCTCCTGGAGGACGTCGCCGTAGCCGTCCCGGTACCACGGCGCCACGCCCGCCTTTTTCTCGGCCATCAGGACCACGCGGTGGCCGCTCGAGATCATCTCGCCGAGGGTGGGCGAGGCCGGTCCGATTCCGCCCTTGTAGACGTAGTCGCCGAGCCCGCTCTTCTTGACCGCGGCGACGAAGTCCTCGGGGCTCACGTAGTCCTCGTTGACGATCACCAGCACCTGGTCGGGGTGCGAGACGACGAAGTCGCGGATCTGGCCGAGCGTCTTGTCGAGCGGCACCGCGCCCAGCTCGCAGAAGCGATGGCACAGATAGATCTGGTGCTCGCCCTCGCCGCCGGTGACCAGCCGGTCGCGGATCGCGAGCGCCGCGTCGAAGGCCTCCTGACCGATCTCCTTGACGTACTCGTGGCGCTCGGCGCTGGTGAACTTGCCGAGGTCGGTCTTGACCCGGCCGCCGTTGGCGGGGATTCCGTAGTGAGTGTCGATCAGCAAGCCGCGGACACCGTCGTCGAGCTGCTGCGCAATGGCGTGGTCCTGGTTCGCGAACAGGTAATCGGGGATGTCGGCCCCCGACATCGCGTTGTGGGCGGCGGGGAGGACGACGTCGGCGAGCGGCTTGTCGCAGAGCCGGGGGCTGCCGTTGCAGTCGTCCAGTGAGGGCGAAGCCCTGCTGGTGGTGTTGAAGGTCGAAATCACCCCGCCCGCAACCAGGCCGGCGAAGAGGAAGGCGGCGGCCGCGAGCGCCACCCGGCGGCGGCGCCGGTGGGAGGGGGCGGCGCCTTCCGCCGCCGGAGCCGGGGCGGCCTCGGGCGGGCGGGCGATCAGGCGCAGCAGCTCTTCGACCCCCTTGTAGAGGACGTAGAGGCCCACTGCGAGGACGGCGAGCTCGATCGCCGTGTCGCGGTTGAGGACGATCACGAGGCCGACCACGACCAGAATCACGCCACGGGCCGCGCGAGCGGCGGGCCGCTCGGGGACCGTGGTCAGACGCCGCCACGCCTCCTCGACCGGGCGCTCGATGCCCACGGGCCGGACCAGCGAGCGGGTCGCTGCGGCGAGGATCACCCCGGCGCCCGCGGCGATCAGCAGCGTAGTTTGCAGGCCGTCGAGGAACGTGTCCCAAGCCTCCCCCACGGCGGCGCGCGTGTCGGGGTCGGTGACCTGGTCGACCACCACCGAGCGGGTGAGGTGATAGCCGATCAGTAGCACCACGGCCCCGACCGCGACCGAGACCCCGAGCAGCGAGACCTGGCGACGCCAGTCGGGCGCCAGGGCGAACCCGCCCGCGACGGCCACGATCGCCATCATCAGGAGGACGATCGCGAGCGCCTCCACCTCGTCGGCGACCCGGGCCAGGTCGAGCAGCCAGTCGGGTGGCTCGCCGTCGAGGATCGGGGCGGTGGCCCTGCTGCGGATCCGCTTCGCGACCTTGGGAGCGAGCTGCTCCAGCGCCGAGCTGACCACGACTCCGACGTCGGGGACGGTCAGGGCGACGGTGTTCTCGTCGTGCTTGAAGATCGCGCGGTGGACGTCGCGAACGGCGGCACGGAGGAGGTCGTTGAAGGCGCCGCTGCCGACCACGCCCGCGGCGACGCTTTGGATGATCGGACGAACGGCGACCAGGTCCGGCTGCGCCCCGACGATGCCGGCGGTGATCCGGCGGCCGATCTCGTCCTTGACGGCGGGCTGGTCCACCGCGGCGCCGACGTGGTTCGCGAACTGGTCGGAGTTGAACAGGACGCGGTTCGCGTACAAGGTCAGCAGGGAGAGGAGGAGCACCACCGCGGCCAGCACCCCCAACGCGGTCGACCAGATCCGGCGGGCCTGAAATCGGTTTGCCTGGCCCCACACGTGCGCGATCCGGGGCGTCGCTCTAGCCGACCGGGGGCCGGCGGTCCGCCCAGGGCCGCTCGGCCTCGAGCTGGGCGGCGAGCGAGAGCAGCGTCGCCTCGTCGTTGGGGCGGCCGACGAGCTGCACCGAGAGCGGGAGGCCGTCGTCGGTGAACCCGGCCGGCACCGCGGCGGACGGGTTGCCGAGGTAGTTCCAGGAAGGCCCGAAACCGGTCCTTCTGGTCATCCCGGCGAGCGTCCACTGCCCGCCTCGCGAGTCCCACTTCCCCACCGGCAGCGGCGGCTCGCCGACCATGGGCAACAGCAGCACGTCGTGCTCGTCGAAGATGCGGTTGATCCGCGCCGCGTGCTTGGGGATCGCCGCCCTGGCGCGCCGCAGGGTCCAGTCCGGGATCAGCGAGCCCAGGCGGGCGACCCCCCGCACCTGCCGCCCCAGCCGCTCGCGGTTGGGGAGCCGCCGGGCGTCATCGGCCACTCCTCGCGCGTACATGATCGAGACGCCGTTGCCGACCGTTCCCCAGTCCGGATCGCGCCAGGCGACCTGGTGGCCCAGCGAGCCGAGCAGCTCGGCGGTCTCCTCGACGGCGCGCCGGCAGAGGGGATCGAGGATCGGGGGCGCCAGCACGCGAGTGCCCTTGACCGAGACCGCCACGCGAAGCCTGCCGGGCGGGGTCCGCGCCGCTTCGGCAAACGGCCGCCCAGGAGGCGGCGGCTTGTCGGGCGCCTTGCCGCCCCCGGCCGTGGCATCGAGGAAGAGCGCCGTGTCGAGGACGCTGCGAGTCAGGCACCCGTAGGCGGACATCCCGTGCCAGTGCTCGGTGTCCGGGTCGAGCGGGATGCGCCCGCGCTGCGGCTTGAGCCCGAACAGGGAGCAGTAGGCGGCGGGATAGCGGATCGAGCCCGCTCCGTCCGAGGCGGTGGCGGCGGCCACGAGCCCGGCCGCCACCGCGGCTCCGCTTCCTCCGGAGGACCCCCCAGGTGTGCGCTCCATGTTCCAGGGATTTCGCGTCACGCCCCAGGTCGGGGATTCGGTGAACATCGCGAAGGCGAGCTCCGGGAGGTTGGTCTTGCCGATCACGATCGCCCCTGCGGCCCGCAGCCGCTTGACCATCTCGCAATCCTCGGTTGCGGGCTTCTCGAAGCAACCGGTGCCGTAGGTGGTCAGCTCGCCCGCGACGTCCTGTACGTCCTTGACGGCGATCGGGACGCCGAGCAGCGGCGCTTGGCCGTTCGAGTAGCGGCGCTTCTCGGCCTCGACCGCGGCGGCGAGCGCCGGCTCGGCCCGCACGACGCGGAAGGCGTTCAGCTGCGGGTCGAGCCGCCCGATCCGCTCGAGGTGGAGCCGGACCAGCTCCCGCGGCGATACCTCACCGGCCCGCACTGCCTCCGCTTGGCGCGCGAGGCCCGCGAAGGCGAGGTCCTGGTCCGCCATGGTCGGGGACTGTAACCGCGCGGTCGGTGGGCCGAGCGCCGGCGATCGCTGGGGCAAAGCGCCGGATGAGAGGCTGTGGCCGTGAGCGACGCCGAGCTGATCCTGGTCGCCGGATCCCTGCTCGCGGCGGGGATCGGCGCGTCGCTCCTCGCGGCCCGCCTGAGGCTCCCCGGACTGGTCCTCTTCCTCGCTCTCGGGATGGCGATCGGCTCCGACGGCGCGGGCTGGATCGACTTCGACAACTACGAGCTGGCGCGGACGATCGGCGTCATCGCCCTCGCCCTGATCCTGTTCGAGGGGGGCCTGACGTCCGGCCATCTCGAGATCCGCCCGGTCCTGCGGCCGGCGCTCTCGCTGGCGGTGCTGGGGACGATCGTGACGGCTGTGGTCACAGGACTGGCCGCCAGCTGGCTGCTCGGCTTCTCGCTGCTGGAGGGGCTGCTGCTCGGCTCGATCCTCGCCGCCACCGACGGAGCGGCGATCTTCGCTCTCTTGCGCGGCTCGACCCTGAGGCGGAGGCTCGCCCGCACCTTGGAGGCGGAGTCCGGGTTCAACGATCCGGTGGCCATCCTGCTGGTGCTCGGGTTCATCGAGTGGATCCAGCGTTCCGGCTACGGGATCGCCGACATGGCCTGGCTGTTCGCGCGCGAGCTTGGCATCGGCCTGGTCGTTGGCGTGGGGGTGGGGGTTGGCGCCGTTTGGGCCTTCCGGCGCCTGAACCTGGAGACCCCGGGCCTCTACCCGGTGGCCTCGATCGCCACCGTGGGCATCGCCTACGGCGGCGCGGCGATCATCGACGGCTCCGGCTTCCTGGCCGTGTACCTGGCGGGGCTGGCGCTCGGCGGCGCCCACATCCCCGCCAAGCGGACGATCACCGCCTTCCATGAGGGCGTCGCCTGGGTGGCCCAGATCACGCTCTTCCTCACCCTCGGCTTGCTCGTCTTCCCGAGTCAGCTCGGGGCCGTGCTCGTCGACGGAACCCTGGTCGCCCTGGTGGTCGCGTTCGTGGCCCGGCCGCTAGCCACGGCGCTGGCCACCGCCTTCGATCGCTACAGCGCTCGCGAGCGGATGGTCCTGGGCTGGGCGGGGCTCCGCGGCGCGGTCCCCGTGGTCCTGGCGACCTTCCCGGTGATCAGCGGCGTCCCCAACAGCCTCGAATACTTCAACATCGTCTTCTTCGCGGTCGTCATCTCGACCATCGTCCAGGGGACCACCTTCGAGCCGCTGGCCCAAGCGCTCGGGACCACGAGCGCCGAGCCGGCGCTCCCGCGACCGCTGGCCGAGACGGGAACGATCCGCGGATTGGGCGCCGAGGTCGTCGAGTACGTGGTCGGCGACGGCGACGCGATCGCCGGGCGCCGGGTCCGAGAGCTGGGACTTCCGCGCGAGGCGCTGGTCAGCGTGATCGTGCGGGGAGACGAGGCAATCCCGCCGCGCGGATCGACTCGCGTCCAGGCCGGCGACCGGCTGCACGTCCTCGTCCGCCAGGAGGTGGCGCGGGACTTCGAGGCGCTGATCGAGCGCTGGCGCGCGCCATCCGATCCTTAGTCACGGGCCCCACGCCGCCGAGATGGGAGTTCTGGATCGATGTGATTCAGAAGTCCCAACTCGCGGATGGGAGCTTCCTCAGCTCGACTGAGCGCTGGGTCGGATCAGGACCTCGTTCACGTCCACGTGCTCGGGCTGGGTGAGCGCGTAGATCGCGGCGCGCGCGAGGTCGTCGTCGGCGAGCGCGTTCTGCGGGCGCCGGTCGAAGAACTCGGTGTCGGTCATCCCCGGCTCGATCAGCGTCACGCGGATGCCGGTGTTGTCGTGCATCTGGCGAAGCTCGGAGCGCAGGGCCTCGCCGATCGCCGTCACCGCCCACTTGGTCGCCGAGTAGAGGGAGCCCGGGACCACCCGGCGGCCGGCCACCGAGCTGGTGATCAGGTAGTGGCCGCTGCCACGCTCGAGCAGGTGGGGGAGGGTGGCGCGGATCGTCAGCGCGGTGCCGAGGACGTTGGTGAGCACCATCGAGCGCCAGTGCTCGGCCGACTCCTCGAGGAAGCCACGCTGGGCGCCGAAGCCGGCGTTCGCGAACACCGCGTCGATGCGGCCAAAGGAATCGAGCGCCGCCTCGGCGAGCGCCTGGTTGTCCTCCCAGTCGGAGACGTCGCAGCGGACGGCGATCGCGCGCTGCGCCCCGCCCAGCTCCTCGGCCAGCTCGCGCAAGCGGTCCTCCCGCCGCGCCGCGAGCACGATCCGGTACCCCGTCTCGGCTGCCCGCCTCGCGGTGGCGGCGCCGATCCCGCTCGAGGCGCCGGTGATCAGCAGGACTGGCTCATCGGCCACGCAACGAGCCTACCCGGGAAGCCCCGAGATCAGTTGACGGACGCTTGCGATAATCGCCACTTCGCCCCATGGATCCCGCTCGCAAACGGAAGATCCGGCTGATCGTCGCCCTGAGCGCCGCGGTGCTGCTCGCGGTGGCGCTCATCTACACGTCGTTCAGCGCCTCGACCGAGGCCAAGCAGCCCTCGGAGATCCTCAACGCCTCGCCCGGCAGCTCCTACGACCTGACCGGGGTCGTCGTCCCTGGCTCGATTCACCATCGCGGCTCGGAGCTCGCCTTCCGGGTCGCCGACCGCGACGACCGCAAGGTCTCGATCCCGGTCCGCTACACCGGCGAGGTGCCGGACCCGTTCAGGGACGGGCGCGAGGTGATCGTCACCGGCAAGGTCGAGGACGGCACCCTCATTGCCCAGCGCGACAGCCTGATCACCAAATGCCCCTCGAAGTTCCAGACCGAGGCCGAGCAGGACCCCGAGCACGTGATCATCACCGAGTGAGGGCCGGGCTGTGATCACGGTCGGCGCCGCCTGCCTCTTCCTCGCCCTCCTGGTCGCCGTCTACGGCGCCGTGGCCGCGCTCGCGGGGACGCGGGGCGACCGCCGCTTCACCGACTCGGCCCGCCGCGCCGTGTACGCGTTCGCCGCCCTGTTGACCCTCTGCGTGGTCGTCATCGAGGCGGCCTTCGCGCGCACCGACCTGTCGCTCCAGGTGGTCGCCGACCACTCGTCGACCACCACCCCCGGCTTCTACAAGCTGACCGCGATGTGGTCGAGCCAGGAGGGCTCGCTGTTGCTCTGGGCGTGGGTGCTGTCGCTGACCTCCTCGGCAGTCCTGTTCGCAACACGGAACAAGCACCGCGAGATCGCCCCCTGGGCGACGGCGGTTCTGATGGGGCTCGGCGTCTTCTTCACCGGCCTGATGCTGTTCGACGCCAACCCGTTCGCACGCCTCGACCCGGTGCCGGCCGAGGGCGCCGGGCTCACCCCGCTGCTCCGCCACCCGGCGATGGCGATCCACCCGCCGATGGTCTACTCGGGCTACGTCTTCTTCTCGATCCCGTTCGCGTTCGCGATCGGCGCCCTGATCACGCGGCGGCTCGACGCGAGCTGGATCCGCGCCACCCGCCGCTTCGCCCTGATCGCCTGGCTGTTCCTGGGGATCGGCGTCCTGCTCGGTGCCCGCTGGTCGTACTCGGAGCTCGGTTGGGGCGGCTACTGGGGGTGGGACCCGGTCGAGAACGCCTCGCTGATGCCGTGGCTCGTCGGCACCGCCTTCCTGCACTCGATCATGGTCCAGGAGCGGCGGGGGATGCTGAGGGTGTGGAACGCGACCCTGATATGCGGCACCTTCGCGCTGGCGCTCCTGGGCACCTTCCTGGTCCGCTCCGGGATCCTCCAGTCGATCCACGCCTTCGGCGCCTCCACCGTCGGCGGCCCGCTGCTGGCGCTGATCGCGATCGTCGTCATCGGCTCGGCGCTCCTGATCGTCTCGCGGCTCGACGACCTTCGCTCCACCAAGAGGATCGAGTCGCTCGCCTCCCGCGAGGCGGTCTTCGTGGTCAACAACCTGCTGCTCGTCGGGCTGGCGGCGGTGATCTTCTGGGGCACCTTCTTCCCGCTGATCTCCGAGCTGTTCACCGGCGAGAAGGCTTCGCTCGCCGCACCCTGGTTCAACCGCTACGCGACGCCGCTGGCGATCCTGTTGGTGCTGTTCACCGGGGTCGGCCCGCTGTTGGCCTGGCGCCGGGTCAGCGTTGGCGCACTGAAGGGGCTTCTGGGCCGCCCGGCCCTGGTCGGGCTGGCGACCGCGGCGGGGCTGTTCGCCTTCACCGGCGCGCGCTCCGCGCCCCTGGCGTTGATCCTGTTCTCGCTCGCCGCCTTCTCGCTGACGGCCCTGGCACAGGAGTTCGGTCGCGGCGCGGCCGCCTACCGGGCGCTGGTCGGCGGCTCCTACCCGCGGGCGCTCCTGGCGCTGTTCTCGCGCAACCGCCGCCGCTACGGCGGTTACGTCGTCCACGCGGGGCTCGTCGTCCTGTTGATCGCCGTGGCGGCGTCCTCGAGCTTTCAGACCAGCCGCGACCTGCGCCTGCGCCCGGGCCAGTCGGCAGCCGTCGACGACTACCGGGTCACCTACCAGAGGCCGACCGCGGTCATCGAGCCGGCCGAGCAGCGCCTCACGTTCGGCTCGGTGCTCGCGGTCCAGAAGGACGGAAAGCCGTACGCGACGCTTCACCCGTCGCGCAACTACTACGCCGGAGCCGGGGAGGGGAGCGGCGGAGGCCCGGTCAGGAGCTTCTTCGAGGGCGAGGCGACCAGCGAGGTGGGCCGCAAGACGACCGTCGGGGGCGACTTCTGGACCGCGATGCAGCCCGACCTCGGCCCCCTCAACCCGATCATCAACGGGGCCGACCGCCGCCTGGGCCGGATCGCGCGCGGGCTGTCCCCGGACGACGCGCAGGCCGGGCAGCAGCTCGGCTTCCTTCAGGGCCTGGCGATCCGCTCGATCGAGGAGCGCTACCTGAGGGACCCGCCTCCGGCGAACTTCCGGGTCAATGTCAACCCGCTGGTCACCTGGATCTGGGTCGGGGGCGCGATCGCCGTGCTCGGCGGCCTGGTGGCGATCTGGCCCGCCCCGGAGGCGCGCCGCCGCCGCGTCTCGGACGTCTACGCGGCACGGCTTGCCCGAGAGCTGGGACGCGCCTAAAGGCGCTCCGCCAGTACCGCCGTGGAGATCGTTCTCGCCCTGGTGATCGTTGCGATCGTCGCCTGGTTCGTGACCGGCCCGCTGCGCCGGTCGCGGAGCCAGACCGAGGCCGCCGATGCCGGTCTCGAGGATCCCGCGATCGCCGAGCTCGAGGCTCGAAAGGAGGCCAAGTACCGCGAGATCCGCGACGCGGAGCTCGATCGGCAGCAGGGCAAGCTCTCGGAGGCCGATTGGCGGCGCCAGGACGCCGAGCTTCGCCGCGAGGCGATCGAGATCCTCAAGCGGCTGGACCGCATGCACGGCCAGCGATCGGCGGGCGACTGAGCGTTCCCTACACTGCCGTGGCGATGGAAACCGTGCTCGGCGCTGTCCAGGTGGTCATCTCGGTGATCCTGATCTTCCTCGTGCTCCTGCACTCGGGGAAGGACACCGGGCTCTCCGGCGCGTTCGGGATCGGGCAAACCGGAAGCTCCTTCGGCGGCGGCTCCCTGGTGGAGCGGAACCTGGATCGCTGGACGGTCTTCTTCGGGATCCTGTTCGCCGTCAACACGCTCGTCCTGCTGAAGATCTGAGCCGCGCTCGTCGCGGCACCGCGCCGGTGGTCGAATTACGTTGCACTATGCGACGCAACTCGGCCACGGGCGTCGGCGGCGAGTCGCTCGGCGGTGAACGCTCGGGTCCGGCCCATCGCCGTCGGAAGCAACCAGCGCGTGGCTACCTGGTTTCATCGCGCTGTCATCTTCACCCCGCAGAGTCCTCCATATGTTCGCGATGGAGAGTCCGTCCCGCATGATCGGACATCGCAGCAGGCAGATCTTCGTTGTGGCGGCCACGGTGGCGGCGCTGTTGTCCGGTGCGCTCGTTTCGGCGTGTGGGGGTGGCGACGAAAACGCGACCTCCACCCCAACGAGCGCTCCTCAGAGCGGCAGCGCGAACGCCGGTCAGACCGGGAAGGGCAGCGGCAACGCCAGCGCCGGTCAGACCGGGAAGAACGCGACTGCGGACAGTTTCGACCCGAGCAGCTTCGGCAACCCGGCGACCGGCGCCAACGAGTTCCTGCCGCTCGAGCCTGGGACGCAAACGACGAGGGAGGGGTTCGTCAACGTCGGCAGCAGGCGCCTTCCGCATCGCGTCGTCACCACCGTCACCGACGTCTCCAAGGAGATCGCCGGGGTGCGTACCGTTGTGATCCTCGACCAGGACTTCAACGGCGGGCAGATCGCCGAGCAGGCACTCGACTTCGTGGCCGAGGACAAGCAGGGCAACGTCTGGTCGCTGGGCTCCTACACCGAGAGCTACGAAGGGGGGCAGTTCGTGAACGCCTCCGATGCCTGGCTGGCCGGGGTGAACGGCGCGACGCCCGGGGTGCTGATGCTGGCTGACCCGCAGCCCGGCACGCCCGAATACACCGAGTCGGCGATACCCGGCGGCGAGGTCTCCACCTCACAGGTGGCCGAGACCGGGCAGTCGCAGTGCGTTCCCTTCAAGTGCTACAAGGACGTCCTGGTGATCGAAGAGGGAGGCGGGGAGTACAAGTACTACGCGCCTGGCGTGGGCCAGATCAAGACCGAGCCCCTCTCGGGGGACGGAAAGCAAGAGGTCGAGGACCTGATCAACCTCACCCAGCTCAGCCCGCGCGGGCTGGCGGAGGTCAGCGCCGAGGTCCTGAAGCTCGACAGGAATGCGCCCGGGCAGGCGCCGGACGTCTTCGGTGATGCCGCCGCCGCGAAGCGCAATCTCTGAGCGAAGGGCGCCCGAGCCAGCCGCGCCCCTCGTACGTGTCGATCGGGTCTCCAAGACCTATCGAAACGGGAGCGGCGAGACGCCCGTCCTCCGGGCTGCCAGCTTGGAGTTGCCCCGCGGCGAGACGACCAGCCTCGCCGGCGTGTCGGGCAGCGGCAAGTCGACCCTGATCTCGCTGCTCGCCGGCCTGATGCTGCCCGACTCGGGGGGGATCGCCTTCGACGGCCTCGAGGTCACCGACCTGGACGAGGCGGCGCGGGCGCGGCTCCGCGCCAGGCGGATCGGGGTCGTGCTCCAGAGCGGCAACCTGATCCCCTTTCTGACGGCGGTCGAGAACGTCGAGCTGGCGCTCAATCTCGCGGGCGGTGATCGCCCACGTGCGCGGGCCAGGGAGCTCCTGGCTGAAGTGGGCGTCGCCCGCCGCCTCGACCACCTGCCCCGGCGGCTGTCCGGGGGAGAGGCCCAGCGGGTCTCGGTGGCGATGGCTCTGGCGAACGAGCCCGACCTGCTGCTCGCGGACGAGGTGACGGGCGAGCTCGACTCCACGAGCGCCGAGCAGCTGATGGGGGTCATCTACGACGCCTGGCGCGAGCGCGGCCTGACCGTGTTGTTCGTCACCCACAGCGGCGAGCTCGCCGCCCGCGCGGGACGGCATCTGCGCCTGGACGAGGGCGAGGTGCGGCGCGCATGAACGGGCTTGCCGCGGGCATCAGCGTCGACTCGGTCCGCAAGCACTACGCGACGCCGGCCGGGCTCGTCCGGGCCGTCGACGGGATCAGCCTCCGCGTCGAGCCCGGCACCAGCGTGGCGATCACGGGACCCAGTGGCTGCGGGAAATCCACCCTGCTCGGCCTGATCAGCGGCCTCGAGACTCCCACGGCCGGCCGCGTGGCGATCGGTGGCCAGGACGTCTCGGCCCTTTCCGAGCGCCAACGCGCCCGCTTGCGCCGCCAGGCGCTCGGACTGGTGTTCCAGGCGGACAACCTGCTGCCGTTCCTCACCGCGTTGGAGAACGTGGGCCTTCAGCTCACCCTGCATGGCGCGACGAACGGCTATGAGCGCTGCCTCGAGGTCCTCGCCGAGCTGGGACTTGCGGGCGAGGTCGACAAGCTCCCGGACCAGCTCTCGGGCGGGCAACGCCAGCGCGTGGCGGTCGCACGCGCGCTGATTCACCGGCCACGGGTGATCCTCGCCGACGAGCCCACCGGCTCACTGGACGCGGACAGCTCGGGGGCCGTGATCGACCTGCTGCTCGCCGCCCAGGAAAAGGCGGGCACCACCCTGGTGATCGTCACTCACGACCTCGGCGTGGCGGACCGGCTGGACAGGACTCTCAGCCTTCGTGACGGGAAGCTGGCCGAGGACGCGGCCCGGCCCGAACGTCCGGAGCGGAGGCGGGTCGGTGCTTAGGTACGTCTGGCGCGAGCTGGTTCGCAACCCGCGCCGGACGCTGGCCTCGCTGGTCGGGGTGGCGCTTGGCGTGGGCCTGTTCTCCGGCGTCCTCTTCTTCATCGACGGGTCGAGCGCGTCGATGACGAAGCGGGCGCTCGACCCCCTGGCTCTCGACATGCAGAGGGTGCTCACTTCCCCGCTCGGCGGGGGCTTCAGGCTCGAGGAACGACTGTCGGCCCCGGGCGAGCTTCGGCCGGGGGGGAGGGCGACGATCACGCTCAGGGTGGTGAACCGCGGCGCCCAGCCCGCCAACGAGGTGGTGGTCAACGACGAGCCGCCGCCACCGCTCTCCTATGTCTCCGGCACCGCGACGCTCGACGGCAAGCCGCTTCACGACCAGGCCGGGCAGAGCCCGCTGGCCCAGGGGCTCGCACGCTCCGGGCTCAACGTCGGGACCGTTCCCCCCAAGACGACCCTCGAGTTGACCTACGTCGCCCGTGCCAACAGGGCGGTCAGCTCCGTGGCGGCGCTCCAACTGCAGGGCACAATCTCCAGCCGCGAAAACGTCGTGCCGGCGCCGGCCAACGCCCCGGCGCAAATGACGCTCGCCCAGCTCCGGACGGAGATCGCGAGGATCCCGGGGGTGGCCGCGGCGGACGGGCTGTCGTTCGTCGACCTTCCCCCCGGGTCGCTTCGCGCAGGCGGTTCGACGATCCCCGAGCCGGTACGGCTCTTCGGCTTCGACCGTGGCTACCAGCAGCACTACCCGTCGATCCGGGTCGCCGCCGGATCCTTCGGGCAGGGCTCGGCGCTGCTGAGCGCGGAGGCATCACGCGCGCTCAGGGCGCAGCCGGGCGGGGCGGTGGAGTTGAGCTTGCCGGGCCAGCGCAAGCCGCTCTCTGTGCCGGTCAGCGGCGTGGTCGATCTCTCCGAGGCGCAGCCGCTCTTCTACAGCCGAAACTCCAACAAGCTCGAGGACTTCCTCTACCTGCCCCACTCGGTCATCGTCAGTCCGGCGACCTTCAAGCAGGCGGTCATCCCAGCGTTCCAGGCGGCGAGCGCCGCGCGAGGGGGCATTCTGAAGAGCCCCCCGGTGCAGGAGGTCGACGTCCTCGTGGACCGGTCGCGGCTCCACTCCGATCCCGCGGCGGCGCTCGCTCAGACCGAGGCCATCGCGCAGTCGATCAACCGGATCGCGCCGGGTCAGGACTACCTGATCGACAACATCTCGAACACGCTCCAGGTCGCCAGCGACGACGCCGCCGTGGGCAAGAGGATGTTCATCTTCCTCGGCCTGCCGGGCGTCCTGCTGGCCGCCTTCCTGGCCGCCTATGCCGGCAGCATCCTGGCGAGCGCTCAGCGGCGCGAGCAGGCCAACCTGCGGCTGCGCGGCGCCGATCGCGGTCATCTGCGGCGGATGCTCCTCTACAGGACGCTCGCCTTTGCCAGCCTTGGCGCCGTCCTCGGGGCGGGGCTCGGGCTCCTGTCCGTGATCGTGATCCTGGGAGGGGAGGAGCTGTTCGCGGCCGCCGCCAAGGATCTCGTCGCATCCGGCCTGATCGGAATCGGGGTCGGGATGCTCACCACGGCGCTCGCGCTCTACATCCCGGGCCGTCGTTCGCTCCGTCGCGAGATCAGCGAGGAGCGCGGCGAGATGGCGGTGGCTCGGGTACCCGCATGGCGGCGCTGGCGGCTCGACTTCGCGCTGCTGGCGGTGGCCGCGATCGCCGAGGTCATGGCCTTCCGCGCTGGCACCTTGGACGCTCCAGCCGGGTCCGTATATGAGGGTGAATCGGTTTCGCTGCCGTCGTACCTCATGCTCGCGCCGCTGATCGCCTGGATCGGGGGCATGCTGCTCTCGGTTCGCATCCTCGAGGCGATCGCGTCGCGATCCCCGGTCCCCGCCCGGCCTCGATTCGGCCCGCTGATCCGCGGCACCCTGAGCCGCAGCGTCAGAAGACGCACCTGGGCGTTCGTCACCGGGTTCCTCGGCGTCGGCCTGGTGGTCGCCGTGGGCGTCAGCCTGGCGATCTTCGCCGCCAGCTACGACGCCGCGAAGGCCGCGGACTCCAGGCTCGTCGTCGGCTCCGATGTTCGGATAACGCCCAGCGCCCTCAGCCCCCGTCCCCATCCGCCAAGCTTCGCCTCGAAGCTCCGGGTCCCGGGAGTGTCCGCGGTGTCGCCGGTGGTGTTCAAGCCCGAGAACTCGGTGCTGATCGGCCCGAATAACCAGGACGCGAGGGACCTGGCGGCGATCGACCCGGCGAGCTTCGAGCGGACCGCGGCGCTCTCGGACTCCCTGTTCGTGGACCGCTCGGCTGCCGCTGCGATGGCGGCGCTTCAGTCCGATCCCCGCGGCCTGCTGGTCGATTCGCAGACGGCTGAGGACCTGATGGTCGACACGGGGGATCGCGTCCAGGTGCTGCTCGCCCGGGGGACGAAGAAGCAGACCCTGAAGACGTTTCACGTCATCGGCCTGTTCGACAACTTCCCCGGGTTCCCTGAAGGCACGAACCTGGTCGCGAACCTGGGCTACTACGAGGCCGCGACGCGCTCCAAACGGGCCGACTTCTTCCTCGCCAAGACCACCGACGGGAACCCGGCTGGCCTGGCGCGCGCGGTCGCGGCTCTTCGCTCCGGCCCCGGCAGCCAGGACCCGATCAACATCGACTCCACCGAGACCGCCCTCGACAAGGACCAGTCGAGCCTCACGGCGCTCAACGTCCATGGCCTGGTCGACCTAGATTCCCTCTTCACCCTGCTGATGGCCGCGACGACGATCGGGATTTTCGTCTTCGGCCTGATGCTCCAGCGCCGCCGCGAGTACGTGACCCTGCTCGCACAGGGCATGCAGACGAGGGAGCTTCAGGCCCTGATCCTCGCGGAGGTCGCGCTCGTCGCGGTCTGCGGTCTCGCGGCGGGAATAGTGGTCGGGACCGGCATGGCGTATCTGCTGGTCCACGTCCTGCGC
Source organism: Actinomycetota bacterium (assembly GCA_038040365.1). Taxonomy (GTDB): domain Bacteria; phylum Actinomycetota; class Thermoleophilia; order Solirubrobacterales; family 70-9; genus AC-56. Next base: position 15,232 of record JBBPIL010000021.1, read on the forward strand.
CCCCTGTTCATTCTCGACCCGAGCGTGACCTTCGCTCCCGCCAGAATCGCGACGCTGGCCCTCCTGTCAGCGGCCGCCGCGCTGGCCGCGGCGCTCGCCGCCACCGCGATCCTGCGCCATCTCAGGCCGAGCGAGCTCCTGCGCGAGGAGTAGACGACCATAAGCAGAGCGTCTCACGGTGCGCCATTCCGGTCTTGGACACGGCGGTCGAAGGCCTAGGGTTGGCCCCATGTGAAGCAAGCCAGCGAGCGAGAGGAGAACGAAGATGGAACGACGCACGCTCGGACAAGGGCTCGAGGTCTCCGCATTGGGCCTCGGCTGCATGGGCATGACCTTCGCCTATGGCGGGGTGGAGGAGGACCAGGCGATCGCGACGATCCACCGCGCGCTCGACCTCGGCGTCACCTTCCTCGATACGGCGGACGCATATGGCCCCGAATCGGGCGAGCGGGTTGTCGGCGAGGCGATCCGCGGCCGCCGCGACGAGGTCCAGCTGGCGACCAAGTTCGGATTCGCCTTCACGCCGGACCGGCTCGTCGACGGGCGGCCGGAGTACGTGCCCAAGGCGTGCGATGCATCGCTCGAGCGACTCGGCGTCGATTACGTCGACCTCTACTACCTGCACCGGGTCGATCCCGAGGTCCCGATCGAGGAGACGGTCGAGGCGATGGCCGAGCTGGTCCGCGCGGGCAAGGTCCGCCACCTGGGGCTGTCCGAGGCGGCCCCCGAGACCGTCCGCCGCGCCCACCACGTGCACCCGATCACCGCGCTTCAGACCGAGTACTCGCTGTGGAGCCGCGACCCCGAGGCGGAGATCCTCCCCACTGTGCGCGAGCTCGGGATCGGCTTCGTGCCATACAGCCCGCTCGGCCGCGGCTTTCTCACCGGTGCCATCAGCTCGCCGGACGACCTCGCCGAGGACGATTGGCGGCGTGACAACCCGCGCTTTCAGGGCGAGAACTTCCAGCGCAACCTGGAGCTGGTCCGGCGCGTCGAGGAGCTGGCGGAGGGGAAGGACGTCACCGCCGCCCAGCTGGCGCTCGCCTGGGTGCTCGCGAAGGGCGAGGACGTCGTGCCGATCCCCGGCACCACCCGCGCCGAGCGCGTTGAGGAGAACATCGGTGCCCTCGAGGTCGAGCTGAGCGATGACGACCTGCGCTCGCTGGACGAGATCGCCCCTGTGGGAGCCGCCGCCGGCAACCGCTATCCGGAGCTCATGGCGCACCTGATCGATGGCTGAGCGAAAGGGGGACCGCCTTCCCCCAGCTAGCCGCCGGACAGCGGGGATATGTTCAACTGAGCTTGGGCGACGGCTCGGTGCCAGGTCTCGGTACGTCGAGCGACGGAGGTCCGGCGGAACGGTCTACGAAGAAGCTCGCACCGGCGTGGTGATCTTCCGCACCACCCCGGCGACGATGTCGGGGCGGCTGATCGGACCATCCTCGGCCTCGACGATGTGGGCCTCCGGCAGCAGCTCTCGCGCGCGGTCGAGCGCCGCGGTCGGGACCACTGGGTCATCGTGGTGAACGACCCAGAACCGGTCGCCGAGGGCGGGACCCGTGCGGCTGACCGCGTCCCCGGAAGACCACTCCTCGATATGTGGTAGCGCCACCTCCTGGGGGCAATAGGCGACCTGCGCGTCGACCCGCTCCCGCACCTCGTCCTCACTTGCCTGAGGATTGGCCATGGTGACCGCCGCCCGTACGAAGGCGCGGTAGTCGGTCCTCGCTGCCTGGAGCCCGGCTTCGATCACCGACTCAGAATCGAGCACCGAGTCTGTCTTGCCCCCTCCGAAGGGCCCGAGGCCCATATAGACGACCGCCTCGGTCAACTCCGGCCGCTCTGCGGCGAGCTTGATCGATGCCGGGTCCGCCGAAACGATCACGACCGGTGGACGGACGGCTTCGACGACTGTTGCCATGTCATCGGCGTCAGTGGCGATGTCATAGGGACCGCGCCTGGTCGATTGGCCTACACCGCGCGGGTCCCAAGTCAGGACGCGGTGGTCAGCAGCGAGATCCGTGAGCAGGGCCTCGAAGCGAATCGGCATCGTCAGCCAGCAGAGATGCGCGAAGAACACGGTCGGTCCTTCGCCGCGCTCCTCCCAGTGGATCTCGACTCCGTCGCCGCGCTTCAGCTCGGGCACAAGTTGAAGCTAGCGTCTCGGCGACGGACGTGAAGGGTTCACTTGGCGCGCTCTCCCGCTCGTACCAAAAAGCCGGTAGTACCGGCTTCTTGTTCCGCCATTTGGGATATACCTCCTTCTGGACTTCTCATCTTTTGACGAGAGGCTTTCGCGCAGTCGAGTGGCTTGCGCAGTCCGGGGGACGGGAGCCCCGGAGACATGAAGGGGCACGAAGAGGATTTGCTGGACCGGGCTGGGAAAGTTGACCCCGTAACTGGGACTGGCCTGAACCTCGATCCTGGGGCGGGTTTCGACCTCGACCGGAGCGGCCACCACGACCGCAACGGCGGTGAAGCAGCGCGTCCTCGCCCGACCATCCAGGGCAAGTTCCTGTTCCTGGAAGACCGCAAGCTCTACGTCCGCGGAGTCACCTACGGGACCTTCCGACCAAACCGGGAGGGGTCTGACGTTCCCGATCCCTTGACGGTGGAGCGCGACTTCGCGCAGATGGCGGCATCCGGGATCAACTGCGTCCGGACCTACAAGGTCCCACCGCGCTGGCTGCTCGACATCGCCGAGGACCACGGCTTGCTGGTGATGGTCGGCCTGGCCTGGGAGCAGCACGTCGCCTTTCTCGACGACAGGAGCCGCCCAGGCGCGATAGAGAAGCGGTTGCGCGCAGGCGTCCGCGCCTGCGCCGGGCATCCGGCCGTCCTCTGCTACGCGGTCGGGAACGAGATTCCCACCCGGGTCGTCCGCTGGCACGGCCGGCACCGGGTGGAGCGCTTTCTGCGGCGACTCTACGACGCCGCCAAGGAAGAGGACCCCACCGGCTTGGTGACCTACGTCAACTACCCCTCGACCGAGTACCTGCAGCTTCCGTTCCTGGACATCCTGTGCTTCAACGTCTACCTCGAAGAGCAGAGGAAGATGGAGGCCTACCTCGCCCGCCTCCACAACATCGCCGGGGACCGTCCGCTGGTCATGGCCGAGATCGGCCTGGACAGTCGCAGGCACGGTGAGCAGACCCAGGCGGACGTCCTCACGTGGCAGGTCGAGACGGCGTTCCAGGCTGGTTGCGCCGGGGCTTTCGTCTTCGCCTGGACTGACGAGTGGCATGTGACGTACCTCGACGGGGAAGGGCGCGGCCACGGCGGATCCGACATCGAGGACTGGGATTTCGGCTTGACCGACCGGCTGAGGCGGCCGAAGCTGGCGCTGGCCGCCGTGCGTCGGGCGTTCGCGGAGGTGCCCCTGCCCCAAGATCTGGAGTGGCCGCGCGTGTCGGTGGTGGTGTGCAGCCTCAACGGAGAGCGAACGTTGCGCGACTGCTTCGACGGGCTCCTGGCGCTCGAGTATCCGGACTTCGAGGTGATCGTCGTCGACGATGGGTCGACCGACGCCACTGCGGCCATAGCTCAGGAGTACGGGTTCCGCGTGATCACCACCGAGAATCGCGGCCTTGCCAGCGCACGTAACACGGGCATGGCCGCGGGCTCGGGCGAGATCGTCGCGTACCTCGACGACGACGCCCGCCCCGACCCGCACTGGCTGAGCTTCCTTGCCGCCTCCTTTCTCGCCTCTCCCCATGCCGGCATAGGAGGGCCCAACGTCGAGCATCCTGGGGACGGGCCGATCGCCGCGTGCGTGACTAACGCGCCGGGCGGACCCGTCCATGTCCTTCTTTCCGACCGTGAGGCGGAGCACCTTCCCGGCTGCAACGCCGCCTTTCGGAAGGCTTCGCTCGAGGCTGTTGGAGGCTTCGACCCTCGGTTCCGGGCGGCAGGCGACGACGTGGACCTGTGCTGGCGGTTACGCGACCGTGGTTGGACGCTGGGCTTCAGCCCCGGCGCGGTGGTGTGGCATCATCGCCGTCCCTCGGTTCGGGGGTACTGGAGGCAGCAGGTCGGCTACGGCAGGGCCGAGGCGCTGCTTGAGCGGAAGTGGCCGGAGAAGTACAACCTCGCCGGCCACCTCACCTGGACGGGCCGACTGTACGGCGACGGTGCCTTCCTTTCGCGGCTTCGCCGCCGAGCGCGCATCTATCACGGCACCTGGGGAAGCGAGCCCTTCCAGTCCATCCATCAGCGCCGGCCAGGGCTGCTCGCGGCCCTGCCCTCGCTCCCCGAGTGGTACCTGGTCATCGGATTGCTTGCTGCACTGTCCTTCCTCGGCGCCGTCTGGCGACCGCTGTTCCTCTTCCTTCCGCTGCTCGGCCTTGCGGTCGGGGCTCTCCTCGCCCAGGCCGTTGCGGCCGCGACCCAGGCCTCGTTCGCAACCGTCCCTCGGGCACGTCGTCTGAAGCTGCGAAGCATCACCGCGCTGCTGTACCTGCTCCAGCCGCTGGCGCGTCTGTGGGGGCGGGCCAAGTACGGCCTCACGCCGTGGAGGGGCCGTGGTCGGGGCAGCGTCTCCCTGCCCCGGAGCCGCACGTGGACGATCTGGAGCGAGAGCTGGCAGCCTCCCGAGAAATGGCTGGGAGACATCGAGGCGGCGCTTCGCGAAGGCGGCGCCACCGTTCTGCGTGGCGGCAGCTATGACCGCTGGGACCTGGAGGTTCGCGGCGGAGCCCTGGGCTCGGCCCGAGTCCGGGCGCTGATCGAGGAGCACGGCGGCGGCCAGCAGTTGGTGCGGCTCCGCTGTTATCCGAGGTCATCGGCCTTTGGATTCGCGGCCCCGGCCCTGCTCACGCTCCTCTCCGTGGTAGCGGTGCTCGACGGAGCCTGGGCTGGGTTCGTGATTCTTGCCTCTGCCGCGATCATGCTCGTGCTGCGCCAGCTCCAGGAGTGCGCGGGGGCCACGGCGGAGGTCCTGGAGGTGGCGCAAGAGCCGCGAGCGCGTCCGGCCTTACCTTCCGACTTGCGTCCCCAGCTCGAGCAGGCAACCACGGGTGAACCATGAGGGCTCGCGCCGGCAATATGGACTTGGTCCTGTTCAAGCGGCTGGGACGCGAGGTTCGCGGGCTCGAGGGCGAGGGAACGTGAGCGCTCCAAAGCCGAAGCACCTTTACCGGCGGCTGTTCGCCGAGGCACGTCCGTTCTCGCTCCACATCGCAGGCCTGCTCGTGCTGAGCGTGCTTTCGAGCTTCTTCACGCTGCTGACCCCGCTTTCGCTGAAGATCGCGGTTGACAACGTGATCGGCTCGCAGCCCTTTCCCGGCGTGCTCGACAGCGTCCTGCCGGACGCCGTGTCGAGGTCCAGCGCCGGCATCCTCGTGTTCGCGGTCGTTCTCCTGGTGCTGATTATGCTCCTCAAGCAGCTCGAGCAATTCGCCAGCCTCGTCTTGAGCACCTATGCGGGCCAGAAGCTGCTGCTCAGCTTCCGCGCCCGTCTGTTCCGCCACGTGCAGCGACTGTCGCTCGCGTACCACGATATGAGAGGCGTCACGGACTCGACTTACCGCATCCAATACGACGCGCAATCGCTCCAGACGCTCGCGATCGCTGGCGTGATCCCGTTCCTTACGGCGCTCTTCACCGTTGCGGGGATGCTGTGCGTGACCGCGATGATCGACTGGCGTCTGGGGCTGATCGCGCTCGCGGTAGCGCCGCCGTTACTGGTCACGTTCCACTTCTACAGGCGCCGCCTCCGCAGCAAGTGGCACGAGGCGAAGAGACTTGAGAGCTCTGCGCTCTCCGTGGTGCAGGAGGCGCTTTCGGCGTTACGGGTGGTAAAGGCCTTCGGGCGGGAGGATCACGAGGGGGAGCGCTTCCTGGGCCGCTCAGGGGAGAGCATGCGCGTCCAGGTGGGGCTTTCGTTCGCCGAGGGAAGCTTCGGGGTGCTGATCGGGCTGATCATGGCGCTCGGGACAGCTGCTGTGCTGTTTGTGGGGACGCGGAGCGTGCAGTCGGGCACCCTAACGGTGGGGGATCTAGTGCTGGTGATGGCGTACCTGCAGATGCTGTATGAGCCGCTGCAGACGATCAGCAAGAAGGCCGGCACCTTACAGTCGTCACTCGCGAGCGCTGAGCGCGTATTCTCGCTGCTTGACGAGGCGCCGGACCTGGTCGAGGCTCCTCATGCAAGACCGCTCAAGCGCGCCGCGGGCGCGGTCGCCTTCCACGGCGTGTCGTTCGGCTACGACTCAGCGCATCCAGTGCTGCGCGATGTCTCGTTTGAGCTCGATCCCGGCACCCGCGCGGGGATAGCGGGGGCGACGGGCGCCGGGAAGACAACGCTCGTGAGTCTGCTGACGCGCTTTTACGACCCGACTTCCGGGCAGATCATGCTCGACCGGGTTGACCTGCGCGACTATCGCGTCGCGGACCTGCGTAGCCAGTTCGCGATCGTCTTGCAGGAGCCCGTCCTGTTCTCCACCAGCATTGCCGAGAACATCGCCTACGCGCGGCCGGACGCCAGCTTTAGCGACGTCCAGGCAGCGGCCGTCGCGGCAAACGCCCACGAGTTCATCCTGAGGCTGGCGGACGGCTACGACACCCCGGTGGGCGAGCGGGGCATGCGCGTCTCGGGTGGCGAGCGCCAGCGCATCTCGCTCGCTCGCGCGTTTCTCAAAGACGCACCGATCCTCATCCTCGACGAGCCGACCAGCTCGGTGGACCTGGCGACCGAGGCCGTGATCATGCAGGCGATGGAGCGGCTGATGCGCGGCCGGACGACGATCATGATCGCCCACCGCCTGACGACGCTTGATGTCTGCGATGTGCGCCTCGAGATAGAGGACGGCCAGATAGAGGACGGCCGGGCGATCGAAGCGAGGCCGGGACTCGACGCCACCTCGCGGGGGATGATGGTTTCCCGGTGATCGTGGGGATCACCGACCTCCTCGAGGGCACCAGCCAGGCTGGAGTCCTCGAGCTTCGGGCGACACTCGAGGACCTGCTGGGAGGCGCCGGGTCTGACGGGCGGCTGCTCTACCAAGAGCGGGTCAATCGCTCCGTGTACAGGCTGCGCTTTGAGGTTGACGGCAAGCTACGCGCGATCGTGGTCAAGCGAACGAAGTGGGCCCGTGCGCAGCGCAACATGATGGTGATCCGGCGCTGGCTTCCGATCATGGGGCTCGAGCGGGCAGTACCGGAGCTGCATGCCACCGCCGCGGAGCGGGGGGGGCGCAACGTCTGGCACATCTATGAGGATCTCGGGACGCGAACCCTCGAGAGCGAGCGCGACTGCGAGTCGGTCCGCTCCGCGGTCTCGCTTTTAGGCGAGCTCCATACCCGCGCCGCCGGCCACCCGCTGTTGCCGGAGTGCCGCGAGCTCGGCGGCGACCTCGGCATCCGCTTCTACGACACGAGCGTGCGAGGCGCCATCGAGTGTCTCGAGGCAATCCCGCCGCCCGAGCACCGCGGGTCTCTGGAGCGCGCCGCCCTGCTGGAGCGGCTGCTCGAGCGCATGGAGGCACTTCTCGCCGAGCAGCGGGAACGCGCGACCGCGATGGAGGACTTGGGAGGTCCCGACACGCTTCTGCATGGCGATCTGTGGTTGGGGAATGTGATCCTTACGCCGGAAGGCGTTCGCTTGATCGACTGGGACCACGTCGCGGTTGGCCCAATCGCGTACGACCTCTCGACCTTCCTGAATCGTTTCCCGGTTGCCGAGCGCGATCACGTACTGGACCTCTACCGCGTTGCGGTGGGCCACGCTGGATGGGAGTTGCCCGCGGCGGGCGAGCTGAACCCGCTGTTCGCCACGTGCGAGCTGGCGCGCTGCGCCAACTGCGTGGTATGGCCGGCGCTGGCGGCTGCTGAGGGGCGCGACGTCGGATGGGCCTTCGAGGATCTCGCGCTGGTGGAAGGGTGGCTGGAGGCGCTGGACCCAGTCCTCGCCGAGGTCGCATGAGATACCTGATCGTCAACGCCGATGATCTCGGACAGACCTCGGGAATCAATCGCGGCATCGCCGAGGCTCACGGGCGGGGTGTCGTGACGAGCGCGAGCCTGTTGGTCGACGAGCCGGCGAGCGCGGAAGCCGCTGGCCTGAGCGCGGAGCTCCCCGAGCTGAGCATCGGGCTTCACGTGAAGATCACCGACGAGTACGCGCGCCCACTCATCGATCTCCGTGACGCCACGGCCTTGAGCGCCGAGCTGTGTCGCCAGGTGGAGCTCTTCCAGGCGCTGCTCGGGCGTGGCCCCACTCATCTCGACTCGCATCACAACGTCCATCTGCAGCCCGCTGCCGCACCACACTTTGGTGAGCTCGCCCAGAAGCATGGCCTCGCCCTGCGGGGCTGCTCGCCGATCCGCTACTTCCCGAGGTTCTTTGGGCAGTGGGACGGGGAGACGCATCTCGAGCAGATCAGTATCGAGAGCCTATTGGCGATGTTCGAACGAGATGTCGGCCACGGTTTCACGGAGCTCTCCTGTCACCCCGGGTACGTCGACGCGACGCTCACCTCGACCTACTCGATCGAGCGCGAGGCCGAGCTTCACACGCTCTGTGATCCGCTGATCCGCTCACGTCTCGACGAGCTGGGCGTTGAGCTCGTCAGCTCGGCCGCAGCCGGCGGTCTGCTCGCGGCCGCTTCACTAAGGAGTTGAGGTGATGGCGACCATTGTGATCTCGCCCTACAGGGCGACGAAGTACCTCGATCGGGCGGGCAATTTCTGGGTCTACCTCCAGTACGCGCTCGGCCTGCAGGCGGTCGGCTCCGACGTATGGTGGCTCGAACGCCTGGAGCGCCCGGGCGAGGGCAGCAGGGCAGGCATCGACGCACCGCCTGCGGAGCAGGCGTCGCTGCTCAGCGACGCCCTCGCTCGGTTCGGGATTTCCAACGCGCCGATCCTGTACACGACCGAGGGCGAGGACGCCGAGCACTTTGAGCCGACCTACGTCGGGATCGGCGCGCGCCAGGCCGAGTCGGTGTTCCGGCGCGCCGATGCGCTGCTCAACTTCCACCAGAGGATCCATCCGGAGCTTCTGGCGCGTTTCCAGCGCACCGCGCTGGTGGACATCGATCCCGGCCTGCTCCAATACTGGATGAGCAGCGGCCAACTCCAGATTCCCGACCACGACGTCTACCTGACCATCGGAGAGACCGTCGGCACCCCGGCTGCAGGCTTCCCTGACTGCGGCCGAGCCTGGGTGCACATACGTCCGCCCGTCTTCCTGAACCAGTGGCCCTTCACGCCCCACCGGGCGCCCGCCCCATTCACGACCGTTTCGAGTTGGTACAGCTCGGAGTACATCCTCGAAGGGGATGGCTATTGGGACAACAACAAGCGGGCGTCGTGGCTCAGCTTCGCTGAACTCCCTCGGCTCACGGACCAGCCGCTCGAGCTGGCAACGTACTTCGGGAGCAAAGACGCGTCCGAGCGCCAGCTGCTTGAAACACACGGCTGGCGCGTGCGTCATGCCGGAGACGTAGCCAACACGCCCGAGCGCTACCGCTCTTACATCCAGTCGTCGCGGGGCGAGTTCAGCTGCGCCAAGCCATCCTGCAGTCGGTTCCAGAACGCCTGGATCAGCGATCGTACCCTGTGCTACCTGGCGAGCGGCAAGCCCGCAGTGGTGCAGGACACCGGCCCGAGCTCCGTCCCGGACGGCGGTGGACTACACCGTTTCTCGACGATCGAGGAGGCGGCGGCCGCGATCGCCGAAGTGAACGCCTCCTACAACCAGAACTGCCGTGCCGCGCGCGATATCGCCGAGACGTACTTCGACGCGACCCGCGTGGCGAGCCGAATCGTCGAGACGGTGCTGGGGGCCAAAGCCCGCCGGCCTCGGGACCGCGCTTGAGTACGAGCTCATGCCATCAGCCCTTCTTCTCAACATCGGCGCGGAGGCGCCCCGGCGCATCGCCGAACAGCCCTTCGACTCCAAGTGGTCCCCGGCTCCCAGTTGGAGCACGTTGGCGTGTGAGGGTCGCTGACCGGTCCCGCTGACCGGTCCTTGCATCGCGTTTTCACCTCCGGCCCCTTAGCGTGTCCCCGGATCAGCCGGCTGCGGCCGGTCGCAACGACACCGAACCAGAGCTCTGATGCCCCAGTGGATCTCGACTGCGTCGCCGCGCTTCAGCTCGGGCACAAGTTGAAGCTAGCGTCTCGAGGCTGCCGAGGCCGTGAGCTTCGGGCGGCACCAGCCACCCGAAGACAAGTGGGCAGGCAAGCGATGCGCCCGGGGAGAGTCGAACTCCCACCCCCGTAACCGGGGACAAGGCCCTCAACCTTGCGCGTCTACCAGTTCCGCCACAGGCGCGGGTGCGGGGATCGATTCTAGACGCCGCCCTGGCTGACTTGCTTCCGTCCGCGAGACGAGCTAGTCTACGAACATGTGTTCCCGTGGTAAGCCGGTTAGGGTGGGCGACCAGGACCTGCGGTCCGAGGAGCGATAGAGAGTGGATCTGACCAAGCGCCAGAAGGAGATCTTCGACTTCATCGGCCGGTACGCCTCCAGGTACGGCTACCCGCCCACTGTGCGCGAGATCGGCAAGGCCGTCGGGCTGCATTCATCCTCGACCGTGCACGCCCACCTCGCCAACCTGGAGAAGGTGGGGTTGCTGCGCCGCGACCCGACGAAGCCGCGGGCGATCGAGCTGCTGGTCGACCGGGCGAAGCGCGCGATGCGCGGGCCGGGGCTGCCCGTGGTCGGTCAGGTCGCCGCCGGCGAGCCGATCCTCGCCGAGGAGAACATCGAGGAATACGTGCAGGTTCCCTCGGCGATCGGCGGTGAGGACGGCGACTACATCCTCCAGGTGAGGGGCGACTCGATGCGGGACGCCGGCATCCTCGAGGGCGACTATGTGGTGGTGAGCGAGGCCGACGACGCCGACAACGGCGAGATCGTGGTGGCCCTGATCGAGGACGAGGCGACCGTGAAGCGTTTCTACCGCGAGAAGGACCGGGTCCGGCTCCAGCCGGCGAACAAGGCCTACAAGCCGATCCGCACCCGCGACGCCAAGGTCCTCGGCCGGGTGATCGGCGTCTACAGGAGGGTTTGAGGATGGCTGCGCTCGCGACCCGGGAGCAAGCCGTCGCCGAGCAGCGGCAGTCGGGGCCCGGTGGGTCGAGGCTGTTCGAGCCGGGTGGCGCGACGCTCGAGGATGTCGTGCTGCTTGTCTGGCAGGATCTCGCGGCGGAGGGACGGGCGGTCTGCCCCGTCTGCGGCGGCTCGATGTCACCCTCAGCCGACGGCGGCTGTCGCGCCTGCGGCTCGGAGCTCTCCTGACCGAGTTCGCGGCCCCGCGGGGCCGCGAAAACTCACCCATATGGGTGAGCTTCGCCGTCCCTGGACACCCGGGTGCCGAGGGCCTACACTTGATCTCGCGGGCCATGCAGTCACGGGGGGTGACGCTCCTCGAGGAAAGTCCGGACACCACAGGGCAAGGACGGTCGGTAACGCCGACCCGGGGAAACCCGCGGGAAAGTGCCACAGAAACGACACAGCCGATGGCGCGGCCTCACGTGAGCCGCGCACAGGCAAAGGTGAAATGGTGCGGTAAGAGCGCACCGGCGCCACGGTGACGCGGCGCGTCAGGGCAAACCCCGTCCGGTGCAAGGCCGAGCAGGACCGATGACCCGGCCCGGCGAGGTCCAGGTAGGCCGCAGGGCCCCGGCGAACGGGGCTCTCCGGGGACCCAGTCCCCGGCAAGACAGATGGCTGTACGCGACAGAATCCGGCTTACAGGCCTGCTAAGGGAAAGCCCCGCTAACGCGGGGTTTTCCTATATGGCCGTACGCCAGGGACTCGTCACGTTTGCGCTTGACGGAGGTCCTTCGGCGATCTCTATGGAATCGCTCGGCGCGGGCGCCCGGCTCTCGCCAGTGGCTTGCCAGCATCGCTCCACACCGCGGTCGGAACGCTAGCAGTGGCCCTCGACGACGCGCGAGGTCAAGCGTTTCTGAGTGCCGCAATTTCCGCAATCGTCGCGGCGGCGGCGTCGAGCTCCTCGCTGGCGACGTGGGCGTAGCGATGGACGGTGGAGAGGTCGGCGTGGCCGAGGTACTCGGCGACCAGGCGGGCATCGCCGGTCGCGCTTCGAAGCCATGTCGCGGCGGTGTGCCGAAGCGTGTGGGCCGTGACTCTCTTCTCGAGTCCGGCGCCGATGGACGCGCGGCGAATGATGCCCGCAAGGATCGTTGCCTGCAGGCGCCCGCCGCGCAGCCCGCGGAACACCGCGCTATGCGGTCGCTCGCGCGCCCGCATGGACGAGAGCTCTGAGGCGAGCGCGGGAACGAGCGGCTGCCGGCGCGGGCGCCCTCCCTTCCCGCAGCGCACGAGCAGCGAGGGGCGCTCGCCTTCGAGGTCCACGTCGCCCCAGTCGAGCCCGATCAGCTCCGAGCGCCGAAGCCCGGTCACGACAAGCGTCAGCAGCACCAGCCGGTCACGCTCGGCCATCCCGCGGTGGGCACGGACCGGCTCGGCTGCGGCCCTGAGCAGCCGGCCAAACTCGGCCGGCGTCAGCCAATCCGCGGCCTGCGCCGGCTTCCGTGGCGCCTCAAGCTCAAGAAACGGATCCGGCGTGCCGCTGCGCGCGGAGAGCCAACGGAAGAACCGGCGCAGCAGAGTGAAGCGCCGATAGTAGGTCGCCGCTGCGGGCCCGTTGCGGCGGCGGTACTCCTCGAGGTATGCGACCACCGTCTGCTCGCGACATTGGCGGCCCAGCTTCCCCTCATCACGAAGCCACTTGAGGAAGTCGTCCAGCGCGATCCGGTACGCGGTGACCGTGCTCTCGGCACGGCGCGAGCTTCGAACCCGCTGGATCCACTCGTCTCGCGCGTCTTGGAGGTCGACCGGGCGATCCGAGCGCTCTGGGAGCTCGACGCCCAGCTCCTCCAGGGAGGCGGCAATGATCGCGAACGGCGAGCGCCGATCTCCCGCTCTCCTCGCCTCGCGAAGCGACTCCCGGAGGCAGACGAGCGTCGCGCGGTCGGCTCGATCCGCTCCCGCGTCCGCGGTGTGTGGGCTCGGTGCTTGCCCGGTCTGGATGGCGAGCGCGCTCATCGCAGTGGTCCCAGCTCGCGCACGATCACCCGCTCCTGCGCATGCGTGGTCGCCACAGCCCGCTCCACGGCTCGCTGGGTGGGGCCGGGCGGACACAGGTAGAGAACCTGATCCACGTGCCGGGCGCGCCGCCAGGAGCGAACGATGTGCTCCAGGCGCCGCGGCGCCTTCGGCGTCAGCTCGACCTCGATCGCCATCGTGCGGCCGTCGTCGCGGACAACGAGGTCGGGTCGGTGGAGCATCGGCCGCGCATCGGGCAGCTCGCCCACGATCGCACTGGCGATCGGCTTCGGCGCGTCGAGCTCGGCGAAGCGAACCTCGCGCTCCGACATCACCGCGTGCCTACCCCACCTACCCTCGGCCCAGATGCCGACGTCGGCGCAGGCGAGCCAGTGGTCGACGGCGCCCGGAGTCACCCGCGCCGGCGGCAGGCCGAGGCCGGCGTAGGTGATCCCCTGCGCCGTCGCGCACAACAGCGTCGGATCGCCCGGGAGCGTCGCAACGCGATCGACCAGGGCGGCCCCGACCAGCCGCGCCACGACCTCGTAGCTGACCGACCTGCATATGCCGAACCGCTCCTGCACGTGCCCGATCCCGACCGCCCCCATCCGAGCGATCCACCCGACCAGCTCTCTGTCCCTTGCCATCGGCTCCGCAACTCCTTCTTCTCCTATAAGTCGGAGCCGATCCGGATTTGTATGGAGCCTCCCCGCCCAACCTCTTCGAGATCGCTTCCGCTTACCCCCTTCCCAAACAGCCTCCCCGTTCCCCTACCTGCCCACCTCCTTCATCTCTCCCCAGTCGCCCAACCTCCCCGAAAACGCCCCCTCAACCCCCTCATCCCCTCCCCCAGACATCCCCTCCAGACTCCCTGAACCTCTCCCGGGCCCCGGTGGTCTTCGTCCTGCAAGAACTTCCATTCCCCGCCGCCGCCCGACCCCATCCACACACATCATGTGGGGGTGGGGTCGGGCGGCGGCGGGGGCCTGCGACGCCCATTACCAAGGCGGACTTGCCGGATGACCGGTCCGAGGACCCGTCCGGGGACTGATCCGACACGGTCTGCGGCGGGACGCTCCCTATTCGTCCATTGCGGGCGTCTGGGGCTCGAGCTGCAACGCTCGCTGCCACGCGAAAGCAGCACTCTGCTGACCGGGCCTGCCGTCTGTCGGGCATACGAGGCGATCTCATCGCCAGCCGGACGTCCGCCAGATCAGCGTCGCCCACGCGGCAACGAGGGTGGTCAGACCCGACCAAGTCCGCCGCGATCGACCCATCGGTGCGAGGAGGGGAGGGTGACACGCAGATCGTGACTGACGCGACAGACTGAATCAGGGCGGCGCGGATAGAGTTCCGCCGATCGGGCGAGTCATCGAATCCGCTATCGAGGAGGTGTGCAATGAGCGATAGGGTCGTTGGAACGGCTAGCTCGGCGGCTCTCCGTCCGCGGAAGGCAACGACGGCGGACCTGCCGGACGTCACTGACACCCTGGCCCTCGCGTTCTACGACGACCCGGTCGTGATGTGGTGCATAGACGACGGGTCGAGACGGCGGGAGCTTCTGCCGGGTTTCTTCGGAGCCGTCGCGGGGTCGTACCTAGCGTATGACGAGACCTACTCGGTCGATGAGGGGGTCTCGGCGGCGGTCTGGGCCCCGCCGGGGGCTGAGGACGACGAGGAGCTCCCGACCGTGCTCGGCGAGGTGGTGGAGGAATACGCGGAGCGGCTGTTCGAGATCCTCGGACTCATGGAGGAGAAGCACCCGACGGAGCCGCACTATTACCTCTTCCTGATGGGGACAAGGCCGGAATGGCAAGGGCGCGGGCTCGGGTCGTCCCTCATGGCTCCGGTGCTCGAGACGTGCGATCGGGACCGTGTGCCGGCGTATCTCGAGGCCACGAGCGAGCGCAACAAGCAGCTCTATCTTCGCCACGGCTTCGAGGTGACCGACGAAATCCCGCTCCCTGACGGGCCGACGATGTGGCCCATGTGGCGCTCGCCCCGCTGAGCTGAGCGGTTCTTTTTCATATCCGCGATGGCAAGGTGACGCGGCTCGTCGGGTACTTCGATCGCGAGCATGCGCTCGCTGACTTCGGCCTCTCCTCGGAGCGCTCCGAACGCTCGTAACCTCGCGCTGCCACTTGGCGCGATACGCAAGCGTCTCCGGCGGCGCCCACCGGACGCTCGCCTGGGACGATGACGAGGGCTCTGAGATCGAGGTCATGAGAGCCCCGCTTCGCCCGACGTAAGCGAGCGCGTCCAGCGGAGTTGCCGAGACGCTCGAAGATCGTCCGGTGCGAGCGTCTGTCGAGCGTGGATCCGGACGCCTCCCTTTCGGCGGTAGCGGGCGCCCTGGAGGAAGGCTGGGCGAGAGGCAGACCGCCCCGCAAGCCCGGCAGCGGAACCCGACGTCCCACACCGCCTCGTCCCCAACATCCTCCGCGACCCAGCCGAGCAGTTCCCGCAAATGTAGGTCGTCCCTCCGACTGCGTGGCCTCGACCAGACCATCGGCCTCGTTTTTCAGGACAGCGACTTGGCGCAGATCGCCGTCGGCCACTTCCAGCTTCGTTGTCACCAGGCTAGCTTCCGAGCGCCCGCTGAGCCCGTTCTACGAGATCGTCACAGCAACCGCTGAGCCTGAACTCAAAGCCGCTGGGCGTTTGGCGGACTTCACTGACGCTGGCGCTCTGGCCATGCTTGGAGCAGCGTACGCCCTCACACGCCTTGATCGCCCCGTCTAGGGCAACCTTTCGTAGCTCGCCCTCCATGCCCCCGGAAGAACTGACCTCTACTGACCTTTCGGCCACCCAACTCGTATCGGATATTGACGCCCAGCTTCGAGTACCTCCGTACGTTTCAGGTCGTGAAAAGCTTCTCGTCTTCGCGAACTATCTCCGCGACCGCCTCACGTTCGCCCGGTTCCGAAAGCTCGGATGCCCGATACCGGACAGCAAGGGCGCCGTTCACCGCAGCGATAAAGCTGGAACGGCCAGTCTCCTTTAGGGGTTGACCCGCCTTCTTAACGAACCACTCGACAACTTCTGCCCAGTCGTAGAGCCGCTTGCGGCCCGTCAGCCAAGGGACTGCCGGAGGAAATTCGCCCGGTCCGCGTCTACCCTGAATGAGAAGACGGACGCTCTCCCTGCTGCGCTTGATACGCGCGGCGATCTCGCTGGCAGTTACGAGCTCTTCTCCCTCTAAGCCAACGACCTTCAAGCCCGGAAGTGCTTGTTCGAGGCCATGAATAGCGTTGAGCAGGGTTTTCGGAAAGCTCGGACCCGTTCTGTGTAGAGAGACGTACTGGACTCCGTCGCGTTCCCCGAAAGTGCCATCCGTAAAGCCAGCTTCGCCCAGACGCTCCAGATTTGCATCATCCAGGGCATCGGGACCACGAAAGTACAACGTGAACTCGTGCTTATTCATCTTCTTCTTAGTGCGGACACCGCTTGACTTGGCGGCGGATGTCCTTCGCGTGGTCGCCTGGATTCTTCGGCGTGGACCAGATGGCGATTGAGCAGCCTTGCGGCTCCGGGCAGTACGCACGGCCCCAGGCATGGCCTGTCGCCTTTGGTTTGACCTTCCAGCCTTCGTCTTCGGCATCAGATAACGCCTCTTCAACTTCCTTCTTGGGGTGCCTTCGTCTAGCCAAGGGCGCAGAATAGCCGCCCTGTTGGCAGTTGTCAACAGATTCTGGCTAGGCTAGCGTTGCCGCGGCTCGGCGGGCGTTGGCCGTCCCTGAGCCTCCGTAGCACGAGTTTGCCCGACCCGCCGCCAGACGGGGCAAGAACGCCAAGTAGGCAGCGAGTTCCAACAGAGTTGACAGCGAGGGGCGGCCCCTTCAGTCAGAGCTGTCACTACGGCCCCGGTAGCTCGCTGATCCGCCACACCTCGGCAGGGTTGGAAACGGTCTCCGAGAACGGCATCGGAATCTTGTTGAGGCCGATCTTCCCTCCGTCGCTGAGAACCACTGTCGCTTCGTGATCCTGGACCTCGACCGACTTGACGTGGGCTGACCCCAGGTGAGCGGGAAGCGTGCGCTCGCACGGTCCTGCCTCCAGCTCGTCCCGGCGCTGATGCTCACCCAGGGTCAGAAGGGAGCACGCAATCAGCCTCCCTCTTGACTTTGCATCTACCTGCCGCTGGAAGTTCGCAACTACGTCACGGACTTGCTCAGCATCCGATGACTCATTGTCACCACCGCAACCCGAGGCCCACGCCATGACTACGAGAGCACTTAACACGCCAGTCCAAAGCTTGCCTCTGGCTGTATCCATCGACGGATTGAATCTACCGCCGGGGGCTGATCATTGATTAAAACCCGTTTCCACAAAGAATGACCAAGCGTGACCAGATCACGCTGAGACCTCTGTCGGCAGGCCGTAGCGGGCCGCCACGCGGTCGTGAGTTGAGCCGCAGCAGCTCGATCACGTCGCGGACGTCGGCCTCGGCCTCGATCCTGCGCGCGGCCATGGACATATGCGGTTCGCGGCATATATTGTGCGCCTGTGCCCGACACCGAAACACGCGCTGTTCTATTCCATGGTTTAGCCGACCCGCGCCGACTGCGACTAATTGAGTCCTTGGCGAGCGGCCGCCAACGAGTGAACGACCTGGTGGCCGCGACCCGGCTTCCCCAGCCGAGCGTCTCAAAGCATTTGAGTTGTCTTTGGGACTGCGGTCTCGTCGAGCGCGAGCAGCGAGGTCGCGAGGTCTATTACCGCCTCGCCTTTGGGCTCGAAGCGCTGTTGAGAGCGACAGACCCGATCCTTCTCCGAAGCGGTGACCGCATCCGCTCGTGCCCGCGGTACGGCAGGCTCGGACGCACGACCGAGGCAGCCTGATTGGAAGCCGCCACTTTCGCGGAAGAGCGACACCTGCATCGCCGGGCGCTTCGTCTCGAGTGGTTCACGATCAGCTGGAATGTCGCCGAGGCCATCGTCGCGATCAGCGCCGGGTTGATCGCGGGAAGCGTCGCGCTCGTCGGCTTCGGCGTGGACAGCGGCATCGAGGTGCTCTCAGCGATTTTTCTCGTCTGGCGGCTCAGGGTGGCCAGGCCCGGCGACGAAGCCCCCACCCATCGGGCGGCCGAAGCCCGGGCGCTCTACGGGGTCGCCGCGACCTTCTTTCTGCTCGCCGCCTACATCATCTATGAGGCAGCGGGCGCGCTCGTGGACGGCGAGGAACCTGAGAGCTCGACCGTGGGTCTCGTGCTCTCGATCGTCTCGCTACTCGTCATGCCGACACTCGCGTATTGGAAGCAGCGAACGGGGCGGGAGATGGGAAGCCGGGCGTTGCAGGCGGATGCCGTTGAGACCTGGGTCTGCTCGTACCTCTCGTTCGCGCTGCTGCTCGGTGTCGGCCTGTTCGCGCTGTTCGGCTGGAGCTGGGTGGATCCGTTGGGCGCGCTCTTGATGCTCCCGGTAATCGTCTGGCAGGGATGGGAGACGCTGGAGGAAGCCAGGGAGGGTGTCGAGAGCGACTGACGGGCTTGTGATCCGCGCTTTCCCTTCCGCGTGGTTGCGAGCGTGTCTACGACCGATTTCGAGATGCCCGCTCAGGACGAGCACCGGGTCTGAGGCGCCACGGGGCGAGCACTTCTGCTTCCTACAGCCTAAGCAGCAGCGGTCAGGAGCATGCAGGCGTGCACATGTGGCTTAGCGGGTCTCCTGGTCAGCGGTGGTTGGTGTGTCGTTGTGCTCTGGGCGGGCGCTCCGCCGGCTCTCGCGGCGTTCCTCAGGGTTGTGGGCTCTGATACGTTCAGCCCGTAGGCATCCGTGGCCCTTCCCAAATCGGAGGGCGATTCAGCGCGAGAAGACACGAGGACCGTTCGTGCTGTCACGCGCGCTCTAACTAAGGGGGTCAGCATGTCGCACATGGGAAAGTCGCACCTCATCATCATGTTTACGGTGGGGCCCGACGATGTGGCCGAGGGAGATCGCATCTTCGCGAGCCACGGCGAGTTCATGAAGGGGCATCCCCGCGAGGGCGATGTAGCGCTGCTGGACTACACCGTCTCCAAGGGCCCCGAGCTGTCGAACCCGATGGACGCCAGCTCTGAGCCGACCGGCAACACGATCTTCGTGGTCGATGAGTACTACGAGTCACCAGCCGGCATCGCCAGGCATTGGCAGGACACGACGGAGAACTGGCCGGAGATGTCCTCCGCCGCGCCGGCGTGGTTCGCCAAGGCCAAAATCGTGACGCTGCACAACGGCACGGTCGTGCAGGCGCTCTAGTAAGACCATGCATGGGCGTCGATCGGCGGGGGTCAGGTGCCCGCGAACCCGTCGCACCACCCGAACGTCGACCGAGTCCTCGTCCTTTCGGTTGAAAGCGAGCGCCCCGATGACCGGCTCCTACTCTTTCGCTTAGGACGAGGAGGAGAAGTCTCTGTCGACGCGGAACCCGCTCTCGCTTTGCGAAGAGGAGTAGCTGGCGCCCAGCTAGGCAATCACGCGTCGGAGCCGTGCCACTTCGAGACGTCTTAATGCAATAGCTCCGGGCCCACCGCTCGGGGTGTGGAGCGGTAAGCGGATCCGCGGGCACTGGAACTGCCGCTCACGCAGTCAATAGTCGCCGCCATCGCCCGGCACTCCCGCCGCGGCTGAAGGATGACAAGAGCGAACGCAGCCCGGCTCGTCGGCTGGCTCTAATCCGATTACCCGAAAAGCCCGCCATCCTCGACCGCGTCACCCACGCGGGCGTATGCTCGTCTTGCATCCTCCAACAGGAGGACAGGGACGGGAAGGACAAAATGAGGCGGTCTAAGTACCTGTTTCTCGCGCTCACGGCCTCGGCCTTGGCGCTCGCCTCCGTCCCAGCCTCGGCGGGGGTGGCGGTGAAGACGACGCGGGTCAGCGTGAACTCCGCCGGGGCGAGCGGAAATCCCACATCGGGGGCCTCCTCGAACTTACCGATC
>JBBPIL010000022.1:0-33919 GCA_038040365.1 Actinomycetota bacterium
AGGGCAAGAAGTCCTCGAAGCTGCTCGACCAGTTCGGGCGCAACCTGACCAAGCTGGCCGCGGAATCGAAGCTCGATCCGGTGATCGGCCGTGAGACCGAGATCGAGCGGATCATGCAGATTCTCTCGCGCCGGACCAAGAACAACCCGGTGCTGGTCGGCGAGCCGGGCGTGGGCAAGACCGCGATCGTCGAGGGGCTCGCCTCGCGGATCACCAAGGGCGAGGTGCCGGAGCTGCTCAAGAACAGGCAGATCTACACCCTCGACCTCGCCGCCCTGGTTGCCGGGTCCAAGTACCGGGGCGAGTTCGAGGAGCGGTTGAAGAAGGTGATGAAAGAGATCACCCAGCGGGGCGACATCGTGCTGTTCATCGACGAGCTCCACAACCTGGTCGGCGCCGGCGCTGCCGAGGGCGCGATCGACGCCGCCTCGATCCTGAAGCCGGCGCTGGCCCGGGGCGAGATCCAGACGATCGGCGCGACGACCATGGACGAGTACCGCAAGTACCTGGAGCGCGACTCGGCGCTCGAGCGCCGCTTCCAGCAGATCAGGGTCGACCAGCCGTCGATCCAGGACACGGTCGCGATCCTCGAGGGCCTGCGGGAGCGCTACGAGGACCACCACCACGTCAAGATGACCGATGACGCCCTCCGCGCCGCCGCCGAGCTCGCCGACCGCTACATCTCCGACCGGTTCCTGCCCGACAAGGCGATCGACCTGATCGACGAGGCGGCCTCCCGGATGCGGATCAAGTCGATGTCGCAGCCGCCGGTCTACCGCGACCTCGAGGAGGAGATCGAGGAGACCCGGCGTTCCAAGGAGGCCGCGATCGAGGCGCAGGAGTTCGAGAAGGCCGCCAACCTGCGAGACACCGAGCGCCAGCTCACCAACCGCAAGCGCGAGCTCGAGGACCAGTGGGCCGCGGGTGAGGGTGGCGAGCGCCCCGAGGTCGGCGAGCAGGAGATCGCCGACATCGTCTCGATGTGGACCGGGATCCCCGTGTTCAAGCTCACGGAGGCCGAGACCAAGAAGCTGCTGCGGATGGAGGACGAGCTGCACAAGCGGGTGATCGGCCAGCACGTCGCGATCACCGCCGTTTCGAAGGCGATCCGCCGCTCGCGCGCCGGGATCAAGGATCCGAAGCGGCCCGCGGGCTCGTTCATCTTCCTCGGTCCGTCGGGCGTCGGCAAGACCGAGCTGGCGCGCACCCTGGCCGAGTTCCTGTTCGGCGACGAGGAAGCCATGGTGCGGATCGACATGTCCGAGTACATGGAGAAGCACGCGGTCTCGCGGCTGGTCGGCTCGCCGCCCGGCTACGTCGGCTACGACGAGGGCGGCCAGCTCACCGAGGCGGTGCGCCGCAAGCCCTACTCGGTGCTGCTGCTCGACGAGATCGAGAAGGCGCACCCCGATGTCTTCAACATCCTGCTCCAGATCCTCGAGGACGGGCGGCTCACCGACGCCCAAGGCCGCACGGTCGACTTCCGCAACACGCTCGTGATCATGACCTCGAACATCGGCGCCAAGGACATCGCTCGCAACGTCTCGTTCGGCTTCGGAACGTCGGACGAGACCGGCACCTCCTACGAGGAGATGAAGGACCGGATCATGGGTGAGCTGAAGAAGGTGTTCCGGCCCGAGTTCCTGAACCGGATCGACGAGGTGATCGTCTTCCACAAGCTGACCAGGGACGAGATCAAGGAGATCGTCGAGCTGATGATCGGCCGGGTGCGGGCGCAGGTCGCCGAGCACGAGCTCCAGCTCGAGCTCGACGAGGCGGCCAAGGACCTGCTCGCCGACCGGGGTTGGGACCCGGCGATGGGGGCGAGGCCGCTGCGCCGGGCGATCCAGCGCTATATCGAGGACCCGCTCGCCGACGAGGTGCTGCGCCAGGGCGACATCGAGTCTGGGACCACGGTGCTGGTCCAGCGCGACCCCTCCGGTGACGATGAGGAGCGCCCTCTGAAGATGAAGCTGGTCAAGCCGAAGAAGCAGCCGGCCAAGAAGCGCGAGCCGGTCGGGGTCGCGGCGAAGTCGGGTGACGGCGACGGCGCACCCTCAGCCCCGGGCACCGATCCCGAGCCGGAGGGCGAGGGCGAGGACGTCGGGGGAGAGCCGGCGTCTGGCCAGCCGCCGGAAGCGCCCGCCGAGCCGGAGTAGCTCCACTGGGCACCGCGGAGGGGCCCGTCACGGCTGCCGACGTCGAGCGGGCCGCGGAGCTGATCGCCGGCGACGTCCGCGAGACGCCGGTGCTCCCTGCGGGCGAGCTCTCTCGCAGGGTCGGCGCGCCCGTGGTGCTGAAGGCGGAGTGCCTCCAGCTCACCGGATCGTTCAAGGTCCGCGGCGTCTTTCACAAGATGGATCGCCTCTCGCCCGACCAGCTCGATCGGGGGGTGGTGGCAGCCAGCGCCGGCAACCACGCCCAGGCCGTGGCCCTTGCGGCCGACCGCCTGAACACGCGGGCCGACCTCTTCATGCCGGTCGAGGCGCCGCTCGCCAAGCTGACCGCGGTGAGGGCCTACGGGGGCAAGGTCCACCTGGTCGAGGGCTCCTACGATGAGGCAGGCGCGGCCGCTCGGGATTTCGCCGAGCGCGAGGGCAAGACGCTGGTGCCCCCCTTCGACGACCCCGAGATCGTCGCCGGCCAGGGCAGCGTGGGGCTGGAGATCGCCCGTCAGGCGCCGGCCACCCGGCTGGTCGTGGTGCCGCTGGGCGGCGGCGGGTTGGCGTCCGGGGTGGCGATCGCGATCAAGTCGCGGATCCCTGAGGCGAAGGTGGTTGGCGTGCAGGCCGAGGCCTGCGCGCCGTACTTGGAGTCGCTCGCCGCCCGCCGGCCGATCGGCGCCCGCTCGGCGAGCACGATCTGCGACGGGATCGCCATCAAGCGCCCCGGCGATCTGACACTCCCGTTGGTGGAGCGTCATCTGGACGGAATCGCGACCGTCGCGGACGACGAGGTCGCCGAGGCGATGGTGCTGCTGCTCGAGCGCTCGAAGCTGGTCGTCGAGGGCGCCGGGGCCGCCGGTGTCGCGGCGCTGCTCGGGGGCAAGATCGAGCGTCCGGCAGATGGCGAGATCTGCGCGGTGCTGTCGGGTGGCAACGTGGACGCCACGCGGCTCGCTGAGTGCATCCGGCTCGGTGAGACCGCCGCCGGGCGGCGGATCGTGCTGTGGACGGTCGTTCCCGACCGGCCCGGAGCCCTGGCCGCGCTCCTGCGCCTGGTCGCCGAGCACGGCGCCAACGTGGTCGACGTCGAGCACATCCGCGAGGGCGTCGAGCTTCACGTCCGCGAGACGGCGATCGAGCTCGTCCTTCAGACCGACGGCCCCGAGCACAGCAAGCGGATCGTCGAGGCCGTCCGCGCCGAGGGCTTCTCGACCCGCCTCGAGCGCTAGCTCCGTTAGCTGACGAAGGTGTCGAGCGCGACTTCGAAGCGCTCGACCGCGGGCGGGCTCTGCGACTCGCCCCTGTTGGCGACGCGCTGGCGAGCTCGGTCGCCTTCCCCCTCGCTGGCCTCCATCTGCTCCCGCGAGTCCCAGTAGCTGGTCCCGACCACCTTGCCGCTTGTCCGGTCGAGCAGCAGGGTGAATCCCCTGAAGCCGTCGATCCGCCTGAACGTCGGCAGGTCCTGCTCCTCGAACTCGCTCACCGCCTCGTCGACCCGGGCGGGGTCCATCTGGATCGTCGACAACCTCGCGTGCATGCCTCGCTCCTTCCGTCGCTTTCCCCACGGCGATCCTAGTGTCGACCATGCGCCGAGCGCAAGCGGCTCAGGGAGGGGTTGATCGCCAGCGATCTGCCTCCGTTAGCTTTGGGCGCCGTGGCGGCCCAGCTCGACGACCTGCGGACAGTGCTTGCCGAGATCAGCGACCTCGGTCGGGCGCGAGCCCTTCTGGCCTGGGACGAGCGGACGAAGATGCCGCCCGCGGGGGCGGAGGCTCGCGCTGAGCAGGAGGCGACGCTGGCGCGGATTAGCCACCAGCGCCTGGTATCCGACGAGCTCGGCCGGCTGCTCGATCAGGCGGCCGCCCAGACGGACGGCCTCCCGTACGAGTCCGACCAGGCGAGCCTGGTGCGGGTGGCGCGCCGGGAGTGGAAGAAGGCGCGGCGGGTGCCGGCCGAGCTGAGGGCGGAGATCACCCGCACCTCCTCGCTCGCCGAGCACGCCTGGGTCGAGGCCAAGGATCGCTCCGACTTCGCCTCCTTCCTGCCCCACCTGGAGCGAAACGTCGAGCTCAAGCGCCGCTACGCGGAGTGCTTCGAGGGCTTTGAGGGCTTCGAGCACGTCTACGACCCGCTGCTGGACGACTTCGAGCCCGGGATGAGCACCGCGGAGGTGGGCGCGGTGCTGGCGCAGCTCCGCGACGGGATCCGACCGCTGGCGGCCGAGCTCGCCGACCGCCCTCAGGCGGTCGACGACTCCTGCCTCCATGGCCGCTTCCCGCTCGATGCGCAGGCGCAGCTGGCCCGCGACGTGGTGGCGGAGCTGCCGCTGGAGCAGGGCGCCTGGCGCCTCGACCCGACCGTGCATCCGTTCGCGACCGCGATCGCCCCCTCCGACATCCGGATCACGACCCGGTTCGACGAGAGCTACATCGGCGCCGCGCTCTGGGCGGTCATCCACGAGGCGGGCCACGGCCTGTACGAGAACGGGATCGCGCCGGAGCTCTCGCGGTCGCCGCTTTGCAGCCCGGTCTCGCTGGGCTTCCACGAGTCGCAGAGCCGCATGTGGGAGAACTGGGTGGGGCGCGGCCGTCCGTACCTGGAGTGGCTCCATCCCCGCCTTCGCGAGAGCTTCCCCGAGCAGTTCGGCGCCGTGGACCCGGACACGCTCTATCGGGCGGCGAACAAGGTCGAGGCCTCGCTGATCCGGGTGGAGGCCGACCAGGTCACCTACAACCTCCACATCGTGATGCGCTTCGAGCTCGAGCTCGAGCTCTTCGAGGGCCGGCTCGAGCTCGCCGATCTGCCCGAGGCCTGGAACGCGCGCACCGCCGAGTACCTGGAAATCGAGGTCCCCGACGACGCCCGCGGTGTGCTCCAGGACGTGCATTGGGCGGCCGGCGCGTTCGGGTACTTTCCGACCTACTCGCTGGGCAACCTGATCGCCGCCCAGATCTGGGATGCCGCCCGTGTGGCCCTGCCGGATCTCGACGAGCAGATCGCAAGCGGTGAGCTCGTGCCGCTTCGCGACTGGCTCCGGGATCGCCTCTACCGGCACGGTGCCAAGTTCACGCCCGAGGAGATGATTGAGCGGCTGGTCGGCGGCCCGATCGACGTCGGCCCCTACTTGCGCCAGCTGCGGGAGCGGGCGGCCGAGATCTACGGGATCTAAAGGACCGACGGGCGCGCCGTCGAAGGAGCGGGCTTGGCGGGAACTGAGGGGCCGCCATTGGATGTTTCGGGATGGCGCCCCTCCGGGAGCGTCGCTTGTACCCCAGGCGGCGCTCCCACATGCGTGGACCGCGTTCCATATCCGCCCCGCCGTGGCGCGAGATACTGCGCGGACGATGTCGCAGGCAGATATCGAAACGCTTCGCATCGGGTATGAGGCCTTCAACCGGGGCGACTGGGACGCCCCAACTCGTTTGGCGCATCCCGAGTTCGAGCTCCAGACGGCGGACCGAGTAGTCAACCCCGGGACTTATCGCGGGCCCGAGGAGGTACGGCGGTTCTTCGAGGACCAGTTTGAGCCCTTCGAGGAGGTGGTCGTTGAGCCGGACGAGTTCTTTGAGCGTGGCGATCAGATCGCGGTGTTCGTTCGCACGCGATTGAGGCCCACCGGTAGCAGTGCCGTGGTGGAGAACCGAATCGGACATCTCTGGACGATGCGCGAAGGAAAGGCGAGTCGTCTGGAGGTGTTTCCCAGGCGCGAGGATGCCCTCGAAGCCGCTGGGCTTTCGGAGTAGGCGATGTCGCAGGAGAACGTGGAGATCGTGCGGAGCTTCTATGACGCGTGGGCTCGCGAGGAGTTCCCTGGTCCCATCGAGCTCATGGACCCGGAGGTCGAGTACGTCAATCCGGCCGGGGCCGTGGAGCCGGGAACCCGACGCGGCCTCGCTGCCTTCACCGGGGCGTTTGAAAAGGTCTTCGAGGGGTGGGAGACCTGGCAGATGGACCCGGAAGAGTTCAGGGCGGTGGGAGATCAGGTGGCGGTGGTGGTGCGGTACCGGGCACGCGGGCGGGGGAGCGGCGTCGAAGTAGAGGGCCGCGAGTCGGCCCTGTGGACTCTCCGTCACGGCAAGGTCGTGCGGTACGCCTGGTTTCACGAACCGGCGGACGCCCTCGAGGCCGCCGGGGTTTCGGAGTAGGGCGACCCGGCGGGGCGCGGAGCCGTCGGGTCGGGTTCCTAGTCTCAGAGAGGTGACTCGCCGTGACTCCCAGTTCGTCTGTCAGCAGTGCGGCCACGCGGCGCTGGCCTGGACCGGTCGCTGCCCGGGCTGCGGCGAGTGGAACACGCTGGCCGAGACGCTGCGGCCGCAGGCCGGAGCATCGGGGCGCGGGTCCCGACAGGGGCGACGCGGCGGTCCCGGATCGTCGGGCGTCGGCGAGGCGCCGCGACCCGTCGCCCTACGTGACGTGGAGGCGCCAGCCACGGATCGCCTGCTCACCGGGATCACCGAGCTCGACCGGGCGCTCGGCGGTGGGCTGGTCCCCGGCTCCCTGGTCCTGATCGGCGGCTCGCCGGGAATCGGCAAGAGCACGCTCACCGGGATGGCGCTCGGCAACCTTTGCGCCGCCGGGCGGCGCGTCCTCTACGTCACCGGGGAGGAGTCGGCCGCCCAGGTGCGAGTGCGCGCGGAGCGGCTCGGCGACCAAGCGCTGGCGGTGCCGGTTCTCGCCGAAACCTCGGTCGAGGCCGTGCTGGCTGCGCTCGAGGCGGAGCGCCCCGATGCCTGCGTCGTCGACTCGATTCAGACCCTGCACGTCGACGGGATGACCGGGGCCCCGGGGTCGGTGGGTCAGGTGCGAGAGGCGGCGGCAGCGATCATGGGGGTGGCCAAGCGGCTCGGCATCGCCGTCGCCCTGGTCGGGCACGTGACCAAGGACGGAACGGTCGCCGGACCGCGGGCGCTCGAGCACCTGGTCGACTGCGTGCTGCTGTTCGAGGGCGAGCGCGAGCGCAGCTTCCGCACCCTGCGGGCGCTGAAGAACCGCTTCGGCGCGACCAGCGAGGTGGGGGTGTTCGAGATGCGCTCGGGGGGGCTGGTCGAGGTCGCCGATCCGTCGGCGCGCTTTGTCGGCGAGGCGAGCCAGGCGCCGGGTTCGTGCGTGCTGTGCGCCATGGAGGGCACTCGACCGCTGCTGGTCGAGGTCCAGGCGCTCGTTGCGCCGACCGAGATCGTGCCGCCGCGCCGCGTCGCCACCGGGATCGACCGCAACCGTCTGGCGATGATCCTCGCGGTTCTCGCCCGCCATGGCGGGCCATCGCTGGCTTCGGCCGACGTGTTCGTCAACGTCGCTGGTGGGGTGAGGGTCGACGAGCCCGGCGCCGACCTCGCCGTGGCGCTCGCCCTCGCGTCCGCGCATCGAGGGGAGCCGCTCCGGGGTGGCGGCAAGCCGCTCGCCTGCTTCGGGGAGGTCGGCCTGACCGGCGAGCTGCGCTTCGTCGCCCACCCCGAGCGCCGGGTGGCGGAGGCGCTCAAGTTCGGCCTCGGGCCGATCATCGCTCCGCCGGCGGGCGAGCGGGTCGAGGGCCTGAACCCGCAGGGGACCCTGCGGACGGCGTTGGAAACCGCCCTGATCCCGGGCGTCGGCGGCGAGGTGCGCGAGGCGGCGTGAGCCACGGCGGCGGGGCTCGATCGGCTCCCCGCCCTTGACACGCCCCAATCCGACCTCTCCACACGGGATTCAGGTGAGCGCGAGGAGCAGGGGCTTTTTGCCATCATGCTCCACGATGGTGCCGCACGACGGGGATGAGCTGCACGAGCTTGAGACCCGTCTCGATCCCCGGCTGCTCCGGGCCCTCGACATGGTGGCGCCCGGAACGCCGCTGCGCGAGGGGATCGACAACATCGTCCAGGCGCGCACCGGCGGCCTGATCCTGGTCGCCGAGGCGGACGAGGTTTCGTTCCTGTTCAGCGGCGGGATCAAGCTCGACATCGACTACACCCCGGCGCTTCTCTACCAGGTGGCGAAGATGGACGGGGCGATCGTTCTCGATCCCGGCGCCAAGAAGATCTGCTGGGCCAACGTCCAGCTGATGCCGGACCCGACGATCCTCTCGATGGAGACCGGCACGCGCCACCGCACCGCCGAGCGCGTCTCCAAGCAGACCAGCGCGCTCGTGGTCTCGATCTCCGAGCGCCGCGAAGTCGTTTCGCTCTACATCGAGGGGATGAAGGTCATCCTCCAGGACATCCCGCTGGTGCTCTCGAAGGCGAATCAGGGGCTGGCGACGCTGGAGAAGTACCGCGCCCGCCTGGATCAGTTGTCGGCCCGCCTCACCAATCTCGAGTTCCTCGGCGGTTGCACGCTTCACGACGTCCTCTCGGTGCTCCAGCGGGCGGAGTTCGTGACCCGGATGGCCGCCGAGGTGGAGCGGTACATCATCGAGCTGGGCACCGAGGGTCGGTTGATCGAGATGCAGCTCGAGGAGACCGTGCTCGGTGTGATCGGGGACCGGTCCGCGCTTGTCCGCGACTACATCGTCGCTGACACCGAGGAGCAGATCGAGCGCACCATCGGTGAGTTTGCGGGGCTACCGCACCAGGAGCTGCTCGACTTTGGTCGCCTCGCCGAGCTGCTCGGCTACGACCGGAAGACGAGCACGCTCGAGTTCGCCGTCTCGCCGCGCGGGTACCGGATCCTGTCGGGAATCCCGCGGCTGCCGCGCCTCGTGGTCCAGAAGATCGTCCATCGGTTCGGCGATCTGGAGGCGATCCTGAACGCCTCCCAGGAAGAGCTTGAGGCCGTCGAGGGCGTGGGGGACGCACGGGCGAGGGAGATCCGAGAGGGACTTCGCAGGCTTCAGGAGGTCGACATTGTCGACCGCTATCCGTGAACCCCGACGGCCGCCCCGGCTGCCGTCCTACGTAAGGAGGCCGACATTCCAGAACTAGCTACCGAGGAAGCGATAGAGATCGGACCCGAGCTCGGCCCCGTCGAGTGCACATTCGAAATTGGCGACAACGTCGTCTATCCGCACCACGGGGCTGGGATGGTGTTGAGGAGGGAGACCAAGGACCTCCTCGGCGAGAAACGGGACTACCTGACAATCAAGATCCTGCACAACCACATGACCGTCATGGTCCCCTGCGAGAACGCCCATCTGGCCGGCTTGCGGCGGGTCATCGACGGGGAAGAGGTCGACAAGGTGATCGAGGTGCTGACCGGCGAGGTCTCGGAGATGCCGAAGAACTGGAACCGCCGGTTCAAGCACAACCGCGAGAAGATCAAGACAGGGAACGTTTTCGAGCTGGCCGAGGTGGTCCGGAACCTGGCGATCCGCGAGTGGGAGAAGGGTCTCTCCACTGGCGAGAAGCAGATGTACACGCGGGCAAAGAAGATCCTCGCGTCGGAGTTCATGTACGCGCTCGGCAAGGATGAGGACGGGGCCGAGGCCTACCTGGACGAGCTCCTGGAGGAGCGCTTCGGGGCCACGGCGCCTGCCTGACCGTCCATCAGCTTCGGCGGTCATCGCGGCCGCCGGCTCCGGCGAGCGACTCGGAGCCGGCAGCCCGAAGGCCTTCGTGCCGCTCGCCGGCAGGCCGCTCGTCGTGTGGGCGCTCGACGCCTTCGCGCGGGCGGAGTGCGTCGCCGTGGTGATCGTCGCTGCGCCGCCGGGACACGAGGCGGCCGTCGAAGAGCTCGCCGGCGGCATCGATCTCGAGCTCCTAGTGGTCGCCGGCGGCGTCTCGCGCTCGGAGTCCGTGCGGCGGGCGCTCGAGCGCGTCGAGACGGACCTGGTGGCGGTCCATGATGCGGCCCGTCCGCTGGTCACGCCGGAGCTGATCGACGCGCTGGTGGAGAAGCTGGTCTCGCGTCCCGACGCCGCCGGCGTGATCGCAGCCGCGCCGCTGGCCGACACGGTGAAGCGCGCCCGCGAGCCGCGCCCGGCCAAGGGACCGGTCCCGCGCGGTGGCCCGACGGTGGCCCAGACGGTGAGCCGCGACCACCTCTGGGCCGCTCAGACCCCCCAGGTCTTCCGCACGGCGGCGCTGAGCGAGGCCCTCGACACCGATCCGCAGCGGATCGCCGCCGCCACCGACGACGCGATGCTGGTCGAGAAGTCTGGCGGCAAGATTCTCATCCACCCGGCCCCCGCCGAGAACCTGAAGGTGACCACAGCGCTCGACCTGCGGATCGCCGAGCTGATGCTCGCCGAACGCGGGTCGTAGCAACATGTGGTCACAAGCAGACAGTGAACGCCCGCCGAAGACCTCCCGACTTGTGACCACATTTGTGGTCACATTCCGGGGAGGTCGCGTCAGCGGGGGCCGATGCCCCCGGGCCGGGGCGTCGCGGCGGTCTCCGCGATGAGCGCAACTACCGGTTTCTCAGGGGGTTATCCGAGTATGCGACTGCGCAAGGCTCGACCGCTGAGTTCCGACCGCCGGCCCGCCGATACTTCCGTTGAAATGAGGCGGATTCGGAGCAGACTCGGTTGCGCCGTCGACGGCCATCGCTGGGCGCTGGTCGGGCATCGCTGCGTTTGCCTGCGCTGCGGGCGGGAGGCGGCGTCGGAGGGCGTGCGGCGGGCGGCGCGCCGACGCTAGTCCGCTCAGCGCCTTAGAGCACCTAACGCGCTCTCAGAAGGACCCAGACGAGCGCCGCCGCAAAGCCGAGCTGGCCGAAGGCCAGCGCGGTGCCGAAGTTCGCCGCTCCCAAGGCGCCGGCCAGGGCGCTCGCGACGGCGAACGCCCCGAGCAGGATCGCCAGGTCGCCCGCCGTTCGCCTCCCCGCCGCGCCGCTCATTTGAGGGTCGTCGTGTTGGTGCCGGCGGTGGAGCTCGGGACCACGATCCGCAGGTGGACCATTTCGCCAGCTAGCGTACAGACGCCTTGCTCACGGACTACCACCTCCACCTGCGCCCGGACGACGACGACCAGCCCCCGGAGCGCACTGCGTTCACGGCCGAGAACGTGGAGCGCTACCTGGCTGCGGCCGAGGACGCGGGGATCGGGGAGCTGGGCTGCTCCGAGCACGCCTACCGGTTCACGGATGCGCTCGAGATCTGGCGCCATCCGTTCTGGGAGCAGCAGGCTCGCGACGACCTCGATGCCTACTGCGAGTTCGTGCGCACGACCCCGCTGCGCCTCGGCCTCGAGGTCGACTTCGTGCCCGGCGCCGAGGACCGGATCGCCAACCTCCTCGACGGCCACGACCTCGACTACGTCGTCGGCTCGGTCCACTTCGTAGGCGATTGGGCGGTGGACGACGACCGCTACGACATCTGGGAGGCGGACGGCGATCCCGACGCCGTCTGGCGCCGCTACTTCGAGACCCTCGCCGAGGCGGCGCGCTGCGGCCTGTTCGACATCCTCGCCCACCCCGACCTGGTGAAGATGTGGGGGCGGGGCAGGCCCCATCCGGATCGTGATCCGCGGTTCTACTATGAGCCAGCGGTGGAGGCGATCGCCGAGTCCGGCATCGCGGTCGAGGTCTCGACCGCCGGCCTGCGAAAGCCGGTCGAGGAGATCTACCCGGCGCCGGCCTTGGCCACCATGTGCGTCGAGGCCGGGGCCGCGTTCAGCCTCTCCTCCGACGCCCACGTACCCGCCGACGTCGGCCACGCCTACGAGAGCGCGGTCCCGGCGATGCGCGCCTGGGGAATCGAGCAGATTGCCGTGTTCGAGCGCCGCGAGCGCCGGCTGGAGCCGCTCGGATGAGCCAAGGACGACGGAGCCTCCTGCGGTGAGCGCCCGGGCCGGGATCGGCTACGACGCCCACCGCTTCGCCGCGGGACGCAGGCTCGTGCTCGGCGGCGTCGAGGTTCCGCACGGGGTCGGCCTCGAAGGCCATTCCGACGCCGACGTCCTCACGCACGCCGTGATCGACGCCGTGCTCGGGGCGGCCGGGCTGGGGGACATCGGCACGCTGTTCCCGCCGGACGAGGAGCGCTGGCGAGACGCCTACTCCCTCGACCTGCTGAGGGTGGCGCTCGGCAACCTGCACGGAAGGGTGGTGAACGTGGACGCAACCTTGATCTGCGAGTCACCGCGGATCGCGCCCCACCGCGCGGAGATGGAGCGGAACCTCGCCGAGGTGCTCTCGGCGCCGGTGACCGTCAAGGCAACGACCAACGAGGGCATGGGCTGGATCGGGCGTGGCGAAGGCGTCGCCTGCTTCGCGGTCGCGCTCCTGGAGCTCGACTGATGTCCCCGGTGGCTTGCCGGCCGACGCGCAGGCGTCTGCAACTAGGCTACGGGCCTGATGCTCCGCTCGATGGCCGGCAAGCTCTCCAGGGACATCGTCACCGCCCCGATGAGCTACCTCGGCCGTAGGGTCAAGCTCGGCCCCCTCGGGTCCCTGAGCGAGGTCCCGTTCAACGTCAGGACGCTCGCCAGGGCCGGTGTGATCCACCCGGTGCGCCCGGACAAGCTGGCGCTGATGGTCCGCATCCTCGCCCGTTGGGGCGCCTCGCCGGCGGCCGGGATCGCCGGAGCGGCGATCAACCATCCCGACGAGGTGATGGTCGAGGACGAGGCCGGGTCGCTGACCTTCGCCGAGGTCCACCGCCGCTCCAACGCGCTCGCCCGGGGGCTTGCCGCAGAGGGCGTCAAGGAGGGCGACGGGATCGCGATCATGTGCCGCAACCATCGCGGCTTCGTCGAGGCGACGCTCGCCGTCTCGAAGCTGGGCGCGAACGGGCTCTACATGAACACGGCTTTCG
Source organism: Actinomycetota bacterium (assembly GCA_038040365.1). GTDB lineage: Bacteria > Actinomycetota > Thermoleophilia > Solirubrobacterales > 70-9 > AC-56. Next base: position 12,835 of record JBBPIL010000022.1, read on the forward strand.
CCGCGCCGCAGCTCGCAGGCGTCGTCGAGCGCGAGGAGCCGGTGGCGCTGGTCTACGACGGCGAGTTCGCCGGCCTGCTCGAGAAGGCCACGGAGGCGGGCAAGGAGATCGGCCTGCGCCGCTTCGTCTCCTGGACCGATGGCGACGAGGAGGTGGCGGACACCCGGCTCGAGGACCTGATCGAGTCAAGCGACGACCGGGACCTCGATCCGCCCGGCGAGTCGAGCCGCTTCGTGATTTTGACCTCGGGCACGACCGGCACGCCGAGGGGGGCGCAGCGCAGCCAGCCCGACACCCTGGGGCCGCTGGCCGCGATGTTCTCGAAGATCCCGCTGCAGGCGCGCGAGCGAACGGTGATTGCGGCGCCGCTGTTCCACTCCTGGGGGTTCGCCCACTTCACGCTGGGCCTGGCGCTCACCTCCACCTACGTGCTGCGCCGCCGCTTCGATCCGGAGGAGACGCTGCGGGCCACGCAGGAGAGCGGCGCCACCGCCCTGGTGGTCGTCCCGGTGATGATTCAGCGGATCCTGGAGCTACCCACCGAGACGCTGGACAGGTACGACCTGCCCAGCCTGCGAGTCGTCGCCGCCAGCGGCTCGGCCCTCCCGGGCGAGCTCGCCACCAAATGGATGGACACCTTCGGCGACAACCTCTACAACCTGTACGGGTCCACAGAGGTCGCGTGGGCGACGATCGCGACGCCCGAGGACCTGCGGGCCGCGCCGGGCACCGCCGGCCGTCCGCCGCGCGGCACCGTGGTCCGGATCGTGGACGCCGACGGCAACGACGTCGAGCCCGGAAAGACCGGGCGCCTCTTCGTCGGCAACGAGATGGCCTTCGAGGGCTACACGGGCGGCGGCGGAAAGGATGTGCTCGACGGCCTGCTCTCCGCGGGCGACGTTGGCCACTTCGACTCCGAGGGCCGCTTGTTCATCGACGGGCGCGACGACGAGATGATCGTCTCCGGCGGGGAGAACGTATTCCCGCGCGAGGTCGAGGACCTGCTCTCCGACCACGACCAGATCAAGGAGGTCGCCGTGATCGGCGTCGACGACGAGGAGTTCGGCCAGCGGCTGAAGGCGTTTGTGGTCCTCAACGAGGGCGCCGATCTCACACCCGACGAGGTCAAGGGCTACGTGAAGTCCAACCTCGCTCGCTACAAGGTCCCCCGGGAGGTCGAGTTCCTCGATTCGCTGCCACGCAACGCGACCGGCAAGATCCTGAAGCGCGAGCTCGCCTAGCCGGCCGCGGCGGCTCGCTCGCCCCTGCGCCGGGCCGCCTCGGCGCGCAGCCGCTCGTGCTCGACCTGGCTCTTGAGCTGGCGCAGCGAGCGTCGTAGGTGGCTGCCCAGCTGGGGCGCCGCGACCAGCTCGGCGATCCAGCCGGGGATCCCCGAGCCGGCGACGCCGTAAGCGAAGCGCAGCTCCACCCGGGTGCGGCCATCGTCGAGCTCGCGTAGGCGCCAGCGCCCCCGCTGGTCCACCCCGAGCACCGAGCTCCAGGCCATGTCGCGCTGCTCCTGCCACTCGACGATCTCAATCAGTCCGCCGACCTCCGCCGAGCCCACCCTGATCAGCATCCGGTAGCGGGCGCCGAGGCCCGTCCGCCGCTCGCCTGTCACCTCCCAGCGCGTAATCCCCGACATGAAGTGCAGGTAGTTCGAGGGCTCCGCCAGGTAGTCCCAGACGAGCTTTGGCGGAGCAGAGATCACGATCGACTCGTTCAGCCTCATCTGCCGCCTCCTATCCGATCAGCCGAGCTTCGCGGCCCATGCTCGATCAGCCTATGACCGGAAAGCGCCGCTCGGCCGCCAGCGTCTCCAGCGTCTCCTGCATCAGGGTGGTGACGTGGTCGTAGACCTCGTCGACGTCAGGCTGGTCCCCGAACTGCGCGCGGACGTCGATCGGGGCCAGTACCTCGACCGTGATCTTCGCCGGCAGGGGGATGTGGCCGAGCAGGTCGCCGACGTTGATGCCCCAGGGGAGCGCGAGCGAGATCGGGATCACCTTGAGGCGCAGCGTGCGGTCAACGCGCAGGGCTCGCGCCAGCCGACCGCCGTGGCTGAGGAAGAGCGCCGTCTCCTGCCCTCCTATCGAGACCACCGGAACGATGGGCACGCCGGCGTCGAGCGCGAGCCGGACGAACCCCTTGCGACCCGCGAAGTCGACCTTGTTTCGCTCCCAGACCGGGCGATGCACCTCCCAGTCCCCGCCTGGGTAGACCAGCAGGGCCGCTTCGGCGTCGAGCGCCCTCTGAGCGTGCTCGGGCGAGGCTGGGACGGTCCCGTACCGGCGCAGGATCTGGCCCACCGGGGAGGCGAGCACCAGGTTGTGGGCGAGCTGGTAGAAGGCGCGCTCGACGCCGAAGTAGGTGTAGAAGGCGAGCGTGAACAGCAGTGTGTCGGGTGTCACGTTGCCGCCGGAGTGGTTGGCGACCAGCAGCACCGGGCCGTGCTCGGGCACGTTGCCCATGTTCCGCACCTCGCCCCGGAACCAGAGCGTGGTCAGCAACCACGAGAGCGGCAGGTTCTCGCGGATGTAGTCGGGATCGCGATCGTCGAGGTTCGCGGTCAGGCGGCGCCGGATGCGCCGTGCGAGGCTCTCGGCGATCCCGCCGGCGGCGCCCCGCCCGGCGCTGACGACGCCGCCACCGGCCCGGGCGATCCCGTCCAGGGCGGGCAGCCGATCTCGCAGGGTGCCCTCTTCGCCGCCGCCGTTGTCCTTCGCGTGCTCGGCGAGCCTCGCCTCGTCAGCCATCGCTGGCCGATCCTATGTGCTGAGAGCGCTTAGAGCGCGGCGCGCCGCCGGGCACCATCGCCTCGCTCAACGACAGCGCGACGGAGGAGGGTCCGAGTCCGAGCCCGGGCGGGCGCTGCCTGCAAGCCCCGGCTGGACTCGACCTGTTCGCGGATCAGCCCATTGGCCCGCTCGGGCAGCTCCACCTGTGGAACGTGGCCGCACTCGGTCAGCACGACCTGGCGGGCCTGCGGGAGCACGCCGGCCACGTGCCTGGAGAAGGCGGCCGGGACGAGGTGGTCGCGATCGCCCCAGATGAACAGGGCCGGCGTGCTCAGGCCGCTGAGGCGGGTCCACAGCCCGCGCTCGCCGTCCGGGGGGTCGAGGTAGATGTTGCGGGCGGCGGCGAAGAAGGCGACCCGAGCCGAGCGAGAGCGGTAGGTGCGGCAGAACTCGTCCGCGGCGATGTCGGCCGTGGCGGGGTCGAGCCGCTCGGGTCGCGCGAACAGGCTCCAGAACCGCTCACGAACCTGCGCGGCCCGCAGCGGGTGCGGGATCGCCGCCAGCTCGGGGCGGATCAACTTCACCAGCGGGACCAGCTGGCGCCGGCGTCGGAAGGCCAGCACGGGGGCCAGGAGGCTGAGCGTCTCGGCTCGGTCGGGCTCGGTGAGGGCCAGCTCGATCGCGACCCGGCCGCCCATCGAGTTGCCGACCAGGTGCGCGCGCTCGATCGCCATCGCGTCCATGTAGCCGAGCACCGAGCGGGCGAAGTAGGAGGCGTCGTAACCGCCGCGCGCCGGCTTCGACGAGGAGCCGAATCCCGGCAGGTCGATGGCATGCACGGTGTGGTCCGGGGTCAGGGTGGCGATCGTCTCGAAGAAGGAGGTCTTGTTCGACCCCAATCCGTGCAGACAGATCACCTGATCGGGGCCCTGGCCGGAGATCAGGCTCGAGATCGTCGCGTCGCGGGTCTCGACCTCGGTCACCCGAAGCAACGGCGGACGGTCGCCGGGGAGCCGGAACAACCCCTCGAAGCCGAGCGCCAGGTCCAGGTTCCCGCGCGCGTAGAGGCGGCGCTGGGCGAAGGCGTCGAGCCCGGACAGCCGTCCCTCTCGCAGGCCGAGCCAGGTGGCCGCGTCGGTGCCGACCACGACGTCGGGCTCGCGCACGGGGGACGGCCGCACGGCGCAGTGCTCGCCCCGCGCCCGCACCTCCCACGTCCTGCCGATGTCGCCGAGGCGGACCTGGAAGGTGGCATCGAAACCGGGCTCGGCGCCCAGGTAGCGCGTGGGGAGCGAGGCGAACGCTTCCTCCACGCGCCGCACACGTTGCGCATGCAGCGAGACGGAGCCCATGGAAGGCGGCGAACGTTAATGGCCGTCCCGGCCACCGAGGCCCCGCACATGCGCCGCTTTCCGCAAATAGCATCAAGAAGATGACGCGTCAGGTTTCCGCAAATAGCATCAAGAAGACGCCGCGTCAGGTTCTGATCAGGGACACCCTGAGCGGCGAGCTGCGGCCCCTGGAGCCTCGCGAGCCGGGCAGGGTGGGCATCTACGCCTGCGGGCCCACCGCCTACTCGCGCATCCACGTCGGCAACGCGCGGCCGTACGTGATCTTCATCCTGCTGCGGCGCTTGCTCGAGCGACTCGGCTACGAGCCTAGGCTGGTCGTCAACGTCACCGACATCAACGACAAGATCTACGCGGCGGCGCGCGAGGCCGGGGCGCCCTCCGATCGATTCGCCGGCGAAATGACCCGCGCCTACCTCGAGGACACCGCCCGCCTCGGGATCGGCCGCCCGGACGACGAGCCCCTGGCCTCGGAGACGATCCCCGACATCGTCGCCTTGATCGAGGCCCTGATCGAGCGCGGGCACGCCTACGAGTCCGGCGGCGACGTCTACTTCCGGGTGCGCAGCTTCCACGGCTACGGCAAGCTCTCGAATCGCGATCCCGACGAGATGGACCAGGGCGAGGAGGCCGGCATCGAGTCGCTGAAGGAGGACCGGCTCGACTTCGCGCTCTGGAAGGCCCGCAAGGCCGACGAGGACACCGGTTGGGCCTCGCCCTGGGGGGAGGGCCGGCCCGGCTGGCACATCGAGTGCTCGGCGATGGCCGAGAAGCTGCTCGGCACCGACTTCGCGATCCACGGCGGCGGCGCCGATCTCGTCTTCCCCCACCACGAGAACGAGATCGCCCAGACCGAGGCAGCCCGCGGGGTCCCGCTCGCCCGGCTGTGGATGCACAACGGCATGGTCCAGATGGCCGAGGAGAAGATGTCGAAGTCGGTCGGGAACATCTTCCAGCTCTCCGAGGCGCTCGACCGGTACGGACCCCAGAGCGTGGTCGCCTACCTGATCTCGGGCCACTACCGCCAGCCGCTCGAGTTCTCGGAGCTGGCGCTCACCGAGGCGGCCGCGAGGGTGGAGCGGATCCGCAACTTCGTGCTCGACCTGCCCGACCGCGTCGGCGGGGGCGAGGACGAGTTCGTGACCGCCCGCCGCGAGGCCCTGCTCGACGCCCTCGCCGACGACTTCAACACGCCGCGGGCGCTCGCCGCCCTGTTCGAGCTGATCGCCGAGGGGAACCGCAGGCAGCTCACCGGGGCGCGCGCGGCACTCGAGGAGATGCTGCCGCTGCTCGGGCTCGAGTCGTTGCTGGGACCGGCGGACGAGATCGATCCAGAGGCGGAACGGCTGATGGAGGCCCGCGAGCAGGCCCGCGCCGGGCGCGACTTCCGGCGGGCCGACCGGATCCGAGACGAGCTGGCCTCCCGCGGCTACCAGGTCCGCGATACCCCCGAGGGTCCGCGGCTGGTGAGACGCTCGGGGTAGCGGGAGATCGCCCCACGCAAGGACATCGGCTCGCCGGGCGCCGGGAAGCGCGAGTTCGTCTACGGCCGGCGGGCCGTGGCCGAGGCGAAGCGGGGCCGGCGGCGCGTTCGCCGCCTCTGGACCACGACGGAGCTGACCGCGTCGGAGCTCACCAGTCTGGCGGGCTCACCAGACCACCAGGGGGTCGTCGCTGAGGTCGACCCCTATCCCTACGCCGATCCGGACTCGCTGCTCGATCGCCCGGATGCCCTGGTCGTCGCCCTCGACCAGGTCCAGGACGCGCGCAACCTGGGCGCGGTGTGCCGCTCGGCGGAGGCGGTCGGCGCCGCTGGGCTGGTGATCCCCTCACGGCGCTCGGCGGCGGTCACCGCGGTGGCCTGCAAGGCGTCCGCGGGCGCGGTGGAACACCTGCCGGTAGCCCGCGTCTCGAACCTCGCCGACTGGCTCACCCACGCAAAGGACTCCGGTGCCTGGATCTACGGGGCCGAGCAGGGTGCCCCGGCGCCCTACGCGCAGGCGGATCTCAGCGGCAAGGTCGTGCTGGTGCTCGGCAGCGAGGGGAGGGGGCTGCGCCGCCGTGTCTCCGACACCTGTGACCTGTTGATCTCGATCCCCGTCCGCGGGCGGGTTGGGTCCCTGAACGTGTCCGCCGCCGCGGCGGTGCTCCTGTTCGAGGCGGCCAGGCAGCGAGCCGCCGCGTAAGCCACCAGCGAGGGCGCCAGCACTACCAGCCCGCGCGGACGGAAGGCCGCTCCTGCAACGATTCGTGCACAGCGGGGCCGGGGCGGTTGACAGAGCACTGCTCAACCGCATACACTTGCGCATAAGGGTGAACTAAAGGTCGAGTCTCGACCTGCCGATTGCCCAGAGGTAGAGGCGCCCAGGGGAGGTACGGGCGCCACTGTTTCCGACCCGAACGGAGGAATCCAGTGGCTGCACCGACCCCCACCCACGAGTTTGCCGCCGTCGCGCCCGGTGGCGCGGCCGCCGCGCCCGCCCCTAGACCACAGGCTCAACCTGAGCTTGAAGATACGTATCTGGTCGCGCTCGCCAAGCGGGGGAGCCCCGACTCCTATGACCGGATCGTGAAGCGTTACCGCGGCTTCGTGCGGCTGAAGGCCTCGTCCTACTTCCTGCTCGGGGGCGACGCCGACGACCTGATCCAGGAGGGCCTGCTCGGCCTCTACAAGGCGATCCGCGACTTCCGCTCCGATCGCGAGTCGAGCTTCCGCAACTTCGCCGAGCTCTGCATCACCCGCCAGATCATCACCGCGGTGAAGACGGCGAGCCGCAACAAGCACGCGCCTCTCAACCAGTACGTCTCCTTCGCCCAGACGCCAGCCGGCGCGAGCGATTCGGAGACGACGCTCGAGGAGGTGCTCCCGGGGGCGGGAAGCGAGGACCCGTCGGAGCGGGTGATCGCGACCGAGGAGCTCCAGAGCCTCGTCTCCTGCCTCTCGAGCGTGCTGTCGGAGCTCGAGAGCCAGGTCCTCTCGCTGTACCTCGACGGGCACTCCTACGAGGCGGTTGGTGACCGCCTCGACTGCGATACGAAGACGGTCGACAACGCCCTCCAGCGCGTCAAGCGCAAGGTCAGCCTCCACCTGGCTTCGCGAGAGGTCAGGCTCTAGGCGGCTCGGCCCTCGCGACGGCCGGCAGGCGACGCCGCGGAGTCAGCCATCGATGGTCGAGTTGCGCTCCTATATGGATCGCAACTCGACCAGCGCCGAGGGCGGGGGCCAGCGTGATCGCGTCCGAGCATCTCGCCGGCGCGCGCTGCGCTGAGTTGACGCATCTCCGTTTGAGACCTGTGACGCGCAGGCATTGTTTCGTCGATCGTTCCGGGATAGCTTCGAGGTGTGAGCGGCTCGAAGCTACGACTGCCGAAACCGAAGCTGACGAATCACCCGGTCGACGTCGGTCAGCGAACCGAGGCGGCGATCCTCTCCGAGCTCGTGCGCCGTGGCTACTCCGTGCTGCTGCCGTTTGGCGTCAACCAGCGGTACGACCTCGTACTCGAGCTCGGCGAACGACTTCTACGCGTCCAGTGCAAGACCGGCCGTCGTCGTGGCGGGTGTATCGAATTCTCGACGGTCAGCGTTCTAAGCAACAGGGCGGGATGGTTCAAGAGGGACTATGCCGGCGAGGCCGACCTCTTCCTCGTCTATTGGCCTGAGAACGATCGAATCTATGCTGTCCCCGTGGAGGAGGCTCCCAGAAGTCATATGTCCTTGCGGGTGGATCCGCCACTAAATGGGCAGAAACGCCGCATCAAGTTCGCAAGCGATTACGAACTGCCCGCCTAGCTCAACTGGCAGAGCACCTGATTTGTAATCAGGAGATTCCCGGTTCGAATCCGGGGGCGGGCTCTGTGTCCGACGAGCGAGACTTCACCTGGCGCGACGGGGAGCGGACGATCGTCTTCCGGGAGGGCGGTCTCGCCGAAACGCCCCAGTTGCTCGCCGGCGGGATCTGGGAGCGCTTCGAGCTCTTGACCACGCCGCGCGCCCTCGGGGCCGCGCCGCTGGAGCTCGCCGAGCGGGCGACCGCCGTCCACGAGGTGCCTCGCGGCCCGGTGCCCGACGCGGCGGCCGCAATCATCGACTCGGTGCGCAATCCGACCCTGGCGGCGCTCGGCGGCGGCAGGGTCATCGACACCGCGAAGGCGATCGCTGCAGTGCGTGGGGGGCATGTCTGCGCGGTGCCGACCACGCTCTCCGGGGCCGAGATGACCACGATCCACCGGCTTCCGGCCGGCCACGAGCACGAGGCCCGGCACCTCGTCCGGCCCGCCCTGGTGATTGCCGACCCGTTGGAGATGACCACGCTCGACGACCTGCCCCTGCGGGCCAGCGCCATGAACTCGCTCGCCCATGGAGCAGAGGCCCTCTACACGCCGCTCGCCAACCCGGTGGCAACGCTGGTCGCGCTGCGCGGCGCCGAGCTGCTGGCCGGCGCGCTCGAGCGCCCGGCGGGGGAGCGAGACCTGGCGGCGCTCGCCCTCGGCTCGCTGCTCTGCGCCCACGCGCTCGACTCGGCCGGTTATGCCCTGCATCACGTCGTCTGCCAGACGCTGGTCTGGGTGCTCGGGACGCCGCACGCGGAGACCAACGCGACCATCCTCCCCCTGACGATGGAGGCGATGCGCGCCCGGGCTCCCGCCGCGATCGAGTCGCTGGCCGGGGCGCTGGGAGCCGACCCCGCCGGGATCCGGCAGCGGATCGAGGCCCTTGGCGGCGGCCCGCGACGGCTGGGCGACCTCGGCGCCGAGCGCGGCCGGCTGAGGCGGGCGCTCGACGCGATCCTCTCCCGCGCCGAGCTTCAGAACACCCCCGACCCGCCCGGCCGAGAGGAGCTGCAACGCCTGCTCGAGGCCGCCTGGTAGCGCACGCCCGCTTGCGGCCGCCCACGATCGCGCGCCGCCCGGTCGTGTCGCGCAGTAACGCTGCGCGCCCGCGCGTGTAGGCATCTACGTGGACGAGGCCCAGCAGAGGTCCGCGCCGCCGCGCACGGACGAGGTGATCAGCGAGGAGCGCTTCCAGCGCTACCACGCCTACGCGCGCCAGCACGGCGTCAACTGGGTCCTCTACCTGCTGGCCCGCCTGATCCTGCAGCCCGCGTTCCTCATCTGGCTGCGCCTCTCGCGGGTGGGCCGCGAGCACCTACGGGGCATCCAGGGCGGGTTGATCGTCGCCTCCAACCACCGCAGCTTCCTCGATCCGTTCGTGATCGCCGTCACGCTTCCCTGGCGCCGCCCGATGCAGTACGTGGCCAAGGTGGAGCTATTCGAGCGTCCCTGGCGGGGATGGATCCTCTCCCGGGTCGGCGCCTTCCCGATCCGGCGCGGACAGTCGGACGAGACCGCGATGGAGACCGCGCGGCTGGTCCTCGACCGGGGCGGCACCGTCTGCATCTTCCCCGAGGGGACGCGGATCCGGTCGGGCTCGCTGGGGACGCCGAAGCGCGGCGTCGGCCGCCTGGCCCTGGAGACCGGTGCCGCCGCCGTCCCGGTCGCCGTGCACGGGACCGAGCAGGTGCGGCGCGGTTGGCGGATTCGGCCCCGCAAGGTGAAGCTGCGCGTCGGCAGGCCGGCGACGTTCCCGCGGACCGAGCATCCCTCGCCGGCTCTCGCCGCCACCGTCACCGCCCGAATCTGGCCGAACGTCGAGCTCCAGTGGGAGTGGCTCGGCGGCCTGCCGCCGCTGCGCAAGGCGGCGGTGATCGGGGCCGGGAGCTGGGGCACCGCGATGGCCGTGCTGCTGGCGCGCGGCGGCTTGGACGTACAGCTCGGTACCAGGTCGCAGGAGAAGGCCGCGGAGATCGCCGCCAAGCGCCTGAACTCTCGGTATCTGCCCGGGGTGAACCTGCCCGAGACAGTCACGGTGAAGCGGGCCGGTGAGATCGAGCTCGCCGGGGTGGATCTCGTCTGCCTGGCGGTGCCGTCCGCGGCGCTGCCGGCCGCGGTCGGCTCGCTCGGGGATCGGATCGGGTCGCGCACGGCGGTGCTGTTGCTCACCAAGGGACTGGTGCAGCCGCTGGGCCAGCTGCCGAGCGACTACGTCGGCAGGCGGATCCGGGCGCGCTCGATCGCCTCGCTGGGCGGCCCCGCCCACGCGCGTGAGGCGGCCGCCGGGATGGCCGCGCTCGTGCTGGGCTCGAGCGACGAGCATTTGCAGGCGCAGTTGGGCGAGGTCTTCGATCGAGCGGGGCTGATCTGCGAACGCAGCGATGACGTGCTCGGGGTCGAGATGGCGGGCGTTGCCAAGAACGCCGCCTCCCTCGGCGCGGCCGCGGCGGAGGCCCACGGCCTCAATGCCGCGGGGATCGCCGCCGCTACGATCTGGCGCGAGTGCGTCGAGTACGCGCTGGCGAGCGGTGCGCAGCTCGAGACCTTCACCGGGCTCGCGGGGGTCGGCGACCTCACCGCGACCGTGTTGGCGCCCGGGAGCCGCAACCGCCGCGCTGGAGAGCTGCTCGGCGCGGGCGTTGCCGCAGACCAGATCCCGGGCCGGATCGGTCAGGCGTCCGAGGGTCTCGATTCGGTGCCGTTGCTCGCGGAGTCGATGGCCCGGGCGGGAATCGAGGCCCCAGGCCTGGATGGGCTTGCCGCCCTGATCAGCGGTCGCATCGATCCCGGTGAGTGGGTGGCTGGGCTGCGGCGCGCCGAGCGCGGCCGACGGGCGGCCTAGACATAGGGAGGACTACGCTTGACCTGTGAGCGCCGCGAAGGAGGAGAGCGAGACCGCGGAGCCGGGCTCGAAGGCCGAGCTCGACCGGGCGTTCGAGGAGCTCTATCGCAACCATCTGCGCGACGTCTACTCGTACGCCTTCTACCGGGTGGGCAACCACCACGACGCCGAGGACCTGACCGAGCAGGCGTTCCTACAGGCGTACAGGCACTTCGAGCGGGCGCGGCGCGAGTCGAACGGGCGCCCGCTTCGGCCCTGGCTGATCCGCATCGCCCACAACCTCGCCTCGAACTATCACCGCGACCGAGCCCGGCGCCCGGAAGCGGCCTTGGAGGCGGTCGAACCGCCCTCGCACCCCCATGGAACCGAGCAGATCGTCGAGGGACGCGAGGAGCTCCGCCTGGTCATGGACAGGATCCAGCGGCTATCGGACGACCGCCGGGAGGCGCTGATCATGCGCTTCGCGCTGGGGATGTCGAATCGCGAGATCGCGCGAGCGCTGGGTCGCACGGACGGTGCGACGAAGGTCCTGATCCACAGGGCGATCAAGCAACTCGAAGAGGAGATGAGCGGGACATGACCAGCAGCCATCGGACGTACCACAGATGAGCGAAGAGACGGGACAGCTGCACCTGGAGGCGCTGCTCAGCGACGCGCTGCGCCCGATCGAGCCGCCCGAGGACCTCGCCAGCCGCGTCGAGAGCACCCTGACCGCGATCACCGACAAGGCCGCGGCCGAGCTCTCGAACTGGGCCGAGGAGCTCTCGGAGGGTGAGCTCCAGGCGCTCCGGGACCCGCGTAACTGGGTGCGACCGGTCGCCGCGGTCGCCGTGGGCACCGTCGCGGGCGGCGCGCTGGTGCTCGTCGGCATGCGCCGGCGCCGCCGACCGACCGGCCTCCGCGCCACCGCGGAGAACGTCCTAAAGCAAGTGCGATAAGCGTCGCTCGGGCTAGCGACGAAGTCGCGGTACATGCGGAGGTGCCTGCCGGGTGAGGTGGGAGCCCTTGCCCGCCGGAAACGTAGCCGTAGGCGAGGCTTCCGGCGGAGTTAGTCTAGGCCGGGGTTGCGGCGCCCGCCGCGAGACCGGTGAGGCCGAGGATCAGGTGCAGGATGTTGTCCTCGGTGTTCACGGGGACGATGCTGAGGATCGAGTCGCCGCTGCCGATGATGAATCCCCAGATCGCGACCACGAGGTAGACGAGGCCGAGGCCGAGCGCGTACTGGCGCGCGGCGTAGCCGGCGGCCGCCAGGCCGAGCAGGCCGGTCGCCAGGTGAACGACGTTGTGCCACCCGTTGACCGCCAGGATGCCGAACGCGTCGTCGACGTTCCCGGGCGAGTCGAAGCTGGCGCTGTAGAAGAAGCCGATGATTCCGGCGATCGTCAAGACCGCGCCGACCAGCGTCGCGTAGAGCTTGGCTGGGCTTGATGCTTCCATCCAGGACCCTCCTTCAGAGGGGGAGTTGATCGCCTTAACTATCTTGTTGCGCGCGGACGTACTGATCCACGCTCGGGGCCCGAGCGTAGGTGTGCGTGTCCGCGGGTTATGCGCGTTTTCGCCGCCGCTGGATCGGGTCGCGGGAGAGATGAGATCGAAGCCACACCCCGGGGCGCTGGAGCGCCTCGCCGACGAGGATCTGATGTCCCTCGTCGACGGCAAGGACCCGGACGCGTTCGGGGTCTTCTACGATCGGCACGGCGGAGCCGCCTACTCGCTGGCCCACCGAATCGTCGGCGATCCCGGGATGGCGGAGGACGTGACCCAGGAGGCGTTCCTGTCGATCTGGAGGAGCAAGGCGCGCTTCGATGCGGCGCGCGGCAGCGTGCGCGCCTGGGCGCTCGGGATCGTTCGCAATCGCGCCATCGATGCTCTGCGCAGCGCCTCGCGGCCCGCCCCGAAGCTCGACCGCGACGACGAGTGGGTGCTCGAGAGCCAGCCGGCCGGCGAGCGGACAGAGGCGGAGGCGATCCGCCGCGAGACCGCCGGCCGCCTCCGTCAGGCGCTGGGGGTGTTGCCCCGCGAGCAGTCGCAGGTAATCGAGCTGGCCTACTTCGGCGGCTTCAGCCACTCGGAGATCGCCGACATGCTCGGTGCGCCGCTTGGCACCATCAAGGGGCGAATGCGCCTCGGCCTCGAGAAGATCAGGGACACCCTCGCGGAGGGGATCCCGGAGGACGACGTCCCGGGGGCGTACCTGTGAGCGACCACGTCGGGGAGCCCACGGGTCACGAGCGCTACCGCGGCGACCTGGCGGCGTACGCGCTGGGTGCCATGGAGGAGCGCGAGGCAGCCGAGCTGCAACGTCATCTCGCCGACTGCGAGGCCTGCCGCATGGAGCTGCGATGGCTGGAGCCGGCCGTGGACCTGCTGCCGCGCTCGGTCGAGCAGCTCGAGCCGCCGGCGGGCCTCCGCAAGCGACTGATGGCGACCGTGCGGGCGGAGGCGCGCGATGCGAGCGGGGCTGGGATCGAGACCGCGGAGCCGAGACGGTGGCGCGACTGGGGAACCCTGCTGTGGCGTCCGGCGACTGCGGTCGCCGCCGCCGCGCTGTTGATCGTCGGCGCAGCGGGCGGCTACCTCCTCCACGAGCCGGGCGAGTCGAGCTTGGTGATCACGGCTCGGCCGTCGTCCGTCGCCCCGTCGAACCTTGCCGGAACGCTGGAACGAGAGGACGGATCGGCGATTCTGACCATGTCGCGACTGCCGGCCCTGCCCCCCAACGACGTCTACGAGGTCTGGGTGAAGCGCGACGGGACGCTCGAGCCCTCGAGCCTGTTCGTCCCCCGCCACGACCGGACCGCCGAGGCCGCCGTCCCGGGGCCGCTCGACGACGCCGACGCGGTGCTGGTGACCCGGGAGCCTCGCGGCGGCAGCCAGCATCCGACCTCGCCGCCGCTCCTCCGCGCCGCCCTGCGTTAGAGCTAACCCGGCGCAAAGGTCCGGCCAGTAGATTCCGCCGCCATGGCCGTCTGCTATCGCCACGCGGGCCGGGAGACGAACGTGGCCTGCTCCAACTGCGGGCGGCCGATCTGCCCCGACTGCATGACCGTCACCCCGGTGGGCATGCGCTGCCCGGAGTGCGCGCGGCAGCGCACCCCGGTGCGACGGGTCGGCAGCGGCCTGCGGACCGGGGCGGCGCCGGCGACCTACGCGCTGATCGCCATCAACCTCGCCGCCTTCGTGGCCGAGCTGGCGGGCGGCGGCGCCGCCTCGATTCGGGGTGGCGGCGAGCTGATCCACGACGCCGGCCTCAACGGCCCCGAGGTCGCCAACGGCGAGGTGTGGCGAATCGTCACCTCCGGGTTCCTGCACGCCGGGTTCCTGCACATCGCGATCAACATGGTCGCCCTCTTCATCCTCGGCACCCTGCTCGAGCCGGGGGTCGGCACGCCTCGGTTCCTCGCCGTCTATTTCGTCTCCCTCTTGGCCGGCTCCTTCGGGGCGCTGCTCCTGGACCCGCACGAGACCACGGTCGGCGCCTCCGGCGCGATCTTCGGCCTGATGTCGGCGGCGTTCATCATTGCCCGGCATCGCGGCCTGGAGCAGCTCGCTTCCCAAATCGGCTTCTACGTGATCCTCAACGTGGTGTTCACGTTTGGCTTCCCGGGAATCAGCGTCGGCGGCCATCTCGGCGGCCTGATTGGCGGTGCGCTAGCCGCGCTCCTGATCACGTCCACCGAGCGCCGCGCCTCTCGCCCGCTCCCGCTCGAGGTGCTGGGGATGGTCGCGATCGGCGCCGCCAGCGTCGCCGGCGCGCTGGCGGCCGCCAGCGCGGCTTAGCCGCTCGCGGCGGCCCGCCGCACCTGAGGGGTCAGCTCGCGCCAGCCCAGGCCGCTGGGTGAGGGAAGCCGATCCACGTGCAGCAGGTGCGCGAGCAGCTCGACGCCCTCGACCAGGCGGGGGCCAGGGCGGGAGAACGAGGAGGCCGCATCGACGGCGTAGATGCGCTCGGCGCCCAGCGAGTCGAGCCGCTCGCGGCGCGCCAGAGCCTGCTCGGCGGCCTCCTCGACGTAGAGGCCGCACGGCATCACCACGACCACCTCGGGCCGGGCGGCCTCGAGCTCCCCCCAGCTCATCGCGCGGGAGTCGCGGCCGGGCTCGCCAGCGGCGCTCCGCCCGCCCGCCAGCGCGATCATCTCGGGCACCCAGTGACCGCCGGCGTAGGGAGGATCGAGCCACTCGAGGGCCACCACACGCGGGCGCGGCGCGCCGGCCACCGCATCGCGGACGCGATCCAGCCGCGCCTGAAGCTCGGCCACCAGCACCCCGCCGCTCTCCCGCGCGCCCGTCGCCTCCCCGAGCCGGACGAGGTCGCCGAGCACCTCCCCGAGGGTTCGCGGGTCGAGCGAGATCACGTCTGGGCGAGAGTCGAGGCGCTCCGCCACTGCGCGCACGTCGTCATACGAGACCGCGCAGACCGCGCACAGGGCCTGGGTCACGATCAGGTCGGGCGCCAGGCGGGCGAGCGCGGGCTCGTCGAGCTCGTAGAGGGCCTCCCCCCGCCCGGTCACCTCGCGCACGCGGGCGTCGACCTCCCCCGGCTCGAGGCCCGCCGGGATCACGCTGCGCGTCAGGCGGGGCAGCCCCAGGACCTCCGCCGGATGGTCGCATTCGTGTGTGACGGCGACCACCTGGTCGCCTAGCCCGAGCGCGAACAGGGCCTCGGTCGCCGAGGGGACGAGGCTGGCGATCCGCATGGCTCGACTATGGCACGCCCGGCCGGCGGAGCCAACCGCGCAGGCGCGCAGGCACGGTCGCGATCACGATGAGCACGTCGCGCTCTAAGCTGGGCGCCATGGAGCTGCTTTCCGACAGCGAGATCGACTCCCGGCTCGCCGAGCTCGACGGTTGGGAGCGGGAGGGCGAGACGATCGTCAAGACGTTCGAGCTGGCCGACTTCGTCGGCTCGGTCGAGTTGATCAACAGGGTGGTCGAGCCGGCCGAGGAGATGGGCCACCATCCGGACCTGAGCGTGTCATGGAACAAGGTGCGCGTCTCGATCACCACGCACGCCGCCGGCGGGCTGACGGCGAACGACTTCGAGCTCGCGAAGCGGATCGAGGGAGTAGCCAGCAGTCAGTAGCTCGATGCGCGTTCTGCACGTAGTCGGCACGCGGCCGAACCTGGTGAAGATGGCGCCGGTGATCGGAACGCTGCGCGAGCGCTTCCCCGAGTGGCACGCGGCGGTCGTCCACACGGGCCAGCACTACGACCGGCTGATGTCCGAGATCTTCCTCGAGGAGCTCGGCGTGCCCGAGCCCGACCACCTGCTCGGGGTCGGATCGGGAAGCCACGCGGAGCAGATCGCCCGCGTGTTGGAGCGACTCGAGCCCGTGTTGCGCGCCGAGCGTCCCGACCTGGTGATCGTGCCGGGGGATGTCAACTCGACCCTCGGCGCGGCGCTCTGCGCGGCGAAGCTGGGAATCGCGGTGGCCCACCTGGAGTCCGGCCTGCGGAGCTTCGACCGCACGATGCCCGAGGAGACGAGCCGGATCGGCGCCGACCTGATCGCCTCCCTGTGCTTCCTGCACTGCGAGGAGGCGGTGGAGAACCTGCGCGCGGAGGGGGTGGAGGAGTCGCGGATGAAGTTCGTCGGCAACACGATGATCGACACCCTGGTGGCGCTCACCGACCGGATCCGCGAGCGCCGCGCGGCTGCGACGCTCGGGCTCGAGGTCGGGGGCTACCTGCTGGTGACGCTGCACCGGCCGGCCCTGGTCGACGGGCCGCTGCTCGCCGAGGCGATGCAGCGGCTCTCGGAGGTGGGCCGCGAGCTGCCGGTCGTGTTCCCGATTCACCCCCGCACCCGGAAGATGCTGGGCGGCGCCTCCTACCCCGGCGTCACCCTGACGGACCCGGTCGGCTACCTCGACTTCCTCTCGCTCGAGTTCGAGGCCGGTGCCGTCCTCACCGACTCCGGGGGGATCCAGGAGGAGACGACCTACCTCGGGATCCCCTGCTTCACGCTCCGCGACAACACCGAGCGACCGGTGACGATCCGGGCCGGAACCAACACGCTGCTCGGCCTCGACCCGGCCCGGATAACGCAGATACCGGAATTGCTGCGAGCCCGTCCCGCAGCCGACCGCGCCGGTTCCGCAGGCGAAGCCGAGGAGCCGGCGCGCCCTTATTTATGGGATGGCAGGGCTGCGGAGCGGGTCGCCGATGTCCTTGCGGATTGGTAGGTTCCGGGCAGTGCCGCTTCCCAGCCTCGTTCCCCGGGACCGGGTCTTCTTCGACCTCTTCAACGAGGCGGGCCAGAACACCGTGCGAGCCGCTCGGATGCTCCAGGAGATGCTCCACGAGTGGCCCGACGAGAGCGGCCTGGCTCGCGAGATCCTGCTCGCCGAGCAGGAGGGTGACCGGATCACCCACGCCATCGTCCAGCGGGTCAACTCGACGTTCGTCACCCCGATCGACGGCGAGGACATCTACGCGCTCGCGACTCAGGTCGACGACATCGTCGACTTCACCGAGGAGACGGCGGACTTCCTCGGCCTCTACAAGATCGAGGCCCCGATGGAGCAGGCGCAGGGAATGGTGGACGTGCTGGTGAAGGCCTGCGATCAGCTCGCCGCCGCCCTCGCGGGGCTGCGCAACTTCAAGGACCTCGAGCGCCACTGGATCGAGATCCACCGGCTCGAGAACGAAGGCGACCGGCTCTACCGCGACGCGGTCGCGGCGCTGTTCGCGAATGGCCCCGACCCGATGGTGGTGATCCGCTGGAAGGACATCTTCACAGTGCTCGAGCGGGCCATCGACGCGACCGAGACGGCCGCCCACATCCTCGAGGGCATCGTGATCAAGAACGCGTGACCGCGGTGCTTCACCGTGATTTCGCCGCTAGCCCGTAATGGACAACGACGTCATCCTGGTGATCGTCGTCGGGACCGCCCTCGTCTTCGACTTCACGAACGGCTTCCACGACACCGCCAACGTGGTCGCCACCTCGATCTCGACCAGGGCGATGCCGCCGCGGCTGGCGGTGGCCTACGCGTCGGTTCTGAACTTCGCCGGCGCCTTCCTGTCGATCGCGGTGGCTGCGACGATCGCCCAGGACGTGGTCGCCAGTGACGCGATCACCCCGACCGTCGTCTTCGCGGGGCTGATCGGCGCCATCTCCTGGAACCTGATCACCTGGTACTACGGGCTTCCGTCGAGCTCCTCGCACGCGCTGATCGGCGGGGTGGTGGGCGCGGCCTTCGTGGCGGCGGGCGCCGACGCGGTGCTGGGCGACGGAGTGCTCGGCAAGGTGCTGGTCCCGGCCGTGGTGGCGCCGGTCCTCGCCTTTGTCGTCGGGGGGATCGCGATCGTTGTCTGCTACCGGACCGTCGGGCGGCTGCGCCCGGGCCCGGTGTCGCGGGGTTACAGGCTCGGCCAGGTCGTCTCCGGGGGTCTGCTGGCCCTCGCCCATGGCACCAACGACGCGCAGAAGACGATGGGAGTGATCACCCTCGCCCTGATCACCAACGGCAACCTGTCGGCGGACGCCGACCCGCCGACCTGGGTGATCATCACGGCCGCAACCGCGATTGCGTTGGGGACCTACTCGGGCGGCTGGCGGATCATCCGCACGATGGGGACGCGGATCATCAAGATGGACCCCGCCCAGGGCTTCTCGGCCCAGGGAGCCGGGGCGGCGGTCATCCTCGCCTCCACCCACTATGGGTTCCCGCTCTCGACCACCCAGGTGATCTCGGGCGGCGTGATGGGCGCCGGGGCCGGCAAGCGGCTGTCCGCGGTTCGCTGGGGGATCGCGGGGAACATCGTCACCGCCTGGCTTCTGACGCTGCCGGCGGCGGCGGCGATCGGGGCCCTTGCCTACGGCGTCACGCGGGTTTTCGGAACCGGGTCGTTGGGGCCGGCGGTCGTGACCGCGATTGGGCTGGCGCTGGTCGCGGCCGCGTTTGCGCGCCGGATTCGACAGGGCGCTCCGGTGCCGGCGCCCTGAGGCCGGGAGATGCTGGCGACCGTCGTCGACACCGGGGCCCTGCTGAAGACGGTGGCGGCCGCCTTCGTCGCCGGAGTGGGGGTGACGCTGGTCTTCTCGCTGGCGATTCTCGGGGCGGCGCGTTTCGCCGACCTGAGCCGGGACGGACGCCGGTTCGCCGCGGCGTCGTTCGGGGCGCTGGCGATCGTGGCGCTCGCTGCCGCCGCGGCGGCGGTGACGATCGGGATCATCGTCATGACCCGGAAATGAGCATCAACCGGCGGCTGCTGTAGGCATCAACCGGCGGCTGCTCGCGTCATCCCCGCATCCCTGCGGGGCTGCGCAGCCGCCGGGCTCGGGCTCGCTTCGCATGGACCCGGGCAACTCGCGTGCACCGGGACTTCGTCCCTAGGACCGGCGTAATATCGCTCGGGTGCGCCTCGCTCGAAACATCGCCATCATCGCCCTCATCGCCGTCCTGGTGGCCTTTCTGCCCGGTGGCGGTCAGGCCGCGGAGGCGGCGATCACCGTGCTCATGATCGCCTTCCTGGCCACGCTCGGATTCGCCGCCCGCCAGATGTACCGCGAGAACCGGCTCACCTATGACACGCTCCCCGACGACCAGCGCGCGGTCCTGCTCGGCTCGGTCGGCGTGCTCGTGCTGATGGTCGCCGGCGCCGACGAGCTGCTGGGCGGCGGGGGCTTCGGGGCGGTGCTCTGGGTGACGCTGCTCGCCTGCGCGGTGCTCGCGATCATCGGCGTCTGGACCCGCTCCCGCGCCTACTAGGAGGGGCTGGCGAAACGATGGATAATGGCGTGATGGGTCAGAGGCACGCCGTCGAGTTAACCGACGAGCAGATCGACTTCCTGCGAGAGTCGCTCAGGTACTCGGACCTGAGGTTCCGTGAGGACGAGTGCCGGCCGACGGACCTGGCGTGGATGGCCGAGTGGCGCCGTGAGAAGGAGGAGATGATCGCCTCGATCTGTAAGGCGCTAGCGGAAGCTCGCGCCAGCGTGGGGTAGGGATCCCGGACCGGAACTCTTCGCTGGCTCGAGCGTGATTCGCCACGATTAGCGCGTCACTCGCGCCATCGGCCCGCCTAGCTTCGCCGCATCGTGCGACAAGGCGGAGACGACAGCGGCCAGGCGTCGGTCGAGTTGATCGCGGTGATCCCGGCGCTGGCGCTCGTCACCCTCCTGGTCGCCCAGCTCGCCCTGGCCGGTTACGCGTTGTGGAGCGCCGGCATCGCCGCCCGGGCGGGAGCGCGGGCCGCCTATGTCGGCGGGGACGGCGAGCGCGCGGCTCGGGCCTCGCTGCCGGGAGTCCTGCGGATGGACGCCTCGGTCGACGACCGGAATGGGGTCCAGGTCCGAGTTCGAGCGCCGTCGCTGGTCCCCGGGTTGCCGCGCGTTCCCGTGACGGCTCGGGCAGGTCTCGGGGTGGGGGACGGCGGTGGACGGTGAGCGGGGCCAAGCCTCGATCGAGGTGCTGGCGGGCATCCCGGCGCTGGTGCTCGCCGGCCTGATCACGCTCCAGCTGCTCGCCGCCGGCTACTCGTTGACGCTCGCCGACGGCGCCGCCGAGGCCGGGGCGATGGCGATCGCGGCGGGGCGCCCGGCCGCCCCCGCGGTTCGCGAGGCACTGCCCGGCTGGGCGGGCCAGCGGGTCGGCGTCGAGGTCGACGGCGGGCGGCTGATCGTGCGGCTGCGCCCGCCTTCCCCACTCGGGACGCTCGCACGCCGCCTCGAGGTCAGCTCCACGGCCTGGGTGCGGAGGCCCGGGGACGGATGAGCACCCGCGCGCCGCTAGCCGAGGGCGGCAACCCGGTCGGCCCCCGACGCAGCGCGCCCTTGATGCTCGCCACCGACCTTGGCGAGGCGCGGGGCGGTCTGGCCGTCGCGGCGGCGGTCGGCGTCGCGGTGGCCGTCGAGGAGGAGCCGGGGAAAGCGTCGGGAGTGCTGCTCGCCGAGCTTGGAGCCGAGCGCGGGCGGGGTCCGACCATGCTCGCCTCGGCGCAGGCGAGGGAGCTCGAGGAGAGGCTTTGCGAGGCCGGCTTCGAGCGGGTCGCCGCACGCGGCAGGCTCTGCTGGCTGGGGCTTCCCGCGACCGAGGAGGCGCTGGGGGACCTGCCGCGGGTGCTCGAGGCCGTGCCGGCGGCCTCGCTGGCGATCGTGCACCTCCCGGCGCGGCTTTGGCCGCTGGCCCTCGAGCGGCGCGGCCTGCGGCCGCGAGCGGGGCTGCTTCGCGCCGACCTTCCAACCGACCGTGCGCTGGCGGCGCTGGCGGTGGCCGAGCTGCGCGAGCGGCGGTTGCCGGTCCGGGTCGCAGCTCGACCGCTCGGCCGGGTCGCCTCGCGCCGCGCTGTGGCCGGTCTGGAAGCCGGCGGGACCGTTG
>JBBPIL010000023.1:0-33016 GCA_038040365.1 Actinomycetota bacterium
CGCAGCTCAACGTCGGCGGCAACATGGACTTCTACAACATGCTCGAGCGCGAGCGGCTGGCCTCCAAGAAGGAGTCGAAGACCAACGCGGTGACCTCGATCATCGGCCATGAGCTGCCGGCCGACGACGTCTACATCGGCCCCTCCGACTACGTCGCCTGGCTGACCGACCGCAAGTGGGCCCACATCAGGCTCGAGGGGCGCTCGTTCGGTGACGTGCCGCTCAACCTCGAGATGAAGCTCGAGGTATGGGATTCGCCGAACTCGGCCGGGATCGTGATCGACGCGGCGCGGATCCTGAAGCTGGCGCTCAACAACGGGATCGCGGGCGAGCTCGACGGGCCGTCGAGCTACCTGATGAAGTCGCCACACACGCAGCGACCCGACGATGAGGCCCGGGAGCTGACCGAGGAGTTCATCCACGAGCACACGCGGAAGGTCGCCGGCCAGCGGGCCGCCGAGCTCCCGACCGAGGCGTAGCCCCACCCCGGCGAGCCTTCGGCCAGCTTCCGTTTCGGCGGCATGACCGCAAGGCCGCGCCGCTTCTATCCTGCCCCCATGGCCCCCGAGCGCCTCTCGATCGCCCACGTGAGCCCCCACCCATGGGGAGCCCCGCACGAGGTCAACGAATTCGTGGCCCGGGCCTCGGTCGGCCTCGCCGAACGGGGACACAGGGTCGTGGTGGCGGCCCCCGCCGCCTCGCGGTCCGCGGTTCGCGAGTCCCGCCAGGTGATTCGGGCTGCCCGTCAGCGGCCGGCGGCGCTGTTCGACGGCTCCTGGAAGGGGGAGAGGGCCGGCGGGGATGGTGGGCCGCCGGTGCTGGCGGTGGGCTCGAGCCTGGCGATGCCGCGCGGCCCGGCCCCCCGCGCGGCCCCGGTGCCGATCGACCTCAGTCGCCCGCTGGAGGAGCTGCTCGGCGGGGTCGAGCTCGACATCGTCCACGTGCACGATCCGTTCGCGCCCAGCGCGGCCTCGGTCGCGCTTCGGCACTCGCACTCGCTCAATGTCGGCAGCTTCCACGAGCCGAGTGAGCGCATCCTCTCCACTCAGGTGGCGCGGCCCCTGGTCGAGATCTTCTTCGGCCGGCTCGACGCGCGCACGGCGAGCTGCCGCACCACCTCGGACCTGATGGAGCGCTTCTTTCCCGGCACCTACGAGCTGGTCACGCCGGGTGCCGACCGCGGAGTGGAGGGCTGGTGGCCGCCGCGCCGGGATCTCGACGTGGTCGCGGACGCGGATCGCGAGCGGCCCGTGCGGATCGCGTTCTGCCTTCAGGAGGAGCGCGGTGCGCTGCGGCTCTTCCTCCGAGCGCTCCGCCGCCTGCCGCTGGGGCTGGCTTGGGAGGCGGCGGTTTGGCTCTCGAGCGGGGACGAGATCCGCATCGCGCGCCGCCTGCGCGACCGGGTTCACCCCGTCGGCCCGCGCGAGGCGTCGCCGGAGGAGCTGATCGCGGGAGCCGATGTCGCCTGCGTCGCCTCCGGCGGGCCCCGGGTGGCTCCCGGCCTGGTTCGCAAGGCGCTCGCCTCCGGGACGGTTCCGGTCGCCTCCCGCCTCTCCCTCTACGAGGAGCTGACCGGGGATGGCGAACGCGGCCTGCTGTTCCCGCCTGGGGACGCCGTCACCCTGGCGGGTCAGCTCGAGAGATTGATCGCGGAGCCTCGGCTGCGCGGCGAGCTGGTGCGCGGCGGGCGGGACACGGTCCCCGACTGGGGGGCGGTCGCCGGCCAGCTCGAGGACGTCTACCTGCGGCTGTGCGCCCGCCGCCACGATCCCCGCGGCAACCCCGCCCTACGCGGGCGGCTGTCGCGGCGGCGCTCGATCCACGTCGACCTCCACATGCACACGGACCACTCGCCGGATTGCGCCACCCCGGTCGAGGTGCTGCTGGCCACCGCACGTGACCGCGGTCTGGGCGCGATCGCGATCACCGACCACAACGAGATCTCGGGCGCGCTCGCCGCGCGCCAGGTCGCCGAGCAGATGGGCGGGATCAAGGTGATCGTCGCCGAGGAGGTGAAGACCGCCGAGCAGGGCGAGGTGATCGGGCTCTTCCTCGAGCGGAAGATCCCCAGGGGGATGACGATGCGCGAGACGATCGCCGAGATCCGCCGCCAGGGCGGGCTCGTCTACGTGCCCCACCCGTTCGACCGGCTCCACTCGGTGCCTGATTACGAGCACCTCCTGGGGATGGTCGAGGAGATCGACATCCTCGAGGTGTTCAACCCGCGGGTCGCGCTGACCGCCTTCAACGAGGAGGCCGAGCGCTTCGCCGCCAAGTACCGGATCGTCCCCGGCGCCGGCTCGGACAGCCACGTCGCCCAGGGGCTCGGAAGCGTGATGATCCGGGTGCATGACTTCGAGGGCCCCGAGGAATTCCTCGAGGCGATGCGCGACGCGGACATCGTCCGAAAGCACAAGAACCTGATCTACGTCCAGGCGCTGAAGCTGCTTCAGACCTCCAGAGCGAGCGGAACCCCCCGTGCGGCGGCCTCGGTCGGTGCCCGGCCGGTCAAGGGTGGCAGGCCGCGCCCGCGCCGCTCCGCGGCCTCGCGGCGGGCGAGGAGTCGGCCCGCTCGAGGCAAGCGGTGATGCACGCTGAAGGAGCCGCGCCGGGGCCGTCAAAGAAGGCGGTTGCCCGAGCCCCAGTCGCTGGGGCCAAACGAGGAGCCGGCTTGCCGACCACAGACGACGAGATCCAGGAGAAGTACCTCGAGCGAGCGATTCGCGAGCTCAACGAGCTGACCCACCGCCTCCAGGAGTGCTCCCACTGCCCGCGCGGCAACCTGATGCCGGTGCTCGGCTCCGGCCACCCCCAGGCCGACGTCTTCCTGCTCAAGTTCGCTCCCACCGCGGCGGAGATCGAGGAGGGGGTGGCCTTCTACGGCCGCGCCGGCAACGCGCTGCGCAAGAGCTTCAAGCGCCTCAACATCGATCCCCTGATCGTCTACGGGACGCTGTGCGTCAAGTGCCCGGTCGCGGACCCGTCACTGGCGGGCGGGGAGTGCGTCGAGCGCATCGTCGAGGAGCTGGCGATCGTGCAGCCGCGAATGATCGTGGTGATGGGAGAGCGCGCCCTGGAGACGCTCAACGAGGTCGACGTGCCGCTCTCGAGCACGCTCGAACCGCGGCCAGGGGAGGTCCAGGGATTCACGCCGACGATCGACGCCCTGTACGTCTCCGAGATCGACGAGTCGCTCGACTCGGAGGAGTCCAAGCGCGAGTTCTGGGCGGCCTTCCGCGTACTCGGCGACTGGTACGCGGACCTGCCGCCGTACTGAGCATCCAACTGCGCCGAGCCGCGATGGACCTGGAGGAGCGGTCGATCGAGGAGCTGCCGGAGCGCTGGGAGAACTGCGGCGCGACGCTCACCGCGGCGGAGAAGCAGCGGATCCTCGACGAGGGGTCGAGCCCTCGCGCTCTGCACCACCTGCGCTGCCGAGGCAATCGCGATCGGCGACGAGGATTCCGAGGAGGGCGAGGCCGCCTACTAGCGGCTCGCCGATCGAGCAAGCCCGAGCAGCTTCTCCAGCTCCGCGACGAGGGACGCCTCCTCGCCGACGAGCCTCGTGTGGGTGACCCGGATCACCGTGTGGCCAGCGACCTGCAGCGCTGCGTCTCGCCTGCGGTCGCGCTCAAAGGATGCGCGGTCGTGGTGAAACTCATACCCGTCGAGCTCGACCACGAGCCGGCGGGACGGCCAGAAGCAGTCGACCTCAAACCCTGCGACCAAGACGTTCACGGCCGGCCGGGGCAGGGCCGCGCGGTCACATAGACGCAAAAACCGGCGCTCGAGCTCCGAGCGGGTTTCGGGCAGAGCCCGATGTTCGGCCGCCAATGCTCGGATACGGCCGGTCCCAGCGTGGCCACGTGCCGACTCGCAAAGCCCCACGAGCCCGCGGAGGTCCAGCAGCTCGAGCCGGTCCGCCGCTTCGAACGCACGCCGCAGGCGAGCGGGGGCGACCGAACCCGCGAGGTCGAGCAGCGTCCGCGAAACCGTCGTCACCGGGATCGAGTAGCGAACGGTCCGCTGCTCGTCGGGGAGCTCGCGAGCGCCGTGGATCGCGATGCTCGCCCGATTGCCGCAGTGACGACTGGCGCGATTGCGCGGCACGATGACCTCGACGCGTGCGTCCGGGACCTCGGCGATTCCCCAAAGCGCCGCTGCGCTGCGATGGCTGAGAGTGGCGCCCTCGCCGCAAGCGAGCACGGCGGCCATCCACCTGCCGCGTTGCGTCAGGCGGTTGTGGCCCGCGGCGTAGACGCCGAGATGGAACGCATGCAGCCGCCCGCTCCGTAGTCGACTTTGGATCTCGTGACGGCTCAAGCTCCGAGCCAGGAGCTGGCGGCGCGCCACGACACCGTGCTGTGCAGCCGCGATGTCGGCAATTACCCGATCCGGTGGGTGCGATCGTGCCGCTCTACACGGCCGGATGTCACCCACCGCCATGGCAGCGTCCAGGTTGGCGCCCCACGCATCACGGATCTACGCCCAGGTGTCATGGAATCCGCGCGCCCTCGAGCCGGCTCGGGCGGGTTGCGGTCAGGACGGCGCGGCCGCTTCGGCGAGCGTCGCCATCGCCTCGAGCGTGGCGCTTGCCAGGCTCCGCACGACGACGACGTCGAGCGCCGTGTAGCGCGACAGCTCTGCCTGGACACCTTCGCGGTCAGGATCGGCGACACCGACGGTCCCCTGCCGCTCGCCGAGGCGCGCGAAGTGATTGCGATAGCCGTCGTGGAGGTCGCGGTAGAAGGACTCCTCCTTGGTGAGCCGCTCCGCGGCGTCGGGCCCGATGGCGGTGCGCACGTAGCCCAGCACCGGCGGCGCATCACGACCAGCCTCGCGGGCCCCGGCGTGGACGTGGTCTCGGGCACCTGCCGCGAACTCGGGGGTCATCCAGTTGAGGAAGGCCCCATCGAAGCTGCTTCCGGCGAGCGCGCACATCTTCGGGCCCATGGCCGCAAGCACGAGCCTGACCCCGGGGATCGCCTCACGCAGCGCCCCGCGAGCGTTGCGCATCGTCGTCAGCGGCCTCTCGGAGAAGCCGGCGCCGATTCCGATCCAGAGGCGCTTCCGGTCCAAGCCCAGCCGCTCGACCCTCTCGTTGATCTCAGCCGGTTGGTGGCGATCGAGCGCCATCACCGCTACGCCCAGCTCGAGCCGCTCGGAGCCCTCGGCGAAGGCCGCCAGGGTGTCGAGCCCGTTGGCCCCCGGGTGGTCGTTGGACCAGACCGAGGAGTAGCCGAGCCCCTCGCAGCGCTCGGCGAGGGGTGTGGCGATCTCCGGGTCGAGCCCGGCGGCGACCCCGAAGGCACGATCCTGGCTCATTTCTCCAGCAACGCCACGCACTCGATGTGCGGCGTCTGCGGGAACATGTCCACCGGCCTCACGCGCCGGAGCCTATAGCCGGCGTCGGTGAGCTGCGAGGCGTTCGGGGCCAGCGTCGTCGGGTTGCAGGAGACGTAGACGATCCGCGGCGCCCCACACTCGATCACCCGCCGAACCACCTTCTTTGAGAGCCCGGCGCGGGGCGGATCGAGGACGACCACGTCGGGGCGGCCGGCCCGCTCGAGCAGGGGCCGAACTCCGAGGCGCACGTCGGCGGCGATGAAGTGGGCGTTGGTGATCCGGTTGCGTCGCGCGTTCTCCTCGGCGTCGGCCACCGCCTCGAGGCCGGTCTCGATCCCCCAAACCTCGCCTGCCTGGGAGGCGAGTGCGAGGCCGATAGTGCCGATCCCGCAGTAGAGGTCGAAGACCCGCTCGCGTCCGGAGAGCTCCGCATAGCCGGCGGCGATCGCGTACAGGCGCTCCGCCGTCTCGGTGTTGGTCTGGAAGAAGGCCGAGGCGGAGACTCGCAAACGCAGCTGCGCCAGCTCTTCCTCGAGGAACTCTTCGCCGAGCACGCCGGTCGGCCCGTCGGTGCCGCCGCCCGGCCCCTCGACCACGGTGTGCAGATCGACGGGCGGCTTGGCGAAGCCGGCCCGCGCGGTGACCAGCCGGGTCTGTAGCTGCCCGGTGCGGCGGCCCTCGCGAACCACCAGATTGCGCAGCACCCCGAGCTGCTGGCGCCGGTCGTAGGCCGGAATCCCCTCGCGCCGCGCCCACTCGCGGACCTGGTTGCGCGCCGCGTTGTTGCGCTCCGAGGCAAGCAGGCAGTCCTCGACGTCGATCACCTCGGCCCAGCTGCCGCGGCGGTGGAAGCCGAGCGTCAGGCGGCCGTCGCGCTCGCCGAAGGAGTACTCGAGCTTGTTGCGGTAGCGCCACTGGAGGGCGGCGGGCTCGGCCGGCTCGAGTTCGAAGCCCTCGAGCCCGCCGAGGCGGCGCAGGGCCGCGTCGACCTGCTTGGCCTTCTCCTCGAGCTGGCGCTCATAGGGCAACCCCTGCCAGGGTGCGCCGGGGCAGGGCTCGCCGTCGTGAAGGCATCGGTCGGCGACCCGGTCCGGGCTGGGATCGACCAGCTCGACGGCCTGCGCCTCTCCGAAGTCGCGCTTGGCCCTGATCAGCCGGGCGCGGACCCGGTCGCCGGGCAGCCCGCCCGAGACGAAGACGACATAGCCGTTCGCCCGCGCCACGCCGCGACCGCCCTGGGCGATCGAGTCGATCTCGAGCACCAGCTCCTCGCCCTGCCTCGGTCGCGGAGCTCTGTCTGTGGCCGGCGGCGTCATCAGCCCTATCGTTGCAGCCCCTTGAGGTTCGACCTCGACGAGTACCGGCGGCGGGCGGAACGATTCTGCGAGGAGCTCAGCCGCGAGTACTACCTGCACCTGGCAGGTCACAAGCCCGAGCTCGAGATCGAGCCCATCTACCGGGGCTACGCCGACCTGTTCGCGAGAGAGCAAGTCGAGCGGTTGAGGAAGCTCTGCGGCGCCGCCACCGGCGACGACGAGAAGCGCCGCCTTCGCTACCTGCTCCAGTTCGCATTCGACGGGCTGCTCGGCCTCGAGACCCGGTCCGAGTCGGCGGAGCTGGCCGGGCTCGAGGCTTCGCTCGAGGTCGACCCGGGCGACGGGGCCGTTCCCTATCGCTCGGTGCCGATCGAGCAGGCCAACGAGCCGGAGGCGGAGCGGAGGGCGGCGCTCGAGGAGGCGTGCAACGCGGTCCTCGACCAGCGGCTGAACCCGCTCTACCGGACGGCGCTCGAGCGCGCCCACGAGCTCTGCCTAGCACTGGGCTGGCCGACCTATGCCGCCGCCTACGCCGAGCTCCGCGCGATCGACCTCGAGGCGCTGGCGCGCCAGAGCGCCGCCTTCCTCGAGGCCACCGAGGATGTCTACGCAACCGTCGCCGATCCCCAGCTGGGGCGCGCGGGGCTGCCCCAGCTGGGGGAGCTTCGCCGTTCCGACCTGCCGCGCTTCTTTCGCGCCGCGGACCTCGACCCCGTGTTCCCGGCCGACCGACTGGTCCCCTCGTTTGCCGACACCCTCCACGGGCTCGGCATCGAGCTGCGAGGCCAGACCAACGTCCACCTCGATGCCGAACCCCGCCGGACCAAGTCATCTCGCGCCTTCTGCTCGACCCCCCGCGTGCCCGACGAGATCCATCTGGTGATCGCGCCGACGGGCGGGCGGAACGACTATGACGCCCTGTTCCACGAGGGCGGCCACGCCGAGCACTACGCGAACACCGACCCCGGCCTGGCGTTCGAGTACCGGCATCTGGGAGACAACTCGGTGACCGAGTCGTTCGCGTTCCTGGTCGAGCACCTGGTCGAGGACCACCACTGGCTTCGCCACAAGCTCGGGCTGGAGGACCCCGGGCCGGCGGCCGCTCACGCGCGCGCCGTCAAGCTGGTGTTCGTTCGCCGCTACGCGGCCAAGCTCGCCTACGAGCTCGAGCTGCACGGCCCCTCGGCCACGCTTTCGGAGATGCCTGGCCGCTACGCGCAGCTGCTCACCGAGGCGACCCGCGTCCCCTGGCCGCGGGCCAGCTGGCTGGCGGACGTCGATGGCGGCTTCTACGCCGCCTGCTACCTGCGCGCCTGGGCGCTCGAGACCCACTGGCGGGCCGCGCTCGAGGAGCGGTTCGGTCCGAGCTGGTACGCCTCGCCCGAGGCGGGCCAGTGGCTGCGCTCGCTATGGCGCCACGGCCAGCGCCTCGACGCCGCCGAGTTGCTCGCCGAGACGCTCGGGGGAGAGCTCGACCTCACCGTTTTGGCCACCGAGCTCACCAGGCCGTCCGACTGAGCCGGGCGACACGGGCTCATATGCTCTGCACATGGCGGCGGTCGGGCACGTGCACCTCAAGGTCTCCGACCTGGACCGCTCGGAGGCTTTCTACCGCGCGACACTCGGGCTCCAGGTGAGCGAGCGAGTCGGAGGCAGCTTCGTGTTCATGTCGTTCGGGGATGCGCATCACCACCTCGCCCTACAGGGGCATGCCGACGCACCGGCGGCCGATCCCGAGGCGCTGGGCCTCTACCACTTCGCGGTGGAGGTGGCCGACGAGGCGGAGCTCGCCCGCGCCGTCGATCGCGTTCGCGAGGCGGGCGTCGAGTTCACGGCGGTCGACCACGGGATCTCCAAGTCGATCTATTTCTCGGATCCGGACGGCCACGGCGTCGAGATCTACTGCGACACGCGGCGTCTTCGCCACCGCCCCGAATGGGAGGGGATCGCCGCCCCGCTGGACGTCGACGCGCTGCCCCGCTAGGGGGGACGGCGTGAGACACCCTGATAGCGGCCTATTTGAGCTGGCGCTCGATCTCCGCGAGCACGCCCTTCCGCGCCTTGCCGCTCTTCTCGCGCGTGCGCAGCTGGCGCAGCTCGGCCGCGCTCAGGTCGCCGAGCCGTGACTTGATCTGGGCCGCCGTGAGCTGGTCATAGGCCGTGATCGGCCCCCCGGCGGCGACCCCCGCCCGCCGGCGCAGGCGGTCGGCCTGGGCCAGCGGCGTTTCCGCGGCGTCCCGCGCCGCGCGCGCGGCTCGGCCGGCGGCCTTGGTGGCCCGGCGTCGCGTGGGACCCATCCGCGACTCGAGCTCGCGTCGCGCCTGATCGAGCAGGCGCTCGAGCTCCTTCACCAGGTCGTCGGTGTAGTGACGACCCCGCGTGATCATGCTGCTGACCAGCTCGTTGGCGTCGTTGCGAGTCATGCGACCGCGCCGGACCGCGTCGTCCACGACCTCCTGAAGCCGATCGCGCGACAGGGTGACGCTTCGCTCGAGCGCATCCCGGAACGCCTCCACGCTCTTGTCGCTGCGCGCGGTCGCGGCGGAGCGCCGGGCTGAGCCCGCCCGCCCGGAGCGCCGGGCTGAGCCCGCCCGCCCGCTGCCGGCGCCACCCTTGGCGCTCGGCCTCGAGCCGCTCGACCTACCTGATCTGGAACCGCCCGATCTGGAACCGCCCGATCTCGTCGCCATCGAATCTCCTCCTTCGCGTTCCCGCGATTGATTGGGGGGGATGACTATCTCATTCCCGCGACCGGTGGGTCAACCATGTGGGAATCCCGCGACCGGTGGGTCAACCATGTGGGCCGCGAACCGCGCTTCGACCGGGGCGTGGTCGCTCAGACGCAGTCGGAGGCCCTCGCAGGGCAGCTCCCGCGCCTCGGGCGGCCAGGCGCCCGGCGGGTCGACGATCTCGAGCCCTCGGCTGAGGATGTGGTCGATGGAGTCGGGGCCGGTCGGTGCGCTGAGGCCGAATCGCCGCGCCAGCTCCCCGAACAGCCGGGTCTGGTTCGGCCGCAGGTTGAAGTCGCCGCCGAGGATCAACGGCGACTCGCCGGCCCAGGCGACGGCCGTCTCGACCGCGTGGCGCACGTCCGCCTCCGCCAGAGGGGGGCGCGTGCTCGCGTGCAGATTCGCCACGCAGAGCCCCGAGTCGAGCCTGGCGAAGGCCATCGTGCGTCGTTCAGGAAGACGGCGAAGTACGAGTTCTCGTTCGTCGAGCAGGCCGTCCGCACCCGGCCCTTTGACCAGGGTGAGGTTTGAGCCGCCCTCCCAGGACCCGAGCAGATCGGGGTTCCAGCCCGCGAGGATGCTGCGGACGGGGCCAAGCCAGTTGCGTGAGGTGAGCGAGCGCTGGGCGCTTGCTTCGCAGGTGGCGGCCAGCGCGGCGGCCCAGCGCGGCGGGCATTCCTGAAGCAGGGCGACGTCCCAACGCGCGGCGCAGAGGACCTGGGCGAACTCCCGAAACAGCTCCCGGTTGACCTGGATGTGGGTGGCGTTGCGCTCAGCCGCCCGCGCCACGCGCGAGCGCCATGTGTGAAGCGCCGCGTCGGGCGGAAAGTCGCGGCCGTGGAACAGGTTCCAGCTGATGGCGCCGATCTCCACGCGTGAAGTATCGGGGCGGTCAGCGGCGTACCATGCTCCGCTTCCGATGGCACGCGACTTCCTCACGGGCGAGGAGCTCACCCAGGACGAGCTGAGGGTGCTGCTCGACCGCGCGCTCGTGCTGAAGGCGGGGCGGTCGAGCCGCGAGGGAGCCGATGCGCTCGCGGGCAAGAGCATCGCGCTGGTGTTCGAGAAGCCCTCGACCCGCACGCGCGTCTCGTTCGAGGTCGGGGTAGCCGAGCTCGGCGGTACGCCCCTGATCCTGCGGGGCGACGAGCTCCAGCTCTCGCGGGGTGAGTCGGTGGCGGATACGGCGCGCGTCCTGTCCCGCTACGTGCGGGCGATTGTCGTGCGGGCCGGTTCGCACGAGCTGGTCGCCGAGCTGGCCGACGGGGCAGCGGTGCCGGTGATCAACGGGCTGACGCCCGACCACCATCCCTGCCAGGCGCTGGCCGATCTGCTCACGCTCCGTGAGCGCTTCGGGGATCTGGACGGCTTGCGGGTCGCTTACGTGGGCGACGGCAACAACGTCGCGCGCTCGCTGGCCGTCGTGGGTAGAACGGCCGGCATCGAGGTCAGGGTCGCCTCCCCCGACGGCTACCGGATCGAGCCGGGCCTGGCGGCGCTGGACACGGGCGACCCCCGCCAGGCCGCGGACGGCGCCGACGCGATCTACACGGACGTCTGGGTGAGCATGGGGGACGAGAGCGAAGCGCAGCGCCGTCGCTCCGATCTAGCTCCGTTCCAGGTGAACGCCGAGCTGCTTGCGGAAGCCTCGGAGCGGGCGATCGTCCTCCACTGCCTCCCCGCACACCCCGGCGAGGAGATCACCGAGGACGTCCTCTACGGCGAGCGGTCCGCCGTCTGGGACCAGGCCGAGAATCGCCTCCACGCCCAAAAGGCGCTGCTCGAGCTCCTGGTGCGCTGAATACCCCACCCGCCTCGGTTCGACACCAGGGAGGGTTGCGGGGCCCGGATTCTCGACACCGGTGCCAATGCGTTTCGCGCCTGTCCCGCCCATCCTTGTGCGATGGACCGGCTCTCCGCCCTCGATGCGTCGTTTCTGCGGATCGAGACGGCCACAGCGCACATGCACGTGGGCTGGCTCTCGACCCTCCGCCTGCCTCCTGGTGAGGAGCGACTCGACCCCGATACGCTCGCCGACCGGGTCGCCGCTCGCCTGCATCTGGCCCCGCGGTTCCGCCAGCGGGTGCTTTCGGCCCCGGTCGGCGAGCCGGTGTGGGCCGACGATCCCGGGTTTCGGCTCGAGCGGCACATCCTGGCTCACGAGGGGAGCAAGGTCGCGAACGACCCAGGCCTGAGCCGCCTCGCCGGCGAGTTCCTGACCCAGCCGCTCGACCGCTCCCACCCGCTGTGGAGCATCCTGGTGGTCCCTCAGGTGGGTGCGGGGCGGGCCGCGGTGCTGGGCAAGGTGCACCACGCGATGGTCGACGGCGTCGCAGCGGTCGAGCTTGGGATGCTGCTCTTCGACTTGGCGGCCGATGCTGCCCTGCCGGAGCCGGCCGACTGGAGGCCCGAGCCGGCGGATCCGCCGCTGCGACTCGCGGTGGACTCGGTCGCCGACGGTGCCCTCGAGCAGTTCAGGGTGGCGCGCCGCATGGCGGCGATGGGGCTCGCTCCGGAACGGAGCCTGCGGCTCGGCGACACGATGAGGCGCGCCGCCCTCTCGCTTGCCGAGGACGTGATCCGTCCAGCGCCGCCATCGTTTCTGAATCAGCCGATCGGCCCCAAACGGGCGCTCGTGGTCCGCCGCCTCCCGCTGGCGCGGTTCCTGCGGCTCAAGCGAGCGAGAGGGGTGAAGCTGAACGACATCCTGCTCACGGTGGTCGCCGGCGCCCTGCGCAGATTGACGCCGCTCCTCGAGGAGCGACCCCTCCCTCTGCGAACGATGATCCCGGTCAACGTCCGCGGGTCGGAGGAGGCACCCGCCGAGGGCAATCGGATCACGTTCGCGTTCGTGGATCTGCCACTCGACGAACCGGACGCGGCCGCCCGGCTCGATCGGATCCACGCCCAGACCTCGGAGCTGAAGCGCTCCGGGAGAATCGCCGGCAGCGACGCCCTTCTCCGCACCGTCGGGCAGCTGCCCGGCTTTCTCAAGGAACGGGCGGCGCGACTCGCAGCCAGCCCGCGGATGTACAACCTGACCGTCTCGAACGTCCCCGGGCCTCGGCTGCCGCTGTTCGTCGCCGGGGCGGAGGTGGAGGCCATCTATCCGGTGATCCCGATCAGCGATGGGCACGCCCTGGCGATCGGGATGCTGACCTATGGCGATTCGATCCACTTCGCAGCCTACGTCGATCCCGAGGCGCTGCCCGAGGCGCGCGAGCTGCGCACCCTGCTACCGGCGGCCGCAACCGAGCTGGAGCATTCCCTCGGCCTGGCACGGCGGCGGCCCGTTCGGCCCACCCGACGCGCCCAGGCGTTCCGGTAAGCACTTTCCGTGTGGTAGCGTCGCCTCGATTCAGAGAGGAGGGGACTTCGATGGCGAACCCCTTGGCCCGGGCCAACTCGGCGCTGTTCAAGCGAGTCAACCGCGCACGTGAGTGGTGGGAGCTGCCGAAGCCGCTGGCGCTCCTCAACCTCAGGGCTTTCCGCGACGAGCTGCGGGAGCTGAACCTCTACGACACCCGGGCTGCAAATGGTGAGCGATCTCCGGTGGCGCCGGAAGACCTGCCGAAGCACCGGACGTACGACGGCTCATACCAGGATCCCGCGGACCCGGAGATGGGGATGGTGGGCAGCCGTTTCGGCCGCAACGCGCCGCCGGACGCGACGGCGCCCGAGCCGATGCCGCAGATGATGGAGCCGAGTCCGCGGGAGGTGAGCCTCCGCCTCTTGAACCGCGACACCTTCAAGCCGGCGACGAGCCTCAACGTGCTGGCCGCCTGCTGGATCCAGATGGAGAACCACGACTGGTTCGGGCACGGCGAGAACTCCCCGGACCAGTTCATCGACGTGCCCCTGGACGAGCAGGACGAGTGGCCGGACGGGGGCCGGATGAAGGTGAAACAGACCAGCGCCGACCGGACCCGGACCTGGAAGAGCGGCCTGCCGCCCACCTACATCAACACCGTCACCCACTGGTGGGATGGCTCGCAGATCTACGGCTCCGTCGAGGGGCGAAATCGCCAGCTGCGGGCGGGCGAGGACGGCAAGATGGCGGTTGAGGACGGACGGCTGCCGAACGAGGTCGACCCGGACCTCGACGGCGTCGACCTGACCGGGTTCAGCGACAACTACTGGATCGGCCTCTCGCTCCTGCACACGTTGTTCGTCAACGAGCACAACGCGATCTGCGACCACCTGAAGGCCGCCTACCCGGGCTGGGACGACGAGAAGCTGTTCCTGACCGCACGGCTGGTCAACTCGGCGCTGATGGCGAAGATCCACACTGTGGAGTGGACCCCGGGGATCCTCGCCAACCCGGTGCTGGAGACGGCGATGCACGCCAACTGGTACGGGGCCCTGCCGAGCTGGGCGAAGCGGGTGCTCGGCGGGCGGGCGCTCACCGAGGCCCTGACGGGAATCGTCGGCTCGCCCCAGGAGCACCACGCAGCTCCGTACTCGATCACCGAGGAGTTCGTGTCCGTGTACCGGCTGCATCCGCTGCTCCCCGACGACTACGAGGTCCGCGATCATCGCAATGGCGCGCTGATCGAGACGACGGAGTTCGAGCCGCTCCAGGGGCACGGCACGCGTCCCTCGATCGACAAGTACGGGCTCTCGAACCTGCTGTACTCGTTCGGCGTCGCCAACCCGGGCGCGATCACGCTTCACAACCACCCGCGGGCGCTACAGAACCACGTCCGGCTGAACGGCGACCGGGTGGACCTGGGGACGATCGACATCCTGCGCGACCGCGAGCGCGGCGTGCGGCGCTACAACGCCTTCCGCGAGAAGCTGCGCAAGCCGCGCGTAGAGCGGTTCGAGGACCTGACGGCCAACCGGCAATGGGCCGAGGAGATCCGCGAGGTCTACGACGGGGACATCGACCAGGTGGACCTCCAGGTCGGGCTGCTCGCCGAGCCGCTGCCGCCGGGCTTCGGGTTCAGCGACACCGCGTTCCGGATCTTCATCCTGATGGCCTCCCGGCGCCTGAAGAGCGACCGCTTCTTCACCAACGACTACTCGCCAGACGTCTACACGCCCGAGGGCGTGGAGTGGGTGGAGGGCAATGGCATGCTCGACGTGCTGCGCCGCCATCACCCGGAGCTGGCGCCGGCGCTCGAGGGTGTGAAGAACGCGTTCGCTCCCTGGCGGAAGCTGGGTTGAGCTCGGATCTGCCGAGCGCCTCGCTGATCGAGGGCGTTCGGTTCACGCTTCAGGCGATGCTGCCCAATGTCGTCCAGGGGCTGTTCCGGCGGCGACCGCGCGCCGCTGCAGCGGCGACGAAGCTGAACGTGGATCGGCACGCGGTGGGCCTGATCGGCGGCCTCCGCCGCAGCCACGGGCCGGGGCCGGTGTGGGTCAGGGTTGGCACCGACCAGATGCTCCTGGCGCTGTCCACGGAGGACGTGCGGCGAGTGCTCGAGGGGTCGCCCCATCCCTTCGCGCCCGACCCCGACGCGAAGCGGCGCGGCATGTCCCACTTCCAGCCCGACGCCCTGACGATCTCCCGTGGCGAGGCGTGGAAGAACCGGCGCCGTTTCGCGGAGGAGGTGCTCGATACGGCGAAGCCCGCGCACCGGCTGGCGGACCGCTTCGTCACGGTGGCGGGGGAGGAGGGTGCGGCGTTGCTCGACGAGGTCGGTGGCGCCGGCGGCGGGGAGCTCCGCTGGGACGCGTTTCATCTCGCCTTTCAGCGGATCACCCGGCGGGTCGTCCTGGGGGACGCCGCGGGTGACGATGAGGAGCTGACCGACCTCCTCGCCACCCTGATGGACGAGGCCAACGGGCTGCCGAAGGAGCGCTCCGAGAGCTTCGAGCCGTTCATGGCCAAGCTGCAGGGCTACGTCGAGGCGGCCGAGCCGGGGAGCCTGGTGGGGTTGTTCGGGGAGGCCCCGTCGGACGGGGAGACGAGGGTGGAGCGCCAGCTGACCCATTGGCTGTTCGCGATGGGGGATACGCTGCCCGCCAACGCCTTCCGGGCCCTGGCGTTGATCGCCAGCCACCCGCGCCAGCGGGCCGCGGTGGAGGCGGAGGTGGCTGCCGGGGCCGATGGCGGCCTGGATGCAGGCGTGGTGGCCTCCCTCGCCTACCTGGAGGCGTGCCTGGAGGAGGCGATGCGCCTGTGGCCGACGACCCCTGTGCTGTCGCGGGAGACGCTGGAGGAGACCGAATGGGAGGGCGCCGCGGCGCCTGCCGGGACCCAGGTGCTGATCTCGAACACGTTCAACCACCGCGACGCCGAGCGGCACGAGTTCGCCCACCGCTTCGCCCCGGAGGAGTGGACGGAGGGCGGCGCCGCGGAGGATTGGAGCTTCAACCACTTCAGCCACGGGCCGCAGGGGTGCCCCGGGGCGGGGCTGGCGCTGTTGCTCGGCAAGGCCGTGCTGGCGGACCTGGTGCGGCAGCGGCGCTTCCGTCTGCTCGAGCCGAAGCTCGACCCCGATCAACCGCTGCCGCAGATGCTGGACTTCTTTCGGCTGCGGTTGGCGGCGGCGCCCCGAGCGTGAGCGGCCTACGGAACGTCGCCTGGGAGGGTTCGTCGGCTAGTTCGGTGCGGTTGCGGTGAGGCGCTTCTTGCGGGGTGGCTTGATCGCCGGCCCGTCCAACCAGCGCGGCTCCTCGAACCCGGCGTACTCCTGAATGGCTCCAAAGATGTGTTGGACCAAGCGGCCGCCGCCGATCGCTCGAACGGTGCACACGCCGTAAGGAAGCCTATTTCGCTTCAAGCCACTGCTCGACGTGGGCTTGAAATTGATCGCGTGCTTTCGGAGGCAAGTGCGCGGGAGATCGAGGATCGAGAGCCAGTAGTTCTCAATCTCCTCGATGGTGAGCCCATTCGTGAGATAGACGGTCAATGACACGCGGAAGTCCTTGGGCGGGACTCCCATCGACTTCCGTAGGAACTCGCAGAAGAACCTGAGCAGGTGAGGGTCCGAGTTCGCGAGCGTGACCGAGTTTCGGGTCTTGGCTCCCTCGGCCCAATACAGCATGCACCCTGCTTGGTGGAGAGCGTTGCCTTCCTGCGCCCGTGTCCTTCCCTGTTGCTGATAGGCGGTTCGCTTTGCGCGGTTGAGGTCGCTCCACGTCGTGGCGCGCTTCGCATACTCCTGTCGACAGTTCCGTTCGCGGTGGGCCGGATCAAGCTCGATGTCGCGGACCCAAAGGCTGACAGTCGAGAGCGAAACCCCGAGCCGCGCGGCAATTCGCTTCAGCGGCATCCCGTCCTCACGTCGCAGGCGCCGAGCCTTGGACTTCTCAGCGGGCTTCGGTCTCACGTCTTTCCGGGCCCCGGTTATACGAACACATGTTCGGTAGTCTAGATGCGACAGCGGATGGCATAGATGGGTGAGCTCGACGCGTCAGTCGAACCCTAGACTTGGCGTTGTCTAGGCCCCGTGGTGTAGTGGAAGCACGCCAGGTTTTCGTCCTGGAAGCGCGCGTTCGATCCGCGTCGGGGCTACTCAGCCGCCGCTCGTGGCTCGAAGGCCGCGACGGCAAGGGGACGGTGACGAATCGCGTGGTCGATGGGGAGGACGATGGACTGGCCGTGGGTGCCGACGCCGAATCGGTCGGCGCACTCCCGGTGCTGGACGGTGGTGGCTGTCGCCACTCCGAGCTCGGGCCTGACGTTGCTGCCGCAGTTCGAGCACTGGTCGACGAGGTACATGGCTACTCCTTCCTCTCCCGGCGCCGGTTGCGCCGGCGCGTTGACCTTCTGACGCTTCCACCGACCGACCGGTTGGTGGACTTCTCGATGCGAGGTCTACGTCAGCGGAGTGAGAGGTCCATGAGAAATAGGTGACAGGCAAATGAAGGGCCTCTTCGGCGCAAGAGGGCCAGGCGAGCGCCGCGCCGGGTTCCGACCCTGCTTAGCTTCGGTTAGCCCCCTCGAAGCTCCCTCGCAGAGCGCATGCAACCCGAGATCCACCTAGGCCCGATCACCCTCCAGACCTTCGGGATCATGTTCGCGCTCGCCTTCATAGCGGCCGGCGCGCTGATCGCGCGGCGCCTTCAGGAGTGGGGCAAGCCCCCGGACTGGGCGTACGAGGTGATCCTCGCCGGGCTCGTCGCCGGGCTCGTCGGCGCCCGGCTGGACTTCATAGTCGAAAACTACGACTCGGTCAAGGACGACCTGCTCGGCAACATCTTCTCCGGTGCCGGCCTGGTCTGGTACGGGGGCGCGATCGGGGGCGCGGCCGGCGTCGGGCTGTGGGCATGGCGGCGCGGCATGCTCAATGCCGCCCTCCTCGACCTCTGCGCGGCGCCGCTGGCGCTCGGCTATGCGATCGGGCGGATCGGCTGCCAGGTTTCCGGCGACGGCGACTACGGCAAGGCCTGGGGCGGGCCCTGGGCGATGGCTTACCCGGACGGCACCGAGCCCATCGACCAGACGGTGCACCCGACGCCGATCTACGAGACCCTCTCCATGGGGCTGGTCGCCTACCTGCTGTGGCGGCTTCGCGACCGTTTCCGGGCCGGCGTCCTATTCTCGATCTACCTTGTCCTGGCTGGCGCCGAGCGCTTCCTGGTCGAATTCGTCCGTCGCAACGACCAGGTCCTCGTTGGGCTCACCGAGGCCCAGCTGTTCAGCCTGGCAATGATCGCCGGCGGCGCTGCCTGGCTGATCGCGAAGCGCCGCCATGGCCCGCTCACCAAGCCGGCCGCCGAGCAGCCTCAGGCGGCGGCGATCCGCGCCACGACGTAAAGCGCAGAGGACTAGTGCTGATGCCCGCCGTGCCCGCTGAGGGCTGAAGCGGGAACCCGCGCGACCAGGACGGCGGCGAGCCCTGTGGTCAGCGGGACGGCGGCGATCAAGCCGATCGAGCCGACCAGCGTGGCGACGATCGGCTCCGCCACGTCTTGGGTGTTGAACGCGTCCGCGGTGGCGACGTTGCTCGACCGGAGCAAGAGCAACAGGGGAAGCGCGGCGCCGACATACGCCAGCACCAGCGTGTGGATCGTGGCGGAGAGGTGATCGCGACCGACCACGAACGCGCCCCTGTAGAGCTCGCGGGGAGCCAGCGATGGGTTGGCCCGCCGAAGCGCCATGACCGCCGAGGCCTGGGTGACCCCCATATCCGCCAGGACGCCGAGCGCGCCGATCACGATCCCGGCGACCACGATGCCCTCGAGCGAGACGTGCACGTTCGACTGCCCAAAGACCGTGGATAGCTCTCCGGTGTAGCCGTTCAGGTGGGCGATGTGAACGTAGGCGTCGCCGAGCAGGGTGGCGAGCAGAAGGCTTCCACCGATCCCGAGCGCCGCCGCCAGGCTTTGGGCGCCCACCCCGCTGGTCAGCCCCAGGGTCACGAACATCACGGCCAGCGCACCGGTCAGGGAGACGAGCAGCGGCGACGATCCCGCCAGGATCGCCGGAATCAGGAACTTGGTGACCAACAGGAGGCTGAGGCCGAGCCCGATCAGCGCCAGGAGGCCGCGCCAGCGGGCGAGCAACAGCACGAGCGCGGCGAAGCCCACCGCGAGCCAGACGAGCGACCCCTTGCGGTCGTAGTCGACGAACTGGTACGGCTCGACCTGCCGCGGGTTGGCCCCCTGGGGCACATCCACGTGGACGACCCGGATGTGCGCGCCGGCCTCGATGTCCGGCGTCACCGCCGCCGGCCCCAGTGTGATCGTGCTTGTTTGGCCGGCGTCCGGCCCGTCGTCGACCGTGACGTCGATCCGGCGACACTGCTGCTCGACCGGACCGGAGCAGGGCGCCGTAGAGGCCCGGTCGACGGTGGCCACCACCGAGGCGCCGCCGAAGGCCTGCGATGGCCCCTGAGCCTCCGAGGAGCCCGGCCACAGGGCGACCAAACCGGCGATCGTGGCGGCAAGCAGGGCGGCCACGGCCCCAATCAGCAGCCGGCCGGCCCCGGTTCGCGCCAGGGTGGTGGCCTGCATCCCGGAGCGGCGAGAACGGCGGCGCTGCCGGCGGTCGATATCCGCGAACGGATCCTCGTCCCGATCGAGATCCTCCCACAACTCCTGGTCTTGGCTCGTGCGATCGGCATCCTTCTCCGGCGCCACGGCTCGGGCTTCGCCGGGGCGTGGGCGGCTCCTTCACGGGGATGGAATGAGAACAAGTCTCATTCTCTTGCTATCCTCGCTCGTCGCCCGCTTGAGCCCGACCCGGGTGCCCACCACCTTGCTCGACCCGTTCCAGCTCCCATTCGTCCAGCGCGGCCTGCTCGAGCTGCTCATCCTCTCGATCCCGGCCGGCCTGCTTGGCACCTGGATAGTCCTGCGCGGACTCGCCTTCTTCTCCCACGCCGTCGGGACCGCCGCCTTCCCGGGCCTCGTGCTCGCCGACGGGCTCAGCTTCGCGGCGCCGCTGGGAGCGTTCGGCGCGGCGGTCGTCTTCAGCGCCGGGACTTCGGTGCTGGCGCGGCGGCGCCCGGGCGATCAGGACAGCCTCATCGCGATGGTCCTGGTCGGCTGCCTGGCGGCGGGGGTGATCCTGGCCAGCGACGTCTTCCATTCCGGCTCCAACGTCGAGACCCTGCTGTTCGGCAGCCTGCTTTTGATCGACGGGCGGGACATCGCGCTGGCAGCGGCGGCCGCGGCGACAAGCCTCGGCGCCACCGTCCTCTTCGGCCGGCGCTGGCTGGCCGCGGGCTTCGACCCCACGTCCGCGCAGTCGGTGGGCGCCGGAGGCCCCTACCTCCAGGTGGCCCTTCTGGCCCTGATCGCGCTCGCGACCACCGCCGCCCTGTCGGTCATCGGCGCCCTGCTGGTCGCCGCCCTGTTCGTGGTTCCGGCGGCCACCGTACGTCTGCTCACCAGCCGGATGCTGAGCTGGCAGATCGGTAGCGTCGCCCTGGTCGCGCTGGAAGGAACCGCCGGCCTGTGGCTCTCGGTGAAGACGGACGCTCCTCCGGGGGCGACGATCGCCACCCTCTCCGGGGCGGTGTTCGCGCTCGCCGCCGCGGCGCGCGCCTTGCCCCGACCGGGCAGGCGCGCTTCGGTGGCGGCCGTCGCGGCCCTCGCGTTCGTCGCCGCCGGCTGCGGCGACTCGGGCTCCGGCGACTCCGGACAGCTCAAGGTGGTCGCCACGACGACCCAGATCGGCGACTTCGTCCGCGAGGTCGGGGGCGACGCGGTTGAGGTCGACCAGATCCTTGAGCCCAACACCGACGCCCACGAGTACGAGCCGCGTCCGAGCGACGTCGAGGGAGCGGTCGGCGCCGATCTCGTCTTCGCCAGCGGCGACGATCTCGACCCGTGGATCGACCAGGTCGTCTCGGAAAGCGGCAGCGACGCGTCGATCGTCGATCTCGGCGCGACCGTCCCGATCAAGCTCCCGGGCGAGACCAGCGGGGCGGAGGCGTCGAGGTACGACGCTCACTGGTGGCACGATCCGCGCAACGCCGAGGCCGCAGTCGAGGAGATCCGCGACAGCCTGCTCGAGGCGGAGCCCTCGGATGCCGCCCAGTTCCGCCGCAACGCCGAGGCCTACCTGGGCGAGCTCAGGGCGCTCGATCGCGGGATCGCCAGGTGCATGGAATCCGTTCCCGCCGCTGAGCGCAAGCTGGTCACTGACCATGACGCCTTCGGTTACTTCGCGAAGCGCTACGGGATCACGATCGTGGGCGCGGTGATCCCCTCGCAGACGACCCAGGCGCAGCCATCCGCCAAGGACGTCAGCGAGCTCGTCGACCGGATCGAGCGCGAGGGAGTCAAGGCCGTCTTCCCGGAGAGCTCCGTCAGCCCCAAGCTCGCGGAGACGATCGCGGACCAGACCGGCGCCTCATCCGATCAGACCCTGTACGGAGACACGCTCGGCCCCGAAGACTCGACCGGCGCGACATACCTCCAGATGGAGGCGGCGAACGCCGACGCCATGGCGCAGGGCTTCAGCGGCGGCCAGCGGCGCTGCGAGATACCCGGGATCGGATGAGCGTTCTCGCCGAGGCGGCCGGGCTGAGCGCCGGATACGGCGGCGTGGCGGCGATCGAGGAGGTCAGCTTCCGAGTCCGCCCGGGCGAGCGCGTCGCGCTGCTGGGGCCGAACGGAGGCGGGAAGACCACGCTCTTGCGGTCGATCACCGGCGAGGCCGAGCGGATTTCGGGATCGCTGCGGGTCAGCGTGCCGCACGCGACCGTCCCGCAGACGGAGCGTTCCCGCCTCGACTACCCCGTCTCGGCGCTCGACGTCTCGCTGATGGGGTCTCTGGCCGGGCTTCCGTGGTGGCGCCAGCCGGGCCGCCGCGAACGAGCCACCGCAGTCCAGGCCCTGGAGCGGGTGGGGATGGTGCAGCTTGCCGGCTCGACCTTCGGCGAGCTCTCGGCGGGTCAGCGGCAGCGCGTGTTGATCGCCCGAGGCTTGGTGCAGGAGGCCCGGCTGCTGCTGCTCGATGAGCCGTTTACGGGGCTCGACGCATCCAGCTCCGAGCGGCTCGAGACCCTGATCGGTGAGCTGGCGACCGAGGAACGGGGAATCCTGATTGCCACCCACGACCTCGAACAGGCTCGGCGCTGGGACCTCGTGGTTTGCCTGAACGG
Organism: Actinomycetota bacterium; assembly: GCA_038040365.1. Taxonomy (GTDB): domain Bacteria; phylum Actinomycetota; class Thermoleophilia; order Solirubrobacterales; family 70-9; genus AC-56. Next base: position 21,901 of record JBBPIL010000023.1, read on the forward strand.
CCGCCAGATCGCCTTCGGGCCACCCGGGGAGGTCCTCGACCTGGCGGTGCTCGAGGCGACATATGGAGGCGCGATCGTGGAGATCCCGGGCAACGGCGGCATGGGGATCCTGCCGCCCCACCATCATCACCGGCCATGATCGGCCCGTTCTCCGACCCGATCATGCAGCGCGCCCTGCTCGAGGTGACGCTGGTCGGCGTCTGCGGCGGCGCTCTCGGCTGCTGGGTGATCTTCTACGGGCTCTCCTATGCGTCGGAGTCGCTCGCTCACGGGCTCTTCCCTGGGCTGGTCGCGGCCGCGCTGCTGGGCCTGCCGCTCTTGCTCGGCGCCGGGGCGGGAATCCTGGTCGCCGCGCTCGGCGTCGCGGTCGCGAGCCGGATCCCGGGAGTGGGCAGGAACGTCGCGGTGGCGGTGGTCGTCACCTTTCTGTTCGGCCTCGGGGTGCTCCTCGCCCTGTCTCCCGCCTCGCCTCCCGGAATCCAGGGGCTCTTGTTCGGCGACGTGCTCGGCGCCAGCGATACCGATCTCGCCCTCTCGGGCGGCCTGGCGCTGGGGATCGCCGCCGCCCTGTGGCTCCTACACGGGCGACTCCTCGCGGTCGGGTTCGACCGCGCCTTCGCGCGCTCGCTCGGCATCTCGGCGGCGGCCGCCGACGCTGCCGTGCTGACCCTGCTCGCGGGCGCCATTCTGGTCGGCGTCCAGGGCATGGGGAACCTGCTGGTGGTGGCCGTGCTGGTCGGCCCCGCGGCGACCGCGCGGCAGCTGAGCTCGCGGATGGCGCCGATGATGCTGCTCTCGGTGGCGGTCGCGGTGCTCGCCGGCGCCGCAGGGCTCTGCCTCTCCTACTACGCGGGAACCGCCGCCGGGGCCTCGGTCGCCGCGGCCTTCGTCGCCGCCTACCTGCTGGCTGCGTTCAGCGGGCGAACGGCGCTTCCTCTGACTGTCGAGGAATTGCCGTAATGGCCGCGAGTCACGCCTTGCGGCCGAATCGCGACACCGCCTGGGTCGAGCACGCGCTGGTGGCGCTGGGGGATGCCGGGTACCACAGGGGCGGCGCACGCCTGGCGGTGATCGAGTTGCTCGCGCGCCAGGACTGCTCCATCACCGCGATCGAGATCGACGATCAGCTGCGCGCCACTGGCCAGGCGATCGGCCGCGCGAGCGTCTACCGGACCCTGGAGCAGCTGGAGGAGCTGAAGCTGGTGCAGCGGCTCGAGATGGGCCGGGGCATGGCGAGCTACGAGCGGATCGAGCCCAGCGGCGAGCACCACCACCATGTCGTCTGCGAGGACTGCGGCCGAGTGGAGCCGTTCGAGGACCCGGGGCTGGAACGGGCGATCGGGCGGCTGGAGGACAGGGTCGGCTTCGAGGTCTCCGAGCACGAGGTCGTGCTCCGCGGCCGCTGCCCGCGCTGCGCCTGACCGCGATCACGGGGTTCCCTCAGTAGGAGTGGAGCAGCCCGCCGTCGAGCGGGATGACCGCTCCGGTGAGGTAGGCGGCGCGGTCGGAGCACAGGAAGGCGACCAGGTCGCCGTACTCCTCGGGAGTCCCGAGGCGTGCTGCCGGGACACCCTCGTGAGCGCGCCGCTCCATCTCCTCCCACGACCCCCAGTTGGAGGCCAACCGGTCGGTCGCGAAGCGGCCGGTGGCGATCGTGTTGACCGTGATTCCCTCGGCGGCGACCTCGCTCGCCAGCGTCTTGAAGAAGCCGACGGCCGCCAGCCGGTGCGAGTTGGAGAGCGCCAGTCCGGGAATCGGCTCGCGGACGGAGCTCGAGCCGACGTTGACGATCCTTCCCCAGCCGCGCTCGCGCATCCCCGGCAGCACCGCCTCGATCAGCGTACGGGGCGCCAGCACCAGCGACCTGTAGGCCAGCTCCCACTCGGCCAGCGGGTTGTCGAGCGCCCCGCCAGGCGGCGGACCACCTGTGTTGGTGACCAGGATCTCGATCGGCCCGAGCGCTTCCTCGACCTCTCCCGGCAGCGCCGCGAGACGGTCGAGGTCGGAAGCGTCCGCCACCAAGACGGCCGTCTCGCCCTCGATCCCGGCGGCCGCCTCGGCGAGCCGCGCGCGCGAGCGGCTCGCCATCGCCACTCTGGCGCCCTCGCGGGCCAGGGCCGCGGCGACCGCCCTGCCGATTCCGCGGCTGGCGCCCATCACCAGGGCGGTCTTCCCGGAGATCCCGAGCTCCATGACGGAGACGCTATCCGGTGCCCGGCGGGGGCGCCGGTCGGATACGGTGGGCGCGATGGCGAGCGGCGGCGATCTCTACGAGCAGTTAGTCGAGGCGGCGAACGCCATCTACGGGTCTCACCCGCACCGCCGGGCGCTGCATGCCAAGGGCACCTGGTGCGAGGGCAGCTTCACGGCGAGTGCCGAGGCGGGGCAGCTCTGCCGCGCCACCCATTTCCAGGGCGACCCGGTTCCGGCGGCGGTCCGCTTCTCGAACGGCAGCGGCGACCCTGAGTCCGACGACGCCGGGCGGGAGGCGCGGGGGATGGCGGTCAAGCTCCGTCCTGAGAATGGGGACGAGACCGACATCCTGGCGGTCACCACCCCCGCCTTCGCCACCCGGACCACCGAGGAGTTCCTCGAGCTGCTGCGTCTCCGCCGGCCGGATCCCGAGACCGGCCAGCTCGACATGGAGAAGCTCGGTGCCTTCTTTGCCGCCCACCCCGAGTCTCAGCCGGCAGTCCAGGCGACGATCACCAGCGAGCCCCCCGCGAGCTTCGCCCAGCTCAGCTACTACTCGCCCCACTCGTTCAAGCTCGTCGACGCCGCCGGCGAGGGGACCTGGGTCCGGTACCGCTGGCGCCCGGAGGCGGGCGAGGCTCAGATCCCCGACGACGAGGCCCGCGAGCGCGGCCGCGACTACCTTCGCGAGGAGCTCGCCGAGCGGCTCCTCGGGGGCCCCGCCGGGTTCGAGCTGCTGCTCCAGATTCCCGCCGAGGGCGATCCTCTCGACGATCCCACCGCCGTCTGGCCGGACGACCGCGAGCTGGTCGTCGCCGGCCGCCTCGAGGTCACCGAGATCGTGGACGACCCCGAGTCCGGCGGCCGCATCGACGTCTTCGATCCGGTCCGGATCGTCGACGGCATCGAGCTCTCCGACGATCCGATCCTGCACGCCCGCCCCAGGGCCTACTCGGTCTCGGCCTACCGGCGGCTGGGGATCGAGGTGCCGAATCCATCGACCCCTCCGACGGCCACCGAGTAGTCGGCGTCGAGCGCGAACGGCAGCCGCGAGCTCGTGACCAGGATCCTCACGCCGGCATAATCACACGACGTCGGGCGGTTAGCTCAGTTGGGAGAGCGCCTGGACTAGACACAGCGCGTCTGTGCTTTCCTGACCCCGTAGCCTTACCGCTGAGCCCGTAGCTCAGTTGGGAGAGCGCCGTGTTTACACCGCGGAGGTCGCCGGTTCAAGCCCGGCCGGGCTCATGATCGCGGCGAAGTGACTCGTTCTGGAGGGTAGGCGGCTTCGTCCGGTGGCCTACCTATCCTACGAACATATGTTCGTAGGATACGGGACCATCCGCAAGCCTGTCGAGCGGGAGAAGGCGCGAGAGCTGCGGCGCGCCGAAGGGATGCCGATCAAACAGATTGCGTTGAGGCTCAAAGCTTGAGCAAGCCCGACCTCGGCATCGCAAGCTGTGCCCCGTCGCGCATTCCCCGGCCCGCGTGAGGTGATGGTGCCCATTGGTGCCCATTGGCGTGACTTCCACCACACCGGTAACGAGATACTGCGCGGGCGATGTCGCAGGAGAACGTAGACCGAGTCGAACGCGCTTTCGCCGCCTTTTCGAGCGGCGACTTGGAGACGGCGTTTGAGTTCATCGATCCGAGCTTCGAGGTCAACGATCGCGTCGTCCCGGAAGCCAGTCCGTCCGAGCGAGGACCGGATGCTCTGATCGCAAACGCCGGACAGGTGAGGGAGGCCTTCGGCGACATCGCATGGGAGCCGCGCGAAATTGTTGATCGCGGCGACCGAATCTTGGTCCGCGTGCACATCTCGGCCAGGGGACTCCACACCTCCCTGCCGATCGACGACGACGTTGGGCACGTCTACACCATGAGAGAGGGCAAAGCTGTGCATCTCGACATCTTTCGGACCTGGGGCGAAGCCCTCGAAGCCGCCGGACTGCGGGAGTAGGCGATGTCGCAGGAGAACGTCGAGGTCGTGCGCGGCATCATCGACGCCCACGAGCGAGGGGACTCCGATGCCGTCTTCGCCGAGTACGACCCCGAGATCGAATGGCACCTCACGCCGGTGTTCGCTCGCGCCTCGGACTTCGATCCCGTCTACTACGGGCACGAGGGCGTCCGAACCTTCTGGCGGCAGTGGTTCCCGGCTTGGGAAAGGGCCGACTTCGAATACGAGGAGTTCATCGACGCCGGAGACAGCGTCATCACGATTCTCACCCAGCGCGTGCGCGGGCGCACCAGCGGGATCGAGTTGGAGTGGAATTCCTACGCCCAGGTTTGGACGGTCCGCAACGGCAAGATCGTCCGCGTGGAGTTCTTCCCAACCCGCGAGGAAGCCCTCGAAGCCGCCGGACTGCGGGAGTAGGCGATGTCGCAGGAGAACGTCGAGGTCGTGCGTCGCTGCTACGAGCTGATGACCAATCGCGACTTCTCGGCCTTCCCGGAGGTCGCCCACCCTGATCTCGTCTTCGATTTGTCGCGAAACGTTTTCAACCCGGGCGTTTATCGCGGCCTCGATGGAGTGCGGCGCTTCTTCGAGCAGGTGGACGAGATGTGGGACGGATTCGAGGCCAGGCCGGAGGAGTTCATCAACGGGGGCGATCACGTCGTCGCGGCCGTCCGGATATCGGGACGGGGAAGGGGCGGGGTCGAGGTCGAGATGCAAATCTTCGCCGTCTGGATGCTGCGCGAGGGAAAGGTGGTGCGAGTGACGGGGGGCTATCGAGAACGAGGCGAGGCCCTCGAAGCCGCCGGGCTCTCGGAGTAGGGGATGTCGCAGGAGAACGTGGAGATCGTCCGACGCCTCTACGAAGCGCAGGATGCAGACGAGGCCCTGTCGCTTTTCGACCCAAGCGTCGTCATCACTAACGTCGCTGGTGCGCCCGAGACCGCGCCATACATCGGGCACGCTGGCGTCCGTAAGTGGGTCGAAGTCACGCGCGACGCCATCGGTGATTTCCGTATCGAAGCCGACGAGGTCATCGACGTGGACGAGAATCGAGTCATCGTCGTCGGCAGGGTGTGCGGACAAGGCCCAAGCAGCGGGCTTGCGTTCGAACTCCAGTTGAGCACGGTCTACTCGCTCAGGCGCGGGAAGATCGTCGAGAGCCGGGCCTACCGGACAAAGAACGAGGCCCTCGACGTCGTGGGGCTTCAGGAGTAGGCGATGTCACAGGAGAACGTCGAAATCCTTCGCCACGTGTATAACGCAGCCAGCCGGGGAGACTGGGACGGGGGGCTTCGTGACGCTCATCCCGACTGCGAGGCCAGGTTCGTGGCTGGACCCCAAGCCGGGACGCATCGAGGCCGCGACGAGATCGTCGCGGCCCTTTCCGACGTCACCGCAGCCTTTGATGCCTGGATCATCGAGCCGTTGGAGTTCTTCGAGAGCGGGGATCAGACCGTGGTCATCGCGAGAAACCGACTGCGACCCAAGGGCACCGGTGGCGAGTTCGAGTACCGGAACGGGCACATCTGGACGATCCGGGACGGGACGATCCTGTCGTTGGTGGGATACCCGAACCCCGAGGAAGCCCTCGAAGCCGCGGGGCTTTCGGAGTAGGCGATGTCCGCAAGGCCCCGAATCCGGGGAATCCCGCAGCGTGCGCTTAGCACGAAAACGGCTTCACCAAGCGGAAGATGCTTGGATAGGCGTACGCGGCGGTAGGCCTCACATGCAGGAGGTCGCCAGTGCGAGCCTGGCACCGCCCATCCGAGAAGCAATCGAACGAAGGGAAAGCGATGTCGGTAGAGCAGGCGCTGGCGCAGTTCAAGGAGACCGAGGGGGGCGAGTCGTTCCGCCTCCAGAACTCGAAGCTGCTCAAGGTCGAGCTTGCCGACGTGACGATCCAGGCCAAGCTCGGCTCGATGGTCGCCTACCAGGGCGACGTCCGGTTCGAGCATGCGGGCTCCGGCGGGGTCTCGCGGATGATCAAGAAGGCAGTCACCAGCGAGGGCGCCGACCTGATGAAGATCTCGGGCAGCGGCGAGGTGTTCCTGGCCGACATGGCCCAGGAGATCCAGCTCCTGAAGCTGGAGGACGACCGGATCACGGCCAACGGCGCCAACGTCCTCGCCTTCGAGGCCGGCATCGACTGGAACATCAAGCGGGTCGAGGGTGCCTCGGGGGCGCTGGCGGGCGGCCTCTACAACATGGAGCTGGGCGGCACGGGGTGGGTGGCCCTGGTCTCCGACGGCCCTCCGGTGCTGATCGAGATCGATGGCGACCAGACGTTTGCCGATCCGCAGGCTGCGATCACCTGGTCGAGTGGGCTTTCCACCTCGATCAAGACCGACGTGAACCTGAAGACGTTCATCGGACGCGGCTCCGGTGAGACCATCCAGATGTCGTTCTCCGGCTCCGGCTGGCTTTTGATCCAGCCCTCCGAAGGGCGCGTCGCGGCTTCAGGCTCGGGCGGCGCCAAGGGCGCGCTCGGCAACCTGCTGGGCGGGGGCTAGCCACCCGAAGCAGTCGCGGACCCGGCGTCCGTCGGCCGACCGGACGTCAGGTCAGGCGCGACGGAGGCGGCGCTCGTTCATGCGATCCTGCCCGGTTGCCGATAGCGTCCCACGAGGCGCCGAACCTCGCCATCCTGCCGCGCCGAGGCACTGGGGCGAGGGCCGGCGCGTCTCCACTCGCCGGAGGAGAAATGGACGCTCCCAGCACCAACCCGAGCAGACGCGGGAGGCCCTCGGCGGTGGCGACCGCCATCTTGCTCGCCGCCGCGATCGCATTGCCCGCCGGAGGCGGGGTCGCGGCTGCCTCCGACGGAGGAACGAGCGGCTCCCAGCGGGCGGGGTCCGCGAACCCCTACCGCGGCGACGGGATGTGGATCTGGTACGTGAGCCGCTCGAGCGGCGGCGATCTGGCCCGAATCGCGGATAAGGCGCACCGCCGCGGGATCGAGACGGTCTATATCAAGAGCTCCGACGGGAGCAGCGCGTGGAGCCAGTTCACCCGGAGCCTGGTCTCCTACCTGCACTCCCGCAACCTGCGGGTTTGCGGCTGGCAGTTCGTCTACGGCATCCATCCCGGGGCTGAGGCGCGGCGCGGCGCGGAAGCGGTTGGGAAGGGCGCCGACTGCCTGGTGATCGACGCCGAGTCGACCTACGAGGGCCGCTACGGCGCGGCCGATACCTACGTGGACAAGCTGCGCCACAGGATCGGCGCCAGCTTCCCCACCGCGCTGACCAGCTTTCCATACGTTGACTACCACCCCGCGCTCCCGTACTCGGTGTTCCTCGGGCCCGGCGGGGCGCACTACAACCTGCCCCAGCTCTACTGGCACTCGATCGGGGTCACGGTCGACGAGGCCTACCAGCACACCTTTCGCGTCAACCGCGTCTACCGGCGGGGGATCTACCCGCTCGGGCAGACCTACGACAATCCGCCCATCCGCCAGCTCCGGCGGTTCCGGCGGATGGCGATCTCGTATGACCTCGGGGGCGTCAGCTGGTGGTCATGGGAGGAGACCAACAAGCGTGAATGGCGGGAGCTGGGACGAGACGTCGATGCCGGCATCTCGGGCGCCGGTCGGTCGAGCAGCGGCTACCCGGTGCTCTCGAAGGGCAGCCGAGGCGACCTCGTGGTCTGGGCGCAGGAGCACCTGAAGGGCGCCGGCGAGCCGGTTCCGGTGACCGGCTACTTCGGCGACAAGACCCGGCGCGCGGTGAGACGCTTCCAGCGCTCCAAGGGCTACGTCGGCGATGGCCGCATCGGGCGCCGGACGTGGCGAGCCCTGCTCGACGTGGCGCCGCGGATGGTCGATTGGTCCAGCAAGCGCTCGCTGCACACCGCGAAGCGCCCAGCCGCCGCCGGCGCACCGCGCTCGGCCTCCCTGCCGGCGCTGCGCTACGAGATCCCGCCCCCGTCCGAGCGCTAGACCCCCAGCGCGAGGCCGTCCCGGGGCGACGAGCCATCACCGGCTACGATCGAGCCGCAGGCCGATTGTGGCGCGGATTGAGAATTACAGCCCCGGGCGTGTCGTCATCGACGGCGTCGAGCTCAACCGAGACGTGATCGTGCTTCCGAACCGCGTGCTGCGCAACTGGTGGCGGCGGGAGGGCCACTCGCTGGTCATCGAGGATCTCGAGGACGTGCTCGACGAGCTCCCGGAGCGATTGATCGTCGGCTGCGGATACTCGAGCCGGCTCGAGCCCGATCCCTCCGTGATCGAGGCGCTCGAGAGGCGGGGAGTGAAGGTCGAGGCGCTGCCCACGGAGGACGCCGTCGCCCGCTTCGAGGAGCTGGAGACCCGAAACCCGGCGGCCGTCGCGGCGGCGCTTCACTTGACTTGCTGATCGCTACGTTCGCCGCGTTGGCGGTGGCCTTGGTGGCGCCGGCGCCGGCGGCCGCGGACGAGGACTTCGCCAACGAGCCGCCGTTCGGTGGGGAGCTGCCGCCGCCGCTCATCAGGCCTCCGTCCGAGCGGCGCTCGCCCGCCGGCTTCGAGCTCAGCGGGCGGGAGGCGATCCGGATCGCCGACGGCGCCGAGGCGGTGCGCGACGAGCGCGCCGAGAGCCCGCAGATGCGGCCGGTCGCCTTCGAGCGCGGCGGCGATTGGCAGGTGAGCTACTTCACAGGCTCCGGGCCCGGCCGCACCGAGGTCGCCCAGGCGGTCGTCGACGACGAAAGCGGCCGGGTGCTGGGGGCCTGGCATGACCATCAGCTCAATGCGCCGCTCGCCCGCGGCTATTCGGGCGCCATCGCTCAGCAGGTGAACGCCCCCTACGTCTGGCTCCCCCTGTGCCTGCTGTTCCTGGCGCCCTTCATCGACCCTCGGCGCCCCTTCCGCCTCCTCCACCTCGACCTCCTGGTGCTGCTCGGGCTCAGCATCTCGTTGCTGTTCTTCAATCGCGGCGAGATCACCGCCTCGGTGCCCCTCACCTACCCGGTGCTGGGCTACGTCCTTCTGCGAATGTTGTGGGTGGGGGTGCGCCCGCGTGACCGCCCGGGCCCGCTGGTCCCTGTGCTCCCGGTGAATTGGCTGGCGATCGGCGTCGTCGTCCTCGCTTGCGCGCGGATCGCCCTCAACGTCGCCGACTCACAGGTGGTCGACATCGGCGTCGCCGGCGTGATCGGCGCCGATCACATCAGCCACGGGCAGGAGCTCTACAACGGCGGTTTCGCCCCCGGGGTCGGAATCCGCGGCGACGTCTACGGGCCGTTCACCTACATCGCCTACCTGCCCTTCGAGGCCCTTTTCCCCTGGCACGGTCACTGGGGTGACGTGCCCGCCGCCCACGCGGCGGCGATCGCCTTCGACCTGCTCACGGCGCTCGGCCTGCTCGCGCTCGGCCGGCGGCTGCGTCCCGGCGAGCATGGTAGGACGCTCGGGATCGCGCTCGCGTTCGGCTGGCTCGCCTACCCGTTCACGCTCTACACGATGAACGCGAATGCGAACGACTCGCTGGTCGCGGCGATCGGGGTGGGGGCGATGCTGGTGCTGGCCTCGCCTCCCGCCCGGGGGGCGATGGTGGCGCTGGGGTCCGCGGCGAAGTTCGGGCCCGGGGCGCTGGCGCCGCTGTTCGCGACCGGCACCGGCGAGCGCCGGTGGCGCTCCGCGATCGCCTTCGGGATCGCCTTCCTCACGGTCAGCGCGCTGTTGATCTTGCCGTTCCTCCCCGACGGCGGCCTCCAAGAGCTCTACGATCGCACGCTCGGCTACCAAGCCTCACGCAGCTCGCCGTTCAGCGTCTGGGGCCTGGCGCCCTCGCTTGACTTCCTGCGGCCGATCGAGCGGGCGGGAGCGGTCGCCCTCGCCTTCGCGGTGGCGCTCTGGCCGGCGCGAAAGACCCCCGCCCAGGTCGCCGCGCTGGCGGCGGCGGTGCTGATCGCCGTCCAGCTCGGGGCGACGCATTGGTTCTACTTCTACGTGGTCTGGTTCCTGCCCCTGGTGCTGGCGGCCCTGTTCGTGGCGCAGCGGGGCGAGGGGCTCAGCGAATCGTCGTCTGAAGCTGCCCCAGGGTCGGCGAGCTGATCGCGATTTCGTCGCCGGGCTTCAGCCAGACGCGGGGCTCGCGGGTGCTGCCGACGCCCGCAGGCGTTCCGGTCGAGACGATGTCGCCGGGCTCGAGCGTCATCAGCCGAGACAGGTGGGCGACGAGCGCCGGCACGGAGAAGATCAGGTCGTCGGTGGACGCCGCCTGCATCTGCTCCCCGTTCAGGGTGAGCGAGAAGGAGATCCGGTCCTCGGGGCCCGCCTCGTCGGGCGTCACCACCGCCGGACCGCACGGCGCCGAGCCGTCGAACACCTTGCCCGGCATCCACTGCGGGGTCGCGAACTGGAGGTCGCGGGCCGAGAGGTCGTTGAGAAGCATGTAGCCGGCGACCTGATCGAGCCCATCGGACTCCGCCACGTCCTTGGCGCGGCGCCCGACCACGAACGCGACCTCGGCCTCGAAGTCGACCTTGGCGCTCGCCGCGGGCAGGGCCACGGTGGCGCCCGGCGCCGCGAGCGCGTTGCGGAACTTGGCGAAGAAGGTCGGCGACTGCGGAGGAGCAATCCCCGCCTCGGCGGCGTGGGCGCGGTAGTTGAGCCCGATGCAGACGATCTTGTCCGGATCGGGGACCGGCGGCGCGAGCTCGACCCGCTCGAGCGGCAGCGGCTCGCCGCCGGAGATCTCGGCGGCCTCCGCGAGGCGGCCGGAGGCGAGCAGCTCGCGGACGCTGGACCCGTCGCCGCCGAGCGCGTCCCAGATGTCGACCACCGAATCGTCGCGCAGCAGTCCCGCCCGCACCCCCCGCTCGGAGCGATAGCTGACGACTCGCATCGCGGAAACCATATTCCGGCGGCTAGCGTCGCCGGGCGCTCCGTAGAATCAACCTTCGCCGGGGGCGTAGCTCAGCTGGTTAGAGCGCCGGCCTGTCACGCCGGAGGCCGCGGGTTCGAGTCCCGTCGCTCCCGTTCAG
>JBBPIL010000024.1:0-32730 GCA_038040365.1 Actinomycetota bacterium
CGGGAACGCCTGCGCCTCGCCATTTCAGGCACAACGTTATGAGACACCCCACTAGGAGCCCCCAGCGATCAACGCGACGCCGATCAAGGCCACCATCACCCCGGCGCGCTGCACGGGCGCCAGGCGCTCGCCGAGCACGAAGCGGGCGAGGAGGACGGTGACCGCGGAATAAAGCGAGCCCGCGACCGCGACCAGCGACAGGAGGCCGTGATTGGTGGCAACCGCGAACAGCGAGTTCGCGAGCACGTCCAAGCAACCGACCACGAGCAGGGCTGGGAGCTGCGCCCGCTCGATCCGCATCGACGGCCGCGTGAATGCGGCGGCGATCAGGAGCGTCCCGACACCGCCGCAGCGGAATGCGACGATGGTCCAGGTCGGCTCCGGGCCGGAGGTCGCGTCGAGGGCGAGGAAGAAGGTCCCGAAGCCCAGCGCCGCAAGCGCCGCAAGTCCGACGGCGGCACGCCCGGCGGCACGCCACCCGGGGTCGGGCTCGCGCGCCACCAGCACCACCCCGACGACCCCGGCGACCACGCCCATCGCCTGGATCGCGGCCGGCTCCTCCCCCGCGGCGAGGCCGCCGGCGATCGGCACCACCACTCCGAGCGCCCCGATCGTCGCCACCACGCTGACCGAGCCGAGCGCCATCGCCCGGTAGAAGGCACCGAGAGCGAGCACCACCGCGGCGCCCCCTCCGATGGCGATCACCGCGTCGTGCCTGCTCAGCGGGTCGCCGCCGACCGCCAGCGCGACCACCAGCGCGAGGACGAGCCCCACCGGCTGGCTGACGAGCAGCACGGTGAGGACGGAGATTCGCCGGCTCTGCATGCCACCGAGGAAGTCGGAGACCCCCCAGGCGACGCTGGACGCGAGGGCGAGCGCTATGCCGAGCATTGCCTGTCACGGCCGAGCAGGCCGTCGAGGCTGAATCTGGCGGCGACGCTGACGGTCCCCGGGCGGAGAGCCTGGACCTCGGTCCAGTCGCCGTGGCGCTCCACACAGGCCTCCCCCGAGGTCACCGTCCAGTAGCGCGTGTACCGCACCCGGACGAGGAAGGCTCCTGAGTCCCGGGCCGAGAGGGTGAAGCTCGCCGGCCCGAGGGCGCTGAGGCGGGCGGGCGGCCTCCTGGGCCGGCGCGGAAGGTCCCCGGTGCGCGAGACGAGGCCGGTGGCCCCCTCGACGCGATACAGGCGCCAGTGCTGATCGCTCCAGACCGCCCGCAGGTATGGCAGGCCGCGGCGTATCAACGCCTCCTCGTCGTTGGACAGGTAGTCGGGCTTGGCGTCCGCAACCGCGACGTAGGAGACCCCTCGGTCGTCGAGCCAGGACCGATACTCCGGCGCGGTCAGGTTCCCCTCCGTGAACAGGTCGAGGTCGTCGGACTCGAGCTGGCGCAGCCAGCCGCGCGCCAGCGGAAAGCGCGGCGCGACGTAGTTGGCCTCCCAGCGGTTGCGCGTCGGCGGGATCTCCACCCGCACTGGCGTTCCACTAGTGCGCCGCTCGAGCTCGGCGAGCAGCGGCTCGTAGTAAGAGGAATGCACCGACGGATCTCCGGCCGCTTCGGATACGTCGCGGACCGGCGCTACCCATTGCCAGTAGAGCAGCGGCAGGGCGACGGCTGCGAGCGCCACCGGTCGCCGACCGGCGAGCCCCAGGGCCAGCACCGGCCCCCCGGCGAGCGCCCCCAGGCGGGCCATGTTCCCGCCCACCGGGTTGGCCACGGCGAAGGCGACGATCGCGGCGATCGCGTACACCGCTACCCCCCAGCGCAAGGCCCGCTCCTCGGCGGGCAGGAGCAGCAGGGCGGCCGCGGCGAACAGGGGCACCCCGATGAAGGCCGAGAAGACGAATGGCTCCTCGCCGCCGGTCGGAAAGACCAGCGACAGCGCGCCGAGCGCGCCGAGCGCCGGAAGCGCAACGAGGGCACCGCCGCGCCGATCCCCGGCCAGCATCAGGGCGACGCCCGCGAGCGCCAGGAACAGGCCGGCAACCGGGCTACCGAAAACGGTGAGCAGCGCGAGCCCGCCGGCAAGCAGCGGATGCCGTCTCTGTAGGGCGAGCAGTGCCCCCAGGCCGATCGCGATCCCCAGGGCGAACGTGAGGCGGCCCGAGAACAGCATCGCCGCCGTGCCCGCCCCGAACCACAGGGTCGCAAGGCGGGCGCGGTCGCCGTGGCCGCGACGCGCGAGGGCGCCGAACAACCCCCCAGCCGCCACCGCGGCCAGGGCGCCAACGAGCCGCGGCCCGAGCGCCGCCCCGAGCGGCGGGAAGAGAATGCTGTAGCCGGGCAGGTAGTGGCCCCCGTACCAGTGGTTGTTCCAGAGCAGGAAGCCATGCGAGGCGAAGAGGTCGGAGCGAAAGGTCTGCGCCGCCAGGTCGGCGCTGGGGGGCTCCAGAATCAGGTAGGCGATCGCAAAGAGGCCGGCCACGAGCATGCGGGGGGCTAGCTTATGGCGGTCGCCGCAGCAATCGACACCCCCGACCTGAGCGCGAGCTTTCACCGCTTCCTGAACGCGGCGCAGGCCTTCTTCGAGAACATTGCCGAGATCGGCTGGGGATACCTGGCGGCGGCCCTGCTCCTGTCCCTGGCGCTACAGCTCGCCCGGGCGCACGGCTGGGCTAACGCGCTCCGCGCCGCCTATCCGAAGTCGCGAGTCTCAGAGAGCGGCATCGCGGCCTCATTCCTGGTCGGCGCGGGCATGAACGGCATCCTCCCGGCACGCGGCGGCGACGCGTTGAAGATCGTCTTGGCCAAGCGCAGCGTCGAGCGCTCCTCCTACCCGACGATCGTCTCGTCGTTCGCCGTGCTATCGCCGTTCGACATCGCGATCGGGCTGCTGGTGCTGCTCTACGCGATCACCCAGGGACTGCTGCCCCGCCCGCCGCGACTACCGCACCTGCCCGCTTTCGAGATCGCCTTCTGGGCCGCCCATCCGGAGGCGCTGATGCTGACCCTGACCGTGATCGGGATCGGGGCCGTGGCGCTGGTCGCGATCCTGTCCCGTCGCGTCGAGTCCTTCTGGCAGCGGGTCAAGCAGGGACTGGCGATCTTCCGGGAGCCGGCCCGATACGCGCGCGAGGTCGCGGGCTGGCAGCTGGTCGGCTGGCTGTGCCGGTTCGCTTCGTTCTGGCTCTTCCTCGAGGCCTTCCACGTCGGCGGCTCGGTCCAGAACGTGCTTTTGGTGATGAGCGTCCAGTCGATCACGGGCGCGCTTCCGTTCACCCCGGGCGGAGCGGGCGCGCAGCAGGCGCTCCTGGTGGCCACGCTGGGAGGGGCCTCGCACGCGGTCGTCCTCTCCTACTCGGTCGGCCAGCAGCTCGCCGTCACCGCCTGGTCGGTGATGCTCGCGTTCGCAGCGCTCGTCTATTTCTTCCGGATCAGCGACTGGCGCGCCCTGATCCGCGAGGGCGATGCCGCCCGGACGAGAGCGGAAGCCGGTCCGGGCTAGGAATAACTCCGCCGGAAGCCTCGGCTTCGCCTACGTTTCCGGCGGGCGAGGGCTCCGGCCTGACCCGGCAGGCCCCTCCGCAACTACCGCGACTTCGTCGCTAGCCCTTGGCGTACTCGACCCGGATCTGCTTCCCCTTCAGCTTGGTGCCCTCCAGGCGCTCCAGCGCCTGCTCGGCGTGCCCGGCGTCGAGCTCGACGAACGAGAAGCGATCGAGCACCCGGATCGAGGCAATCGCCTCCTCCGGGATCACCGCCCCCTCGGTCAGCGCCCAGCGAACGTCCCGGTCCTCGATGCCGCTGCGCTTGCCGCGGTTCACGAACAGCTTCACGAACTGATCGCTGGGCGCTGCCTGCTCGGCGCGCCCGGTGATCTCCTTGGGACGGTGCTCGCGACGCCGGGGACGCGGGGCGTGCTCGAGCCGCTCCTCCGGCGGCTCCCACTCGCCAATCCGGGTTTTCGCCTCGCGCTCGATGCGGGCGATCTCCGGACGCTGCTTGGGCGTCACGAAGGTGATCGCGCGGCCCGTGCGCCCGACCCGGCCCGTGCGCCCGACCCGGTGAACGTACCCATCCGAGGTGTCGGGGACGTCGTAGTTGATCACGTGGGTGACGTGCTCGATGTCGAGCCCGCGGGCGGCGACGTCGGTCGCGACCAGCATCCGAAGCCGGTGATCCTTGAAGGCGAGCATGACCCCGTCGCGCTGGCCCTGGCTCAGGTCGCCATGCAGCGCCTTGACCTGAAGGCCGCGGGCGCGGAGCGTCTGGTCGAGCCGCGCGGTCCCGATCTTCGTGCGGCAGAAGATGATCGCCTGCTCGGGGTCCTCTGCCCGGAGCACCTCGACCAGGCGGTCGACCTTGTCCCGCGCCGGGACCTCGACATAGGCCTGTTCGATCGCGTCGACGGTGATCTGCTTCGGCGTCACCCTGATCGTGATCGGGTCGTACATGTAGCGGTCGGCGAGCCGCTCGATCGGCGGCGGGATGGTGGCCGAGAACAGCGAGGTCTGCCTGCCCGAGGGACAGATCCGCAGGATGCGCTCGACCTCGTCGATGAAGCCGAGGTCGAGCATCTCGTCGGCCTCGTCGAGGACGATGTAGCGCGCCGACGTGAGGGCGAGGGAGCCGCGCGAGATCAGATCCAGCGTCCGCCCGACCGTGGCCACGACCACGTGGGCGCCCGCGCGGAGCCTCGACTGCTGGGTCCGGACGGCCTGGCCGCCGAACACCGCGATCACCTCGACGGGCAGGTGCTCGGCGTAGGCGCGAAGCGCCTGCGTCACCTGGATGCAGAGCTCCCGGGTCGGGGTGAGCACGAGCGCCTGGGTATCGCTGGAGCCCGGATCCAGGTGCTGGAGCATCGGCAGCCCGAAGGCGGCGGTCTTGCCGGTGCCCGTTTGCGCCTGGCCGATCACGTCGTGACCGGCGAGCAGCTCCGGGATCGCCTGCTCCTGGATCAGGGTCGGGTCGGTATAGCCGAGCTCGTCCAGGGCCTCCAGGATCTCGTCGGAGAGCCCGAGCTCGCGAAAGGCGGTCACTGACTCGGGTCGAGGAGCAGCTTGCCGTGCGTTCGCCGGGCGGCGATGTCCTCGTGGGCGCGGCGTGCCTCCGACAGCGGGTACACGTCGCCGATCACGACCTCGAGCTCCCTCGCGGCCACGGCCCCGAGCAGCTCGGCGACCCCCTCGCGAAGCTCCTGCGGGCGGAGGAAGAGGTGCATCAGCCAGAAGCCCACCACGGAGCGGCTGGTTCGCATCAGGTCGACGTTGCGGACCTCGACCGGCTCCCGAGAGGCGAGCCCGTAGGTGACCAGGCGTCCGAACGGGGCGAGCGCCCGCAGGCCCGCCTCGAACGACTCGCCGCCGCTCATCTCGAGCACCACGTCGACGGGCTCGCCGTCGTTCGCCGCCAGGATCGCCGCCTCCAGGTCGTCGGCTCGCGAGTCGACCGCGGCATCGGCACCCAACCGCCGCGCCAGCTCGCGCTTGTCCTCGGACGACGCGAGCCCGATCACCCGGCCGGCGCCCATCCGCTTCGCGAGCTGGACGGCGAGCGAGCCGGTGCCCCCGGCGGCAGCCTGGACGACCACGGACTCGCCCTCCTGGAGGCGAGCGGAAATCCGCAGCAGGCTGCGCGCCGTGAGCCCCTGAAGCAGCAGCGCGGCGGCCTCCTCGTCCGAGACCTGGTCGGGGACCGGCACCAGAACCGCCTCGTTGACGGCCACCTTCTGGGCGTAGCCGCCGCTGGCCATGAGCGCCGCCACTCGCCGTCCGTCGGGAGTCCGGCCGGCGATCTCCCCGCCCGGGATCAGCGGCAGCTCCTGCTTGGCGAGGTAGTCGTTGCGGGTCACGTGCGTGTCGCCGAAGTTGATACCGGCTCGCGCAACCTCGACGACGACCTCGCCGGCCGCCGGCTCGGGGTCCGGTACCTCCGTCAGCCGCATCATCTCCGGCCCGCCGAATTCCTCGATCTGAATCGCCTTCACGAGCGAGCAGTCTAGGGAGGGGCTAGCCGGCGGCTCCCGCCGCCCGCATCTCGCTGAACACCGCGCTGGGCTTATCGCGCTCGCCCAGCTGCTCGTCGGCGATCACGTGCGACACCGCGTTGACCAGCCCCAAGTGGGTGAAGGCCTGCGGGAAGTTGCCGAGCTGCGCGCCGCTGAGCGCCTCGATTTCCTCCGCAAACAGGCCCAGGGGAGTCATGTGGGTCAACACACGCTCGCACAGCTCCCGCGCCTGCTTTCGCTCGCCGATCTCCGACAGCGCGGAGACGAGCCAGAAGGAGCAGATCGTGAACGTGCCCTCCTTTCCGCTGAGCCCATCCTCGGTCTCGTCGACGTGGTATCGGAGCACCAGCCCGTGCTCGGTCAGCTCGTCCGCGATCGCCAGCACCGTGGCCCGCAGGCGCTCGTCGCCGGGCGGCAGGAAGCGGACCAGCGGGATCAGCAGCAGCGAGGCGTCGAGCGCATCGGTCTCGTAGTGCTGGCGGAAGACGCCCCGCTGACTCACCCCCCGCTCCAGGATCTCGGCCTGCACCGCGTTCGCCTCCCTCTCCCAGCTGTCCGCGGGCTCGTTCCGACCACGGTCCCTGGCGAGCCGGGTGGCACGGTCGAGCGCCACCCAACACATCAGCTTCGAGGAGACGTAGTGCTTGGGCTCGCCGCGGGCCTCCCAGATCCCCTGATCGGGAAGGCGCCAGGCGGAGGCGGCCGCCTCCGCCTGCTCGAAGACGATCGGCACCATCTCCTCGGGCACGCCCTCGCGAGTCTTCGAGTGGACGTAGATCGAGTCGAGCAGGGCGCCGTAGACATCATTCTGGCGCTGGTCATAGGCGGCGTTGCCGATCCGCACGGGGCGAGACCCGACGTAGCCCGAGAGGTGGTCGAGGGTCTTCTCGGTGAGCTCCGTCTCGCCTCCGATCCCGAACATGATCTGGGCCTCGGGGCCGCGGCCGTGGAAGAGCTCGCACACGAACTCCATGAACTCGCGGGCCTCCTGGTCGAAGCCGATCACGTGCAGGCTCCAGAGGGTGAAGGTCGCGTCCCGGATCCAGGTGTAGCGGTAGTCCCAGTTGCGCTCCCCGCCCGGCGTCTCGGGTAGCGAGGTCGTCAGCGCTGCGATCATCGCTCCGGTCGGCTCGTAGGTCAGTCCCTTGAGCACCAGCGCCGAGCGCTGGAGGGTCCAGCGCAAGGGGTGGTCGGGAAACGTTCCCCCCGCGAGCCACCGCCGCCACAGCTCGGCGGTGCCGTCCAGCCGAGCGACGGCGTCCGCGGCGTCCCTCGGGCCGCCCAGCTCCTCGCGCCACGAGAGGCAGGAGAAGCAGCGATCCCCCGCCTCCAGCGTTCGGGCGCCGTGGGCGACCGATCCGTCGATCTCGAGCGGGATGTCGCCGAGCAGGCGCAGCGTAACGCCGCCGCCGCTGGCATCGGCGACCAGGGCGTCCCGGTCCACCAGCTTCCAGCGGGCCTCCTCGGTCGCGTAGTCGAAGGCCGGCTCGCAGACCGTTTCGATCTCGACCCGGCCGTGCACGCACTCGACCGTGCGAATGAGCAGATGCTCCGCGTCGTGCGGGCCGAGCTCGCGCGCGTGCTGGTGCGTTCCGTCCTCGTCCCTGGCGGGAGCGAGCGCCAGCCCGTCACGGACGACGAACCAGCCGGTGTCCGTCATCCAGCTCGTCTCGAGCAGGTTGGTGCCGGGGACGTAGCGGCGCGCTACCGGGGCTCGAAGCCCCCGCGGCCCGACCCGGAAGGCGCCCGCCCCGCGGTCGAGCAGGGCGGCGAAGACGCTCGGCGAGTCGAAGCGGGGGAGGCAGAGCCACTCCACGGTCCCGTCCGACGCGACCAGGGCGCCGGTGTGGCAATCGGAGAGGAAGCCGTAGTCGCCGATCGCGTGGAAGTCGGGCCCCGCGGCCCGCTCCCTGAGTCGTTTCGCCCGGGCGCCTGCCTCCATCGCCGGGAACGGTATCGACACCGCACCGGCGCCCGAGTCGGGATTGGCTCGCGACGGGGCGCTTAGGATGCACGGCCTCATGTCGCTCACCGTGGTCGGCTCGATTGCGTTCGACTCCGTCAGCACCCCGTTCGGGGAGCGCGAGCGCATGCTCGGCGGTTCGGCGGTGCACTTCGCGCTCTCGGCAAGCTTCTTCACGGACGTCCACGTGGTCGGGCCGGTGGGCGACGACTTCGGCGAGGAGCACCTCGAGCTGCTCACCTTGCGGGGAGTGGACGTCGCCGACATCGAGCGGGTCGCCGGAGGCCGGACGTTCTCCTGGCGCGGCCATTACGAGGCGGACCTCAACGTCGCCCACACCGACGACACGCAGCTGGGCGTGTTCGCCGACTTCGAGCCGAAGCTGTCGGAGGCGTCGAAGCGCGCGGACGTCCTGTTCCTGGGCAACATCCAGCCCGAGCTCCAGCGGCGCGTGCGCGCGCAGTGCGCCACGGCTCGGCTCGCAGCGCTCGACTCGATGAACCTCTGGATCGAGACCACGCGCGAGTCGCTGCTCGCTGCGGTGGGAGAGGTCGACTGCGTGATGCTCAACGACGCCGAGGTGAGAATGCTGACCGAGGAGCCGAACCTGGCGCGCGCCGCCCGGGCGCTGATGGAGATGGGCCCGCGAATCGTCGTCGCCAAGCGCGGCGAGTACGGCGCGGTGCTGTTCACCTCGGACGGCTTCTTCGCCCTTCCGGGCTTCCTGATCGAGGACGTCCGCGACCCCACCGGCGCCGGCGACAGCTTCGCCGGTGGCTTCCTCGGCTATCTCGACATGCAGGGGACCGAGCGCCCCAGCGAGGCAGCCCTGCGCCGGGCGGTGGCCTACGGCACCGTGCTCGCCTCCTTCAACGTCGAGGAGTTCGGCACCGAGCGGGTTGTTCGCCTCACGGAGTCGGAGATCGGCGAGCGCTACGAGCAGCTGCGCGCGATGACCCACTTCGAGCTCTCGGACTAGCCATCCTCGTGACCTTGAACGTGCTATGGACGTAAAAAGTCATAAGCGTGCGGCTCCAGGGTGTGTGGACTTCACCCTAGGGTGCCTTGACGAGTGCAGAGATACCGGCCATCGTTCAGCTCATGAAGCAGTGGCCACGGCTCCGAACGGACCCGGCATCGAAGCTCGTAACGCTCGGCGCCGCGACCGCGTTCCTGATCGCACTTGTGTTTCCGCACGCGGCCTCCGCCGCCTTCCCGGGCCCTAATGGGAAGATCGCGTTCGCAGGCGGCTACCGTATCGGCAACTACGGCATCTACACAATCCGCCCGAACGGCGAGCGGTGGCAGCGAATCGCTGGCAAGAATTCATTTGAACCAGCCTTTTCGGCGGACGGCAGAAGGATCGTCTTCGAGCGCTTCCGCCATGGCAACAACGACCTCTACAAGATGCGGGCGGACGGCTCCCACAAGGTCCGGCTCACGCACAGTCCCGCCAACGAGCGGGGACCGTCCTTCTCTCCCAGCGGCCGAAGGATCGTCTTCGCCAGGAGACACGAATCCGGTAGCTACGACCTCTGGACGATGAGGGCAGGTGGAGGTCACAAGAGGCGCCTAACCCATACTCGAGGATCCACCGAAGACAGCCCTCAGTACTCCCCGAATGGGCGGCGGATCGTCTTCGTTAAGAACTTCGATCTCGCGATCATGAGGGCCGACGGCAGCCATGCCCACCGGATCGCCACCAGTCCCAACGTCTACGAATCCCATCCCGACTTCGCGCCCGACGGTAGCCCGATCGTCTTCCAGCGAAGCAGCGCCAGGCGGATCCACGAAGAGATCTTCTCCGTGAGAGCGAACGGGTCACACCTGCGGCGTCTCACCCGAAGCAAGGCGAACGACTCCTTTCCCGCCTTCTCGCCGAACGGCAGGCTGATCGCCTTCTCCAGCGACCGTCACCGGGCCGCCGGCAGCTACCGCCTCTACAAGATGCGAGCCGACGGTTCCCGGTTGCGGCGCGTCCCTGGCGGCCGGCGGGGGTTGGGTTCGGGTCCGAGCTGGGGTAGAGCGCGCTGAGCGGCCCTCTCGCGCCGGACGAGCACACGACGGATAGCGGCTGGACGGTCAGAGACGGAGCGCGATTAGGGCCGCGGCGAGTACCACGAGGGAGACCGAAAGTGCCATCAGGGCGCCGTCCAGTGGGGCGGCGAGCCCCGCGGCGGTGAGCTCACGGGTGCTGCCGTCGGCGAGCCGCTGCTCGCCGCTGACCGCGACCGTCCTGCGGCGCAGCTCGCGCGCGGGCGTCGAGAGGCGGCGTTGGGCGATGCTGAGACCGAAGCAGGCTGCGGTGACGAGGACGGCCGCAGCCGCCTCGCCAACCGAATGGATGCCGAGCGCGTTGACCCAGAAGCCGGTCAGCGCCGGGAAGGCGCCCCAGGCGGCGGCGAACCAGAAGTCGGTGTGGAAGCGCCCGCCGGCGAGCTCGAGGTTGTAGGCGAGGACCATCAAGGCCCCGGCGGCGACGAAGGGAGCGAGGCTGGCGGAGACGACGAAAAGGCCGGCGATGCCGATCGCCACCGCGCCGCCGAGCCCGGCCGCGGCCAGCACCCAAAGGGTGCGGTCGGAGAGCCGGGTCCGCAGCGGATGCCCCTTGAGCTCGTCGAGCGCGTGGGCCGCAACCCCGACGGCGAGGAAGAAGGCGCCGAGCGCCGCCCAGAGGCGCACCGGATGAAGCTCGGGCGCCGCCGCGGCGCCGAACGCCACGTAGCTCAGATGCCAGGCCGTATACGGCGGATGGAGGACCGTGACCAGGTCGCGCCACCCCCCCGCACGAAGTGCGTAGAACGCGGGCCGATCGGCCGCCTCACTCATCGCGGATGCCCCACGTGACCACCCCCCCGCCCAGGCTCATGCGCCGCTGGCGCACCTGCGAGATCCCGGCGCCCTCCCAGAGCTCGAGCTGGCGCTCCAGCGGCCATCGCTCGTACAACCCCTCGATGCTCGGCCCCAGGAAGCGGCCCACCTGATACCAGTCGCGACCGAACAGGCGGCCGAGGCCCGGCAGGCCGATCCGCGTGTACAGCCACCAGAGCGGCCGCCACAATGGCGGCTCGGGGAGGCCGAACTCGAGCGAGGCGATCCGCCCGCCAGGCCTGACCACGCGGGCGAGCCCCGCCAGCGTCGCCTCGGGATCGTCCACGTAGCGCAGCAGATAGGTGAAGGTGAGGTGATCGAACTCGGCGTCCGCGAAGCCGAGGTGCTCGGCCTCGCCCTGGACCAGCTCGACGCGCTCCGCGAGCTCGGGCTCGCCCGCCAGCCTCCGCCTGGCCCCCGCGAGCATCTCGGCGCTCTGGTCCAGGCCGACCACCGAGCACCGGTAGCGCCGCACCAACTCCCGGGCCACCAGGCCGGTGCCCGTGGCCACGTCGAGCACGCGCTCCGTGGGACCGGCGTCCACCGCGGCCACCATGGCCCGGCGCCAGCGTGGATCCTGCCCGAAGCTGAGCAGCGCGGAGAGCAGGTCGTAGCGGTCCGGGAGCCCCGCGAACAGCGCCAGCGCGCTTCGCTTGCGCTCCGAGCCGACGGTCTCCCCGGTGGCCAAGGTGCGGGAAGCCTCCCAGAAGTGCCGCCGGCCGGTCCGCAACTGACAGAATTAGAGCGAGAGCACAAGGAGACACAGGCTCCCCAACGAGGAGATGCGATGGCCACCGAGCGGCGGACCCAGCAAGCAGGCGACGGCGGCGTGGCCACCGTCGGCCAGGACACGCTGACGATCACCGACAGCCGCACGGGCCAGACCTACGAGGTCGAGGTCACCGACGGGACCGTGAAGGCGATGGACCTCCGCCAGATCAAGGTCTCCGACGACGACTTCGGCCTGATGGCCTACGACCCTGCCTTCACCAACACGGCCTCCTGCCGCTCGGCGATCACCTTCATCGACGGCGAGGCCGGGATCCTCCAGCACCGCGGGTACCCGATCGAGCAGCTCTGTGAGCACTCGAGCTACCTCGAGGTCGCCTACCTGCTCGTCTTCGGGGAGCTTCCAACCGAGGCCCAGCTCGAACGCTGGGTCTTCGACATCACCCACCACACCTTCGTCCACGAGGACATCAAGCAGTTCCTCCAGGGGTTCCGTTACGACGCCCACCCGATGGGCATGCTGCTGGCGAGCGTCGGAGCGCTATCCACCTTCTATCCCGACGCCAAGCAGATCGACGACCCCGAGGAGCGCTACATGGCGGCAATCAGGATGATCGCCAAGGTGCCGACACTGGCCGCCTTCTCCTATCGGCACAACATGGGCCTCCCCTACGTCTACCCGGAAAACGACCTCAGCTACCCGGGAAACTTCCTCTCGATGATGTTCAAGAAGACCGAGGCCAAGTACGAGCCCGACCCGCGGCTGGTCCGCGCCCTCGACGTGCTGTTCATCCTCCACGCCGACCACGAGCAGAACTGCTCGACCAACGCGGTGCGCGGGGTCGGCTCCTCGCAGGTGGACCCATACTCCGCGGTGGCCGCCGGCGTCGCGGCGCTCTACGGCCCGCTTCACGGAGGCGCCAACGAGGCCGTGCTGCGCATGCTGCGGCGGATCGAGACGGTCGAGAACGTCCCCGACTTCCTCGAGGGGGTCAAGAACCGCGAGGAGCGGCTGATGGGGTTCGGGCACCGCGTCTACAAGAACTTCGACCCGCGCGCCCAGATCATCGAGCAGCACATGGACGAGGTGTTCGAGGCGACCGAGTACAACCCGCTGGTCGAGATCGCCCGCGAGCTCGCGAAGCGCGCCCTGGACGACGAGTACTTCACCTCGCGAAAGCTGTATCCGAACGTCGACTACTACTCGGGGATCATCTACGAGGCGCTCCAGATCCCGACCGAGATGTTCACGGTGATCTTCGCCATCCCGCGCACCTCGGGCTGGGTCTCGCAATGGATGGAGTTGAACGACGACCCCGAGCAGAAGATCGCTCGCCCCCGGCAGATCTACATCGGCGAACGGGATCGCGACTACATCTCGATCGACCAGCGCAAGGGCCCCGAGAAGATCGCCGGCCCGCCGGCCCGCCGGCCCAAGCGCCAGCGGCGCGGCGCCTGAGAATCACACCACTCCGCTGGAAGCCTCGAACACCACTCCGCAGCCTCCTCGGCTTCGCCTCCGGGGGCTGCGGGTTCGGGTGCGGACGGGGCGGCAGGTCCACACGTGCCCACCGCGACTGCGTCGCTAGCCCCGGCGCATAGCATGTATGGGTGGCCGCCTACCGTCTGACGGTTCGTCACGGCCCCAACGTCAAGCGCGAGAGCTTCGAGGCGCTCGACGACGCCGTCGAGGCGCTTGAGCGGCGCGCCGAGGAGGTTCGCCGCCAGGGGCCCCTCGAGGAAGTCAAGGCGCTGCGCGACTTCGAGCCCGGCGACCGGGTGCACGCCCGGCTCGAGCTCTCGGCGGGCAGCCATCTGCGCGGCCGCGAGGCAGGGCTCGACGTGATGGGCGACGGCGCGCTGATCCCCTACGTGGGCGTGATCCGCAAGCGCAGGCTCGAGCCGGGGCGGGACCAGTCGGCGTTCGACACCGTCCGCGAGGCGTTGACGGAATGAGCCCGAACGAAGGCCAGGTGAAGTTGGACCGGGTCGGGGAAGGCGTCGAGGTCGGGCGCCGGGTCCGCCTGCCACGCGGCGCTGAGCCGCCGATCCGCGTGTACGTGAACGGAGTCGAGCAGAACGAGGGCTCGGACTTCCGGATTCGCGGCGCCGAGATCGTCTTCGAGCGGCCGATCATCAAGGAGGGCAAGGTAGGCGGCCTTCGCTGGCTGGCGATGCTGCTCGGCCTCTTCGGCACCTACCGCAAGCACGAGACGGTCGACGTGGAGTACCGCCTCGGCGGCGAGGTCAAGCTCGCCGCCGACGTCGAGATCCGGCCGGACTGACGGCCCTCCGGATCCCCCCTTTCGGAGTGAATTCCGCATCGACTGGAGGATTGTGTACGCCATAGGTACCCAATCCTCCACTCACCGCGTCTGGGTCCCTGTAGATGCGGAGGTGCCTGCCGGGTCAGGGCCATGCCCTCGCCCGCCGCATCCGGCTTCGCCGGATGACCGGTCGCCTGCGGCTCCCTGGTAGCCGTAGGCGAGGCTTCCGGCGGAGTTATTCTCTCAGGCCGGCCAGGCCGGCGACGCGCTCGCGGTGCTGGCGGGAATCGCCATAGAGCTCGGCGCCGACCTTGGCCCGCTTGAGCAGGAAGTGCAGGTCGTGCTCCCATGTGAAGCCGATGCCGCCGAGCACTTGGAGCGCATCGTTGGTCACCCGCCAGGCGGCATCAGAGGCGCGGGCCTTGGCCATCGAGCCCGCCAGGGGCAGGGACTCCGGCTCGTCGTCGGCGCACCAGGCCGCGTAATAGGTGAGCGAACGCGCCTCCTCGACCTCGTAGAGCATCCCGGCGCAGCGGTGCGAGACAGCCTGGTAGGCGCCGATCGGGCGGTCAAACTGCTGGCGCTCCTTGGCGTAGTCGATCGCCATCTCCATCGCCCGCTGAGCGATCCCGGTTAGCTCGGCGGCGAGCGCGACCAGCGACCGGTCCGCGGCGGCCGCGGCGTTGCCGGGGAGCGGATCGCCGCCCGAGTCCGGGACCCGCGCGTAAAGCCGCGTCGCGTCGACCAGCTCGACCGGCTCGATCTCGGCATCCCCGGCCTCTACCAGGGTCGCCCGGTCTCCGTCGGTTAGGACCAGCACCGCGGCGCCCACGGCGTCGGGGACGAGGTCGTTGCTGCCGTGCTCGAATGCGGCCGCCCCGCGCTCCTCGCCGGAGGCGATCCCGGGCAGCCAGCGTTGCCGCTGGTCGTCGCTCCCCGCCTGATCGATGAGCAGGCCCGCTGAGGCGTTGGAGAGGAAGGGCGTCGGCGCGCACACGTAGCCGAGCTCCTCGCAGAGGATCGCCAGCTCCACCGTCCCGAGCCCCTGGCCGCCGTGCTCCTCGGGGATCGCGATTCCCGGCCAGCCGAGCCCGCGGATCTCGGCCCAGAGCGCGTCGTCGTACGCGCGAGCCCCGGCCGCCTCGCGGACCTTCTCGAGCGGCGAGCGCTTGGCCAGCATCTCGCGGGCGGTCTCCTTGATCGCCTGCTGCTCGTCGTTGAAGCCGAAGTCCACCGCCGCTACCGGAGCCTCGGCAGGCCCAGGACGCGCTCGGCGATGATGTTCTTCATCACGTCGGTGGTGCCGCCCTCGATCGAGTTGGCGCGCGAGCGCAGGAGGCGATAGGCCCAATCGGATCCGTGCTCGAGCGCCTCGGGCCCCAGCACGTCCGCGGCCAGCTCGGTCAGGCTTTGATTCATGTTCGCCCACTCCCACTTCGCGAGCGATCCCTCGGGCCCCGGGATCCCCACCTTCATCTGCTGCGTGAGCGCGCGCAGCGCTCCGAAGCGAAGCGCCTCGATGCCAATCTTGAGCCCGGCGATCCGCTGGCGGATAACGGGATCCCCGCCGAGGCCACGCTCGTTGATCAAAGCGATCAGCTCATCGAGATCCCGCCGCACCTGGATCGCGGATGCGGCTCCGATCCCCGCCCGCTCGTGCATGAGGGTCGTGATCGCGACGTTCCAGCCATTCCCCTCGCCCCCGACCAGGTTTTCGTCTGATACGTACGCGCCCTCGAAGAAGATCTCGTTGAACTCTGTTTCGCCCGTGATCTGGCGCAGCGGCCGAACCTCGATCTCGTCCTGATCCATGTCGCAGATGAAGTAGGTGAGGCCCTTGTGCTTGGGCGCCTCGGGATCCGAGCGGGCGAGCAGCATGCACCACTTCGCCTCATGGGCGAACGTGGTCCAAACCTTCTGGCCGGTCAGGCGCCAGCCGCCGTTCTCCCGGACCGCCTTCGTCTTCAGCGACGCCAGGTCGGAGCCCGATTCCGGCTCGGAGAACCCCTGGCACCAGATCTCCTCGGCGGAGAGGATCGGCTCCAGAAAGCGCTCCTTCTGCCCTTCGGTGCCGTGGGCGATCACCACCGGGCCGCCCATCACCAGGCCGAGCACGTTCGCCGGCGGCGGGACCTTGGCCCGCGCCATCTCCTCGGAGAAGATCGCCTGCTCGATCAGGGTCGCGCCCCGACCGCCGTACTCCTTCGGCCACGAGATGCCCGCCCAACCGGCCTGGTGGAGCCTGCCCTGCCAGTCGCGGCGAAACTCGAACTTGGCCTCCTCGCCGTCGGGCTCAGGGCCGGGGTGGTTTTGCTCGAGCCAGGCACGAACCTGGTCGCGGAACGCCTCCTCCTCCTCGGTCAGGGTCAGATCCATCGAGAGGGCCACTCTACAACCCGCCGGAGGCTTCGGCTCAGGGTGGAGCCGCTCGGGCTAGCGACGAAGTCGCGGTGCAGGCGAGCAGCCCGGGTCCACACGGATGGCGCCCTAACCCGCCGCCTCCGGAGGCGCAGCCGAGGAGGCGGCGGAGTGGTTCTTTAGTCGAACACGTACAGCATCGCCAGGGCGGCGCCGACCCAGCTGACGCCGGCGAAGATCATCCCCGGGTCCTGGATGAGGATCGCGGACGTCGAGCGCGTGTCCCTGCGGTCGTAGATCAGGTACAGGTAGCGAAAGATCCCGTACAGGACCGAGGGCGCGGTGGCGAGCATGCGGCTGCCGATCAGGGGGCTGTTGACGGCGTAGATCGCGTAGCTCATGATCGCCGCCGCGGTCACCATCGCCACCATCTGGTCGAGGAAGGCGAGCGAATAGTGCTCGAGCACCGGTCGGGTCATCTGCGACCCCGCAGCCCCCGCATTCGGCCTCGCCGAATGACCGGTCGCGTCCCGCTCCCTGGCAGACGAGGCGGGAATTGACTCTGCGGACATCGCCTCCTGGCGCCGCTTCGTGAAGCCGAGGAAGAGGGCGAGCATCGCGGTGCAGAGAAGCAGCCACTCCGAGGCGTGCGCCTCGACCGCGACGGCGCCGGCGACCACGCGGAGGCAGAACAGGGAGGCGATCGTCATCACGTCGAGGATCACGAGCTGCTTGAGGATCAGCGAGTAGGCGGCGGTGATCACCCCGTACAGCGCCACGACGCCGGCGACCTCGGCGGAGACCCCGATCAGCGCCACGGCGACGCCGATTGCCGCCAGCGCGGTCGCGGAGACCCAGGCAGCCACCGGGGAGAGCGCGCCACTGGCGATCGGACGGTCGCGCTTCTTCGGGTGCTGCCGGTCGTGGACGACGTCACGGAGGTCGTTGAACAGGTAGCCGGCGCTGGAGATCGCACAGAAGGCGGCGAAGGCGGCCGTTGCGTCGAGGACCTGCGCCCCCTCGTCGAGCTTGCCAGAGAACAAGAGGCCGGCGAACACGAGCAGGTTCTTGATCCACTCCTGCGGCCGCATCGCGACGAGCAGCGCGAGCGGCTTCGACTTGGCGGCCGGCGCG
Source organism: Actinomycetota bacterium (assembly GCA_038040365.1). GTDB lineage: Bacteria > Actinomycetota > Thermoleophilia > Solirubrobacterales > 70-9 > AC-56. Next base: position 17,274 of record JBBPIL010000024.1, read on the forward strand.
GGGAGCGACGCGGCGACGCCGGGAGCGGGCGGCCGCTCCTCGGTCAGCGTCTCCATGTGCAGAAGGTTAGGGGTCGAGCAGGACCCCGGGATTGAGGATGCCCGCGGGGTCGACGGCTCGCTTCGCGGCGCGCAGGGCCTCGGCGAACGGGCCGGGGCGCTGGCGGTCGTACCAGGGGCGGTGGTCGCGGCCGACCGCGTGGTGGTGGGTGATTGTCCCTCCCGCGTCGATCACCCTCTCCGAGACCGCCGCCTTGATCTCGTCCCACTGCTCGACCTCGCCGCCGCGCCTGGCGGGACAGAGCACCGTGTAGTAGGGCGCCGGGCCGTCCGGGTAGACGTGCGTGAAGCGGCACGAGAGCCGCGGCGAGCCCGGGCCGTCCGGCGGCGCCCCGCAGGCCTCGGCGATCGCAGCCCCCGCGGTCTCCATCACGCCCGCGTGGAACTCACCGAAGCGCTCCCAGGTGATCGCCGTCTCGAAGGTGTCTGAGAGGACGCCGAGGGCGACGAGCGTGTCGCGCAGGTAGGGGGCAGCGAGGAAAGCGTGACGCCATGCGCCAACGGCGTCCTCGCCGTCGGGCTTCGAGCGCGGGCTTTGATCGACTCGCGCTCCATGGTCCCGAGCGACCTCGAGTGCGATGCGCATCGGCTCCTCCACCGGGTGGTGCGCCGACTCGAACCCGAGCACGAGCAGGGCCTTCCCCGGCGGCCCGGCGTGGGTGAGCTCGGACTCCGCCGGGTCGAGCAGGCGGCAGTTGGAGGGGTTGAGGCCGGACTGCGCCAGCTCTCGGACCGCTTCCGCGCCGCTCGCGAAAGACTCGAAGGCCACCCCCTGGGACAGCTTCCAGCGGGGGCGCTCCCGGACCCGCACCCAGGCCTCCGTGATCACCCCGAGGATTCCCTCGGAGCCGAGGAGAAGGCGATCGGGACTGGGGCCGGCGCCGGAGCCCGGGAGCCTGCGGCTCTCCCAGAGGCCGCCGGGGGTGATCGCCCGCACCGATTCGACCAGGTCGTCGATGTGGGTGTAGAGGGTCGCGAAGTGCCCGCCGGCGCGGGTCGCGATCCAGCCGCCCAGGGTGGAGAACTCGAACGACTGCGGGAAATGGCGGAGCGTCAGCCCCTGCTCGCGGAGCTGGTCCTCGAGCGCCGGCCCTCTGGCGCCGGCCTGGATCCGCGCCGCCCGCGAGACCTCATCCACCTCGAGCACCCGGTCGAGGCGACGCAGGTCGATCGTCACCGCCCCCGGATAGGCGTCACCGATTCGCGGCTCGACGCCTCCGACGACGCTCGTCCCGCCCCCGTAGGGAATCGCCGCCAGGCGCTCCTCCGCGCACCAGGCGAGCACCGCCTCGATCTCGCGCTCGTCGCCCGGATGGGCGACCAGGTCCGGCGGGTCCTCGATTTGGCCCCGGAAGCCGCGCACGACGTCGCGGTAGCCCCTGCCGAGGGCGTGTGAGACGCGCTCGTACGGGTCGGAGCGGAACAGGTGGGAGAGCGACGGCGGCGGCTCGACCCGCGGCGGCGGCAGCTCGATCGCCTCCAGCGGCACCGGCTCCTCGACCTCGGTGGCGCCGAAGCCGAGCTGCTCGCGGACGCCCGGCGCCGCCGCCTCGAGCTGCTCGCGGGTTAGCGCCTGGTCCTCGAAGCCCCAGCCCCAGTGCTTTCGCCGGCGGGTCGCCGTGTCTACCAGTGAACGCCCCTCATCAGGTAGGCGAACGCGACCTGCTCCCTTGACGCTTCCTCGTTCGTCGTCTGGGTCCCGGGTACCTGGCCCTTCTCGCCCCGCGCCGCGCGCGAGTCGGGGAACAGCTTGTAGGCGCTGTTGAGGATGTAGTCCATCGACTTCGGGTTGATCGCGTAGAGGATCTGCCCGAGAGTCCCGAGCGGGGTCGCGATCCGCTTCGGCTTGTAGATGATCGCTTCGCAGATCATGTCGGCTGCCCGCTCGGGCGTGATCGTCGGGAAGCGGTCGTACATCTTCGTCGGCGTGATCATCGGCGTTCGCACGAGCGGCATGTGGATGGTCGTGATCGCCACCCCCTCGTCGACAATCTCCGAAGCGACGCAACGGGAGAACGCATCGAGCGCCGCCTTCGAGGAGACGTAGGCGGAGAACCGCGGCGTGTTGGTCTGCACGCCAATCGAGCTGATGTTCACGATCTGGCCCGAGCGCCGCTCGCGCATCAGCGGCAGCAGCTTGAGGATCAGCTTCACCGCCCCGAAGTAGTTGAGCTGCATGGTGCGCTCGAAGTCGTGGAAGCGATCATAGGAGAGCGCAATCGAGCGGCGGATGGAGCGCCCCGCGTTGTTGACCAGGATGTCCACATGGCCGTGTTGGGCGAGGACCTCGTCCGCCATCCGGTCGACGTCGTCGATGTCCGACAGATCGCAGCGATGCACGTAGGCCGTGCCGCCGCCCTCCTCGATCTGCTCACTCGTCTCCTCGAGCTTCTCCGGGGTCCGGGCGACGAGCAGGACGACGCCGCCGGCGTCCGCGATCTTCAAGGCCGCCGAGCGCCCAATTCCGGACGACGCGCCGGTGACCATGACCACGCGCCCCCGCACGGCCTGCTCGAGAGAGACCGTGCCGAGGAGCCGCCGCGCGAGCCGCAGCAGCTCGTCGGGGATCTGCTGCTCAATGACCTGCGTCGCTCCGCCCACCGCCCCAGCTCTCCCTCGGACAGCCCCCACCAGCGTGCGGTCGCGGAACAGGTCGGGGTCGAGGTGGCGCTCCCAGTAGTCCCAGAGCTTGTCGGCATAGGCCTCGAGCGGCGGCACCCTGATGTCGGTGCCGCTGAGCGCCGCCTGGGCCTGCCGGCTGTCGAAGCTGGTCGGGTAGTTGACGTAGGTGAGCACCGAGCGTGGAATTCCGAAGTCGGACAGAACGCCGTCGGCGACGATGGCCAGCGGCGGCAGCATCACGAGGCCCTTGAGCAGGGGAACGAGGGTTTCGACCGCGGCTGGCGGGACGCGGGCGGAGGACTGTGGGGCGTGCGCCGCGCGGGCGAAGATGTCGATCACCTCGCCCGCGGTCCTCGGGCTCGGGTCGGTGAGGTGGAATGCCTTGCCGTCGAGCCCATCGCGGTGGGCGATGTGATCCATGGCCTGCGCCACGTAGTCGACCGGGACGAGGTTGATCTCCCTGCCCTCGACACCGATCATCGGCACCCACTGGGGGACCGCGTTGCGAAGCCTGCGGATCAGCTTGAAGAAGTAGTAGGGGCCGTCGATCTTGTCCATCTCGCCGGTCTGGGAGTGGCCGACGACGATCCCAGGCCGGTACACGCGCCACGGCCGCGTGCACTCGGTCCGAACCACCCCTTCGGAGTCGTGCTTGGTGCGGAAGTAGGGATGGTTGTCGAGGTTCTCGGCCTCCTCGAACATGTCCTCGCGCCAGGTCCCCTTGTAGAGGCCGGCGGCGGCGATGGAGCTGACCATGTGCACGCAGCCGGCCTCGACCGCCTCGGCGAGCTCGACCATGTGGCGGGTGCCCTCGACGTTGGCCAGCCTCTGGCTCTCGGCGTCGGCGGTCATGTCGTAAATCGCCGCCAGGTGGAACAGGTGGTCGACCTCGCCCCTGAGGCGCGAGACGTCCTCCTCGGAGACCCCGAGCCCAGGTTGGGACAGGTCGCCGACGATGCCCACCACGCCATCGGCGTCCACCCCCCAGCGGTTCCGCAGCTCCTCGAGGCGACCCTTGGAGCCCTCGCGAACGAGCGCGTAGATGGTTCCCTGGCGCTCCAGCAGCCGCTCCACCAGGTTGCGACCGATGAAGCCGGTCGCCCCGGTGACGAAGTAGTTCATCGCCCTTCCTCCACGTCGCTTGGCTCGACCCTACACTCATACATCATGAACAGCACCAGCCAGTCGCCTCGCCGTACGGCTCGACGCCAGGATCAATATGTCGATTAGCCCGTTGCCGATCGACCCCGGCGACCCCGGCCAGCCGAAGACGAAGCTGGGCCGGGTCGACGGTTCCGAGGCAGGCGCAGAGCGACGGCTGCTGCGGGACGGGATGCAGGTATTGGCCCACGGGGCGCTGGTCTGTCCCCAGTGCGCGCTGCCGCTGGCGATCGGAGGACGGCTGTCCGCCGGGCGGCCGCTCCGTTGCGGCTTCTGCGAACACGCGGCCCCGGCGCGGGAGTTCGTGGCCGAGGACGTCTACGACACGCTCGCCAACGAGGTCTACCTGATCGCCCGCGTCGCCTGAGCGCCCATCCTGGGGGGCCGGGATCCCAACTCAAAGTGCGTGCCGGAATGGTGGCACGCCCGACGCAATCCAGGATGACGCTTGGTTCACAGGCGTCAGCCCCTCGCCGCCACCACCTCCCGGAGTGTGACTACAAATGTGGTCACAGTCCGGGAGGCTCCTCAGCTCACCCTTGGGCTTGTGGCGACCGTGCGTATCCGGTTGGCTCCGTTCCAGCGAGTTGGGGGTTGTGAATCACATGGATCCAGAAGTCCCAACTCGGCCCAGACGGGGATACGCACCGGAGTGGCCGACGTTGACCACGAAATACATGCCATTGCGTCGGGTGCTCCAAGGCTAGACTGAGAGGGAGATGGCGAGTTCCGGGATCGTCGAGATCCAGATGCCCCAGATGGGCGAATCGGTGACCGAGGGCACCGTGCTCGAATGGCACAAGCACGAGGGGGAGTTCGTCGAGGAGGGCGAGACGGTGGTTGAGGTCTCGACCGACAAGGTCGATGCCGAGGTGCCCGCCCCGGCGAGCGGCACGATCACCAAGATCCTCAAGGGCCAGGACGACACGATCGAGGTCGGCGGCGTGCTCGCCGAGCTCGACCCTAGCGCCGCCCCATCGGGGGACGGCGCCAGCGCGGAAGCCCCTGCCAAGGAGGCCGACGAGACGGCCGAAGGTGGGGACGTCGGGGCTAGCGACGAAGTCGCGGTGCAAGACGCTGAACCTGCCGCCCCGCCGGCGCCCGAACCCGCCGGCTCCGCAGGCGAAGCCGAGGAAGGCGGCGGAGTGGTTCCCGAGGCTTCCGGCGGAGTTATTCAAATCACCATGCCGGAGATGGGTGAATCGGTCGCCGAGGGAACGATCCTCGAATGGCACAAGCAGGAGGGCGATCCGGTGGAGGAAGGCGAGACGGTGGTCGAGGTGTCGACCGACAAGGTCGATGCCGAGGTGCCCGCCCCGGCGAGCGGCACGATCACCAAGATCCGAGCCCAAGCCGACGAGACCGTGAAGGTGAGCCAGGTCCTGGCCGAGATGAGCGCGACGGCGGCCGCCGAGGGTGGAGTCGCCCGGGCTAGCGACGGAGTCGCGGTGCAAGACGCTGAACCTGCCGCCCCGCCCGCACCCGCACCCGCCGGAAACGGAGCCGAAGGCGAGGCTTCCGGCGGATTGGTTCCCGAGGCTTCCGGCGGAGTTATGAGAATTTCCCCGGTGGCTCGCCGGATCGCGGCCGCCAGCGGGGTCGACCTGAGGGCCGTCAAGGGCTCGGGGCCGGGCGGCAAGGTCACCAAGGCCGACGTGCTGGCCGCGGCTGATGGGAGGGGCCAGGCGCCGGCAGTCACCCCGACCGCAAAGGTGGGCGAGGCCAAGCCTCTGCGCGGTTCGGCGGCGATGCTCGCGCAGGCGATGAACGAGAGCCGCTCGATGCCGACGGCGACCTCGTTCCGGACGCTTCCGGTGGACGTCCTCGACGCCAAGCGGAAAGCCCTCAACGGCGTGCTCAAGGATCGCGGCATGAAGGTCTCGTTCACTCATCTGGTCGCCTGGGCGATCGTCGAGGCGGCAACCGAGTGGCGGGTGATGGCGCGCGTCTACGAGGAGCGCGAAGGCAAGGCGCAGGTGGTCGAGCCGGGCGGCGTCAATCTGGGGATCGCCGTCGACGTCGAGCGCAAGGGGTCGCGAAGCCTGATGGTGCCCTGCATCAAGGGGGCCGACGAGCTCGACTTCGCCTCCTTCCACACCTATTACGAGGAGCTGATCACCAAGACGCGCGAGAACAAGCTGACCGCCGACGACTTCCAGGGTACGAACGTCACCCTCACCAATCCGGGCGGACTCGGCACGGTCGCGTCGGTTCCGCGCCTGTTGACGGGACAGGGAACGATCGTCGCCACCGGCTCGATCGCCTACCCGGTCGAGTGGGCGCACGCGCCGGCGGAGAAGATCAAGGCGCTCGGGATCTCGAAGGTTCTGACGATGACGTCGACCTACGACCACCGCATCATCCAAGGGGCCGAGTCCGGCTCGTTCCTGCGCCGCATCGACCAGCTGCTCCAGGGCGAGGACGCCTTCTACGAGTCGGTCGCCGAGGCGCTCGAGATCCCCCCCACCGTGACCACCAACGCCTACCCGGCGTCGGCCTCGGCGCCGCCGCTGGCCACGGGCGGCGTGCCCGCCGCGCCCGCGGCCCCGGCACCGCCCGACAGCGAGCTGCTCCAGGCGGTGCAGGCCGCGACCTCGCTGCTCAAGGCCTACCGCACCCACGGGCACCTGGCGGCCCGCCTCGACCCGCTCGGCAAAGAGCCGAAGGGCGATCCCGCCATCGAGCCGGAGAACCTCAATCTGACCCCCGAGCTGATGGCCAAGATCCCCGCCTCGATCCTGCGCATCGGGGTGGAGGGCGAGACGCTGCTCGAGGCCCTACCGCGGATGCGCGAGGCCTACTGCGGCACGATCGCCTATCAAATCGAGCACCTCGCCTCGCATCAGCAGCGCATGTGGCTGCGGGAGATCATCGAGACGGGTGCCCATCGCACTCCGCTCGAAGTGGATGAGAAGCGCGCCCTGCTCTCGCGGCTCGCGCAGGTGTTCCAGTTCGAGCGCTTCCTCCAGAAGGCCTACCTGGGCCAGAAGCTGTTCTCGATCGAGGGCCTGGACGCCGTGGTCCCGATGATCGACGAGCTGGTCACGCTGGGGAGGCGAGCCGGCGGGGAGGTGGTCGTGATCGGGATGGCGCACAGGGGCCGGCTCAGCGTTCTGGCCCACAACCTCGGCCGCTCCGTGGAGTCGATCCTGGCCGAGTTCGAGGGGGCGAAGGCACTCGAGCAGGTGAAGGCGATCGCGGCCATTCCCCATGCCGGGACGGGCGACGTCAAATACCACTACGGCGCCGAGGGATTGTTCACCACTCGCGACGGCGACGAGACCAAGGTGCAGCTCTATCCGAACCCCAGCCATCTCGAGTTCGTGGACCCGGTCGTGACCGGGGGGGCGCGGGCCGCGCAGACCTCGCGCTCCGGACCCCACCTAGAGCACAAGCCGGCCGTGGCGGTGCCGCTCCTGCTTCACGGCGATGCGGCCTTCCCGGGTCAGGGAGTCGTCGCCGAGACGCTAAACCTCCAGTCGCTCGCCGGCTATTCGACCGGCGGCACCGTCCACATCATCACCGACAACCAGGTGGGCTTCACGACCGATCCCGAGGACGCACGGTCCACTCCCTACGCCAGCGATCTGGCCAAGGGCTTCAACGTGCCGATCATCCATGTCAACGCCGACGACGTCGAGGCGTGCATCGCGGCGATCCGCCTCTCGATGGCCTACCGCGAGCGCTGGAGCCGTGACGTGGTCATCGACCTGATCGGCTATCGCCGCTACGGGCACAACGAGACCGACGAGCCCGCCTACACCCAACCGATCCTGGCCGCCCAGATCAAGAGCCACCCGCCGGTCTCCGAGGTCTACGCGGAGCAACTGGTGAAGGAAGGGGTCGTCACCCCTGAGGAGGTCGAGGCGGGGGGCAAGGAGCGCCGCGACGAGCTGCAGGGAATCCACAAGGAGCTGAAGCGCTGCATGGAGTCGGGCCAATACGAGGACCCGACCTCCACCCAGGCAGCCACGGGCGAGCTCGACCGCACCAAGAGCCCCGAGGTCGAAACCGCCGTTTCCGAGGACCGGTTGCGCTCGCTGAACGAGGAGCTGCTCCGGGTTCCCGAGAGCTTCACGATCCACCGCAAGCTGCGCAAGCCCCTGATGCGGCGGATCGAGCTGCTCGACCAGGGGCCGATCGAGTACGGCCACGCCGAGGCGCTCGCCTTCGCCTCGCTTTTGACCGAGGGCACCCACATCCGCCTCACCGGCCAGGACACCGAGCGCGGCACGTTCTCGCACCGTCACCTGTCTCTCTACGACGAGAAGACCGGGCTGAAGTACGTGCCGATCCAGAACCTCTCCGGCGCGCTGGCGCCGTTCGAGCTCCACAACAGCCCGCTGTCGGAAGCCGGATGCCTGGGCTTCGAGTACGGCTACTCGGCGGCCTCGCCCCCCAGCCTGGTGCTCTGGGAGGCGCAGTTCGGCGACTTCGGCAACGCCGCGCAGGTGATCATCGACAGCTTCATCGCCTCCGGCGAGGCGAAGTGGGGCCAGACGACGCGGCTGACCCTGCTGCTGCCGCACGGCTACGAGGGCTCGGGGCCCGAGCACTCAAGCGCCCGGATCGAGCGCTTCATCGCGCTCGCGGCGGAGGGCAACATACGGCTCGCCAACCCGACCACCGCCGCCCAGTACTTCCACCTGCTGCGCCGCCAGGCCCGGATCCGCAAGGCGCGGCCTCTGGTGGTGTTCACGCCCAAGGGCCTGCTACGCCACAAGGGGGCGGCGTCGCGGCTCGCAGACCTGACCTCGGGGGCATTCCAGTTCGTGCTCGACGACCCGCGCGCCACCGACCGCAAGGATCGGATCGAGCGCCTGGTGCTGTGCAGCGGCAAGGTGTACTACGACATGGACGGCCACGAGCGGCGCGAAGACGCCGTCTCAGTGGCGATCGCCCGCGTTGAGCTGCTCTACCCCTTCGCCAAGGACCAGATCCGCGAGCTGATCGCCAGCTATCCGAATCTGAAGGAGATCGTCTGGGCGCAGGAGGAGCCGCAGAACATGGGCGCCTGGAAGGTGATGACCCGGCGCATGCCGGAGCTGGTGCCGGAGCAGGTGGAGTTCCGCTACGTCGGCCGGCCCCAGCGCGCCAGCCCCAGCGAGGGCTACCCGGCCGCGCACCGCTCCGAGCAGGAGCGGATCGTGCTTACGGCGCTTACATAACTCCGCCGAGATCCTCGGCTCCGCCTCCGGTCTCGGCGGGTTAGGGCGCAGGCGGGGCGGCAGGTTCAACCGCTCGATCCGCGACTTCGTCGCTAGCCCGGGCGGCTCCACCCTGATCCGCGACTTCGTCGCTAGTCCAAGCGGCTTCACCCTGATCGCGACTTCGTCGCTAGGTTGGGGGAGGCCAGAACCATTCGTTGAATGGACGGGAGTGGCGGCGGCGAAGGCGGCGGCGGCGCTGGAACCAGGCCAGCTCCTCGCCCCCTGGCGGTGACTGCGGCGCGGCGCTGCGACTGGCGATCCCGGCGGCGCCCGCCTGGAAGGCGGCCTGGCCGCTCGGTTGGCATCGGCTCCAGCCGATCCGCCGGCGTGCCCCGTCCCGCGGATAGGTCTCGGGCAGCCCCACCGCGGCGCAGCCGCGGCTGGTGACGACGTCCACGTAGCGGTCCGCCGGGACCGAGGCGGTGACCAGCACCGGTGCGGTTCGTGGATCGAGGTCCTCCGGCCCGAACGGCTGCCCCTCGAGCTTCCCGAGGACGTTCGCGCGGGCGACCGGAACCGAGGCGCACAGGTAGACGACTGGGAAGGACTCGGGCGGGTTCCAGCGCCCGCCGCGGGCACCGGCGTAGCGACCGTCCAGGGGGTCGCGCCAGCCGGGATCGGCAACGCGCAGGTACGCGCCCCCGCGCCGGATCGTCCTCACGTCACGCGGCGCTGGCCCAGTCGAAGGCGGCGCGGACCCGCTCGAGCAGCGCGAGGTGACGGTCGCGCTCGATCATCTGGAGCATCGTCAGCCCCGCGTAGGCGGGGGCAGGACGGCGGGCGATGCCCGGCAGACGCTCGGCCTTCAGCTGATGCGAGAGGAGGTCGGCGGTCGCGGCGATGGCCGCCGCTTTTTCCTGGCGGTTACCCGGAACGCCCCGGGCCCGCCACTGGTCGACGGCCTGCCTCGAGACCCCGAACAGGCGGCCGAGCTCGGTCTTGGTGAGGCCGAACGCCGCCTGGATCTCGTCGAGCAGGCTCGGGAGAGGGAGGGTTGCCACAGCCATGCCCAAATGCTAGCGCAAGCTATACGCAAGCGCAAGTGATTCGCAAGCAGCACCCCGCCGCCGGCTGCACCGGCGCGGGGTGCTGCTCCCCGCCGCGCCGGCTTGCACGGCGCCGCTCCGCCAGCGGGCCGGTCAGCAGGCCGGCGCCAGGGCCGCCCGATGGATGACCGCGAACGTGAGTGGCTCGTCGCACTCAGGACAGGCGCGAAGTCGTGCCCAGGAGCGGTGCTCGTGACCCGCAGAGCATCGATACTCGCGCTCGAACCCGACCAGCCGCCGCACCTCTCGCGTACCCGACTCAGACGGCAAGCGCCCTGTGGATGTCGTTGTGACTCTCATGCGACTAGTTTCGCGCTCTCCGTCGCCGCCTCCTATGGACCCGTGTCCAATCCTTGCTGGGCCCGCTTGTACGCGGGGTCGAGGTCCCGCCGCGGCATTTGCCCGCTAACCTCGGCGCGTGAGCCCCGCAAGCGCCGAGCAGGCGGCCGTGGCCGCGGCTGACCGCGTGGAGGCGGTGCGACGGCCGGCTCCCGGTCCGCTGTGGCCCTGGGTGAAGCGGGTGAGCTGGCTCGAGCTGGCGATCTTCACCGTGCTGCTCATCGTCTGGCTCCTCCCCGGTTTCGATCGCGAGACGTTCATCTTCGGCCTCACGCACGGGATCGGCTACATCGCGCTCTGCATCCTGATCTGGATCGCCATCCTGCGGCATGAGGCTCCCTACACCCTGCTCGCGGCCACCCTGACTCCGGTCGGTCCTCTGGGCAGCGTGATCGCGATCGAGGTCATCGAGCGCAAGCGCCGCGCCCAGGTGACCGGTTGAGGCCAAGGTCGAAACTCGACCACCGACGAGGTCAGTGCACGAAAACGTGCACGACCGAGCCGCCCGACCGAGGACCTCGCTCTTCGCGGTCGCACCGCGTTCGGCGCTGCACGCGAAGGTTTGCCCCGCCCTGAGACATGGCGGGGCGGGGCTGTGGGAGGCAGGGGGTCCACACAGCCCGCGCCCACGCCTGCGCGTCGGTAGCCAGGGAGGGATGCCGACGCGATCGTCCCCGGAGGCGGGACTGGCCGGGGACGAGCTCTACAAGTGTTGCCTGCTCTGTAAGTCTGCCTGATTGGTAAGTCTAAGTGCATTTTGATGCATCTGTCCGCCAGAAGTCAATAGAAGAAATGACGAGTTTGCAGGTAGACCAGGCACGGATCCCCTGCGAAGCGGTCAGCGAAGGTCGCGCAGGACGCGTTGCAGGATGCCGCCGTTGCGGTAGTAGCCGACCTCGTTCGGCGTGTCGAGCCGCGCACGGGCCTCGAACTCCACCGGGTCGGCGCCGTCCCGCGCGGCACTGACGCGCACCTTGCGCCCCTCGGCGCCCACGGCGGCGAGCGCCTCATCGAGGCCGTCGATGTCGATCACCTCCTCCCCGGTGAGGCCCAGCGACTCGGCGCCTTCCGAGTCCGGGAATTGAAGCGGCAGGACTCCCATCCCGATCAGGTTCGAGCGGTGGATGCGCTCATAGCTCTCCGCGATCACCGCCCGAACGCCGAGCAGCGCGGTGCCCTTCGCCGCCCAGTCGCGCGACGAGCCGGATCCGTACTCCTTGCCCGCGAGCACCACCAGCTCCACGCCCTCGTCGGCGTAGCGCATCGCCGCCTCGTAGATCGTCGTCTCCTCGCCATCCGGGAAGTGGCGAGTGAAGCCCCCCTCGCGCTCTACCAGCCGGTTGCGCAGCCGCACGTTGGCGAAGGTGCCGCGGATCATCACCTCGTGGTTGCCGCGGCGTGAGCCGTAGGAGTTGAAGTCGCGCACCTCCGTGCCCTGGTCGATCAGCCACTTGCCCGCCGGACTGTCCTTCTTGATCGCTCCCGCCGGCGAGATGTGGTCGGTGGTCACGCTGTCGCCGAGCACGGCGAGCACCCGAGTGCCCTCGATCGGCTGGGGTGGCTGCGGCTCGGGGTCAATGCCCGCGAAGAAGGGCGGCTTGCGGACGTAGGTCGAGTCGGTCCACTCGTACCGATCCCCCTCGGGGATCTCCAGCGAGCTCCAGCGATCGTCGCCGGTGAACACGTCGGCGTAGCTCTTCGTGAACATGTCGGAGCGGATGGCGCTCTCCAGCGTTCGCTTGATCTCCTCGGTGTTTGGCCAGAGGTCGCGCAGATAGACCGGCTCGCCGTCGGAGCCTTCGCCGAGCGGCTCGGTGAGCATGTCGACGTCCATCCGGCCCGCCAGCGCGTAGGCGACGCAAAGCGGTGGCGAGGCGAGGTAATTGGCCCTCACGTCCGGGTTGATTCGAGCCTCGAAGTTGCGGTTGCCCGACAGGACCGCGCAGACCACCAGGCCCTCGTCCTCGACCGCAGCCGAGATCTGGGCGGGCAGCGGGCCTGAGTTGCCGATGCAGGTGGTGCAGCCGTAGCCGACCAGGTTGAACTTGAGCCTGTCGAGGTACTCGGTGAGACCGGCTCGCTCGAGGTAGTCGGTGACCACGGTGGAACCCGGCGCCAGCGAGGTCTTCACCCACGGCTTGACGTCGAGCCCGCGCTCCACGGCCTTGCGCGCCAGCAGCCCGGCGGCGAGCATCACCGAGGGGTTGGAGGTGTTGGTGCAACTCGTGATCGCAGCGATCACCACGCGGCCGTGATCGAGCTCGACCTCGGTCCCGTCCTCTAGCGTGACCGCGACCGGGTTGGCCTTCCGCTCCGCGGTCGCCGCTCCAGCTATCGCCCGGTGGGGCTTGCCGCGGTCGTCGTTGTGGTCGTCGCCGGGCGGATCGGAGGCCGGGAAGGAGCCGGCGACTGCCTCGTCGTGGTGATTGCCGAGCTCCTCGGCGGCGTCGGGGCTGAATTCGCGCAGCGCCTCGATGAAGGCCGGCTTCGCCTCCGCGAGCGCGATCCGGTCCTGCGGGCGCTTCGGGCCCGCGATGCTGGGCTCGACCCCGCCGAGGTCGAGCTCGAGCGTCTCGGAGAAGGTCGGCTCCTCCGAGTCCTCGGTGTGGAAGAGGCCCTGTTGGCGGGCGTAGGCGTCCACCAATGCGATCAGCTCGGTGGGCCGGCCCGTGAACTCGAGGTAGCGCAGCGTCTCGGAGTCGACCGGGAAGATCGCGCAGGTCGAGCCGAACTCCGGCGACATGTTGCCGATCGTCGCCCGGTCGGCGAGCCCGAGCGTGTGCAGCCCCGGCCCGAAGAACTCCACGAACTTGCCGACCACACCTCGCTCGCGGAGCATCTCGGTCACGGTCAGCACCAGGTCGGTGGCGGTGGCGCCCTCGGAGAGCTCCCCGGCGAGCTTGAAGCCGACCACCTGCGGCAGCAGCATCGAGATTGGCTGGCCGAGCATCGCCGCCTCGGCCTCGATCCCGCCCACGCCCCATCCCAGGACCCCTAGCCCGTTGATCATCGTGGTGTGGGAGTCGGTGCCCACCAGCGTGTCGGGATAGGCACTTTCGCCCTGGACGAAGACCACCTGGCCCAGGTACTCGAGGTTCACCTGGTGGCAGATCCCGGTCGCCGGCGGGACCACGCGCAGGTTGTCGAACGCCTGCTGCCCCCAGCGCAGGAACGCGTATCGCTCGCCGTTGCGCTGGTAGTCGCGGTCGGCGTTGATGTCGAAGGCGCGCGCGTTTCCGAATGCATCGACCTGGACCGAGTGGTCGATGACCAGGTCGACCGGGACCAGGGGGTCGATCTTCCGCGGATCGCCGCCCAGCTCCTCCATCGCGTCGCGCATCGCCGCCAGGTCGACCAGCGCCGGCACGCCGGTGAAGTCCTGCATGAGCACCCGCGCCGGCTGGAACGGAATCTCGGTGCTGGGCTCGGCGGTCGCGTCCCAGGTGGCGATCGCCTCGACATTGTCGCGGGTCACCGACTCTCCGTCCTCGAGGCGCAGCGCGTTCTCGAGCAGCACCTTCAGCGAGTACGGAAGGCGGGCGACGTCGTAGGAGGCCTGAAGCGCGTCGAGCCTGAAGATCTCGTACTCGCGGCCCGACACCTCGAGGGTGTCGCGGGCGCCGAAGCTGTCGTTGCTCACGCTGTCACCTCTGGGTCTATCGCTTGTTCGCCTGTCCCTCCGCTACCCGATCCGCGGCGTTTCTTGCGGTCCCGCCGGTTATCACGCGCATGGCAACCCGCGGGCTGGCGAGGCCGAAGTGGGCGAGCGCCCGCTGACGCAGCGGAGCGACCGCGACCTCGAACATGTCGCGCTCGATCGCCTTCACCGCCGCCGCGGCGACCTGCTGGGGGGTCGAGGTGCCCAGCCCGGGCGGGGGCTTGGCCCCGGAGGCCGCGAACATCCCGGCCTCCCGAATGAACCCCGGGAGGACGAGCGAGACGCCGACTCCGGTCCGGGCCAGATCGGCGCGCAGGCTGAGCGCGAAGCCGCGCAGCCCGAACTTGGTCCCGCAGTAGATCGCCGAGCGCGGGCTGGGAGCCTTGCCGGCCAGCGAGGAGACGAACACGAGGTGCCCGTCCCCGCGCTCGCTCATCCCCGGCGCGAGCTCGCGCGCGAGCATGATCGGGGCCTCGAGATTGACCCGCAGCGCCCGTGTGACCTCTTCCGGCGAGAAGCTCTCGATCGCTCCCGTGCCCGGCAGGCCGGCGTTGGCCACCAGGCAGTCGACCTCCCCGGCATCCGCGCCCAACCGCTCCGCCGCGCCTTCCACAGCGAGGTCGGCGGGGGCGATGCCGTGCTCGCCCGGCAGCGACTCGGCCAGCTCGCGCAGAGCCTCTGCCTTGCGAGCGCTGAGCACCAGCGTGGCCCCTCGTTCGGCCAGGGCGCGGGCGATCGCCTGCCCGAGGCCACCGGTGGCCCCGGTGAGGAGCGCCCTCTTGCCCGCGAGCTCCACGTCAGCAAGCTAACGGATACGCTCCGCCGGTGAGGCTGTACGTCTGCTGGGGCACCTTTCAGACGGTCCGGCCCGGAGGCCATCCGTGCCATAACGCCTATCAAGCCTTGAGGATGGCGGGCCACGACCCGGACGTGGTCAAGGTCCACGGACTCGGCATCGGCCCGCGCTTTATGCACCTGATGACCCGGGGCCGCAAGGAGGTCGAGGAGCTGACGGGCCAGCGGGCGGTGCCGGTGCTGGTCACCGACGGCAGCGAGGTCATCACCGACTCGCACCGGATCGCCGACTGGGCCGAGCGCAACCCCGCCCCGTGAGCTAGGCGCTCTCCCGCGTCGCGCGGCCGGGCCCCGTTGCAAATGCTGATCCGCACACGTACGTGAGCAGGTCTTTGCAGTCATCTGACGAATCCTGTAGCGTGCCACGCCAGCGATAGCCGGTAAGCCGAATCCCTGCCCGACCATTGGGCGGGGAACGGGGGAAACCAACGAATGGGGCGAACCCACCTTCGGTGGGGGCGCAGGCTCCTTTAGCGCCAGCCCGACAGCTAACCCCGTAGGCCGACG
>JBBPIL010000025.1:0-32708 GCA_038040365.1 Actinomycetota bacterium
GATTCCGTCGAGGACTCGCCTCCCGGGACTGCATGAGCCTAAGCCTCTCCGCCTTGCACCGCTCGAGCGCCTCCGTGAGCTTGGCGCTGCGAGCCCGCTGGCGCTCGGATCCTTCTCTCATCGCTACGGCTTCCTCCTCCAGGATCACAAGCTGCTGACGCTGGGCCTCCAGCTCGCGTGGATCCTCCGGTTCCGGCCGTTCGAGGTCGTCCCGGGTCAGCGAGACGCCTTTCTTGCGTCCCAGTACGAAGCCGTGCCACCCCACGCCGAAGCCGCCGCCGAAGCCGCCCGGCCTCAGCGAGAGGACCTCGAACGCCCTTCCCCAGTGCAAGCGGAGCCACCACGGGGAGTGCAGGACGCGGGCGCCGCTGCTGTTGTCACCAGGCCGTTGCCCGAGCTGTTGCACACACATCCCGAGCCCGTCCTCGTCCGGCGGGCTGCTGAGTGTTCGCCCCCAGGCCTCGGGCCCGACGATCGTCGCCAGCAGGAGGCCGTCCGGCTTCAGGATTCGGTGCAGCTCGAGCAGCCAAGCGCTCCACTCGTGGGTGATGTGGGTGAACACGGAGATCGCGTAGACGAGGTCGAAGTACCCGTCCGGGTGCGGCGTCGGGATCCGATCGTTTACGTGGAAGTGCAGCGGCGGAGTTAGGTGCTCGTCGAGCCAGGCGATGGTTGGGCCGTGTAGGTCGCAACCCCAGAACTCTCCCGAGGCGGCCTCGGGCAGGAACTGGCGCAGGACTCTGCCCGAGCCGCAGCCGAAGTCGAGCACCCGCCTTCGCTCGAACGAGTAGTCATCCGGGAGGGCCTCGATGATCGCAGACCTGCGCTCACGCCCAGCCTGCTCGTAGAACTCACGGATGAACGACTCGTCGCTTTGCTCAGGTCGGCGCCCGCCGGTGCGCTCGATCAGTTCCCGCGGCGGGATTGGCGCTGCGTGCGCCGGACCTGCCCAGGCGAAGTGTGGCTCGTTATCAGCGCCCATCGAGCCAGCGCATGCTAAATGAGCATCGCGATGTAGCGTTGAGCGAGGTGCTGAGGAAGCTCAAGCAGCTCGCTACGCAGTCCGATCGCCTGACAAGGCGCTCGGGGGACGCGGCCCACCTCTCACCGATTCTCGTCGACTCCACCGGCCGCGACGGCGGCACGCTGATGATGCGGCTGCTCTCGACCTCTCCGGAGATCGCCGCGCCAGGGCCGTATCCGTACGAAAAGAAGTATTTCGCCTACTTGTGGCGCTGGTCGCGGCTGTTGGAGCGGCGCGACCAAAACGACTGGTGGACGCAGGGCGACTTGGCCTCGCTGGCCCAGGAGGCAGGCAAACCGCTCATTGGCCCAGCGCCATGGTCGTCCCATCTCCTGCGTGCGGCCGGCGCGATGCAACCATCGATGTCACGGCAGATGTTCGACCTGGCCTGGTCCGAGTTCTCCCGGCGCGCAGCCAACCAGGTGCGCGAGAAACACGGCGATCCGAACGCGGAGGTCCGTTATTACGCCGAGAAGCATCAGGACACCTGGTTGGTCGACCTCGATCAGTTGCCGCCACTGAACGTTCTAGTCCTCCTTCGGGACCCACGGGACACGTTTGTCTCGTTTCACGCCTACCACGCGATCAGGCGAGAGCGCGGAGGAGTGTTCGAAGCGGCGCTGCCAAGTCCGGGGGAGACGCCGGAGGAAAGAACCACCCGGTTCATTGAGCGAGAGCGGGAGCGGTTGCGATGGATCGCCGGTCTGGCGAGTGGTCAGAAGTTCCCCCTGTTCCGCTACGAGGATCTGGTCGCGAACCTGCCCCGACAGGCGCGCAGGCTCGAGGATTGGCTCTCCGTCCGCCTGGATCCCGAGGTAGCGGCGGGGGACACCGAGATGCGGGGTTTGCACGTCACCGCGCAGACGCCCGAAGCGTCGGTCGGGCGCTGGAAGCGGGAGATGCCGCGCGAGGTCGTCGAGCTGTTCAACCGGGAGCTCGGGGAGGAGTTGGAGGTGCTTGGGTACTAACAGCTTCAGGCGCTCAGGGCTCTAGCGGGGACGCCGACCGCCGTGGTCCCTTCGGCGACGTCGTCAACGACCACCGCGTTGGCGCCAATCCGCGCCCCGGCGCCGACTCGCAACCTGCCGAGGACCTTCGCCCCCGTGCCGATGGTGACGTTTCGCTCGACCGTCGGCCCGACCAGGTCTCCTGCGCGCAGGCCGATGGTCACGAAAGGCCCGATGACAGCGCCAGAGTGGATCTCGGTGATTCCGTCGATCACCACCTGGCCGTGGAGGAGGTAGACGCCGGGGTGAACTATCACCGGATCGCCGATCGAGACCTGCGCGATGGCCATCCCGAGGCGGTGCGCCAGGCGCGGCAATACCGGGACGCCCAGGGCCTGGAGGCGTGCCTTGACGCGGTACAGGGCTTGGGCGAGGAAGGCATCGCTTTTCCAAATCAACCGCAGCACCTGGATGACCGCGTCGGCCCGAGAGTGGAACTCGTGGCGCTCGCCGCGGTGCGCGGCGGTCACTCGGGCGTCGGCGAGCAGCGCCTCGCGAAGACCGGGGTGCTGCGAGCGGATCTCGCGCATCAGCGAGCGACCTTCCCGGTGCTCCTTCGCGACGGTCATGGCGGCTCCGGACCCTACACGGCATACTGCGCCACTCGTGGAGGGCGACGGCATAGAAACCACTCCCCGCACGCCCGACGTCTACTCGCTCGCCAACCTGGCGGGAATCCTGTTTCCGTGCCTCGAAGCAGTTGGGGCGAGCTCCGTCCTCGAGATTGGTGCCTACCGGGGCGAGCTGACGAGCGAGCTGCTCGAGTGGGCCGGCGGAAGAAGCGCGCGCGTCACAGCCGTCGACCCCGAGCCGCAGGCCGAGCTGCTGGAGCTCGCCGATCAGCACCCCGAGCTGGAGCTCGTCCTCGAGATGAGTCACGAAGCGCTCCGGCACCTTCCGCTCCCGGACGCGGTGATCATCGACAGTGACCACAACTACTACACCCTGAGCGAGGAGCTGCGCCTGATCGGCGAGCAAGCGCCCGGTGCCGATCTTCCGTTGCTGATGTTCCACGACGTGGGCTGGCCCCACGACCGCCGCGATTCGTACTGTGCGCCCCAGCGCATCCCTGAGGAGCACCGCCAACCGCTGGCCCACGACGTTGCCCTCGCCCCATGGGAACCCGGCGTCGCTGCTCGCGGCTTGCCGTTCGAGTGGGTGGCGGAGAGGGCGGGCGGGCCGCGCAACGGCGTCCGCACCGCGCTCGAGGACTTCGTGGGCGAACGCCAGGGCCTGCGCTTGGCGATCGTTCCTGCGTTCTTTGGATTAGGCGTTCTCTGGCACCAGGACGCGCCGTGGGCAAATGCGGTTGCCTCGATCGTCGAGCCGTGGGACCGCAACCCACTCCTCGAGCGGCTGGAGGCCAGCCGGGTGGGGCATCTGGCGGCTCAACTCGCGCTCGCCGGCGAGCTCGAGGGCGCTCGCGACCGCGTTGCCGAGCGCGACCAGCGGCTGCGCGACCAGGCCCAGCGGCTGCACGAGCAGGAGCAGCTGTTCAAGGCGATGCTCGGATCGCGGGCGTTCGCTGTCGCGGAACAGTTGTCGCGTTTGAACCAGCGAGGGCGGCCTGTGTTCTCGCGGCAGCAGGTCAGGCGGGCGCTCGGCGATGAAGACGGGTCTGAGCCCGCCACCGACCCTAGTTAGTGGTCACTAGAGCTTCTGGCGGACGGCGGCATCATTGGGACGGCCGTCGCGGGAGGGAGGCTTGGCGCTGGGCGACCGGCGAGCGGTGGCGGGGTCGCGCGATTCCGAGTTCCGCCCTGGATGCAGAAGTCGCCTCAGCGCACGTCCCAGCCACCGTCCTGGGGCGGCCATCCGCCAGCTCTTGCTGTCGCTGTACATCGTGATCTCCCGTTTGACAGCCTCGACCCTCGCCCTCTCCTTTTTGAGAGCCTTGGCGGTTGCTTCGCGCAGGAGCCTCTCCGCCCCGGCCTGAGTCTGAGCGGCCGAGGCTTCGGCCTCCGCGCGCCGAGCCCGCTGCTTCCAGTCGCCGGCGCCGGCGCCGACGCCCGGAAGGCGACCGTCCCACTTCTCGGCGATCTTGATGTGCGCCTCGATCCAGCTCGGCACGTTGCCGATCAGCTTCAGCGAGTGGTGGTGGATGACGCGAAAGTCCGCGGTGACGACCTTGCGCCCGGCGTCTCGCGCCTGGAGACAAAAGTCGAAGTCGTAGCCGTGCAGCGCCTGCCCCAGCGATTCGTCGAAGCGGAGCTCGCGCACCGCCCACGGGGACACCGCCATCACGAATCCGTCTATGGCCTCGACCTCGCCCGTGTGCGCGTGGACAGGGATTTGGTCGCGCTTCCAAGACAGAGCCGGTAGCTCGCCGCCTCCCAGCTCCTCGTAGCGGTGGGTGAACGAGGCCCAGGTCACCGACCCCTGCCACCAGGCGATGTTGCGCACGCCGATCGCCCCGGCGCAGCCGACCAGCGCGACCTCCGGATCCCGCAGCGCTTCCCTCACCTTTTCGCAGAAGTCGGGATCCACGATTTCGGCATCCTGGTGCACGAGGACGAGAGCCTCGAGCCCGTCGAGCTTTGCGGCTCGGTCCAGGAGCAGGTTGTAGTTGCGGAAGATCGAGCCGGCGGCGCCGTAGACGAGGATCTCCGAATCGGGCTCCGCCGCGAGGTGGATCCCCGGTTCCGCGAACCGCTGATAGATCTTGTCGCTGGTTATTGCGCAGCCGAAGACGATCATCTTGGGCAGGCGGCTCCCAGTGCCATGCATAACTCGGCGAAGGCGGGCTGGGTAACCATCCTCGCGGAAGATATCGTCACCGTGGTCACGAGGCCATCCCACGGAATGCGCTGTCGACGCGGATACACTCAGCCGCGAGTGGCAGCCCGAGTCCCGATGCCGCCGCTTTCGCTGGCCAGCCGGGTTGGCAGCCTGGCCGACGCAGAAGACCCTGATGCCTTCTACGAGCAGGTCGGCGGCGAGACTCGCGAGCAGATTCTGCGCATGTTGCCGGCCGGCTACGAGCTGGAGGGGCGGCGCCTCCTCGACTTCGGCTGTGGCGCTGGACGGACCCTGCGCCACTTCCTCGACGAGGCGGACTCGGCTGAGATCTGGGGCTGTGACATCGATGACGAGAGCATCGATTGGCTTAAGCGAAACCTCTGCCCGCCGCTGCAGGCGCTGCGCAACGAGGCCGCGCCCGGCCTGCCGTTCGAGGACGGCCACCTCGACCTCGTCTGGGCGCTCTCAGTGTTCACCCATCTGGCGGACTCGTGGGCGGCGTGGATGCTGGAGCTCCATCGCGTTCTCGCCGACGACGGGATCCTGATCGCGACCTCGATCGGTCCCCACCATTCGGAGCCGATCGCCAAGGAGCGCTGGGAGGAGGACCGCATAGGCATGAACGCGCTTCGCCACTGGGCCTCATGGGAGGCCGGCGGGCCCATGGTCCTTCACTCGACCTGGTGGCTGCGCGCTCACTGGAGCCGAGCCTTCGAGATCCTCGAGATCGACGAGTCGCCCGTGGGTGTGACGCCGTCCAACGCCGCCTGTCGGTGGTCAGGGTTTACGAACCATCGCTGGCTCGCGATGCGAAAGCGCGATGTCACCCTCACGGTCGCGGACCTCGAGCGCCCGGAGCCCGGCGAGCCGCGCGAGTTCACGGCCGTGCGCCACCACGTCCGACAGTTGCGGGGCGAGCTCGATCAGGACAGGGCCGCGAACCTCCAGCGCATCGCGGCTCTCGAACTGGAGATCGCGAAGCAAAGGATGCGGTTCGAACAGGAGATCGAGGTAAGGGGTGCGCTCAAGCAGGAGATCGCGAACTACAGGAACAGCAAGAGCTGGCGGATGACGGCGCCGGCACGGTGGCTGGGACGTCGGCTCAAGCGCTCAGCGTCGGGGCCGCGGCTGGGGCCGCCATCGTAGTCGTGGGCCGTGATCACTCTCGGCGATAATGCGCCCATGCCGAACCTCAACCTGCAGCCTGTGGTTCAGCGCTCAATGCCGCTTTCGATGGCAACCGAAGCCGATCTGCGATTCACCGCACAACAGGCGCTGGAAGTGATCGACCGGAACGTGCCCGGCGTGTTCGTGGAGTGCGGCGTGTGGCGTGGTGGCTGCTCGGCGGCGATGCTGCTAGCCCAGCGCGAACGACACGGCACGGTGATGCGCAAAACGTACCTGCTAGACAGCTTCCAGGGCCTGCCACCCGCAACGGAACGGGATGGGCCGTTCGCACTCGCCTGGCAAGCCGACACCGACCCACAACTGCCGCGCCTCACTGAGCGAGGTTCGCGCCGCAATCGCGGCCCTCGATACGCCAGCAGAAAGCTACGAATTCGTGCCAGGTTGGTTCGACGACACGGTGCCCCTGCTCGCGCGGCGGTTGGCTGAGGAACGCATCGCGCTGCTTCGCATCGATGGCGACTGGTACGACTCCACGGCAGTCTGCCTCGAGCACTTGGTGCCGATCGTGCCCGAAGGTGGCGTGGTAATCCTGGATGATTACTACGTGTTCGATGGATGTGCGCGCGCAACGCACGATTTCCTCTCACGCCACGATGTGCCGTATCGCATCTGCCCCGTGCCTGGTGGCGTGGGCGCGTATTTCGTCAAGCGGGCGGCTCGCCCAGCTAGGGAGGGCTGACCTCATCAGGAGCGCGTGTCCCGGCTGCGCCGGCGGGGGCGACCGAGTCCTCACGTGAAGACGTGGAAGCGGCTCGCCCCGGTGAAGGCGGGGCGCGGATGGAACCCGGCCTTCCTTTGCCTGGCGGGCTTGGTCGCCTGCTCGGGGGCGATCCTGCTGATCCTCCAATCCCACTTCACCTTCTTCTTCGACGACTGGAAGTTCCTGCTCCACCGGCGCGGCACCAGCGCGGGAGCGTTCCTGGACCCGCACTCCGCGCACATCGTGCTCGCCCCGGTCTCGATCTACAAGCTCCTGCTCGCCAGCTTCGGCATGGAGTCCGCCCTGCCGTTCCAGGTCGCGTCCACGCTCATCTTCCTGCTCAGCGCCGTGTTGCTCTTCATCTACCTGCGCCGGCGCGTGGGCGATTGGGCGGCCCTCCTCGGTACGAGCCTGATCCTCTTCCTTGGCGCCGGGTGGGAAGTCCTGCTGTGGTCCTTTCAGGTCGGCTTCACCGGATCGGTGGCCGCCGGGCTGGGGATGCTGCTGGCGCTCGACCGTGACGATCGCGCAGGGGACCGGCTCGCGTGCGGCCTGTTGGTGGTCTCAGTGGCCTTCTCGACGCTTGGGCTTGCGTTCGCCGCCGCCGCCGTGGTCGACCTCATTTTGAGCAGACGTCCCCGGGCAGGCCGCCTCTACGTCGCCGTCGTGCCGCTCGCCCTCTACGCGGTCTGGTGGCTGGGCTGGGGGCACACGGCGACGAGCTCGGTGAGCTTCCACAACGTTCCGGCTTCGCCCAAGTACGTATTCGACGCCGTCTCCCAGGTAATGGCCTCGCTGCTCGGGCTCGCCACACCACTGACAGGCGACGGGGTGCAGCCGGCCGGGCTGGACTTGGGACGAATCCTGCTGGTCGTCGCAATCGGCTTGGTGGGGTGGCGGCTGCGCCGCCTGGGCGGGGTACCGCGGGCACTGTGGATCGCCCTGGCCGTGGGGGGAACGTTTTGGCTTCTCGCCGCCCTCAACGGGGACCCCAGATTCCACCCCCCCACCAGTGGCCGCTATCAGTATCAGGGCGCGATCTTCGTGCTTTTGATCGCCGCCGAGCTGCTGCGAGGGGTACGGGTGGGGCGGCGCGCTTTCGCCGGGGCGGCGGTCGTCACGGGCGTGGCGGTCCTCAGCGGCCTCGCGTTCCTCCACGACGGGTACAAGTTCCTCAAGGGCGGGAGCCAGGTCGAGCGCGGCCAGCTGGCGGCGGTCGAGATCGCCCGGCAAACAGTGGCCCCGGGGTTCACGGTGATGTCGGGGTTGTTCCCGATCGAGGCGGGCGCCTACCTGTCCGCCGTCGACGCCTTCGGCTCTCCCGCCTACACGCAGGCCGAGCTCGTATCGAGCCACGACCCCGTACGCACGGCCGCCGACACGGTCCTCGCGCAAGCCCTTCGGATCAGGCTCGCGCCAGCGAGTCGGGTCTCGCCGGGCGCCGCGGCCGGGCGGGGTCTCGCCGGCCGGCGCTGCCGAACGGTGAAGGCCTCGCCCGCGGGAGGGACGGGACTACTCCTCCCTCCCGGCGAGTTCACGCTCAAGGCTCGCGCGGCGACCGAAGCCGAGGTTCTGCTGGGCAGCTTTTCGGACGGGCTGCCGGTCGATCTCGGAACCCTGCGGCCGGGGCCCGGCGGCTCGCTCACCATTGCCGCCGACCGGTCGACCCGCCCCTGGCGCCTCGGGCTCAGGGGCGCGGGTCCGGTCACCGTTTGCGAGGCTCCTCCGGCCTGAGGAGTCCGGATTGAACCGCCCCGATTCGGTGGCTATCGCCACGGCTGAGCGGCCCGCCCTTTGGCCCTGCGCGCGAGCCGCGGCGATCCTGCCTTTTCCCGATGGCCCCGGCGGCCAGTCGATGGTCGTCTAGGCTAGCCGCGTGAATGGCGAGGTCGTCGCCAACCCGGCGGCGCCGCATCCACCGACCGGCAGGTCGCGGTGAGCGAGGTCACGATGTTCGAGCGGGCTCGCCGTGGGGCGGTGGAGCGGGTCACCCCGGTGAAGGCGGGGCGCGGATGGAACCCGGCCCTCCTTTGCCTGGCGGGCGTGGTCGCCTGCTCGGGGGCGATCCTGCTGATCCTCCGGTCCCATCTCACCTTCGTTTACGACGAATGGGAATTCCTGTTGCACCGGCGTGGCTCGAGCGTTGGGGCCTTCCTCGACCCGTACAACGACCACATCGTGCTCGCCCCGGTCTCGATCTACAAGCTCCTGCTTGCCACCTTCGGCATGAAGTCCGCGCTGCCGTTCCACGTCGTGTCCACGCTCGTCTTTCTGCTCAGCGCAGTGCTGCTGTTCGTCTACCTTCGCCGGCGCGTCGGCGATTGGCCGGCGCTTCTTGGGACCTCCCTGATCCTCTTCCTGGGCGCCTCCTCGGGAGACCTGCTGTGGTCCTTCCAGATCGCCTTCTCGGGCTCGGTTGCGGCCGGCCTCGGGGCGCTCTTGGCGCTCGACCGCGACGATCGCGCAGGGGACCGGACCGCCTGCGTCCTGCTGGTGGTCTCGACCTCCTTCTCGGAGCTCGGGGTGCCGTTCGTGGCCGGGGCGCTGGTAAGTCTCCTGGTGAGCCAGCGGCCCCGCGCCGAACGTCTCTACGTGGCGCTCGTGCCGCTCGCCCTCTACGCGGCCTGGTGGCTGGGCTGGGGTCACACGGCGCCGAGCTCGGTGAGCCTCGACAACATTCTGACGTCGCCCGAGTACGTATTCAACGCCGTCTCTCAGGTAATGGCCTCGCTGCTCGGGCTCGCCACACCACCGACAGGCGACGGGGTGAAGCCGGTCGGCCTGGACTGGGGACGGATCCTGCTTGTGATCGCGGTCGGCCTGGCGGTCTGGCGGCTGCGGCGCTTGGGCGGAGTTCCGCGCGCGCTCTGGATCGCCCTGACCATCGGCGGTGCGTTCTGGTTCCTGACTGCGTTCAACGAGAACTCACTCCGCGCCCCGACCGACGGCCGCTACCAGTATCCGGGAGGGGTCTTCGTCCTGCTGATCGCAGCCGAGCTGTTGCGCGGCATGCGGGTGGACCGGCGGGCTCTCGCCGTCGCGACAGCCGTGACGGCGGCGGCGGTGATCAGCGGCCTCGTCTTCCTCCATCAGGGCTACCGGTCGCTCAGGAGCGCAAGCGAAACCCAGCGAGCCCAACTGGCCGCGCTCGAGATCGCCCGGCAAACGGTGGACTCCGGGTTCACGCTGCTGTTGGGGCTGAGCGTGAACAACGCGGGCGCCTACCTGTCCGCCGTCGACGCCTTCGGCTCTCCCGCCTACACGCAGGCCGAGCTCGTATCGAGCCACGACCCCGTACGCACGGCCGCCGACACGGTCCTCGCGCAAGCCCTTCGGATCAGGCTCGCGCCAGCGAGTCGGGTCTCGCCGGGCGCCGCGGCCGGGCGGGGTCTCGCCGGCCGGCGCTGCCGAACGGTGAAGGCCTCGCCCGCGGGAGGGACGGGACTACTCCTCCCTCCCGGCGAGTTCACGCTCAAGGCTCGCGCGGCGACCGAAGCCGAGGTTCTGCTGGGCCGCTTTTCGGACGGGCTGCCGGTCGATCTCGGAACCCTGCGGCCGGGGCCGGGCGGCTCGCTCACCATTCCCGCCGACCGGTCGACCCGCCCCTGGCGCCTCGGGCTGAGGGGCGCGGGTCCGGTCACCGTTTGCGAGGCTCCTGCGGCCTGAGGAGTCCGGATTGAACCACCCCGATTCGGTGACTATGGCGGAGCGAGGCGAGCCGGCGCCGCGGGCCCCCGCGCGAGACTTCGGCATGGGCGCGCTGCTCGCCTCGGCGGGGCTGATCGCCTCCTTCGCCGCCCTGGGCCTGAACAGCATCGCCGTGGCCCGGATCGAGGGACCCGACGGCGCCGGTCTCGTCGCCCTCTCCACCCAGGTGGTCGTGATCGCCACCTTCGTCGCCGGAATCGGGATGAGGACTAGCGTCGCCTATCGGGTCAGCGCCGGCCTCTGGTCCCCGCGGAGCGCCGTGCGCGGTGCTCTGCGCGCCTCGACTGCCCTGGGCCTGGTGGGTGCGGCGCTCGGCTTCGGGGCCTATCTCCTGCTGCGCGACTCGGCGCTGAGCGAGTTCAGCCCTCCAATGGCGGCCAGCCTGATGGGCGCGCTGCCCTTCGCGCTCGTATGGTGGATCGTGCCCGCGGTTCCGCTCGCCTGCGAGCGCTTCGAGCACTACGCGCTGCTCACCGGCGCCGCTCCCCTGGCGGTGCTGGTTGCATGCCCATCCGGTGCCCTCATCGGGGGCTCAACCGGCACCGTCATCGGCTTCGCCGCGGGCTTCGTCGCGGGGGGCGCGGTGACCGGCGCCTGGGCGCTCCGCTTCGCCCGCACCCGGGATGCCGGTCGAGGCCCCGAGCACGGGGTGCGCGTGGCCGGCGGCTTCGGTCTCCGTGCCTGGGTCAACGACCTGTTTCAGTTCATCAACGTCCGCCCGGATCTGTTCATCCTCAGCGCCTACTACGGCGCCGCCGAGACCGGTGTGTACGCGGTCACGATCTCGATCACCTCGTTGGTCTGGATCCTTTCCCAACCCCTGGCGTCGGTCGTCCTGCCGCGGACGGCAAGCCTCGAGACCGTGAGCGTGGCCGAGCCACGGATGGCCACGAGCGAGCCTCAGGTCTCCGCCGTGCGCCACGCGGTTCTGGTCTGCGTCCTGGGCGCCGCGGCAGTGGTCCCGGTGCTCGCGGTGGCGCCGCTCGTCTGGGGTCCGGGTTTCGGGCGCGTTTCCGAGCTCGGCCTGATCCTGGTGCCCGGCGTGGCGCTGCTCGGCGTGGCCCGGGTCATGGTCGCCGCGTTCACTGGCCGCGGGGCGGCGAACCATGCGCTGCTGGTCGGCCTGGTCAGCTTCCCGCTCACGCTGGTCGCCTACCTGCTCGTGATCCCCAACCATGGGTCCACCGGCGCCGCGGTGGTGTCGTGCGGGTCCTACGTCGCGGTCTCGCTGCTCTCGGCGCTGCTGTTCTTCCGCTCCACGGGCGCCCGCGCCGGCGACGCGCTGGTGCCGCGGCGCGGGGACCTTCACGAGTACGTCCGGTTGGCTCGTAGGGTGAGGGGAGCGCTGCTCCCCCGCGGTGGCTAGCCTGACGCGATGGATCTCGAGCGCCTCTACGCGTACCGCTTCAAGGACGTCGATCAGCGGGCCCGCGAGGCTGTCTGGGGGCCGATCGCCCGCTTCCTGTACGAGGCGCTCGACCGCCCGGCGCGCGTCCTCGATCCTGCGGCGGGGCGCTGCGAGTTCATCAACGCCATACCGGCGGCGGAGCGCTGGGCGGTCGATCGGGTTGACTACCCGGAGGGACAGGCGCGGGCGGGGACGCGGCTCGTGGTCGGCGACGCGATGGAAGTGGAGCTGCCCGAATCCCATTTCGACGGCGTCTTCGTCTCCAACTTTCTCGAGCATCTCGAGACACCGGAGCACGTCGCATCCTTCCTTGAGCGAATGCGCGACTGCATGAGCCCGGGTGGGCGCATCGGGGTGATGGGGCCCAACTACCGCTACTGCGCGGACGTCTATTGGGACTGCGCCGACCACTACCTGGCGCTGACCCACGTCACGGTCGAGGAGCACCTGTACGCGGCGGGGCTGGCCCCGCGGAGGACGATACGGCGCTTCCTCCCCTACTCCTTCAGGGACCGCCTTCCGGCGTCGCCGCGGCTGACCGCGGCCTATGTGCGCCTGCCGCTCTCCTGGAGGCTCTTCGGAAGGCAGTTCCTCGTGATCGCGGAGCGGTGAGCGACGCTCCGCTGGCCACGTACGATCGTGGACCCAACCGGGCTCCTGGAGCTGTGGCCACCGGCATGAGGTCCACCGCGCACCATTCGCGAATCGCTTGGATGGTGCTTGCGATCGCGATGGCAGCATCGGTTGCCCTCATTTCTGTCGAGGCGCGTAACACGGCGATGCTGGGCGATGAGTGGAGCTACGTGTATCGCTTGGCGAGCCAGCCGCTCCTTCCGGCAATTCTCAATCCGCCGTCCGGGGCTTACCTGACGGCTTTGCCGATGCTGATCTACGCTGGCTTGCTCCACGCCTTCGGCATCGCCTCGTATCTTCCGTATCGGATCGTTGGCCTCGCGCTCCTCCTAGCCGCCGTCCTGCTCTTCTTCGACCTCGCGCGCAGGCGCATCGGCCCACTGGCGGCTCTGCCTCCAGCTATTCTGCTGCTGTTTCTCGGGTCTGGGTCGGAGCTGGTCGTTGTCCCGACCCGAATGCCCAGTCAGGTCGCGTTGACGGCTGGGCTCGGGATGTTGATCGCACTCGAGCGGCGTGACGTACGAGGTGACGTCATAGCTTGCGTCCTGCTGTTCGTCGCCCTCCTGTCTCACCCCCTCGGGCTCGCGTTCGCCGCGGCTGCGCTCACGTCGGTTGCGCTTCGCCCGGCCGACGAGCGCTGGCGTCGCTGGTGGATCGTTGTTCTTCCGATCGCGCTCTTCGTGCTTTGGTGGCTGGCACTTCATGAATCGGTCCCTGGTGGCAACAGTCCGTCCTTCGGGGACGTGGTGTCGTTCATTGCGAGGTCGTTCATCGCTGTGTGCGCGGCGGCGGGCGGCTTCTTTCGTGCTCCCTGGACCGACGGCGGGATTGCATCAACGGACTACATCAACGGATTCTCGATCGCACTGGCGTTGCTCGTTCTGGGCGCCATAGTCACGAGACTCGCCAAGCTCCGCCCCGTTCCGTCGAGCACGTGGGTGGCGCTGGTGGCGTTCGCGGTGGCCGTGGCTGCCCCCGCGCTCGCGCCGGGTGGCTCCATCGAGGGCCTTCGTCAACCCGATGCGCCTCGCTACCTGTACCCGGACGCTTTGCTGCTCTTCTTGCTGGGCACCGAGCTGGCTTCTGGTTTGAGGCTTCGCGGGGTTGTGAGAAGTGCGGTAACTACAGGTGTCGCGGTCATCTTCGCCGTCAGCCTGTTCTCAAACGTCAGGCTCCTGATTGATAGTGCCGACGATTACGAGCAGCGGGCTTCGTTGCTTAAGAGCGAGCTTGCGGGGGCTGAACGTGCTCGCATCGTGGCCGGGCCAAAAATGGACGTCGCCCCCAACAATCTCGACAAGGATGTCGCCGGAACGGCGCTGAATTTCTACCTGAGTTCCCCCGGACCGCTACCCCCACCTGCACTCGCCGCTTACTACACGGTGAGCGACCGGTTCGGGACACCTGCCTACACTGCCGATGAGCTGGAGCATGTGTCGGAGCCTCTTCTGCGACAAGCGCGGCTCGAGTTTGCGAGCGCTCTCCAGCTCGATCGGCAGTCAGGTGGCTAGGGCCTCCGCACCCATCGAGACCGTGTTGGACTTCAGGTATTCGAGACACGAGCCAGGATGACGACCTGAGAGACGGCCCGCACGCGCCGCGTCATCAGGTCGAAAGCAGCGCCGGCCGCCGCCAATGGCATGAAGGAGCGGTAACAGACGAGCGGCCTCGGCAGCTCGGGTCCGGACGGCGGTCGGCTGGCGCGTGGAAGCCCGAGCAGGCTCGCCGCCCAGAAAGCCCCACCCTGCGCGCGGGTGAACCACGCCGGCTCCAGACCAGCGGCCGAAAGCGCCCGTGGGAGGCCGGTCTCGCTGAAGATCACCCAGTGGCGTGGACAGTGGTAGCCGGCCCAGTTGTGGTGGCGGAAGACTCGGCCGTCGAGGGCGCGGAAATTTGGAGTCTGGAGCCAGACGAGCCCGCCCGGCTCAAGCAGCCCCCTCGCCTTCCTCAGCAAGGCGATCGGATCGGCCACGTGCTCGACCAAGTTCAGCATCAGGACGAGGTCGAACCGCCTGTCGGTCTCGAAATCCTCGAACCGGCAAGCGACCCCCTCAAGCCCCCGCGCCTTCGCGGCCTCGACGCTCTTCGGGTCGATGTCCACGACGGTTGCGGTCGCGCGGCCGCCGGAGGCGCGCACGAAGGCCCCCGAGATGGCGCCCACACCGCCGCCGACGTCGAGGATCCGTGGGCTATCGCTGCCGATCAGCGCAGCCGCCCGGCGGAACGAACGCCTGTCGAGCCAGGCCTTGACGCGCTCCGCGATGGTGACCCGCCCCTGCGCCTCAGGTGAGGCGAACGAGTAGTAGGTAGGCGGGTAGATCTCCTCCAGCCTGTCGGCCGGGAGCGGATCGATCGACAGGCAGTCACAGCTCGGGCACCGGTAGTAGGCGAAGCGCTCCGACGTGGTCCCGTACTCGGTGTCGGTGGCGGTCGCCCATAGCTCGTCCACCGGGCGACGGCAGACGTGGCACTCGGGTGCGGTCCCAGGGGCGGTCAGAGCTCGAGCAGCCGCAGGAAGGTGTCCCGGTAGGAGGTCTGGCGCTCGCGAACGGCCTCCGCTATCGGGGTGCGCAGCAGGTACGCCTCAATCTCCTTGAGGCGCGTGTAGGACGTCTGCGGCTCCCAATGGTGGAGCGCGTGGCGGTTGAAGCCGGCGCTCCCGAGCGTGCTCGCGATCGGCCCGTCGCCAAAGAGTCGGTTCACCGGCCCGTGGTCGACCTGGGTGTAGTCCACCCTCGCAGAGGCCTGCTCGGAGCGGTGCTCGAGGAGCTGGCGCAGGCTAGCCAGGAAGGGGAAGATCACCAGTAGCCCGGCCAGCCACGCCACCGCTGCGGCGGGCGACCCGAGCGCGCCCAGGAGGCTGGCCAGGCCCAGGTTGACAGTCGCCGCGATCGCGATCCACGCGAGTCGCGATCTCCCCAGTCGTGCCGGGGCCCGGGCGTCGAGCCGCTGCTGCGTACGG
Source organism: Actinomycetota bacterium (assembly GCA_038040365.1). Classification (GTDB taxonomy): domain Bacteria; phylum Actinomycetota; class Thermoleophilia; order Solirubrobacterales; family 70-9; genus AC-56. Next base: position 15,370 of record JBBPIL010000025.1, read on the forward strand.
CGCCAGCGACGAAGGCTGCGGACGGCCTTGATTCCGAACAGACCTTCGGCCAGGTAGCGGATGCCGAGCACGTCGAAGTATGAGCTCTCGGAATCCTCGGTGGTCCCGAGGGCCCGATGGTGCTGAAAGTGGGTGCGGCGATAGAGGTCAATGCTGGAGCCGAACATCCAGCCCATCAGCAGGTTTGTGAGTCGATCGTTGCGGGCGCGGCCGGGCGCGAGGTTGTAGTGGGCGGCCTCGTGGAAGAAGTTGTTCAGATACTGGATCGTGTAACCGATCAGTACCGCTCCGGTCAGGGCCGCGGGAATCGCCACGGGCAGGCTGGGGCTCCAGGCAGCCAATCCGGCCAGGGTGAGCGCAAGCACGCCATAGGCTGCAGCGATCTCCAACCAGATCCGCCGCCACCGGGGAATCAAGGTCTTGCGGAACTCCCGGTAGGGCACGCCGCAGTGGTCGACGAGCGTCCACTTCAGCGACATCGGGATGTCGTTGCTGATCCCAGCATCCAGCCCTGACGGCTCCGGCGAGGGCCTTGTCCTTGCTGCCTGGTCGCGAGCTTCGCCGGCGGCGATCGAGGACACCCTGCAATCGTAGCCCCCGGAGCCTTGATATCAACCGCGCATGGACTCGGCTACCGTCGAGCTGGAGGAAGAGGCCACCAGGCCGCCCCACCGCACTGCACTCGTGCGGCCATCCGCGGAGGACATCGCCTGGCTCGGTCTGGTGCCCGCCACCCTGCTGCTCCTCGCCGCTTTCTTCTGGCTCGCCCCGTCCCTCGCCAAGCTGTACCCCAGTCCCAACCAGACGATCTTCCCCGAGTGGCGCTTTCTGATCAACCCCGAGCCGCTGGAGGCGACGCGCTTCCTTATCGCGGCCGCGATGCCCCCGCTACTTGCCGGGGTCGTGCTGGCGCTGGGTTCCGGGCGGGCGGCTCGCCGCTCGCTCGACCCCGCGGTGATCGCGGCGCAGCTCGCCGCGATGGCCTTCGTTGCCTGGAGCGTTGCCCATCAGATCAGCGTGCTCCCGCCCGCTGCCTTCGCTCCGCCGAACTACTTCGATCGCCTGCTGCTGTCGGTCCCGAATCTTCTTGCCGGCGTCGCCATCGGCCTCGTCCTCACGGCCCTGGCCGCGAGCCGAGCCCAGCTCCGTCTGCCTCGGCTACGACCACACGCCCGCGCGCTGAGCAGCAGGAGGGGGATCGCCCTCGCAGCGGCGGTTGGGTTGACCGCCCTCTGGCTGCTCCCGGCCTTGGTGACCGATGCCACCGTCGCTCAGGCCGGTCTGATCCCCTCAGGGCACATCCCAGCCCAAGCTGAGGACTACTTCGCCGCGGTCAACGGGCGCACGTCTGGGGTCGACTACATCCCGATCTACGTCCACCTGCTCCCGCTAGCCCTCGCGCCGGTGCTCTCGGCGTTCGACTCCTCGCTGACCTCGTTCTCGATCAGCATGTGCCTGCTTTCGCTGGTTGCTTTGCTCGCCGTCTACGCGACCTTTTCCCAGGTGACCGAGCGGCCCTGGGCCGCCCTTGCCCTGTATGTGCCGTTTCTGGCGATCAGCCTGTTCCCGTGGGATCGCCACGGCGGTCAGTGGGAGTTCAACGGCAACTACTACGGGTTCTTTCCCGGCCGCTACCTGGGCCCATTTGTCGTGGCCTGGCTCTGTGCGCTGAGCCTCCGCCGTCGGGGTCTGCCGGCCTGGACCCTGTTCGTTGTGGCCGGCCTGGCGGCTCTCAACAACGCCGAGTTCGGCATCCCCTGCCTGTTGGCGGTGATCGTAGCCTGGTCGTTCGGAGCGGACCGCTCGATACCGGTCAAAAGGAGGGTGTCGGCGCTCTGTATCCATGCTGCGGCGGGTCTGCTGATGGCGCTTGCCCTCGTGTCATGCGTGACGTTGGTGCGATCCGGGGAGCTGCCGAATCCGGGCTTCGCCGTGTACTGGTCCACGATGTTCGCCCGCGAGGGTTACGGGCTGACGCCCATGCCGACGTTGGGCCTGCACTGGGCCCTCTATTTCACCTACGCCGCTGTGCTCCTGACGGCGGCGGTGCGATACGTGCGGGCGGCACCCGACGCGACCCTGACGGCGATGCTCGCCTTCGCGGGCACCTTCGGCCTCCTGACGGGCTTCTACTTCGCCGGGAGGTCACTGCCGTACCAGCTGATGCTGCTGTTCCCGGTTTGGGGCTTCGCGCTCGCGCTGCTCACTTGGACGGTCGCGCTTTCGCTCCGCTCGGCGCGCGGAGATCCGCTTCGCCTAAGACGTCTGATTCTGCCCGCCTTCGCGACCCTGTCCGGGTTTGGGGTGATGGTTGCCGCCATCGACCGCTTCCCGCTTCCCTGGCAGCAGGTCGAGCGGCTCTCGGCCTCGGGCAAACCTGTCTACGATCGGCCGGCTGACCAAAGGTTCGTCGACGCCCAAACGACCCCGGGGGATCGCGTTCTCATCCTCGGCGCGGGGCTCGACCACCGAATCGCAGAGCGCGCCGGTGTGGTTAACGCCTCCCCGTTCTTCAGTGCGGACTTGGCACTCATCTCCCGGCGCGAGGTAGAGCGGGCGATCAACTTCTTGGAGGACGACGGTGGACGCAAGGTCTTCGAGCACGTCACCGAGGGCGCAGCACTCACTGCGAAGCCCATTCCTGAGGTCGCGGAGATCCTGCGGCAGCGTGGGTTCGAGCGTCTGCGCAGGGACCCAGCCAGCGGCCTCGTAGAATGGCAGCTCGAATAGGCGCGCGATAGAAGCGCCGCGCTCCTTTGGGCGACACGCCCGCCACGCATGAAGCTCGCCCTCGTCGACCTGCTCAGGTGCCCGACCTGCTCATGCTCGGCGCTTGCGGCACACCCGCTTGAGGCCGAGGACGGCCGCTGCCGACAGGGAGTGCTCGTCTGCCGCCAATGCTCGGCGTGGTACCCGATCTGGGACTTCGTCCTCGACCTGCTCCCCGAGGGCCGCGGGCAGCCGGGCAGCCGGGCCGAGTTCTTCGCGCGGAACCGCCCGCGGCTGGAGCCGCTCGGCCTCCGCCATCCGGCAGCAGGCCCCGTTGCGCTCGATGCGGACTTCACCGCCCAGGTGCAGCAACGCGCACACTTCGACGATCTGGCCCGCCGCGACGACGAGTTCTCCTACCGCGCCCTGGGCCAACTCCCCTTTCAGCGGGCCCTGCGTGACATCACGTTCGACGCCTGGCGCCCGTTGATCAGATCGGGCTCCCTGGTGCTCGACGTCGGATGCGCGGATGGCCTCAGCACCTTCGACGTCGCCCATCCCGGGATCGAGGTGCTTGCCTTCGACATCTCCCCGGAGCTCGTCGCCCAGGCGGCGGCCCGTGCTGATGAGGTGCAGATGCGGAACGTGAGCTTCTTCGTGGGCGATGCGGACGCGATCCCCCTGGCGGCCGCTACCGTCGATTGCGTCCTTTGCTACGGAAGCCTTCATCACGTCCCCGATCCTGCGCGCACTCTCGGCGAGGCGACGCGGGTGCTGAGGGAGGGCGGCCTCTATCTCGGAGTTGAGAACAACAGAACGCCCCTGCGCCCCGCCTTCGACCTCTTGATGCGCCTCAGCCCAATCTGGAGGGAGGAGGCCGGAGCGCAGGCTCAGATTGGCGCCGCCGAGCTCCGTCGGTGGACGGCGGGCTCGGACCTGCGGCTCCGCACCCGGTCGATCGTCTTCGTGCCGCCCCACCTCTGCAACCGCCTCGGAGTCCCGGCGGCCCGCCACTTGCTGCGGTGGACGGACTCGATCGTCGGCCGGCTGCCGCTGCTAAGGAACTGGGGCGGCCTGATCTCCATCTTGGGCCGAAAGGGTGCGCCCGCGTGAGCCGCCGGCGGGCAACTCAGATCGGGGGGCACGGCTCGCGGCGCGTGCGGCTACCCTCTGGCTAGAGCGATGTCGACCTACTCGTTCGTAATCCCGGTCTGTGACGAGGAGGCCGTCCTCCCGGAGCTGCACCGGAGGTTGAGCACTGTCGCCGAGCAGCTTGACGGCGACTGTGAGTTCGTCCTCGTCGACGATGGGAGCACCGATCGGAGCAGGGAGGCAATGCTCGAGCTGCGCGCCGCCGACCCCCGGGTGAAGCTCCTGTTCCTGGCGCGCAACTTCGGTCACCAGCTTGCGATCTCAGCCGGGCTCGACTTCGCGTCGGGCGACGCGGTTGTGATCATGGACGCCGACCTACAGGACCCGCCGGAGGTCGCACTCGAGATGGCCGCTCTGTGGCGAGAGGGGTATGAGGTGGTGCACGGCGTTCGCAGGCGGCGGGCCGGGGAGAACCGGCTCAAGCTGTGGACCGCGCACCTCTTCTACCGGCTGCTGCGTCGCGTCTCCGAGGTTGACCTCCCGCTCGACGCCGGCGACTTCAGGCTGGCGGACCGCCGGGTGGCGGACATCGTGCGGGGCATGCGCGAGCCGCATCGGTACCTGCGCGGCATGTTCGCCTGGGCTGGGTTTCGCCAGGCCGGGGTCAACTACGAGCGCGACGCGCGCTTCGCCGGCACCACCAAGAACACCTGGCCGCGCATGATCGGCTTCGCGATTGACGGGATCCTGGGCTTCTCGGTGATGCCGCTTCGAATCGTCCTCGGGCTCGGTTTCGTGATGTCCGGGGTGGCGATACTGATGGGCATGATCGCAATCGGCTTCAAGCTCGCCGGCGCACTGCCCCCGGTGTCCGGTTGGGCCTCACTGACCGTGCTCGTTTCGTTTCTCGCCGGTGTCCAGCTGATCGTGCTCGGCACGGTTGGACTGTACGTCGCCCGGGCGTATGAGCAGGGCAAGCACCGTCCGCTCTACCTCGTTGCCGAAAGGCATGGACTCGGCTCATCCCCGGCGCCCGCTGGTTACGTACTGGGCCCCCAGCGGGATCCGACCGAGGCGGCGCTCGATCCGACTCAGCAGCGCTGACTCGCGCGTGAAGAAGAGGATGTAGGAGCCCTCGATGGCGCCGAGCGCCGAGCCCTGCAGCAACCGTCCCGCCTCGCGTCGGGTCAAGAGCACGGCGTCCTCGTCGAACTCGCAGCCGGCGACCGCTCGCCGCGTTAGCGGATTCCAGGGGTTGTGCTCGAAGATCGCCACCAGCCCCCCGGACCTGGTCACACGCGCCATCTCCCGCACCAGCCCCGGTCGCTGCGGGGGTGCGACGTGATGCAGGACGCAGACCACGAAGGAGACGTTGAAGGCCTGGGCGGGATACGGGAGTGGCTCCCCTGGCCGGATAGCCCTGTATTCGGCCCACGGGTTTTGCTCCCGGGCGACGTCGACCAGCTGGGAGGCCACGTCCACCCCGGTCAGCCTCCCGACGCGGCCCTCCAGGAAGCGGTCGGTCTCGCCCGGCCCGCAACCGACGTCGAGGAAGGACAGCCGGGAAGGATCGCCGACGCGCTGGGCGACGAGCGCGAGCAGGGCCCGGACCTTGGCCCGGGTGAAGAAGTCGAGCTCGGTCCGAGCGAACGCGATCGACCTCTCGACCGCCTCGCGGTAGCTGTCGCGCGAAGCTCCGAATTCTGTCGGGGAGCGGTCCGGCATGAGTCGCAGCCTAGCCAGCGCGGTCAGCAGTACATTGCGCTTGCCCTGAGCCCCGAGACGAGAAGCCGACCCGTGTGCCGGTCCGGGGTGCCCGCGGCCGGGTCGGGCGCATGACCAGCCAGGACCCCGGCAGCGCAGCGCAGAACGCCCAGTTCTTCGCCGGCGAGAAGCACGGGCACGACGTTGCTGCGCTCGACACATACAAGCGGATCGGAGATGCGCTCGAGCGCGAGGTTGCGGGGTGCAGGCGCATGCTCGACGTCGGCAACGGCGGCATCTTCCAGTACGACACCCGGGTGGTCGAGGAGATAGTCGCGGTCGACCTGTTCCTGGACCGGCTGCCGCCCTCGTGCTTCCCGCCCAACGTGGTCCCTCGCAAGGGCGACGCGCTGGCCATCGAGGAGGCCAACGGTTCCTTCGACGCGGTGCTCGAGGCGCTCCTCTACCACCACCTGGTCGGTGCCAACCCCGAGGAACACGTTGGCAACGTGCGGCGCGCGATCGCCGAGGCGGAGCGGGTGCTGGAGCCGGGCGGTCGCCTGATCGTCGCCGAGTCCTGCGTGCCGACGTGGTTCTACCGCGTCGAGAAGGGCCTGTTCAGGCCGCTGCGGGCGCTCGCCAGAACGCCACTCCTCGGCGGCCACCCGGCGGTCCTGCAGCTCCCCTTCGGGCTGCTGGTGGACCTGATCGGTGAGCGCTTCCAGGTGGAGCGTGCCTACCGGATCCCGCCCGGGAGATGGACTACCCAGTTTGGCCGCCGTTGGCCGATCATCCTGACTCCGGCGCGCGCGTTCATGGTCGTTGGGCGCAAGGCGCCGCTGGAGTCGAGCGCATCTACATCCGCTCTAGGCTAACGACGCCATGAAGCACCTATGTATAGGCGAGGGATAGATATGCGGGTCCTGGTCACCGGCGGGGCGGGCTTTGTCGGCGCCAACCTGAGCGTCGGGCTGGCGTCCCGCCATGACGATTGGCGGCTGGTGGCGCTTGACAATCTCCACCGCCGGGGCTCGGAGCTGAACCTGCCGCGCCTGGAGGCGGCAGGGGTGGAGTTCATCTCCGCCGACGTGCGTGAGCCCGAGGCACTGATGGCGCTCGAGCCGATCGACGCGCTGGTCGAATGCTCGGCTGAGCCGTCGGCGCTGACTGGGCTGGATGGAGGCACGGACTATGCCGTGCATACCAATCTCGTCGGCGCTTACAACTGCCTCGAGCTGGCCCGCCGCGACGGCGCACATCTGGTCTTCGTCTCCACCAGCCGCGTGTATCCGTTCGAGCTGATCAACTCGCTTGGGTTGGAGGAGGGGCCGACGCGGTTTGAGCTGAGCGCCCAGCAGCGCGTTCCCGGTGCTTCGGCGGCCGGCATCTCGGAGCGCTTTCCCATCGACGGCGCGCGCACGCTCTACGGCTCGACCAAACTCGCAGCGGAGCTGCTGATCTCCGAATACGGGTCCAGCTTTGATCTGCGCACGGTGATCAACCGTTGCGGCGTGATCGCCGGGCCGTGGCAGATGGGCAAGGTCGACCAGGGAGTGTTCTCGTTTTGGATGCTGCACCACCATTTCGGCCTGCCGCTCAGCTACATTGGCCACGGGGGCACCGGCAAGCAGGTGCGCGACCTGCTCCACGTCGACGACCTGATCGACCTGATTGACCAACAGCTGATGGATCCCGACCGTTGGTCCGGCGTGACGGTGAACGTCGGCGGCGGAGCCGGCTGCAGCCTCTCGCTGCTCGAGGCGACGGAGATCTGCCGCGAGCTGACCGGGCGTGAGGTGCCGATCGGCAGCGAGGCGGCGAACTGGCACGGTGACGTCACGGTCTATATCTCGGATTGCGGCAGGCTTCACGGGCTAACGGACTGGCGTCCCAGGCGTGGGCCGCGCCAGGTGATGGAGGACATCCACCGCTGGATCTCCGAACAGGCTGACGATCTCACGGTGGCGCTCGAAATCTCACCCCGGTTGGCTGCGGGGGGGAGCTGAGGTGGCGGTCGCGCTCGTCACCGGCTCGGGCGGCCTGGTGGGGTCCGACTCCGTTCGCAACCTGGTCGAGGCGGGATGGGAGGTGGTCGGGCTGGAGAACGACATGCGGGCCAGCTTCTTCGGCCCCGACGCATCCACGGCCAGGACCACCGCGGAGCTGGTCAACGCCTACCCCGAGTTTCGCTCGCTCGAGCTCGACGTTCGCGACGCCGACAGCGTGAACCGGGTCTTCGCCGAGAACTCCCGGCGCCTCGAGCTGATCGTCCACGCCGCCGCCCAGCCCTCACACGATTGGGCGGCGCGAGAGCCCCAGACGGATTTCGGCATCAACGCGAACGGGACTCTGAACCTGCTCGAGGCCGCTCGCCGGCACGCGCCGGAGGCGACCTTCGTCCTGATCTCGACCAACAAGGTCTACGGGGACCTCGCCAACGAGCTGCCGCTCGAGGAGCTGGAGACGAGGCTCGAGCTGCCGCCCGGTCATCGGTACTTCGACGGCATCGACACCTCGATGTCGCTCGACCGCTCCACCCACTCCCTGTTTGGCGTCTCGAAGGCGGCCGCGGACCTGCTGGTGCAGGAGTACGGCCGCTACTTCGGCCTGCGCACGGTCGCCTTTCGCTGCGGGTGCATCACCGGCCCCTCCCATGCCGGCGCGGTTCTGCACGGTTTCCTGGCCTACCTGATGAAGTGCACTGTGACCGGGCAGGAGTACACGGTGTTCGGATACGACGGCAAGCAGGTGCGCGACAACATCCACAGCGCCGACCTGGTCGCCGCCTGCATGGCATATCACCGCTCACCGCGGCCGGCCGCCGTCTACAACATGGGTGGGGGGCGCCACTGCCACTGCTCGATGCTGGAGGCGATCGAGGCCTGCGAGCGGATCGCCGGCCGCAAGCTCCAGTGGAAGCTCCGCGACGAGGCGCGGGTCGGGGATCACCGCTGGTGGATCAGCGACCTGGCCGAGTTCACCACTGACTATCCCGGGTGGGCCCTGACGCACGACATCGAGTCGATCCTGAACGAGATCCACGACGCAAACGTGGACCGGTGGACCGCGGCGCGAGCATGAAGCTCTCGGTCGTCATCCCGGCCCGCAACGAGGCCGGATCGATTGCGGACACCGTGCGGGTGGCGGTGCAGGCGCTTCAGCGCGAGGAGATCGACTACGAGATCCTGGTTATCGACGACTCGAGCACCGACGGGACCTCTGCCGCGCTGGGCGAGCTGGCCGCCGGCAACGACCGCATCCACTGTCACCGCTCTCGGTACAGCCAGGGCTTCGGCCTCGCGGTGCGCGCCGGGCTGGAGCGGTTCGAGGGTGACGCCGTGGCGATCGTGATGGCCGACGGCTCAGATGGCCCCGAGGACCTGGTTCGATACCACCAGGTGCTCGAAGACGGGTATGACTGCGCCTTCGGGTCGCGCTTCATCCACGGGGCGGAGGTCACCCACTACCCGCGCGTCAAGCTCGTCCTCAACCGGATCGTCAACTGGGGCATCAGGGCGCTGTTTCGCCACGGCTACAACGACACCACCAACGCCTTCAAGGCCTACCGGCGGGAGGTGATCGAGACGGTCGAACCCCTGCTCGCGAACCACTTCAACCTCACCGTCGAGCTGCCGCTAAAGGCGATCGTCCGGGGACACAGCTACGGGATCATCCCGGTCGCCTGGCGGGGGAGAACCTCGGGCGCCTCGAAACTCGCCCTTCAGGAGATGGGCAGCCGCTACCTCTTCATCGTCCTCTACGTCTGGCTCGAGCATCACCTGAGCCGCGGCGACTATCGCCGCCCCGGCTTCGACGCCGAGCCGCACCGGGGCGAGCTCCGCCCGCGCTCCGTCGCGCGCCGATGGCGGTCGGGGCCCTCCTCGCACACCCCTGGCGGGGCCGGTCCGCGCCGGGGCGACGCCTGAGCATGCGCCGTTGGTCCTACCGCAAACGGCAAGCCCCGAGGGTGGAGCGTGGCGCGAGCATGAAGCTACGAAAAGAGAGCCTCACGTCTTGGCTGTGCGCCACGCGGTTCTGGTCTTAGCCGACGATCCCCGGTCGCACCTCTGAGCGCGTTCCGAGCGACGGAGATGACCAGCTTTACGGCGATCCCGGCGTAGACGGCCATGCTCACCAGCCTGCTTCGCGTTGGCGCGTAGTACTCGCGGTAGAAGCGGAACATCCCGTAGTGGAAGGCGTAGTTCAGCTTCGGCGAGCGCACCGGGCCGCTCGACCCGGCCTTGACGTGGATCACCGTCACCGAGGGCTCGTACCAGGTGACCCAGCCCGCCTCGGCGAAGCGATAGCAGAGGTCGAGGTCCTCCATGTACATCCAGTAGCCCTCGTCGAACAGCCCGACCCCGTCGAGCGCCGAGCGACGGATCAGCATGAAGGCGCCGTTGACCGCGTCGACTGGCCCCGACTCGACCTCTGGCGCGCGATAGGCGGCCAGAGCCCCCCAGTCGCGCTGGCGCCCAAGCCCGGTGAAGTGCCCAAGCGCACTCAGGGGAGTGGGAAACGAGCGCTTGGCGGCGTAGTCGAAGGACCCGTCCTCGAGCTCCAGCCGGCAGCCGGAGATGCCAACCTTGATGCGCTCCTCCATCAGGTCCAGCAGCCGATTCAGGGAGCCCGGCGTCACCCGGGTGTCGGGGTTGAGGCAGAGCACGTAGGGGGCGCTGCCGGCACGGATTGCGACGTTGCTCGCGGCGCCGAAGCCGAGGTTCCTCGGCGCCCCGGTCAGACTCACTTCGGGGAACTCGCGGCGGACCATCTCCGCCGTGCCGTCGCGCGAGGCGTTGTCGACCACACGGACGGTCATCCCGCCGCTTGCCGGATGGACGCGAAGCGAGCGAAGGCAGTCGCGCAGCAGCTCCTTGCAGTGGTAGGAGACGATCACGACGTCCAGTGGGGGGTGGGCCGCCACCGCCGCAGCGTACTGCGCACCCCGGAGCGCACTTGGAGTCACGTCGGTGGTGATGGCCCCGCGCAGACGGTCGCCCCGCCGATCAGGACGAGCCACGGCCTGGCCTGCTGGCTCGTCCCCGGCCTTAGGAGGAGCGGCCCCGGCCCGGGCGGGACGCTGAGCCGCTGAAACCCGGTGGCGAAACGCCGGGCGAGCACGGTGACCTCCGAGCTCGACTTCTGAGGCCGGATCTCCAGGCCGGAGGGAGGAACGTTGAACGGGCGACCGAAGCCGACCGAGGGGCCGAATGCCCGCTGGCAGTTGTGCCCGCGGGCCCTACGGCCGGGGGGAAGCTCGGAGAGGGCGAGATCGGTGCCCTGCACGAGCACCTGGTCGAAGGCCCTTCGCCGGCTCTCGTCCGCAGCGGCGATCGCCGCCGGGCTGTCGGCCGGGCTCCCGTAGCGATCGACGGCTGCGAAGTACGTTGCGGCGGCGATGGGCCCCTGGCTGTCCACGGTGAGCACGCCTGCCTCGAGCCTCAATCCGGGGATGGAGGTGGGCGGGACCTCGTCTCGCAGCAGCTCCAGGGCCCCGAGCTGGCTGCGCTCGATGCCGGCGAAGTGGCGAATCTGGCGCGCTTCATCGTCGAGATTGACCAGGTTGGGGACCAACGAGACGAGCAGCGCACCGGCGCCGAGCCAGATCAGCCGCGGGTGGGGCCGGATGCCACGCACCAACTCGAGCAGGATCATCAGCAGGAACACCGCGCTCGGGTAGAGGTAGCGGCTTACCCGCGGTCCGCGTGCGCCGCCCGCGACCATCGCCACCAGGACCCAGAAGGTCAAGGCGAGAGCGATGGCGACCCAGACCTCTCGCGCGAGCGGCGATCCGCTCCGAACCCGCCATACCGCCGCGACGATGAGCAGGACCAGCAGCACATAGCCGGCGGCGAGATGGAACTCCTCGAACCGCACCTGCCCGACCTGCGCGCCAGCCGCATATCCGGAGCCGCCGAAGAGCCCGCTGATCGCCGCGAGCCCGGCCGCGCACACCTTTACGACCGTCACGGGGACCTGGGTCAGGTTGTCCAGCTGGACCGGGTCCGGGATCTCCGGGCCCGAGAGCCGGGACCAGGCAAACCACGCCACATACAGCGCGCCAGGGGTGAGAACCACCCAGAGCCGCGCCGCTGCGGCCCGCCCGCTCTGCTGAAACAGGACCACGGTGGCCCCGACCACGAACGCCAACCCGACGCTCTGGGAAGCCACGGCGGCGATCAAAAGCAGACAGGCAGGGAGGTCTCTCTGGCCTGGGAAGCGCTCGAGGCAGACCAAGGCAGCGAGCCCAAACGCGACCGGCAGCAGGATGACGATCCCGTACGGGGTGGCCAGGACCTCGAATGCGGAGCCTAGAAACAGCAGCACGAGGGTCGCGAGCAGGCACGGCCACGGCTCTGCCCGGCTGCGCGCCAGCGCGTAGAAGAGCAACCCGCAAGCCCCCACGAGCAGCGCCTCCGCGATCCGGAAGGGAAGATAGGAGCCGGCTCCGAAGACCTCCAGGAGCCCCTTGTAGAAGAGGGCGTGAAGCGCGACCAGATGGCCGCTGTGCCCGCGCAGGAGGGTCTCGAGCCCGCCGCTGTCGTAGAACATCAGCCGGCCCCACTCGTCCGAGAAGAAGGTCTGCCCGCGGGTCTCCCAGAGGTTCAGCGTGACGGCGATCACGACGCTTGCCACCAGGACCGCCTGGGGGCGCGCGGCGACCGATCGGGTCAGCCTCAGAACCGGCGACCGGTCGCCTGCGGTCAGCGTTCCAGCACCAGCCCCAGGAAGCCCTTGGTGCGCTCCTCGCGCGGGTTGTCGAGGACCTGAGCCGGCGGGCCCCGCTCGACGACCACGCCGCCGTCCATGAACACGACCTCGTCGCCGACGTCGCGGGCGAAGCCCATCTCGTGGGTGACCACGACCATTGTCATCCCCTCGGCGGCGAGCTCGCGCATCACGTCGAGGACCTCCTTGATCAGCTCGGGATCGAGGGCGCTCGTCACCTCGTCGAACAGCATCACGTGCGGGTCCATCGCCAGCGCCCGCGCGATTGCCACCCGCTGCTGCTGGCCCCCCGAGAGGCGCTCGGGGTATTCGTCCATCTTGTCGGCGAGGCCCACTCGGGTGAGCAGCGCCTGGGCCTTCGCCCCGGCCTCGTCCCGCTTGCGACCGAGCACCCTCGCCTGCGCCAGCGACACGTTCTCGAGCGCACTCTTGTGGGGGAAGAGGTTGAACTGCTGGAAGACGATCCCGACCCGGCGGCGGACGTAGTTGCGGTCGTCGGCGGTCGTCTTGCCGGTGATCTCCCTGCCCTCGAGCAGGATCCTGCCCTGGTCGGGCGGCTCGAGCAGATTGATGCAGCGAAGCAGGGTGCTCTTGCCCGATCCGCTGGGCCCGATCACGCATACGACCCCGCCCCTTTGCACCTCGAGGTCGATGCCGCGCAGGACGTGGAGCGCGCCGAAGCGCTTGTGAACACCGTCCAAGCGGAGCACCGCCCCACCGGACGTGGCCGGAACGCCCTGTCCAGTCGCGTCGTCGGGCGTCCTCGCTCCCTCCACCAGCGCGATCCTATGCCCCAGCCATCCCAGTCGCCGGCGGTCCGGCCGGCTTCGGCTCGACGTCGCCCGGCGTGCCTGCCGAGGGCCCTCCGCCGCGCTCGGTCTTGCGCTGCTCGCGGGCGATCAGCCAGTCGACCAGGCGGGCGAGCGGGATCGTGATCACGAGGAACATCAGCGCGCCGAGCGTCAGCGCGGAGCCGTTGATCTGCTCGGTCTGGACGTCGAACCCGACCTGGACCACCTCGAGCGCGCCGAGGATCCCGACCAGTGACGTGTCCTTCATCAGGGCGATGAAGTCGTTGAGCAGCGGCGGGATCACCTTGCGCACGGCCTGGGGCACGATCACGAAGCGCATCGACTGCCCATGGCTCATGCCGAGAGAGCGCGCCGCCTCCATCTGACCGCGCGGAACGGCCTCGATGCCGGCCCGGTAGACCTCGGCCATGTAGGCCCCGTAGGTGAGCGTCAGGCCCATCACGCCCCACCAGAACGGCGACGTCTCGCCGAACCAGGTCGGGAGTCCGAGCTCTCGCGGGATCACGCCCTCGAATTGCGCGGCGGAGAGGAAGCCAGAGAGCAGGAGCAGCACGAGGAGGAGCGGGACGCCCCGGAAGACGTCGATGTAGGCGATGGTCAACCAGCGCACGGGCGCGAGCGCCCTCCCCGGAAGCTGGCGCAGCACGGCCAGCCCCAACCCCCAGGTAAGGGACAGGACCCCGGAGATGATCGAGAGCTTCACGGTGAGCCAGAAGCCGTCGAGGACGCGGCTGAACTCGTCGCCCATGACGCCGAAATCGAAGTAGTAGTTGGTGATGAAGTCCATCTCGCTCCTCCGCTCGGGTTCGGCGCGAGGCTATTCGCTCCGGCAACCAGAAGGGGCGCCGTCGGCGCCCCTTCGCTGAGCTGGTTTGCCCTTCTCGCTAGTCGTCCGTGAGATCCTCGTTCGTGCCCTCGAGGACCTTGGCGGGTGGCTCGGCGTCGAAGTACTTTTGGTACAGCTCGGCCATCGTGCCATCTTCCTTGATCGTCGCCAGCGCCTCGTTCATCGCCTCGCGGAGGCCGTCGTTGTCGGGCGCGACCGCGAACCCGAACAGGTCGTCGCCGGGGATCGACTCGACGACGATGATCTCGACTCCGCCCTGCTTCTCGAGGAAGTCGGCGCCGACGGCCTCGTCGACAAGCACCGCCTCCACCTGGCCGGTGAGCAGCGCGGTGAGCGCCGTCGTCCCCTCGGGGAAGGCGCGAACCTCGCCTGCGTCGGTGCCATTGGCGATCTCCTCCTGGACGGTTGCGTCCTGGACGCCGACGATCAGGCCGCCGAGGTCGTCGGTCGTGGCGATGTCCGAGCCCTCCGGGACGACGAGCGCGGTCGCGCTCAAGTAGTAGGGGTCGGTGAAGTCGACGACCTTCTCGCGCCCGGGCTTGATCGACGAAGCCGCGGCGGCGGTGTCGAATTGGCCGGCTGCCACGTCACGGAAGATGGTCGGGAAGCCGGTGTCCTGATACTCGGTCGTGAGGCCGATGTTCTCGGCGATCGCGTTCAGGACCTCGACGTCATAGCCGGTTGCGTTGGGCGGCTGGCCCTCGGCGAACGGCGGATAGGGGGTGTCGATGCCGATGAATAGGGCCCCCTCGTTGAGGGTCCCGAGATCGCCGCCCCCGTCGTCGTCCCCGCCGCAGCCGGCGGCGAGGCCGGCCGTTGCCAGCGTGGTGATGAGCGCGATCCCGATTCTCATTCGTGTGCCCCTGATCATCTTTCGAGTCCTCTCTTTTGCCTGGGGGTGATCCGCCCGGAACATACTCCGTTCCTCACTACACTTGCTAAAGCGATGGTCGACGAGACCCTCAACCGCCCCTGCGGCGGGCGCTACGCGAACATCATCGAGGCGGTCGGCAATACGCCGCTCGTCGAGTTGCCGCGGCTGTCGCCGAAGGCGGGCGTCCGCATCTTCGTCAAGCTCGAGGGCCGCAACCCGACCGGCTCGGTCAAGGACCGGGTCGCCAAGGCGATGATCGAGGAGGCCGAGGCCGAGGGCGCGATCCAGCCCGGCCAGACAATCCTCGAGCCGACCTCAGGCAACACGGGGATCTCGCTGGGGATGATCTGCCGGCGCAGGGGCTACCCGCTGAAGGTCGTGATGCCCGACAACGTCACCGAGGAGCGCACCCAGCTCCTGCGCATGTACGGCGCCGAGATCGTCTACTCGGAGGGGGCCAAGGGCTCCAACGGCGCCGTCGAGCTGGCCCTCGAGATGGCCGGCGGTGACTCCTCCTACTACATGCCCTACCAGTACGGAAACGAGGCCAACCCCCGCGCCCACTACGACGGCACCGGGCCGGAGATTCTCGAGGAGCTCGACGAGGTGGCGGCGTTCGTCGCCGGACTCGGCACCGGCGGGACCTTGATGGGCGTCGGGCGGCGCCTCAAGGAGCACGATCCCGAGACCAAGATCGTCGCCGCCGAGCCGATGCAGGGCGAGTTGGTCCAGGGCCTGCGCTCGCTCGATGACGGCTTCATCCCGCCGATCATCGACCTCTCGGTCCTCGACCGCAAGATCATGGTCTCCAACCGCGACGCGATCGTCTGGACCCAGCGCCTGCTCCACGACGAGGGCATGTTCGCCGGGGTCTCGACGGGGGCGGTCGCGGCGATCGCGGTCCGGATCGCCGCCGAGCTCGATCAGGGCAACGTCGTCTTCATCGCCCCCGACGACGGCTGGAAGTACCTGTCGTCGGGTATCTACACGAAGCCGGTCGAGGAGCTGGAGGACATCGACTCAGTTGTCTGGTGGTAGCGACCACGAGGTGTAAGCGGCGCGGTCACGCTGCCCTCCATGCCTGACGAAACTGCCATTGACCATGGCATGGACGGCGAAAGGCGCTTTCGCGGAGTAGAGCGCGCCGGGTACCCGCGGTAGCGTCGGCGCGATGACGACGAGCGGGGTGCACGTGGATGCGGTCGGGCGCGTTGCCGAGCGAGCGCGAGAGCTAGGGGACGGCTACCAGCCACCGAGCTTTTCGCACGTCCCCGACCCGGATGCGGCGATCTTTCTCTGCGCGATCGACCATCGGACGGGATACCGCGGCCGGTTTCTGGTCGGGGGGAAGGGACCGTTCGAGGGCAGCGCACTGCTCTGGGCCGTGGGGCTCCAGGCGGCGCGGCGCCAGCGCGGCCTGCTGACCGCCGCTCGCCTGAGTGACGTGACACCCGAGCGCGTCGCCGAGCTGTTTCGGATCGGCGGCGAGACGGTGGCCGACCCGGAGCGCCGCGTGGCGCTGTGGCGCGACCTGGCCGCCGGGTTGGAGCGCGACCACGGGGGGGACGCTGAGGCGTTGCTCGGCGCCGCCGCCGGCCATCTCGGCGGCACCGGCGGGCTGATCGGGTTGCTGGCGGGCTACCAGGCCTACGCCGACCCGCTGTCCAAGAAGTCGTTCCTGTTCGCGAAGGTCTGCGCCCGGCGCGGCTGGCTCGAGGTCCAGGACCCCGAGAGCTGGGAGGTGTGCGCCGACAACGTTCTGATGCGGCTCGCGCTGCGCTCCGGCCTCGTCCATCCCGGAACCGGGGAAGAGGTGCGTGGGGCGACGCGCGTCGCCTTCGGACAGGTGGCCGGGGCGGCCGGGATCGAGCCCCCGGTGCTCGACGATCTGCTCTGGGAGCTCGGCCGCGACGATCCCGACCTGCTCGGCACCGAGGGCGGTGACCTCAGCGAGCCTCAGCGCGACCCAGCCTCCGCCTGGTATTGACAGTCATAACCTCGAGTGTGGGATTCGGGACCGTATGTGTACCCAATCCTTCACTCGATGCATGACGGCGCGGGCTACCAGACGGTGTAGGGCGGGCGCTCCCCGAAGAAGAAGAAGATCCAGGCCAGCAGGCCCGCCAGGGCCATCGCCAGCGATGCAAAGAGGAAGAGCTCGAGCGGCCCGCCAAGGCGCCAGCGGCGGTCCTCGTCGTCCTCTTCCGCTGGCAGCGCGCCGATCACCCGCAGGTAGAGGCCGTTGAGCCAGAACAGCGCCGGGGCGAAGAGGATCATCGCCGCCGGAACGGCGATCAGGGCGAGCACGAAGTGCTGGGTGCTCGAATCGGTCACCCTGGAGAGCGCCCAGAGGACGCCCGCCGGGAGGCCGATCCACAGCACCAGGCTCCCGACGCCCATCAGCGCGAGCAGGAAGCCGGCTGCGAGCCGGTCGAGGGGACGGCGGCCGGCGCCCGGCCGGGCCGTCGGCGGTCGGCGACTACGGGTGGGAGGCGGAAACACTCGCGCGCTCACCTTACCCCCCGATCGGCGCCCTCGGGTTGGCGCCCCAGAAGACCAGGGTTCCCATCAT
>JBBPIL010000026.1:0-31075 GCA_038040365.1 Actinomycetota bacterium
AGGAGCTGTTCAGCTCCGACACGAAGTTCGACTCCGGCACCGGCTGGCCGAGCTTCTGGGACCCCGTCACCGACGAGAATGTCGAGACACGTCCCGACAACGGCCTCTTCATGCGCCGCACCGAGGTCGTGTGTGCGCGCTGCGGCGGGCACCTGGGGCACGTCTTCGACGACGGCCCGAACCCCACCGGGCAGCGCTACTGCATCAACTCCTGTGCGCTGACCCTGGATCCGGAGGACGGAGAGGACAGCGGCGAGGGCGAGTAGCGGCCCGCGGGTCAGGCCCCTATCTCAAGCCTTCCCGCCGATCTGCGGCGGGGCTCCCGCGTCGCGAAGCGCGCTCGGCAGGGCTACCGAG
Organism: Actinomycetota bacterium; assembly: GCA_038040365.1. Classification (GTDB taxonomy): domain Bacteria; phylum Actinomycetota; class Thermoleophilia; order Solirubrobacterales; family 70-9; genus AC-56. Next base: position 358 of record JBBPIL010000026.1, read on the forward strand.
CCGTCGGCCCGTTGGCCGTTCTCGAGCAACGCGATCAGGGTGCGGGGGGTGGCGACCGCGGTGCCGTTCAGGGTGTGGACGTGGGCCGGTTGGGCCTCGGGCTCCGGCCGGTAGCGGCAACCGAGGCGGCGGGCCTGGTAGTCGGTGGTGTTGGAGCACGAGGTGACCTCGCGGTAGCGCTCCTGGCTCGGGATCCACGCCTCACAGTCGAACTTGCGCGCCGCGGAGGCGCCGAGGTCACCGGCCGCGATGTCCACCACCCGGTAGGGGATCTCGAGGGCTTGGAGGATCCGCTCCTCAATGGCCAGAATGCGCTCGTGCTCGGCCGCAGAGTCCTGGGGGCGGACGAACGAGAACATCTCGACCTTGTCGAACTGGTGCACGCGGAAGATCCCGCGCGTGTCCTTGCCCGCCGCTCCGGCCTCGCGTCGAAAGCAGGTTGAGAACCCCGCGTAGCGGCGCGGCAGGTCGCCGGCGGCCAGGATCTCGTCCGCGTGGAGCGCCGCCAGAGAGACCTCCGAGGTGCCGACCAGGAACAGCTCGTCGCGGGGGATCTCGTAGATCATCTCCCGCTCGCCGGGGAAGAAGCCGGTGCCGAACAGCGGGCCCTCGCGGACGAGCACCGGCGGGACGACCGGAACGAACCCTTCGGTGCCGATCAGCTCGATCGCGAAGCGCACCAGGGCCATCTCGACCAGCACCAGGTCTCCCAGCAGGTAGGCGAAGCGCGAGCCCGAGGCCTCGCCGGCCTTCTCCATCTCGATCCAGCCGTTGGCGAGCCCAAGGTCGAGGTGGTCGCGGATCTCGAACTCGAACTGGGGGCGATCGCCGACCTCCCGCAAAACCACAGCATCGTCTTCCGCGGACCCTTCCGGAGCCTCCGGCTCCGGAAGGTTTGGCAATATGGACATGAGCTCGTCGCGCTTCGACTCGACCTCGGCCAGCTCGGCCTCCAGCTCCTTCACCTGGGCGCTCACCCCGCGCATCTCGGCGATCAGGGGCTCGGCATCTTCCCCGGAGCGCTTCGCCGCCGCGATCTGATCGGAGGCCCGGTTCTGCCGGGCCCGGCGTTCCTCGACCTCGGGAAGCAGCTCCCGGCGGCGCCCGTCGAGGCGCAGCAGCTCGTCGAGGGTCTCGGCGGCGCCGCGACGCGCCAGCGCGGCCCGGGCGGGCTCGGGATCCTCGCGGATGCTCCGAAGGTCGAGCATCAGTGGAGCATTTGGTCCGGGGCGCGCTCGCCTACTGGGAGCCCGACCCCGTGCCCGGTCGCGGAGTCTCTCCGGCCTCGGAGCCGGCGTACTTGGAGACGAACTCGGCGACGCTGGTGGCGTCGCGGCCGGTGACGATGTTCTGGGGCATGATCGCGCCCGAGAAGCCGCCGTTTCGGATCGCGAATAGGACGTCGCCGACGCTCTCGGCGCGCTCGTCGAGATTCGGGCCCTGCTGGCGGAGCGCCCTGTTGGCGGTCCCCTGCGTCCCCGCCGGCGTCAGCGTGTGACAGCCCGAGCACCGCTCCGCGAACAGGACCGCGCCGCGATGCGCGGGGTCGTCCTGCGACACCGAGATCCCCTCGGTCCCGCAGGCGGCGAGGACCAGGCCCGCCGCGGCTGCCGCTGTGAACGCGAGGACGGGGCGCACGCGGGCGGCATCATACTTTCCGCTTCGTGACTGCGAGCCTCGAGCCCTGATGCCAACTCAGATCGAGCCGGACACCCTGCGCACCGCAATGTCGCGCTTCCCGACCGGGGTCACGGTGGTCACCGCGATCGGCCCCGCGGGGCCGGCGGGCGCGACCGCGAACGCCGTCGTCTCGCTGTCGCTGGAGCCGCCGCTGATGCTCGCCTGCCTCGACCTCGGCTCCCGCACCCTGGTCGCGGTCGAGCACGCTCGCCGGTTCGGCATCAACGTGCTGGCGGCGGGTCAGGCAGAGCTGGCCCGCCGCTTCAGCACCAAGGACCCGCACCCGGAGAAGTGGGACGGGGTCGCCTGGGAGGAGCGGGCCGGAACCCCAAAGATCGAGAGGGCGCTGATCTGGCTCGCCTGCGAGCTGCGCGACGTCCACGACGGCGGCGACCACTCGATCGCCACCGGTCGGGTGCTCGATCTCGAGCAGTCCGACGGCGAGCCGCTGATCTTTCACCACGGCGAGTACCGCCCACTCAGCGGCAGCTGAGTGGCCCGGCGATCAGCTGGGTGCGCGAGACAACCGGTGGTGGCGCGAGGCAGCCGCGAAATCAGCCGCCTCGGCCGAGGGATTGGCGCGCTTGTTGCTCATGTGGCAACAAAAGCGCCAGGGGCGGCGATTGTGCTAGCCGGTGGTGGTCGCAGCCCGGAGCGCGAGCAGGAAGATGACCAGCGCGGAGACCGCCATGATCCCGGTCTCGCGGCGGACGATCGCCAGCGCGATCAGCCGCTGGCGGTCCCTCGGCAGCGACTCGAAGTCCAGGCCGGTGAGCTCCCGCTCGGCGGCGCCGGCTCGGGCCGCCTCGGCGAGCAGCGAGACGAGGATCGGCAGCACGCCGTACAGGTAGTGAAGGCCGTTGCCCTCGCGGCCCGAGAGCAGCAGGACCGCACCCAGGCCGGCCTGGAGGACGACCGCCGACTGGGCGACGCGGAGCGCGTACCAGAAGCCGACCGACGGTTGGTGGCGAATCCAGGCGATGCCGCCCCACCCCCCGGCGATCAGGTTGGTCGCGATGACCGCGATCCCGAGTACGAGATGGACGGTGACCATCGCCTCAGGCCGCCCCCGCCAGCGATCTCGGCTTGTTGATGCGGAAAGGCACTATGTAGCAACCTGCCACAAAGTGGGTATATAACTCGGCTGCCGTGCTGCGCAGCTACCTCCCAGTGATCGTGTTCGCCGGCCTCGGTGTGATCGTGGGAGCGACGCTGGCGATGATCAACGGATTGATTGGCCCGCGGCGGCCGAACAGGGTGAAGAGCGAGCCGTACGAATGCGGGCTGCCGACCGAGGTCTCGCGGACGTTCCGCTTCGGGGTCAGCTTCTACATGATCGCGATGCTGTTCATCCTGTTCGACATCGAGGTCGTCTTCCTGTACCCGGTCGGTGTGATCCTCGGGGCGGCGCACTCGGTCTTCGTCCTGGTCGAGATCGGGATCTTCGTCGTCCTGCTGCTGGTCGCCCTCGCGTACGTGTGGCGAAGGGGAGCGCTCGATTGGAGATAAAGCGCGAGAAGCTGCGCGCGCTCTCGCCGCTCGAAGAGCCGCGATCGCCCGCCGAGCTTCGCGTCCGCCAGCTTCGTGCCCGGGACCTCTTGCGAGGCGACCTCGAGGGCCCCGCGCTCGAGCGCCACGTCACCGAGTCGGTGTTGACGACCACGCTCGACCGGGCGATGCGTTGGGGGCGCGCCAACTCGATCTTCCCGGCCACCTTCGGGCTCGCCTGCTGCGCGATCGAGATGATGTCGATCGTCAGCCCGCGCTACGACATCGCGCGGTTCGGCGCCGAGAACATGCGCGCCTCGCCCAGGCAGGCGGACATGCTGATCCTCTCGGGCCGGGTGGCGATCAAGATGGCCCCGGTCATCCGCCGCCTCTACGACCAGATGCTGGAGCCGAAGTGGGTGATCGCGATGGGGGCCTGCTCGTCCTCGGGCGGCATGTTCGCGAACTATGCCGTGGTCCAGGGGGCGGACAAGTTCATGCCGGTCGATATCCACGTCCCCGGCTGCCCACCGCGGCCGGAGGCGCTCGTGTACGGGTTCAACAAGCTGCAGCGGATGATCCTCGGCAACCCCGATTCCGGCTGGCGGCGCCGCTACAACGCGATCGGCACCGAGGAGTGGGCCCGTCCCGCGACCGGCTCAGCGTCGATGGAGGAGGCCGAGGCGTACGCCGCCGCCAGGGAGCTCTCGGTCGCCCACGACGCCGAGCTGGCCGGGGAAAGCGGCTGATGCCCGACGCCCCCGGCCTCGAGCTGATCGCCCACGATCTCGACGAGACCGCCGCGGGCTCGGTGCTGGGCACCTATTACGAGCACGGGCAAGCGTGCCTGATCGTCGACCCGGAGCGAATCCTCGATCTGCTCCGCTGGTTGCGCGACACCCCCGGTCAGGAGTACCGCTTCCTGGCCAGCCTCCACGGCGTCGACTACCTGCCCGCCGAGCCGCGCTTCGGCGTCGTCTACGAGCTGCTGAACATGCCGCGGGTCGAGAGGCTGCGGGTCCGCGCGGCGCTCGCCGACCCCGGAGGCGACCCAAGCGAACCCGGTCGCCCCCGGAGCCGCGGGCGAGGGGACGACCGGCTCCCTGAAATCGACAGCTGCGTCTCGCTCTTCCCCACCGCCGAGTTCCACGAGCGCGAGGTGTACGACTTCTTCGGCATCGTCTTCCGCGGCCATCCCGACCTGCGGCGGATCCTGATGCCCGAGGACTACGTCGGCTGGCCGCAGCGCCGCGACTTCCCGGTCGGTGGCGAGCCGGTGATCTTCACCCACAACGAGCGCGAAGTCCCCCGCTGGTACGAATGACCGACCTGGGCCGAGACGTCATCTCGCGCACCGAGGCCCAGGTGATCGGCAGCTCCCCGGTGGAGCGCACCGCAGCGGCCCAGGCGCTCGGGCCCGAGCAGGAGCTGATGACGATCAACATGGGACCGCACCACCCCGCCACCCACGGGGTGCTGCGGCTTTTGGTCAGCCTCGAGGGGGAGGTGGTGCGCGACCTCAAGCCGGTGGTGGGCTACGTCCACACGGGGATCGAGAAGAACTGCGAGGACAAGTCCTACTGGAAGGTGATCCCGTTCGTGGAACGGATGGACTACCTCTCCTACTTCTTCAACATGGAGGCGTTCGTCGGCTGCGTGGAGCGCATGCTCGAGCTCGAGATCCCGCCGCGCGCCAAGTACCTGCGAGTGATTCACCTGGAGCTGAACCGGATCCACTCGCACCTCGTCTGGCTCGGCACCGCGGCGCTCGACCTCGGCGCGATGTCGATGTTCTTCTACTGCTTCCGGGACCGCGACCGGATCCTCGACCTGTTCGAGATGTCGACCGGGCAGCGGATGCACACCCGCTACTTCCAGGTCGGAGGCGTGTTCGAGGACATCCCGGTCGGCTTCGAGCGCAGAGTCCGCTCCTTCTGCGCCGAGATGCCCTCGCGGATCGACCAGTACGAGGCGATCCTCAACCGCAACGAGATCTTCCTGCGACGGACCAGGAACGTCGGGGTCGTCTCGCGCCAACGACTGCTGGACCTGGGGGTCACCGGGCCGCTCCTGCGGGCCGCCGGCGAGCCGTGGGACCTGCGCAAGGTCGATCCCAGCCTGGCCTACGCGGACTTCGACTTTCAGATCCCGGTCGGCACGGTGGGCGACGGCTACGACCGCTACCGCGTTCGGGTGCAGGAGATGCGCGAGTCGGTGCGGATCGTCGAGCAGGCCCTCGACGGGCTCCCCGAGGGCCCATGGATCGCAGACGATCGCAAGGTGGTGCTGCCGCCGCGCGACGAGCTCTCGACCTCGATGGAGGCGTTGATCCACCACTTCAAGCTGGTCACCGAGGGATTCCGGGTGCCGCCGGGCGAGGCCTACTACCCGGTCGAGGGGCCGCGCGGGGAGCTCGGCTGCTTCGTGGTCGCGGATGGCTCGGCGAAGCCCGCCCGAGTCCACTTCCGCGACCCCTCGTTCGTCAACCTCCAGGCGCTTCGCGACATGTGCCTGGACGGCTACATCGCCGACCTGGTCCAGAACCTGGCGATGCTCGACCCGATCCTGGGAGGCATCGATCGATGATGGACGCTGGAGCTAGGGACGAAGTCCCGGTGCAAGCGGCTGAACCTGCCGCCCCGTCCGCGCCCGAACCCGCCGGAAACGTAGCCGAAGGCGAGGCTTTCGGCGGAGTGGTTCTGCCAACCGATGAGATGTCCGCCGAGGAGCGGCGGCGGCTGGTCGAGTCGATGAGGCCCGAGGACGCGGAGACCGTTCCGGAGCTTCACGAGGTGGACGTCCCCGACGAGTTGCGGCAGGCGATCGAGGAGGCGATGTCCCGCTACCCGCAGATCCGCTCCGCCGCGCTTCCCGCGCTCTGGGCTGTCCAGCGCACCTACGGCTGGTGCACCCCGGAGGGGATCCGTCAGGCGGCGGCGGTGATGGGGGTGACCCCGGGCTACCTGGAATCGCTCGCGACCTTCTACGACCTCTACCGGACGACCCCGGTGGGGCGCCACCAAGTGCTCGTCTGCCACAACATCTCCTGCTGGATGCAGGGAGCGGACGACCTGCTGCGCGCCTTCTGCGAGGCCGCCGGCGCCGATGCCCATGAGGCCGATCACGGCGGCGTCAGCTCGGCGGACGGGGAGGTTTTCGTAGCGGGCTTCGAGTGCCTGGGGGCCTGCGACATCGCGCCGATGGCCTCGATCGACGAGCGCTACTACGGGCCCCTGGACGCCGGTGACGCGCGGACCGCGGTCGAGCAGCTTCGCTCCGGCGCCGAGGTCCTGCCGGACAAGGCGCTCGCCAACCGCCCGGCGGCCGGCGGCCCGGAGCCGGAGGCCGATCCGCGGGTGAGCCAGGCTGAAGCGGACCCGGTCCCACCCGCGGGCGAAGCCGAGGGGGCGACCGGAAATGACTGAGACGCGGATGCTCTTCAGGCGCGTCGACGAGCCTGGGCTGGCCTCGATCGACACCTACCGGCGCCTGGGCGGCTACCGCTCGCTGGAGCGCGCCTTTCGCGACGTGGAGCCGGAGGAGCTGCTCGGCGTGCTCGAGGAGTCCGGGCTGCGCGGCCGCGGCGGGGCTGGCTTCTCGATGGGAAGGAAGGCCTCCTTCCTGCCCCGCGGCGAGACGTCGAAGTACCTGTGCTGCAACGCCGACGAGTCGGAGCCGGGCACCTTCAAGGACCGCGAGCTGATGCAGAAGAACCCGCACCAGCTGATCGAGGGGGTCGCGATCGCAGCGCTCGCTGCCGGCGCTGGCTGGGGCTTCGTGTTCATCCGGGGCGAGTACGCGGAGGTGGCCGACATCCTCGACAGCGCCGTCGCCGAGGCGTATGAGGCCGGCTACCTGGGCGAGAACATCCTCGGCAGCGGCTCCCGGGTCGAGGTGGTGGTACACCGCGGCGCGGGCGCCTACATCTGCGGCGAGGAGACGGCGCTGCTCGACTCGCTCGAGGGAAAGCGCGGCAACCCGCGCCTCAAGCCGCCGTTTCCGGCGATCCAGGGGCTCTACGGCGGGCCGACCCTGATCAACAACGTCGAGACGCTGTCCAATCTGCCGCACATCGTCGCCAACGGCGCCGAGTGGTTCAAGGGGTTCGGCACCGAGCAGTCGCCCGGAACAAAGGTCGTCTCGGTCTCGGGCTGCGTGCAGCGGCCCGGCAACTACGAGGTCGAGCTCGGGATCCCCGCCCGGGAGCTGATCTACGGACTCGCCGGCGGCCCGTCTGAGGGGCGCGAGGTCAAGGCCTGGTTCCCGGGCGGCTCCTCGGCGCCGGTCCTGACCGCGGCGGAGCTCGATCTCCCCTACAGCTTCGAGGGGATGGCTGACGCGGGCTCGATGCTCGGCTCGGGGGCGATCATCGTCGCCGACGACTCGATCTCGATCCCCGAGCTGGCGCTGCGCACAGCGCGCTTCTACCACCACGAGTCGTGCGGGAAGTGCACCCCGTGCCGCGAGGGCACCAACTGGACGGTGAAGATGCTCGAGCGGGTGATCTCGGGCGAGGCGACCCCGATGGACCTCGACATCATCGCCTCGGTGCAGGAGAACATCACCGGCCACTGCCTGTGCGTGCTCGGCGACTCGATGGCGATGCCGGTCGGAAGCATGGTGGCCAAGTTCCGGGCGGAGTTCGAAGAACGCATCCGACGAGTCGCAAGCGACTCGTCGGGTTTGGGTGCCAACGGGGCGGCAGGTTTGCACGCCATCACCGGGACTTCGTCCCTAGCCCCAGCGAGCGGCCCGCATGCCTAACCGACCCCAGATCAACTTCCTCGTCGACGGGGTCGAGGTGCCGGCGGAGGCAGGGACGATGCTGGTCGACGCCGCCAAGCACGGCGATGTCGAGATCCCGGTGTTCTGTTACGAGCCGAAGCTCGGCGAGCCGGTCGGCGCCTGCCGGATGTGTCTGGTCGAGATCGAGGGGATCCCGAAGCTTCAGACCGCCTGCTCGACCCCGGTCCGCGACGGGATGGTGGTCTACACCCGTACCGACCGCGTGCAGGCTGCCCAGGAAGCCATGGTCGAGTTCCTGCTCGTCAACCACCCGCTCGACTGCCCGGTCTGCGACAAGGGCGGCGAGTGCCCGCTCCAGGACATCGCGATGGGCTGGGGTCCGGGGCGAAGCCGCGTCATCGACCCCAAGCGCCACTTCCAGAAGCCGATCCCCCTCTCGCCGCTGATCAAGATCGACCGCGAACGGTGCATCCTTTGCTACCGCTGCGTGCGCTTCAGCCAGGAGGTCGCCGAAGACGAGCAGCTCCAGCTCTTGGAGCGGGGCGCATCGACGTTCGTGGGCACCTTCAACGACCGCCCCTACATCGCTCCCTTCCACGGCAACATCATCGAGCTCTGCCCGGTGGGGGCGCTGACCTCGGAGGCCTACCGGTTCCGGGCCCGCCCCTGGGAGATCGAGGACGCCGGCTCGATCTGCACGCTCTGCCCGAGCCAGTGCAACGTGATCCTGACGGTGCGCGACGAGCGCATCGAGCGCGTCCTCGCCCGTGACCATCCCGAGGTCGACGACGGTTGGCTATGCGACAAGGGGCGGTTCGGCTACCAGATGGCCGAATCCGAGCAGCGGATCACCCGGCCGCTCGTCCGCCAGGGCGGCGTGCTTCGCCCCGCGAGCTGGGACGAGGCCCTCGAGGCCGCGGCGGCCGGGCTTCGTCAGGCCGGCGAGCGGGCTGCAGCGATCGTCGGCGGACAGTCCTCGAACGAGGAGGGATACCTGGCTCAACGGATCCTCCGCCGGGCCCTTGGCTCTCCGCACGTCGAGTCGCGCCCTCGCGGCGGAGCGGGTCAACCGCCCCGGCGCAGCGTGGGCGACCGGGTAGCCCCGGACGCGGGCGGGCGCGACCTCCTGCTGGGGCTCTCGCGGCCCGAGCTGAGCGCCGGCGTCTCCGAGCTCGACTCCGCCGAGTCGATCCTGGTGATCGGCTGCGACCCGCTGCATGCAATGCCGATCCTCGACCTGCGGATTCGCAAGGTCGTGCGACGAAACGGCACCCGCCTCGCCGTCGCGACCGACCGCCCCAGCGCCCTGGACGGCGGCGCCGAGGAGACCGCGCGCTACGCGCCCGGGTTTGCACGTGGCTTCACGAGCGCGCTTGCGGCGGAGGTCGGAGCGGAGGGCTACGAGCGAGCGCCGGACGGGCTCGCCGCCGACGCGGAGCGGATCGCGGGAGTGCTGCGGCCGGGCTCGACCGTAATCGTCTGGGGAGGGGAGGCCGACGCCGCGCTCCTCGACTGCGCCCACATGCTCGAGGCGAAGCTGCTCGAGGTCCCGGACGGCGCCAACGCGCGCGGCCTGCGCGAGGTCGGGTGCATCCCGGACGCCGGGCCCGGCCTGTCCGAGGCGTTCATGGGTCGCAATGCGGCCGAGATCCGCGACGGCCTGGCGGACGGAAGCCTCGAGGCGGCGTTCCTCGTCAACGCCGACCCGGTACGCGACTTCCCAGGCGGACCGGAGTGGAGCGAGGCGCTCGGCAAGGCGAAGTTCGTCCTCGCAATCTCGATGTTCGAGAACGTCTCCACGAAGCACGCCGACGTCGTCTTCCCGGCCGAGTTCTACGGCGAGAAGGAGGGCACGGTCACGCATCCGGACGGGCGCGTCCAGCGCCTGCGCCCCGGGGTGCCCCGCCCTGACGACGTGCGCCCGATATGGCAAGTGCTGGTGGAGCTCTCCGCGCTGCTCGGCGACGAGACGGGGATCGACTCGCCACCCGAGGCGCTCTCCGCGATCGCCTCCGAGGTCCCGTTCTACGCCGGCATCACCCATGAGGAGATCGGCGGGCGGGGCGTCCGCTGGCAGGATCGCGAAGCAGCATCGTCGTTCCCCAGCGGAGATGGCGCCGAGGCTAGGGACGAAGTCCCGGCGCATGCGGCTGAACCTGCCGCCCCGCTTGCGCCCGAACCCGCCGGAAACGTAGCCGAAGTCGAGGCTTCCGGCGGAGTGGTGCGCGTGGGCACCTATCACGACCTGTGGGCGTCCGAGGTAGCCGAACAGAGCCCAGCGCTGCGGTTCCTCGTGCCGAGGCAGACCCTGGAGCTGGCGCCGGTGGACGCGGACCGCCTCGGGCTCGCGCAGGGCGACGAGGTCGACGTGCGGTCCAATGGGACGAGCCTGCGGGCGCGAGTCATGATCCGCGAGCGGGTGCAGCCGGGCAGCGGGTTTCTGATCGAGGGCACCGCCGAGGCGAACGCGAACGCGTTCCGGGCGGGCGAGCTGGTCGAAGTGACGAAGGCGGGAGGCGAGGCGTGACGCTGCCCGTGGCCGAGGTCGGCTTCGTCGAGGCCAGCTGGATCCTGGTCGTGAAGTCGATTGTGATCTTCGCCGCCGTATTCGCGATCGCACCGGTCCTGACGGTGATCGAGCGCAAGGTCCTCGGTCGCTTCCAGTCGCGCTACGGGCCCAACCGTGTGGGGCCCTTCGGCCTGCTGCAGCCGCTCGCCGACGCGGTGAAGCTGATCACGAAGGAGGGATACAGGCCCGACAATGCGGTCCCGATCCTGTGGGCGATCGCCCCTGCGCTGGTCATCTTCGCCGGCGTCGCGACCCTGGCGATCATCCCGTTCGGGAACGTCAAGGACGGGGTCGGCTTCTACGGCATCGACGTCTCGATCGGGATCCTCTACTTCTTCGCCTTCGGCTCGATCGGCTTCTACGGGCTGCTGCTCGGCGGCTGGGCCTCCGGCTCCAAGTACAGCTTCCTGGGCGCGATGCGCGCGGCAGCGCAGCTGATCTCGTACGAGATCTCGATGGGCCTGGCGCTGCTCGGGGCGATCATGATGGCGGGCTCCCTGTCGCTCGTCTCGATTGTCGAGGCGCAACACGCGATCTGGTACGTGATCCCGCAGTTCGTCGGGTTCCTGATCTTCATGGTCGCCGGATTCGCGGAGGCCAGCCGGGCCCCGTTCGACCTCCCCGAGGCCGACGCCGAGCTGGTGCAGGGATACCAAACCGAGTACGGCGGGATGCGCTACGGCTCCTTCGCGCTGGCCGAGTACATCGAGATGTTCGTCGTCTCGGGGGTCGCGGTGACCTTCTTCCTGGGCGGCTGGCACGGCCCTGGCCCCGGCTGGCTGGATCCGATCTGGGTGCTGGTGAAGATCTTCGCGCTGGTATTCGTCTTCATGTGGGTGCGGGCGACCGTGCCACGGATCCGTTACGACCAGCTGATGTCCCTGGGCTGGAAGGTCCTCCTGCCGCTGGCGACGCTCAACGTTCTGGTCACGGCGGTGCTGGTGACGCTCACGTGAATAACCACTCCGCCGACATGCTCGGCTCCGCCTGCGCTGTCGGCGGGTTTGGGCGCCACCCTGACCCGGCAGGCCCGTTCGCTTGCACCGCGACTTCGTCGCTAGCCCGAGCGAGGCCGTGTTGAGCCGAGAGTTTCCCTACCTACCCGACGAGTCGGTGGTCGCCGTGCAGCGGGGGCCGCAGCCCGGCGGGGTCAAGGGCGCCTACCGCGCCTTCGGCGAGACGCTGCGCGGCCTGAAGACCACCTTTGCCCGGATCGTCGAGGGCCCCGTGACGATCCAGTACCCGGAGGAGAAGACCCCCGTTTACCCGCGTTTCCGAGGCCGCCACAAGTTGCACCTCTTCGAGGACACCGGCCTCGAGAAGTGCGTCGGCTGCTCGCTCTGCGCCGCCGCCTGCCCCGCGGACTGCATCCGGGTCGTCGCCGCCGAGAACGACCCCGACGATCGCGTCTCCGCCGGCGAGCGCTACGCCGAGATCTATGAGATCAACCTCGCTCGCTGCATCTTCTGCGGCTACTGCGAGGTCGCCTGCCCGTTCGACGCGATCACGATGGGCCACGAATACGAGCTCGCCGACTACAACCGCGAGGATCTGATCTTCACCAAGGAGATGCTCCTGGCGGAGCCGGTGGAGCGAACTCCCCTGCGCAGGGAAGGGGAATGAGGGTGAGCACGGCAGAGCGCGCACCCCGCCGCCCCCGCATCCGGCTCCGCCGGATGACCGGTCGCATTCGGCTCCCTCGCAGACGAGGAGGCGGCGGGTAGTGGTGCAGGTGGCCTTCTTCGCCGGGGCGATCGGCGCCATCGCCGGGGCGGTAGGCGTGGTCGCGCTGCGGAATCCCTTCTACAGCGTGCTGGCGCTGGTCGTCCACCTGGTGGCGCTGGCTGGGCTTTTCCTGCTGCTGTACGCGCAGTTCGTCGCCGCCGCCCAAGTGGTCGTCTACGCGGGAGCGGTGATGGTCCTGTACGTGTTCGTGGCCGCCTACGTGGGCGCGGTCGAGGAGCCGATCTGGGAGCCGATCCCCGGCCAGCGGTTGCTTGCCCCGCTGCTCGCCGCGGCGCTCTTCGTCGAGCTCTCGATCGCGATCCTGGGCACCGGGCTGTCGGCGCTCGACAGCGAGGGGCCGACGGTGCCGCTCGGCTTCGGCTCTCCGGCGGCGATCGGCACCCTGCTGCTGGAGCGCTTCCTGGTCGTCTTCGAGGCAGCCTCGATGCTCCTGCTGGTGGCCGCCGTGGGCGCGGTCGTCCTGGCCGGACGACGGGTGCCATCCGCCGGGGCTAGGGGCGAAGCCCCGGGTCAGGCGATTGGGCCTGCCGCCCCGTCGGCGCCCGAACCCGGCGGCAGCGGAGTCGCAGACGAGCATGCCGCCGGAGGTGTTCCGTAGTGGATGTCACCTGGTACCTCGTGCTCTCGGCGCTCCTGTTTTCCATCGGCGCCGGCGGGGTGCTGATCCGGCGCAGCCCCCTGGTCATCCTGCTCTGTCTCGAGTTGATGCTGAACGCGGGAAACCTCGCCCTCGTTGCCTTCGCCCGCGACCGGGGCGACCAGGACGGCCAGATTTTCGCGTTGATCGTGATGGTCGTCGCCGCCTGCGAGGTGGTCGTTGGCCTCGGCCTGATCGTGGCGATGTTCAGACGCCGGCTGCCGCTGAACGTCGATGAGATGAGGAACCTGCGCGGGTGAGCGCGACCACGTACGCGTGGCTGGTGCTGGGGTTGCCGCTCGCAGGCTGCCTGGTGAATGCGCTCGGCTGGCGCTCGCTGCCCGGCCGGGCCGCGGGCTGGATCGGGACCGGCGCGATCGCGCTCGCCTTCCTGAACTCGATCGCGGCGCTGGTGGCGCTGCTCGACAAGCCCGCCTCGGGCCGCGAGCTCACCTCCTCGCTGTGGACCTACGCCTCGGCCGCCGGGCTCGACATCAAGCTCGGGATCCTGGTCGACCCTCTGTCGGTGTTCATGATCCTGGTGGTCACCGGCGTCTCGATGCTGATCCACCTCTACTCGATCAGCTACCTCGAGTCCGACCGCGGCTACGCCCGCTACTTCAGTTACCTCAACTTCTTCGTCTTCTCGATGCTGCTGCTGGTCCTGGCGGGCAACTTCGTGCTCCTGATCGTCGGTTGGGCCTTCGTCGGCTTCGCCTCCTACGCGCTGATCAGCTTCTGGTACCGGCGGAACACGGCGACCAAGGCCGGCATGAAGGCCTTCGTGATCAACGTGATCGGCGATGTCGGGCTGGTGCTCGCCGCCTTCTTCATCTTCCGCGAGCTCGGGACCTTCGAGTACCTCCCCATGTTCCAGTCGGCGCCCCAGCAGTTCTCGACCAACGAGGGCGTGGTGGTAGCGATCTGCCTCCTGATCCTGGTCGGAGCGTTCGCGAAGTCCGCCCAGCTGCCGCTCCACACCTGGCTCCCCGACGCGATGGAGGGGCCCACCCCGGTCTCCGCCCTGATCCACGCGGCGACCATGGTCACCGCGGGCGTCTACCTGATCGCCCGCATGCATCCCCTGTTCCTACAGGCTCCCACCGCCGCCGACATCTCCGCCTTCCTCGGCCTGGCGACGCTGATCTTCGCGGCGACGGTGGCGCTCGCGGTCACCGACCTGAAGCGGATCATCGCCTACTCGACGATCAGCCAGATCGGCTACATGGTGGTCGGCGTCTCGATCGGCGCCTACGCGGCGGGTCTCTTCCACCTGATGAGCCACGCATTCTTCAAGGCGCTTCTGTTCATGGCGGCCGGCTCGGTGATCGCGGCGATGGCGGGCACGCAGAACATCGACCGGATGAGCGGCTTTCGCCGAGCCCTGCCATTCACGTCCACGCTGTTGATCGTCGGTGCCCTGTCGCTGGCCGCCTTCCCGGGCACGGCCGGCTTCTTCTCCAAGGACGAGATCCTGGCCTTCGCGGCCGAGCGCGGCGGCTTCTACTGGATCCTGGCGATCGGCGGCTACGTCGGCGCCTTCCTGACCGCCATCTACGCCTTCCGGATCGTCTTCCGGGTCGTCTACCGAGAGCCATGTCCCGAGGCCCGGAAGCTCGAGCAGGGACACCTGGCACACGCAGAGCCGCAGAATCCGATGACGGGCGAGAAGGAGGACACGGACGTCGGCTTCCCAGGCCCCGAGCACCAAATCGCCGAGCGGGCGAGGCCAATGGCGATCGCGATGGCGGTGCTGGGCCTGGGGGCGATCTTCGGCGGCTACCTCCAGGTCCCCGGCGTGGACCACGTCCTGGACACGTTCCTGGCGCCGACCTTCGAGGACTCGCCGCTTCACAGCGGCATCCACGTTTCCACCGGGACCGCTTGGGCGGGGCTCGCGGCCGGCGCGGCGCTCAGCCTGCTCGGGATCGCCACCTCCTACTACCTCTACGTGGTCGCCCCGCAGACCACCGAGCGGCTGCGGGAGAGAGCGCACGCCGTCTACGCCTTCCTGATCCACAAGTGGTACTTCGACGAGGTCTACGACACGCTCGTCTACCGGCCTCTGATCGCAATCGGCCGCTTCGCCGACGCGGTGCTCGAACGGGTCGTCGTGCAGGGGATCGTCGCTGGGGCGGTCGGCGCCGTTCGCGGGGTCGGCGTGGTCGTGCGCGGAGCCCAGTCGGGCTTCGTGCGCGCCTACGCGCTGCTGGTGGTGGGGGGCTTCGCCGCCCTGGGCCTCTACTTCCTGATCGTCAGCTCATGAGCACTCACAGCCACAGGTGGCGCCTTCCTGCCGCGATGCGGCAGCAACGCGTCACGCGCGTCGAAACCGGCGGTGCCTCGTGATCCAGGTGATCCTGTGGCTGCCGTTGGCGGCCGGGCTGCTCTGCTTCGTGGTGCCGCGGAGAGCCGTGGCGATCTCGGCGATCCTCGGCTCGGGGCTCGTGCTCGGGCTCGCGATCGCGCTGGTGGCCAGCTTCCACACCGCCGAAGCCGGCCTCCAGCACACGGTCTCGGAGAGCTGGATCCCGGACCTCGGGGTCCGCTATCAGCTCGGGGTCGACGGGATCAGCCTGTTCCTGATCCTGCTGACGGCGCTCCTGTGGGCGGGGGTGACCGTCTTCTCGAGCTTCCGGATGCCCGATCGCCGCCGGATCTACTTCTTCATGCTGGGGCTCGGCGAGACAGCCACCCTGGGCGCCTTCCTGGCCCAGGACCTGCTGCTGTTCGTCCTCTTCTTCGACCTCATGCTGATGCCGTTCTGGTTCTTGATCGGCGCCTTCGGAGGCGAGAACCGCATCGCCGCGACGACCAAGATGATCGTCTACACGCTGGTCGGCTCGCTGCTGATGCTGGTGGCCGCGATCGCCACCGCGATCCTCGCCTCCGACCAGGTCGGGCAGTTGAGCTTCTCGATCGCCGACCTGCGCGCCCACACGCTCTCGACCGGAAGCCAGCAGTGGATCTTCCTGTTCTTCGCCGCCGCCTTCCTGATCAAGATGCCGGCGGTCGTCGTCCACGGCTGGCTGCCCGACGCCTACCGGGCCGCGCCGCTGCCGGTGCTGGCGCTGCTCGCCGGGGTGCTCTCGAAGGTTGGCGCCTACGGCTTCCTGCGCGTCGCGCTGCCCCTTTACCCGCAGGCCACCGTCCAATACCAGGAGCTGATCCTGCTGATCGGCGTCGCCAGCATCCTCTACGGGTCGGTGATGGCATTCACGCAGACCAACGTGCGCCTGATCGCCGGCTACTCCTCGATCGCCCAGCTCGGCTTCATCACGATCGGGATCTTCTCCCTGCGCCCCGACGGCGCTGACGGCTCGGTGCTTCAGATGGTCAACCACGGCCTCGTCGTGGCACCGATCTTCCTCATCATCGCCCTGCTGTGGGAGCGCTCCGGGAGCGAGGACCTCGCCCGGCTCGGCGGTCTCGCGATGCGGGCGCCGGTGCTCGCGGCCCTGTTCCTAATCGTCACGCTGGCGACCCTGGCGATGCCGGGGTCCGCCAACTTCATCGGCGAGTTCTACATCCTGATCGGGGTCTTCCAGGCGAAGATCGTCTACGCGCTCGTGGCCGTCGTCGGGGTCGCGTTGGCGGCCTTCTACGCGATCCGCCTCTTCCAGCGCACGATGCACGGTCGGCTCGCCGAGAACGCCGACTCACGCGAGATCGCGCTGCGGGACGCGGCGGTGCTGGCGCCGCTCGTCGCCTGCATCATCGCCCTGGCCCTGTACCCCGGGCTGATCCTCAGCCGCGGCCAGGCGGCCGTGCAGGACAAGGTCGCCGCCGTGGTCTCGAACTCCAAGCCGGTGGCGCCCAACGCTCCCTCGGTGCGCGCCGAGTCCGGCTGGACGAGCTATGCGCCGCTCGGCGCCAGCCCCACTAGAGGCGACAGGTGAGCTTCACCGCCCCCCAGGTCGACTACGCGGGGCTTTCGCCCGTGATCACGCTGACCGCCGGGATCTGCGTCGTGCTGCTCGCCGGCCTGGTCAGCGAGCGGCGCCAGCGCCTGGTGGTCTCGCTCCTTTCACTGGTCACGCTCGCCGCCGCCGCCGGCCTTTGCATCTGGCAGTGGGGCGAGCGCAAGGACCTGGTGGCGGGAGCCCTGCGGCTCGATGAGCTCGGGCTGGCCGCTGCGCTGATTGCGATCCTCGCCGCCGCGATCGTGGTGCCGCTGTCGTGGCGCGAGCAGGCCGCCGAGCGTCCCGGAGAGGAGCCCCGTCACGGCGAGTTCCAGGCGCTTCTGCTCTCCTCGGTCCTCGGCATGGTGCTGCTGGCGCAGGCACAGAACCTGGTCTCGTTCTTCGTCGCGATCGAGCTGCTCTCGGTGCCCCTCTACGTGCTCTGCGGCTCGGCCCTCGAGCGCCGGGAATCGCTCGAGTCGGGCCTCAAGTACCTGATCGTGGGCTCGCTCGGCTCGGCGACCCTGCTCTACGGCCTGGCGTTCATCTACGGCGGCTCGGGCTCAACCGACTTCCCCGGCATCCGCGATGGCATCGGCGCCGGGCTTGCCGACGACCCGCTGGTCTTGATCGGGATCGGGCTGGCCGCAACCGGGCTCGCCTTCAAGATCTCGATCGCCCCCTTCCATCAGTGGACGCCAGACGTGTACCAGGGCGCCCCGACGCCCGTGACAGCGTTCATGGCCGTGGCGACCAAGGTGGCCGCGTTCTGTGTCTTCGTGCGGTTCTTCGAGGTCGCGCTCGGCCCCGCGGTCGACAACTGGCAGCCGGCGCTGGCGGTTCTCGCCGCGGTCTCGATCGCGGTCGGAAACATCGGCGCGCTTGGCCAGGACTCGCTGAAGCGGCTGCTCGGCTACTCGGGAATCGCCCAGGCGGGCTACATGCTGGTCGGCTTGGTCGCCGCCTCCGAGCTGGGCGTCAACGCGCTGGTCTTCTACCTCGCGGCCTATGCGCTGATGAACCTGACCGCGTTCGCCGTGATCGTCGTCCGCGAACGCGAGACCGAGTTCGGCGACGACATCAGGGCGGTTCAGGGATTGGGCGCCGACCGGCCGGAGCTCGCCTGGCCGTTGACGATCTCGATGCTGGCGCTGGCCGGCCTGCCGGCGACGGCCGGGTTCATGGGCAAGCTCTACCTGATCGAGGCGGCCGTGGACGCTGACTACACCTGGCTCGCGGTGGCGATCGCGATCGGGACGATGATCTCGCTCGCCTACTACCTGCGGGTGGTCGCCGCCGTCTGGATGCGGGCCGCGGCGGAGCCGCTGGGCCCTGAGCCAGCCGCCGGGATGCCGGCGATGGCGGGGGGCTCGCCGGAGGCCAACCCGCCAGGCGACCCACCCGGGGCCACGCTGAGCGCACCGCCGGGCACTCGCTGCCTCGCGATCCTGATCCCCGCCGCGGCGCTCGCCGCGGCGACGATCTTCTTCGGCGTCATCCCCTCCCCGCTCGTCGACTGGGCCTCGAACGCCGGCCAGGCCCTGGCGGCCTTCATCCCCTGAGCGCACCAGCCGCAGGGGGCGCGGCCGGCGGGCGGCCGGGCTCGATCAGGCCCCCGGGACGACCTCCACCGCCGTCGGCTCCGGGTGCCCGAGGTGGTAGCCCTGGGCGAAGTCGACGCCGTACTCCCTGAGCAGCTCCAGGGTCTCGGCGGTCTCAACGCATTCGGCGATCGTCCGCAGATCGAGGCCGCGCGCGATCTCCACCATCGCTTTGACCATCCGCTGATCGATCTGGCTCCGCGGCAGGCCGCGGACGAACTCCCCGTCGATCTTCAGGTAGTCCACCGGCAGGTGCTTGAGGTTGTAGAACGACCCGAACCCCGCGCCGAAGTCATCGAGGGCGAACTCGCAGCCCATCTCCCTGATTCGAGTGGCGAAACGCCGCGCCTGCTCCATGTTCGCGATCGCCGCCGTCTCCGTGAGCTCGAGCACCAGGCTCCCCGGGTCTATCGACGCCTCCTCGAGCGCCCGCTCGATCGCCATCGGAAAGTCGGGCTCGTCGATCGAGCGCGCCGAGACGTTGACCTCGAGCACCACGCTCCCACCGGCCGTCCTCTCCGCGTCGATCAGGTCCACCGCCCGCCTCACCATCCACAAATCGATGTCCCGCACCAGGCCGAAACGCTCCGCCGCCGGCAGGAAGGCGCCAGGCGAGACCAGCTCGTCGTCCTCGCCCGCCATTCGGACCAGCAGCTCGTATCGCGGGCCCTCGCCCCCCGAGAGATCGACGATCGGCTGGCGGTGGACCACCAGCAGGTCCTGCTCCAGGGCCGCCTCTACCCGGTCGCTCCATGCCAACCCCGTGCGGCGCCATGGATTCGGTGAGACGCCCGGGCGGTAGAGATGCACACCGTCGCGGCCGACGTCCTCGGCTTCGTACACGGCCGGGTCCGCAGGGAGCTGGGTGTCGAAGCGCTTGCGCTCCGTGATCTCGTTGAAGGTGACGACAGCGCCCAGCAGCTCGCCACGTTCGATGATCGGCGTGCTCGCGCACTCGATCGGGAACGTCGTTCCATTGCCTGTCCGAAAGGCATCCTGAGGCGCATGGGCCACCTCGTGCAGGGCCCTGCCAATCAGGTCGTCCGTCTGCCAACCGAGCATCCTCGCGGCGGCGGCGTTCGCGAATCTGATTCTCCCTGACACGTCGAGGCCGCAGATGCCCTCGGCGGCGGAGTTGAGGATGAGCGTGTTCTGGCGGCTGAGCCTGGCGACTTCGTCCTCGCCTCGCTTGCGCTCGACCGCGTACCGGACCGCCCGGCGAACGACGTCACCGCGGATCTCTCCCTTGATCAGGTAGTCCTGAGCGCCGGCGTGGAGCGCCTTGATCGCGGTGTCCTCGTCGTCGAGGCCGGTGATGATCACGATCGGGATCTCGCCGAACTCCGCCCGCAGGGCCTCGAGCCCCTCGAGGCCAACGGCATCGGGGAGTGACAGATCCAGGAGGACGCAGGCGGCGCCGTGGCCGCTCAGGTGCGACCTGGCCTCGGAGAGACGGCTGAGGCAGGTGAGCTCGAAGCGATCCCCGCTTCCGCCCATGACCATCTCCTGCACCAGGCGGGCGTCTGCGGGATTGTCCTCGACCAGCACCACGCTGATGCACGAATCCCTATCTTCGAGCAGGCGGTCCCAGGCGTCTTCCCGACGGTCGCGGGCGACGAGCCGTTCGAAAACGTCGAAGGTGATCCCCCTCAACGGCGCACGTCCATCAACAGCGGCGCACCTCCATCTACGGTTCACAGGAGCCCGGCGGAGGGTTTGTTACGACACTCGTTGCCGACCTCCTTGGTGCTCACCGTGCATGGGCGCGAACGCCCGCGCCTGAGCGAGAAACAGGTGCGGCGGCGGCTCAGGTGGGGAGCTGCTCGCCGAACATCTCCGGCAGGCGGCCGGCCAGGGTGAAGTCGCCCTCGATCAGGAGAGCGCCCTCGAGCAGCAGCTTCGGCGCAAACGCCTCGTGCGCGGCCAACCGCACGAAGTCGGGGACGCTCGCACGAAGGGTGACGGCTGGCTCGGCGGCGCTGCCGCGGCGCACCGCCGCGCGGCCCTCGCCGATCCGGACCGTCCAGCTCCGCGGGCCGTCGCGACCGCGCAGCTCATAGGTGATCTCGCCCTCGAAGCCGCGCGCCCGCTCCGGAACGAAGGCGCTCTCCATCCCCTTGAAGATCACCGCCAGCCCCGGCCCGCGGTCGAAGAGGCGGTGGAGCTGCTCGTCGCTGCGACCGCGAACCAGCCGTGCGAAGGCCGTCTCTGTGGCCCTGGACGCCAGCTCGCGCGCCGATGGGCGGCGCTCCGGGGCGCCGTCTCGGCCCGCCCCGCGAGCGGCCCCCTCCGCGCGGGCGGGCTTGGGCTCGCCGTCGGCCTTGACAACGTAGTCCGGATCCGCCACGTGTGGGCGCGCTCGGCGCGCCAGCGCCCGCTCCACCGAGCCTGCCAGACGCTCGCCCTTGGCGCGCTCGCGCTCCGGGGCCCGCTCTGCGAACCGGGGCAGGACGTCGGCGGCGAACAGCTCGAGGCTCTCGCAGATGTGCTCGTGACGGTTCGCGCCCGCCTGGGAGACGAAGATCACCTGGTCGACGCCGGACGCCTCGTAGCGCTGGATCAGGTCCGCGACCTGGTCCGGGGTCCCGATCGCCCCGCGCAGGCTTCCCAACCCTTCCTGGAGGAGCCGGACGCCGAGCGGCGCGTCGTCGGGTGTGACGATCTCCCGCGCGAAGCCGACCTCCGCGCGACGGTCCTCGAACTCCCGCCACACGTTGGAGTGGCCCGGGCGGTGCTCGCCGAAGGCGTAGTAGTAGGCGAGCGAGAAGCCGAAGAAGTGAGCCCCGTCGATGCCGCGCTCGATCGCCGTCGCCTCGTCGCGGTGGCACATCAACGGCAGCACCACCGCCACGTTGGGATTGACCGCGAAGCCCGCCGGCAGGCAACGATCCGAGGCGATCAGCTCGTAGTAGGAGTCCACCCACTCCTTCGCCGCCTCGGGCTCGACGAAGGCGAACGACAGAGCGCCGAGCCCCCGCTGCGCGGCCATGAGGATCGTCTCGCGCCGGCTGCACGCGACCCAGAGCGGCGGGTGGGGCCGCTGCTTCGGCTTCGGGACGACGTTTCGCGGCGGCATCGAGATCCAGCGTCCCTCGTAGCCGGCGAACGGCTCCTCGACGAACATGCGCGTGATCGCGTCCAGGGACTCCTCCCACTGGGCTCGCTTCTCGGCCCGATCAACGCCGAACGCTCCCAGCTCCATCTGCGAGCTTCCCTCGCCAGTGCCGAACTCGACCCGGCCGCCGGAGATCAGGTCGAGCGTCGCCACCCGCTCGGCCACCCGCGCCGGGTGGTTGACGGCCGGGGGAACCTGGACGATCCCGTGGCCGAGGCGGATGCGGCTCGTGCGCTGGCTGGCGGCGGCAAGAAAGACCTCCGGGGCGCTCGAGTGCGAGTACTCCTCCAGGAAGTGGTGCTCGACCTCCCAGACGTAATCGAACCCGAGCCGGTCGGCCAGCTCCACCTGCTCGAGAGCGTCGGCCAGCAGCCTGCCCTCGTCGAGCTGGTCCGCGACGCGGGGGAGCTGGTGCTCGTAGAAGAGGCCGAACCTCATCGCATCAAGGCGCGAGGATAGTCGCATGGCGGCGATCGTGTTGGCGATCATCGTGGCGACGGCCACGGGCGTCTGGGCGGAGCTTCGCTTCGGCGGACGGGCCGGGATCGCGGCCCGGCGGGCGCTGATGTTCGTGCTCTACGTCGTCCTGCCGCCGACCATCTTCTTCAACCTCGCCCGGGTCCAGTTCGACGCGGACGTCGGGCTCGGGATCGGGCTCGGCTACCTGGCCCTGGCGCTCGCCGCCCTGCTCGCCTGGTTCGTGGCCTCGCGGCCGCTGGGCCTCCAGCGGCCGGCGGTCGGCGCGGTGATCTGCTGCACGCTGGTCGCCAACACCGGCTACCTGGGCTATCCCGTGGTCGCCGCTCTGCTCGGCTTCGACCGGCTATCGGAGGCCGTGATCTACGACGTGCTGGTCTCCGGGCCGGCGCTGCTCGTCGGCGCGTTCTCGATCGGCGCCGCGTTCGGGGAGCGGGCGGGCGAGACTCCGCGGCAGCGAGTGGCCGCCTTCTTCACCCGCAACCCGCCGCTCTATGCGGCGGCGCTGGCGCTGATCGCCCCCGACTCGCTGGCGCCGGACGCGCTGGTGGACGCCTCGAGGATCGCGATCGTCGCCTTGCTCCCGCTCGGCTTCTTCGCGGTCGGCGCGGCGCTCGCCGAGGAGGGCGAGGAGGGCACCATCCCGATTCCGCCCCCGCTCGACGCGGCGGTGGCGGCAGCCGTGGGGCTGAGGCTGGTGGTCGCGCCGGCGCTCCTCTTCCTGATCGCCCTGCCGCTGATCGACCTCCCCGGCCCCTACCTGCTGCTCGCCGCGATGCCCTGCGGCATCAACACGATGATCGTCAGCCACGCCTACGGGCTCGACCTGCGGATCTCGGCCGGCGCGGTGGCCTGGTCGACCGCGATCGCGATCGCGGTCGCCGTCGCCTCGCTGGCCGTTTAGCAGGTGAGACAAGTGCGGCAATCGTGTGGGGGTGGCGCCGGCGAGCTGCAGCGCTGGCCATTGGCGCCTTTGTTGCTCATGTGGCAACAAAAGCGCCAGGGGCGCCGATTCGCCCCCTACCCAGCGCATAAACGCCTGGGCACGGGGCGCCGGGCGAGGTGTGGACCAGCGTTCTCGTTGGCCCGCCGCAACGCTGACTAGGATCAGCCCGTGCGCTATCCGGTCGAGTCGTTCACCCCCGAGGAGGAGGCGATCCTGCGTCCTCACTTCACCAACCTCGATCGGCCGGTCTTCTGCCTGGTCAACCTGCCCGAGACGGTGAAGGGGGCGATGTTCGCCCGCTACTCGCGATATGCCGGCACGGTGCGGCGCCTGTTCCTCGACGAGTTCGCCGCCGACGTGCCCCAGGGCCACCGACCCTTCGACGGCGTCGAGGGCGAGCGAGCGGCGGGGCTGTACGAGCGCGTGTTCATCGGCTACGGAGACGACTCGATTGGCCAGGTGGGAGGCGCCCACCTGGCCTGCGAGTGGGTCTCGAACATCCTCACCAAAGTCCTGCAACGCGGCCGGCTGGCCGCCTATCTGGAGCAGTCGACGCGCTACATCCCCTACGACCAGCCGATGGCCGAGGACGGCGGCTACCGCTACTACCGCGAGCAGCGGCTGGGCGAGCCCTACGAGGCCGCCATGAATGAGCTGTTCCAGATCTACTCCCGCAGCCTCGAGTCGGTTCAGTCCTGGGCGGCGGAGCGCTGGCCGCGAGGCGAGGAGCCAGAGGCGGCGTGGCGGCGCTCGATCCGCGCCAAGTCGCTCGACCTGCTGCGGGGCGTGCTCCCGGCCTCGACGCTCAGCCACGTCGGCATCTTCGCGTCCGGCCAGGCCTACGAGCAGCTGCTCCTGCGTTTGATGGCCTCTCCGCTACCGGAGGCGCGCGAGTACGGCAGCATGATCCTCACCGAGCTCACCAAGGTGATCCCGAGCTTCGTCGGGCGTATCGAGCGTCCCGATCGCGGCGGCGAGTGGATCGCCTATCTGCGCGAGCGCCGCCGGGCGACCGAGCTCGCGGTGGCGCGCCTGGGGCTGGACCGCCCCACCCAGAGCGAGGCGCCGTCGGTCGAGCTGGTCGGTGTCGAGGGCAGCGAGGAGGATCTGCTCGCGGCCTCGCTATTCGAGGCGGCTGGGGCCTCGGAGACCGAGATCCGCGACAGGGTCGAGGCCCTCGATCCGCTGGAGCGCGCCGAGCTGATCGACGAGCTGGCCGGCGAGCGGCGAAACCGTCGCCACCGCCCGGGCCGAGGCTGGGAGGCGGTGCGGTACCGGTTCGAGATCGTCTCCGACTACGGCGGCTTCCGCGACCTGCAGCGCCATCGGCTGCTGACCTGCCAGTGGCAACGGCTGGGGCCGCACCTGGGCGCCGGGGTCCCGGAGGAGGTGCGCGATGCCGGCGCCGGGCCAGATTACGAGCGAGCGCTCGAGATCTCGCGGCGCGAGTTCGCGCGGCTGGAGGCCGACGGACTCGCCGAGGCTGCCCCCTACGCCCTCTGCCTCGGCTACCGGATCCGCTACGTGCTCGACCTCAACGCGCGCGAGGCGATGCACCTGATCGAGCTTCGCTCCGGCCGCGAGGGACACCCGACCTACCGCGCCGTCGCCCAGGCGATGTACGAGCGGATTGCGGCCGTCCACCCCGCGATCGCTCGGGCCATGACCCACGTGGACTCCTCCCGGGAGCCGCGCCTGGAGCGCATCCTGAGCGAGATCCGCACACACCGCAAGCGCCTCGCCGCGGCTCGCGGGTGAACCTGGCTCGGCTCGGGGCCGTATGCTCGGGTGAGTGGCATCGCCGGAGGCCTCATCGATTCGCACCCGCGTAAACGGGGTCGCAACGAGGGGAAAGGCCCAAACGAGGGCGAGCACGCTCCTGATCAGCGTCGGCGTGTTGATGGTCTGTCTGGCGACCCCGGCGCCGCTCGTCTCCGCCCAGGCTCCGGCGCCAGCGGCCGACGGCGGCTCCGACCAAGCCGTGGCCCCAGAGGAACCCGCCGAGGCCCCGGCCCCACAGCCGGAACCGCCTGACGCCCCGCCGCCGCCGGTCGCCGGCACGCCGGCGCCAAACGCGACTCCCTCGCCGGCCCCCACAACGCCGGGCGAGCCAACGCCGCCAGCTTCGGCGCCGGTCGCCGACTCCTCGACCACGGTCAGCGCCGCCGGCTCGGCGTCGGTCAGCGCCGACGACAACCCCGCCGGAGACAACTTCTTCGCGCCATCCTCAATCGCGATTCAGGTGGGCGGAACGGTCACCTGGAGCAATGACGGCCAGGTCACTCACACCGTGACGGCGAACAGCGGCAGCTTCAACAGCGGCGACCTGAACCCCGGACAGAGCTTCAGCCACACGTTCACCCAGCCGGGCACTTTCCCCTACTACTGTGAACCCCACCAATTTGTGGGCATGAAGGGGACCGTCACCGTGCAGGCTGCGGACTCCAGCGGCGGCGGGAGCGACTCTGGGACCACCCAGGCCCCGCCCGCTGCCACCGCCCCGGGCTCTGAGTCCGCCGCGGTGACCTCCCCGGGGGCGGCCGGAAGCACCACGCAGCTCCCCTCGACCGGCATGCCGGTATTGCCGCTCCTCGCCGCCGGCGGGGGGCTGCTGCTCGCAGGGGCGCTGCTGCGCCGCCGCGCCCGGGTCAGCTAGCGGCCACCGGCTCGGCGGCCTCGACCGCCACGCCGATCAACGCCCGCATGAACGCGGGTAGGTCGCGGGCGACTGGAGGATTCGATACCCCATAGGCACACAACCCTCCAGTCGTCGCGTCCGGGCCCGGGTATTCCCCGATCGGCGCGACCGAACCTGATCTGCACTAGCGGCGCCGCTTGCGTTTGCGCTTGCGGGAGCCGGGCTGCCCGCCCTGTGAGCCTTCGGGTGGCTCGCCGGCGGCCGGGGCCTCGATCGCCTCGCCCTCGATCGCCTCACCGTTCGGCGGCGCGGAGCTCCGCTCCTCCCCAGGTTTCAGCCAGGGGATCGCCTCGCCCGCCTCCCAGGCGGGCGGGCGCCCGCCGGGCACCTTGCCGACAAAGAGCAGGCCCAACCACCCGAACCAAAGGGCCAGCAGCAGCGTGCCGGGGGGCAGAAGGATGATCGAAACTCCCAACGCCATCCCGAAGGTGCCGAAGAATCGCGACAGTAGGCCAGCCCGGACCGCCTGAAGCGGCACGTAGACCATTGCCACGATCAGCCCGAGCAGGCCGGGAAACTGGAGGCTGCCTCCCACCTGTCCCGCCGTCGAGTCGTCGCTGAGCCGCTCGGCGAGCGCGTCGCCTGCATCTCCGTCGGAGTCCTCCTCGTGGTCGACGCCTGCGGTATCGAGCCGGGTGATCAGCGCTTGCTCTTCGTCGGGGGGGTATTCGCCCGTTCGGAGGCTGCCGTCCTTGAGTTCGATGTCGAGGCGGTGCGAGTCGGTATAGAGGGTGACCTTGTCGATCGAGCCCTTGTCTCTTTTCAGGTCGTCGACAAGACGGGGGTATGGCTCGTCTTGAAGATGAGGCGCCTGCTCGACGAAGTCGGCAGAAATCTGCGTTACCGCCACCCAGTTCACGATGCTCTGGCCGGCCATCAGGGCCGGACCGATGAACACGAAGCCGACCATCACCGCCCGCACCCGCGGATTGCGGGCCTCGGCGGCCCGAAACAGGTAGAGCAGCGGGCCGATGATCAAGAGGAACGCGGCGGCGGCGAGGAGCGAGAACGCCGCGATAGCGCCACCGTGCGAGTCGAAGGCCCGGAACTGCGCCGACGTCGTGTCCTCGACGGGGATCTGCACGCGCGCCAGGAACGAGGCGGCCATCAACACGGTCACCCCTACGGCCATGACGGCCGTCGGGCGTGCCCAACGGCGCTCGCGCTCGATGATCCGCTCGCGGCCCAAAGTCGGCGTATGTTACGGCGCATGCCCGAATTCGCCGTGACCGCGATCGGCCGCGACCGGCCCGGAATCGTCGCGGCGATCAGCGAAGCGCTGCTCGAGCTTCAGGGGAACATCGAGGACTCTCAGATGTCAATCCTCCGCGGCCACTTCGCGGTGATGCTGATCGTGAAGCTGCCCGAGGCGGTGGAAGCGGGGGACCTCGAGGGACGCCTCCAGCGCGTGCGACAGGAGCTCGAGCTGGAGGCGATCGCCGTGAATCGGGTCGACGACCTCGGCGTGGCGGCCGCTCGGCCCTCACACGTGATCACCGTCTACGGCGCCGATCATTCCGGCATCGTCCACGCCGTCAGCGCGGCACTCGCCGAGCGTGGGGTGAACATCACCGGGCTCGAGACCAGGCTTGCCGGCGCCGCGGACTCTCCGCTCTACGTGATGATCATCGAGGTGGCCATCCGGGAGGCTTCCGAGCCCGACCTGGAGGCGGCGCTGGGCGAGGTCGCGGACGATGCGAAGGTCGAGGTGAGCCTGCGTCCGCTCGCAGCGGAAGCGCTCTAGTGGGGTTGTGAGAGGCCCTACGAGATGGCCGTTCGCGAAGTTCTGGTCTACCCGCACCCGATGCTGAAGCAGGTGGCGGCGCCCGCGCAGGCGGCCGACGCCGAGGCCATAGAACGCGACCTGCTCGACACGATGCGATCGTTCGAGCGCTGCGTCGGGCTGGCCGCCCCGCAGATCGGGGAGCTTGCGCGCGTCATCGCGGTGGACGTTGAGGGGCATCCGAAGGCCGACACGCACAACGGCCTGCTCGTGCTGGTCAATCCGCGGATCGTCGAGGCGGAGGGCTCCGAGGTCGCCCGCGAGGGCTGCCTCTCGATTCCCGATCTGACCGCCAACGTGCGTCGTGCGACGTCGATCGTGGTCCAGCACGCCGGTGGTGCGGTCGAGTCCCTGGGCTTCGAGGCGCGCTGCTTGCAGCACGAGCTCGACCACCTCGACGGGGTCCTCTTCCTCGACCGGGTCGAGTCCCTGGTCGACGACGTCTTCCGTCGCCGCGTCTACGCGGACAAGCCGGAAAGCTAGTCGACCGGCTCGGGCCTCCGGGGCCGCTCGCCGTCCCGGGGGACCGGGCCGAGCTCGAATGCGTCCGCCGGGGCGCGGATCGGGTAGTAGTCGCTGTCGCCGGGGGCGAGCGTTCGCGACACGCGGTCGCCGGCGTTCAGCACCAGGTCGAGCACCGGCGCGGCCAGGCCGATCAGGGCCTCGACCCGATCCCGCCAGATGCGCTGCTGGGGCGTCTCGTGCACCTGCCCGTCCTATCCGCGCTCGTGGAAGAAGAAGCCGGGGAGGGCTCCCTCGATCACTTCCTGGGTCATCCGCTGCGCGACCTCGAGGTTGCCGGTCCGGACCGCGATGTCGTCGAGGGTCACGATCCCCGCCAGCTCGTCGCCGTCGACGACCGGCAGCCGCCGGATTCCGTGCTGGACCATCAGGGCTGCGGCCTCCTCGAGGTCCATGTCGGGCTCCCCGGTGACCAGCGGTCGGGACGCGTGCTCGCGGGCGGGCTCCGAGCCAGGGCGGTCCTCGGCCAGGGCCCGGATCGCCAGGTCCCGGTCAGTGATCATCGCCGCCGGCTCGCCCTCCGGGTCGCAGAGCACAACGGAGCCGACATTGTGGTCGCGCATCAACTGGGCGACCTTGAGCACGTCGGCGTCCAGCCCGGCCGTGACGACGCCGCTGGTCATGATCTGGCGGAGCTGCATCGGGCCGTACCGTAACGCGCCGGGCGTGCCGGGGCCCTAATCCCGATCGCGGGCCGGCGATCGCCGCTCAATAGGATGCCCGTGAATGGCGGAAACCCCCCCGCAAACGGGGCCAATCGCTGTCTACGGAGCCACCGGGTACACGGGCCGGCTGGTCGCCGGGGAGCTGCGACGGCGCGGCGCCGAGGTCGTGCTGGCCGGACGTAACCGGGCGAAGCTGGAGATACTCGCTGAGGACCTCGGCGGCCAGATCGCGATTCGGGACGCGTCGCTGGACGACTCCACCGCACTGAGGGAGCTGCTGGAGCCCTGCGCGGCGGTGATCGCCTGCGCGGGCCCCTTTCGCCTCCACGGCGAACCGGTCCTCGCGGCCGCGGTCGAGGCGCGGACCCACTACCTCGATACCACCGGCGAGCAGCCGTTCATGCGCAAGGTGTTCGAGGACTACGGTCCGAGCGCCGGCCAGGCGGGAGTGGCCCTGGTCACGGCGATGGGCTTCGACTACGTGCCTGGGGACATGATCGCGGCGCTCACCGCCGAGGGCATGGAGCCCCTCGACGAGATCGTGCTCGCCTATGCGGTACGCGGCTTCGGCGCCACCCGGGGCACTGCGCTGTCGGGCCTGGGGATGATGGCCGGAGGCGCCATGGAGTGGCGGGATGGGGAGCTGGCCTCCGCGCCACGGAGCGTCGGCGGGGGCAGCTGGGACTTTCCAGACCCGATCGGCCGCCAGCGGATGGTGCGATACCCGGCCGGCGAGCACATCACGGTGCCGCGGCACGTCCAGACCGCGCGGGTGCGAACGCTGCTCACCGCGTCGACTGTCATTTCCCTGCCGCTCGTCCCCAGGGTCGCCCCGCTGGTCATGGTGCCGTTCCAGCTCGCCATGCGAACGCCGCTGCGCCGGGCGCTGGCGACGGTCATCACTCGCCTGCCGGAGGGACCAAGCGAGGGGAGCCGCCGCAGCTCGAGCTTCACGATCGTCTGCGAGGCCCGTCAGGGCTCGCGACGGCGGCGGGGAACGGTGAC
Organism: Actinomycetota bacterium; assembly: GCA_038040365.1. Lineage (GTDB taxonomy): Bacteria > Actinomycetota > Thermoleophilia > Solirubrobacterales > 70-9 > AC-56. The sequence goes on from JBBPIL010000026.1 coordinate 29,938, forward strand.
GGGCACCGACCCGTATGGGCTCACCGCGCGGACGACCGTCGAGGGGGCGCTTCGCTGCGCGGCACCGGGCTACGATCGCCAGGGCGCGCTGGCACCCTCGGAGGCGTTCGACCCGCGCGACTTCCTGGGCGCGCTGCGCGAGTTCGGCGTCGAGCACGAGGTCGAATGAGCACCTGCCCGGCCTGCGGTGAGCCGCTGTTCGGGTGGCTGCTGGTGGAGTCCGGCGAGGACGGCAGCCCGACCGACTCGGTTGTGCTCAAGCGCTGCGAGCGCTGCCGGCTGGGGGTTGCGGCCAACCTGGCCCCCGCAAGCTCAGCCTCCGCGCTGCTCGGCTTCGCGCGCCAGATCCCGAACGGGAGGCTCGAGCTGCGGGTCGCGAACCGCGCCAGCGTCCAGGCCTCGCTGGGCGGCAGTCACTGGGCGGCGCTGGAGCCGAAGCGGCGCCTCTACCCGACTCCCCAGTCGTTGCCGGAGCTGGCCGCGGCGGCGGGTCTCAAGATCGAGGAGCTGAGCTGCGCGCGCCGAGGTCGGGGGCAGGCTTGGATGTGGCAGACGATCCTCAACGCGTTCACGTTCCACGAAAACTTCGCCCGCGAGGTTCGCGCCGGCACCCTGCGCCCCGGTGGCGCCCGGGGCCGCCTCAAGTTCGGGATCGACGCCGTCGTGACGGTGCTCGCCGCCCTCCCCGTTGCCCTCGTCTCGGCACCGCTGGAGCTGTTCGCCTCCCTGCTCGGCAGGGGCGGCGAGCTGGTGGCCGTGGCCAGGCGGAGCGAGAGTTAGGCGAGCTCGAGGACTCCCACCATGCCGGTCGACGCCCGCGGTCACGGGCGGTGACCGCTCTGCTAGAGCGCCTGCCTCCTCCAGAGCCGCTTGGCGATCGGCAAGACCAGCAGGCGTGGAGTGTGCTGGCCGGTCAGCGCACCGGCGCGATTCAAGAGGCCCGGGACGATGGCCCGCTTCCCATTCTCGGCCGCGTCAACCGCCGCCTTCGCCACCGCCTCGGGCGCCATCCAGAAAACGCCGGGGAGCTGTTCCTCCGCCTGCTCGATGCCGGCCACCTGCATGAACTCGGTCCTCACGGGACCGGGGCAGACCGCCGTCAGGGTGACCCCGGTCCCCTTCAGCTCCTCGTGGACCG
>JBBPIL010000027.1:0-29632 GCA_038040365.1 Actinomycetota bacterium
TCCTCCAGGACGGAATCCTGGGCTTGGGGTCTCCGTGAAACCCGGCCTGGCTCATAGGGTCGTGGTGGAAGTCCCGCAGGAGGGTCGCTTGGCGGGGAGCAATCAAGTGATGACGGGGACGTTCTGGTTTCTGTTGACCGTCCACGATGGAAAGGTGGTCCGGTTCGAGATCTACGGCGAACGCGACCAGGCCCTCGAAGCCGCCGGACTAAGAGCCATCTAATCGGCGCGGGATTAGCCACCCGCAGGCTGAACATCGCGCGCCTGGGGTCCGCCCCCGCTCGCTCACCTGGCAGTTGATCGCGGTCCCGTTGCGGACCTGGGCGCGCGCTGGGATACTCGTGCCCATGAGGCGACCGGGACGACGGCGGTCGCGCGACCCCAAGGTCGAGCGGCTCTCGCAGGTCCAGCTCTTCTCGGCCTGCAGCAAGCGGGACCTCTCCCGCATCGCAGTCCTCGCCGAGGAGATCGAGGTCCCCGCCGGCCGGGTGCTGATGCGCCAGGGCGACCCTGGGCGAGAGGCTTTCGTGATCGCCAATGGTCGCGCGAAGGCGACGATCCGCGGCAAGCGGAGCGCCAAGCTCGGCCCCGGCGACTGCTTCGGGGAGATGGCTCTCCTTCACTCGGCGCCGCGCTCCGCCACGGTCACCGCCGAGAGCGACATGCGACTCCTCGTGCTTGGCTCCCGTCAGTTCTCGGAGCTGATCGAGAGCGTCCCGGTCGTGGGTCGGCGTGTGTTGGCGGCCCTCGCCGATCGGCTTCGCGAAGTTGAGCGAGCCCAGCCTCAGCATTGAGCGCGCCGCGAATCCACTTCCACTTGTGGACGAGGTCCGCCGGCGGATGATGTCCACGTTTTCCCTGCGACATCGCCTATTCGTGCAGCCCGGCGGCTTCGAGGGCCATGGCCTTGTTGGGATAGAAACGGATTCGTATGGCCCTCCCGTTGCGCAGCGTCCACACGGCGTAGCCCTCGCGAACGACCTCTAAACCGCTTCTCTTTCCGCGCCCTCGCTCCCGCACAACCACGACGACCTGGTCGTCTGCGTCGATGATCTCCACTCGCTCTTGGTGGTAGTCCTCCCACGTTCCGAGCCAGATGCGGAACGATTCCCACACCCCCTCGTGACCGTGATAGACGCGGCCTTCGGGGAAGTGCGAGAGGTCGTACTCGACCTCAGGATCGAGCGCATCCAGCGCCGCTTGATAGTCGCCACGGTCGAACGCCTCGCCGCAGCGTCGTACGATCTCCACGTTCTCCTGCGACATCGGTCGCAGTATCTCGCGAGCGTTGGATGCGGCGCTCATTTGTCCCACTCAAGGGGCTGTCAAGGCGGTTAACGCCCTCTTTGCGGGATCGCCCCGACTACTCATGGCGCGATGGGAGTAGGTTGGGCTGAGGCCGTCGAGGGCGCTCTCCATTCCTCTCTTCCTTCTAGCGACGGCGGCATCGCGATTCGAGAGGAGTGAAGGGAGATGTCCAAATGGGCACTTCAGCCCTGGCCCGCGAGGACGTGCAGCTCACAGTCCGCGTGGAGCAAGATGGTGAGGCACTCGTAGTTCGCGCGTTCGGAGAGCTGAATCTCTCCAACGCCAAACCGCTCGAGGCGGAATTGCGAAGGGCGATTGCCGGCGACGCCTCCGAGGTGATCCTCGACCTCGGCGGTGTGAGGTTCATCGACTCAGCGGCCCTGCGAGTCTTGCTCCTGATGGCGAAGCAATCGCTTCGGAACGGAGGTCGGCTCCGCCTGCTGCGTGCGACAACGCCGGAGGAACGGTTGCGGTTTCAGCGACTCCGCGAGGGAGTGGACGGCATCCAGGTAGCCGTTCCTCCGCAAGCGCCGGTCTGAGGACCGCTCGGCACGCCTCGTTCGTACTCTAGTCGCGCGGAGGAGTAAGTTCTGATCAGCACGACCTACCGAGGAGGGTGAGATGCACAACCCGCTGCGGTCCGAGCGAGACGTCTTCCGGGCGGTGGTGGTGATCGGCATCGGAGCCGGCGCCGTGATCGCGCTCGCGCTCCTCACCCGGCCCGCCTTCGGGGCGGTGCTGCTGGCCGTCGAGGTCGCCCTGGGGATCTGGGTTCTGTTGCGGCGGGCGCGCGGCACGCTGCCGCACCAGGCGGAGGTGGTGCGGGATGCCGACGACGCCCATCGCGTGATCGTGATGGCCAACCAGACGGTCGCGGGCCGAGCGCTGCTCGAGGAGATCAAGAGCCACTGCCAGGGGCGAAAGAACGAAATCCTCGTGGTGGTGCCCGCGCTGACCAGCTCCCCGCTCGAGCACTGGGCCTCGGACGTCGACGCGGCCATCGCCGAAGCCAGGGAGCGTCTCGACGACTCGCTGCGGGCGATGGGATCCGCCGGCCTGACCGCGCGCGGCGACGTCGGAGACCACCATGAGCCAAACGCGGCGCTCGAGGACGCCTTGCGCTACTTCGCCGCCGACGAGGTGATCATCTCGACCCACCCGCCCCACAAGTCCAGGTGGCTCGAGCGGGGCGTGGTCGATCGGGCGCGCCGCGAGGTGCCGCTGCCGATCACCCACGTGGTCGTCGACCTCGAGGCGGAGGCGGCCGGTGCTGCGGGGGCCGCTGGGACGGCGGCCTGATCGCGGTCGGCCGGCGCGGCGTTTACCGCTTACTTCTGCTTGCCGCCCTGCTTGCCCGAGTACTCGAGCAGGAACTGGACCAGGGCGTTGAGCTCCTGCGAGCTGATCAGCTGGCCGAAGTTCTGGGGCATGACGTCCGGGTAGCCCTGGGTGATCTTCGCGCTGGGGTCGACGATCGACTTCCTGACCTCTGCGGCGCTCTGGCCCGGGATCACCTGGTCGAGGTCGGGGCCCGTGGTGCCCGCGGCGCCGGCCGCCTTCAGAGTGTGGCAGCCGGAGCATTGATTGTTGGCGAACACCGACGCCCCCGGATCGTCGGGTAGCTGGGGCCCCTTGATTCCCGGCGCCCCTGCGACGCTGGCCACGTAGCTCGCCACGTCGTCGAGGTCCTCTCCGGTGACCAACTCCGCGGGCATCGAGACGCTGGGATTGTCCGTGCTCGGGCGAGGGTTCTCGACCTGGGCCCTGACCACCCCCGCGATCGTGTCGGAGTCCATGCCGGAGGCGCGCGCCTCGGCGAAGGCGGCATCGAGGTCGGGGCCCTGGAGCGCGCCGGTGCTGCCCGCGTCCTTGAGCGCATGGCAGCTCGCGCACTTGCTCGTGAACAGCTGCTGGCCGCGATCGACGTTGCCGCTCTGCGCGACGCCGCAGCCGGACGCGGTCAGCAACGCGATCCCGGAGAGCGCGAGGGTCGCGCGGCGCGCTGCTCGCCGGGGCATGAGCATCCGTCTCGCCACGAGGCCGGATCCTATCGTCGGCGTGCGGCGCCAGGCGAGCCTGACTTGGCGCGCGGGGCGCTTTCGGCTAGGGTTGCCTCAATACGCACTAGTCACATAGGGGGCGCGCTGAATGGAAGTTCGCAAAGGCATGTCCAACGTGGTCCTTACGCTTGGTCCCGGTCACACCCTGCGCGACGCAGCGACGCGCATGGTCGAAAAGGGGGTGGGGGCGGCCGTGGTGATCGACGAGGAGTCCCCCGGGCCGCGGATCATCAGCGAGCGCGACATCCTCAACTCGCTCGGCAAGGGCGAGGATCCCGACTCGGAGTCCGTCGGCGACCACATGAGCGACATGCTGATCTCCGCAGCGCCCGACTGGAGCCTCGAGCGTGCCGCGATGGAGATGGCGAATCGCCACATACGCCACCTGGTGGTGGTCGATAGCGGAGAGCTCGTCGGCATCCTCTCGATGCGCGACATCGTTCGCGTCTGGACCTCCGAGGGCGCGACCTCGGGGATGACGCCCCCCGAGAGCGAGGCGACCGCGGCGTAGCTAGTGGGCCGTCCCACAGCGCTGCACCCGAAACCGCGGCCGCAGATCGCCGCCATGCTGCGTCCTCAGTCGCCCGAGTAGCGCTGCTACTCGGGCTCCCTGCGTCCTTGCCTGGCGACGCCTGCGCCTCGCCGTTTCAGGCACAACGCTATGAGACGATCCACTAGGAGTCGGGCTCGCCGCGGCGCAGCGGCACAGCCGGCAGCACGGCGGAGGTCAGATGCTGCTGGCGCGGAAGCCGCGCGATCTGGTCCCCGGTGTCGCGGAGCCAGGCCCGCAGCGAGGCGAGCAGGACAATCGCGCCGGCGACCGCGTAGGGCAAGCCGGTAAACAGACCGACGAGCACGCCGGCGAGGCCGGCTGCGGTGAGCACCGGTAGCCAGGAAGGGGCCGGCACGTACACCAACTCCGAGGGCTGGGGTGGTTGGCGACCGTCGCTCATCCGGTCATCTAGGTCAGGTAGAAGATCGTGACGAAGAAGCTGAGGCCGAAGAAGAGCAGCGCCAGTCCGGCCGCGAGCAGCCCCGCCGTCAGGTTGCGCTGGGCGAGCCTCCGGTCCATCGGGCTCTTCTATCACACCCCCCGACCGTGAGCGACCGTGCTCCGGCTCGGGTTGGCGCCGAGCGCCAGCTTCCGGGAGCGGGCGGCGGTCAGCCGAGGATCACCCGGTCGGCCCCCATCGCACAGAACAGGAGCGCCAGGTAGGCGAGCGAGCCCAGGTGGAGGCGGACCGCGGCCCCCCGCGAGGGGCGCAGGGCGAGGTGCACCGCGAGACCGGCGAAGCAGGTGCCGAGCGCGAGCGCGGCCGCAAGATAGAGCGCTCCGAAGAGGCCGGTGAAGAACGGCACCACGGTGAACGCCACCAATGCCAGGCTGTAGGCCACGATCTGGCGGCGCGTGGCCGCCTCGCCCCGGGCGACCGGGAGCATCGGGATGCCGCTGCGCTCGTAATCGTCCTTGACCAGCAGGGCCAGGGCCCAGAAATGGGGCGGCGTCCAGAGGAAGACGATCGCGAACGGATAGAGCGCGTCGAGAGTCAGCCCGCCGGTCGCCGCGGCCCAGCCGACCAGCGGGGGCACGGCGCCCGCGGCACCGCCGATGACGATGTTCTGGGGCGTGAGTGGCTTTAGCCACAGCGTGTACACGAACACGTAGCCCAGCAGCCCGGCGAGGGCCAGAGCCGCGGCGAGGACGTTGACCGTCAGAGTGAGCTCGGCGATCGCCAGAGCGCCGAGCGCGATCCCGAACATGAGCCCGCGGCGCGGCTCGATCCGGCCGGCGACCAGGGGACGGCCGCAGGTCCGCGCCATGCGCGCGTCGCGGTCGCGCTCCAGGTATTGGTTGATCGCCCCGGCGCCGCCGGCGGCCAGGTATCCGCCGAGCATCGTCCAGAGGATCGTCGCCAAGGCCGGCCCGGAGGGGTCGGCGACGAACATGGTCGCCACGGTGGTGACAAGGAGCAGGGCGATGATCCGCGGCTTGGTCAGCGCCAGGTAGTCGCTCAGCACCTGGACCAGCGGGCGTCGGGCGGCGAGCGGCGCGGATATCGGTTGCGCCAGCTCGCCCGTGTTGGTAGCGCTCTCCATGGTCGTCAGGCGGCTGCCGCCTGGGTCTCGGTTGTCCCGGAGCCCTCGAGCCTTCGCCGCGCGTCGGCGGGCACGGCGAGCAACGAGGTCGCCGCCTGGACAACCGTCGCCCAGAGCAGCGTCCCCAGCGTCAGGTGAGCGACGATCAGCACGGGACGCTCGCCGAGCCACACGTTCAACGCCCCGAGCAGGATCTGCAGGGCGAGCAGTGCCGGCGCAAGCAGGAAGGGAAGGAATCGGCCCCGCGTGGCGGCGTCTCGCGGCCGGCGTCGGAGCGCCAGCGCGGTCATCGCTGCGACCGCGATCGCGGTCAGGTACATGAACAGCCTGTGGGTCAGGTGGATGTCGACCAACCGCCCGTACTGGAAGGGCATGAACTCGTCCAGGCAGGCCGGGAACTGCTCACCGCAGGCGAGGTGGGCTCCCAGCGCCGGCTGGTTCGGCGTTCCCTCGCCCTCGGTGCCGGCGACGTAGCCACCGGCGACGATCGTCGCGAACAGCAGCACCATCGCCACGGCGGCGGTCACCTGCAGGGCACGCGAGCCGTCCACCGGCGGCGAGCTCTCCGATGGGCGTGCGATCCGGTGCAGGGCGAGGAGCAGGGCGAGCAGCACCATCGCCAACCCCAGGTGGGCAGCGACGAGGGCGGAGTGCAGGCCGTGCTCGACGGTGAGGCCGCCGAGGGCCGCTTGGGCGAGAACGAGGAGGGCGGCGGCGACCGAGCCGCGCACCAGCCAGCGGTGGTCGCGAAGGCGCCTGAAGGCCTGTAGCGCGAGCGCCGCGATCAGCACCGTCACGATCGTCGCCGCGGCGCGGTGGCTGAACTCGATCAGCGCGTTCTGCTCCAGGAACGGCAGCGCCCGGCCGCCGCACAGCGGCCAGCCCTCGGTGCCGCTGCCGGCGGGACCGCAGCCGAGGCCGGAGTCGCTCACCCGAACCACCCCGCCGATCACGATCAAGGCGAAGGTGGTGAGGATGGTCGCGTTCAGCAGGCGGCGGAAGCGAGCGAGCTCGTCCGCTTCGCCACGAGGAGCGACGCGGTTCATCGAGCTCAGGCTACCGAGGCGCCGCCGGAAGGGCCTTGGCTCCCGGGATCGTCCCCGCCGGTTGCCTGCGCCGGCTCCGGTTCACGAGCCGGCGGCTCGGTGGCTGGCGGCGGCCTTGGCGGCCGCCAGCCCTCGGTTTGGTCGCGGATCGCCCGGCGGATGTCGTCAAGGGGCTCGGCGCTGCGGACGTCGGGGATGGCGTCGAAGTTGTGCTCCGGCGGGGGCGAGAGCGCGAACCATTCGAGCGTCGCGCCCCCCCACGGATCGTGCCCGGCGCGCACGCCGTGGCCCCAGCTGTGGGCAACGTTCGCCAGCTCGAGCAGGATCCCCGCGGCGAGCACGAAGGCGGCGATCGAGGCAACGAGGTTGAAGCCGTCCAGCCCGTTGCCCTCGAAGAACTTGTAGACGTCCACCGGTTGGCCCTTGAGTCCGGCGAAGAAGGTGGTCAGCTCGTAGACGTAGACGCCCGCGAGGATGGCCGCCAGCGCGGCCTTACCCATGCCCTCGCCCATCAGGCGGCCGGTGAGCTTCGGGAACCAGTAGTGGAGCGCGGCGAAGCCGCCCAGCACGGCGCCGCCCGCCAGCACCGCGAAGGTGTCGCCGTGGGCGGCGGTGGTGTTGCTGAGCTGCCAGCCGACGGGGATCACGGAGTAGGCGAGCTCGCCGGCGAGCCCGATCGTCATCGCGCTGATCGCGCCGAGCGCGAACAGCGGCGCGGCCCGAAGGTGCAGCGTGCCGCCCCAAAGCGTCGCGACCCAGTTGAAGACCAGCAGCCCGACCGGGACCGTGAGCGCGAGCGCGAACAGCATCGCGAAGATCTCGAAGCCGAGCGGGATTGGGGCCGTATACATGTTCTGCATCCAGGCCAGCGGCCCGAGCACGGCGATCGCCAGCAGCGAGAGCATCGCGCCGCGGTGGCTGAACAGGGGCTTGCGCGCAAACGTCGGCAGCACGTCCGAGATCACACCGGCGGCGACGATCAGGACCAGCATGTAGGCGCCGGTGAAGAAGAACCAGGCGAGATGCTCGTACAGAAGCGGGGCGCCGCCCTCGCCGGCATCGAAGAAGACGCCGCCATGGTTGCGGTCGATGAACAGCATCGTCAGCGCGGCGAGCATCACCGGGCCGATGGCGAGCAGCAGGTAGCCGCTGACCCCGGCCGCCCACGACAACAGGGGCATCCGTCGCCAGGCCATCCCGGGTGCGCGCATGTTGTGGAGCGTGACCACGAGGTTGATCGCGAAGCAAACGAAGCCGAGGATCGCGAGCGCGGAGCCGACGATCCAGGCGTCAACGCCGCCGGCGTCCGAGAAGGTCTGCTCGGACAGCGGCGGCAACGCCGCGACACCCGTCTCGGCGGGCGTCCACAGGAAGCTGGCGTAGACCGTCACCGCCCCGGCCAGGTAGAGCCAGAACGAGAGCAGGCCCAGGCGCGGGAAGGCGACGCCGCGGGAGCCGATCTGTAGCGGGGCGATGTAGCCGATCAGCCCCAGGGCCAGCGGGATCGCGAACAGGATCACCGCCGTGACCCCGAACGCGGACAGGACCCGGTCGAAGATCTCGGGGTGGATCGCAGTGTTCTCGGGAACGATCAGCTGCACCCTCATCAGCACGAGCTCGACCACCGCGAGGGCGCCGAAGCACAGCGAGGTGCCGAGGTAGAGGATCGCCACCGACTTGTGGTCGGTGCTGGTCGCCCGCTCGATCCAGGCGGCCCGGCGACGCGGGATCCCCTCGGTGACGACCTCGGGCCGGGGCGGGGAGACGATGGCCGGCGGGGTCACGGCTTGAGCCCCGGTGTCGCGCCCTGGGTGACCTTCCGCTGCACGTACCCCTGGGCCGCGGCGAGGTCGCTCTTCTGCTGCCGAACGTACTGCTGGTAGGCGTCGGGGCTGACCACGCGCACCCAGCTCCGCATCACCGAGTAGGCGCTCCCCGAGAAGAAGGTCGACTGCCCTCGGTAGATGCCCTCGCGATCGGCTCGGAACCAGGTCTCGGCGGTCTTGCCGGGGACTGCATCCACCTGGCCGCCGAGGGCGGGGATGAACCACCGGTGCATGACGTCGGTGGAGGTGATGTGGAGGACGACCGTGGTGTCCACGGGTGCCACGAGCTCGCCGTAGGAGAAGACCCGGTCGCCGGGCTGACCGCCCGGATACTCGAACCGCCACAGCCATTGCTGCCCGATCGCGTTGATCGCCAGCGGCTTCGCGTCGGACGGCACCCTGAGAGCTCCCACCTGGGCGACCAGGCTCCTCGACGCGTTCAGGCCCTGGGGCCCGGTCGGCTTCACGTCGCGCGCCTTGTCCGCCATCACGACCCCGACCAGGAACACGCCGGCCGCGACGACGGCGAGCGGGACCGTCGGCCGCGTCAAGGCGCCGGGCCCAGCGGCGAAGCGCTGCGGTGCGCGCCCCCGGCGAGCCCGGAACCGGAAGATCGCGGCGATCAGGAAGACGTGGACCGCGATCACCAGCAGCCCGGCGATCGTGATCGCGACCCAGTACGCCGTGCGGATGTCGTCGGCGTTCGGCGAGTGACCCGCCCGCGGGCCGAAGATCGTCGCCTGCGCCGGCGCCGCGAACACCGCCAGCGCCAGCGCGGCCAGAAGCAGCGGCCCGAGGCGGCGAAGAGTCGTTCGAGGCGCCAAGGCGCGAGCATCATAATCCGGCATGCCGTGATCTGGGTGCTGTCCTACGGGATCGGCCTGTATCACGACCTGTTCGGCGACGGCTGGACCTGTAGCCGCGCAACGGCACGCCGGCGATCCTCGCGAGCCGCCGCATCGAGTGAGCGATTGGGGACGCATACGGTCCCCAACCCCGCACTCGATGTCATGAGGGCCAATGCCGCTGCGGGGAAAGGTGGTGGGTGCGATCGTGCCGCTGTACGCGGCCGGATATCACCCACCGCCATTTCGCTCGGCGATTTTGCCCCACCCAGCCCCGTGCGGCGCCGCGAAACCCGGGAGGGCCCGGAATTGGAAGATCAATCCTCTGCGCCCAGGCCAGCCACTGCCTGGCTAGTTGGCCAGTCTGGGACAATGGCTACCGGACGCGAGTCGTGGACCAGAACCCCGACACCGGCAACGGAACCGGCCCCGCCCTTCGGCTGGCCCGGCGCAGCCCGCGGCTCGCGGCACAGCTGACACGGTCGCTGCTCGCCGAGCGGCGACGCGTGCGTCGCGAGCGCGGCGAGCGATTCCCGCTGCGCCGTCTGCTCGCTCCCGGTGGGCTCCAGGAATTGGCCAGGCATGGGGGGCGGGTGGACCCCGGCCTCGCCCTGAGGGCGCTCGAGCACCTGATCGACCCCGAGTGGACGAAGGGCGAGCGTTTCCGGGTGTCCTACGAGCTCTCCGGTGAGGGCGGCGGTCGCTGGACGGTGATCGTCGAAGACGGCTCGGTTCGGGTCGAGGCCGGCCCGGAGGTGACCCAACCGCGCCCCGATGGCTCGGCGGGCGATGGTGCCGGCCCTGAGCGCAGGGCCACGGTCATGCTCTCGGTGGAGACCTGGGTGAAGCTGGCCGGCGGCGAAATCAGCCCCTCGACGGCGATGCAGTTCGGCCTCATAGAGGCCGAGGGCGATCTGCCGGCAGTGACCCTCTTGGGGCGCTGGATCGACCGCGCGAACGGCCTCGACGGCCCGGAGCTCGAGCGAGAGCGACGCCAGCGCGAGCTCCAACGCGCTCGCGGCGGCACGTGGGGCGCCAGCGCGAACGGGGCGAGTCGGAGTGCGGAACGGCGTCCCGACGGCTCGGCGATCGACCCCGCCCAGCGGGGGGCGGGGGCCCGACGGCGCGGCGAGCTGCTCGGTTACGAGCAGCTGTATGCGCTCTGGGAGCGCTCCAACTGGCGGGCCCACGAACTCGACTTCTCGGTCGACCGCGAGCACTGGCTCGCCACCCCGACCGAGGCCCAACGTCACACCGCCTGGACGCTGGGGAGCTTCTACGTCGGCGAGGAGCGGGTCACGGCGGACCTCGCGCCCTTCCTGCTCGCCGCGCCAAGCGGTGAGGTGGAGGCGTTCCTGGCCACCCAGCTCGTCGACGAAGCGCGGCACGCCGTCTTCTTCGACCGCTTCGCGGCCGAGGTGATGGCGCTATCGGCGGATGACCTTCGCAGCCGCCTTCAGGAGACCGAGGAGACGATGCTGGGCGCCTGGCACTTCCTGTTCGACGACGCGCTGCGCGGCGTCGCCAATCGCCTGCTCGCCCGACCCGACGACCTCGAGCTGTTCGTGGAGGGGATCGTCACCTACCACATGGTCACCGAGGGTGTACTGGCGATGACCGGCCAGCGGACGATCCTCCAATACACGGCTGACCACGGCCTCTATCCTGGCTTCCAGCGCGGCTTCTCGCTGGTCGAGCAGGACGAGCACCGCCACATCGCCTTCGGCGTGCGATTCCTGCGCGACGTCTGTGAGGAGCGCCCGGAGATGAGGGACGTGGCCCTGCGCACCCTCGAGCGCCTGCTGCCGCGCGCCGCCGAGGTCTTCGCTCCGCCCGAGGCGGAAAGCCCGCGCGAGTTCGTTTCCTACGGCTACCACTCCTCGCAGGTCTACGGCTTCGCCTACATGGCGCTCCAGCGCCGCATGCGCGCGATCGGGATCGAGATCCCGCCGCCCGAGCGCCTGATGCCCGGCCCGATCGATCCCAGGGGCCTGCAGGGCAACCGGACCGCGGCTGCGCCGGTGACCCCTAGCTGATCGATCCCTAATCCGCAATCGGTGAGGAACGCGCCCATTGCGCGTGCCGCGACCGCTACCCGCCCGATTGGCCATCGCTTATGACTTTGAACGTGCCATGGACGTCGAAGTCACGAGCGTGCGGTGTCTGCGGACGAAACCGCTCCTGTCCGTGACCGGTTATGCCGTCTGGGACGAGTTGGGATTTCTGGATCCATGTGATTCACAACTCCCTCCTCGCGGAATCCGGCGCTGCTTGCGGTCGCCGGTGGTCAGATCAGGCGCTCAGCGCGCAGCCACTCCTGCGTACGCCGCATGCCCTCCTCATAGGAGACGCGGGGCTCCCAGCCGAGCTGGTCGCGGGCCTTCGCCACCGACACGGTGCCGCGGCGATCGATGAAGGTCACCGCGCGGGCGGTGAAGGCGGGCGGCTTGCCACGCAGCTTCGCCCATCGCTCCGTCGTCATCCCGGCGAGCTCGAGCATCGGGCGCGGCAACCGCCGCGCCTCGCGGCCACCGGCGAATCGCGCCAGCCGGTTGAAGTGCTCCTCGAAGGTCACCCGGCCGCGGTCGTCCCAAACCGTGTAGGCCTCGCCCGCCTCGCCGCTGGCCAGCGCGAGGACGACCGCCTCCGCCAGATCGTCGATGTAGAGGGGAAGCATCAGACCGTCGCCGCGACCGGGCACGGCGAGCTGCCCGGCCCGCGCCATCTGGAGCGGGCGAAGTGTCCACGGCACCGAGCCCGGGCCGTAGACGTCGCCGGGGCGGATCACCACTGCGCCCCGCCGGCAGGCGAGCCGGTCGGAGGCTGACTTGGTGTCGATGTACGGGATCCCGTGGGTGCGGCGAAACGCCCTCTCATCCTGCTCCGCGCGGCTCTCATATCCGTAGACGACCACCGAGCTGATGTGGACGACCCGGTCCGCGCCGGCCTCGGCGCCCGCATCGAGGACGTTCGCGGTGCCGGCCACGTTGACTCGAATGAACTCGTCCATCGAGCCCCAATCGCGCACGTGGGCGGCGGTGTGGACGACAAGGTTCGCCTGGTCGAGCGCCGCGCCCAGCGCCTCGCGGTCGGCGACGTCCGCCTCGGCGAAGACCGCCCCGGTTGCTCTCACGCGGCCGGCGGCGGCCGGGTTCACGTCGAGCCCCCGCACGCTGGCACCCTCGGCGGCCAGCCGGCGGCAGATCGCGTTGCCGATGAAGCCGCCGGCTCCGGTGACCGTGGCCGTGCGACCTTCGAAGCGCTGGCCGGCCATCTCGGGTGCGAGCCTATACTCGCCGCGCCTTGCTAAGCCCTCGGCTCAGACTGAGGCGCTGCCGCCAGTCCAGCCCGACCCTCCGCACGGCGGTCCGGGCTGCGGCCGGCCTCGCGCTCGCGGGCTCGATAGCCGTGCCCCTGCTTCGCCGCCGCTTGCGCGTCCCGCCACCGGCCACGATCGCCGCGACCGCCGCGGGCCCGTTCGCACTCGCCGTGCTGCTTCCCCGTACCAAGGCGCGAGATGCCGCTTTGTTCGGCCTCCAGATGTGGGCGTTCACGATCATTCACGAGTTGCCCTACGACGACCCTGAGCGGTTGAGTCGGCGGCTTCAGGTTCGGTATCCGATCCCCGTCGATCGGGTGCTCGGTATCGGTGAGCTCCCCAACGTCCGCCTCCAGCGCGCCTTCTCCCGCCCTGGCGAGGTCACCACGCTGGACCGGGTGCTGGCGATCGTCCACTGGGCCTGGTTCGTCGAGCCGCATCTGGCGCTGCTGTGGATCCTGGTGCGCCGCGAGGAGTGGTTCGCGAGAGCCGCCCGTCAGATGGCGGCGGCGTACAACCTGGGGTGCACGGTCTATTTCGCCGTCCCCACGGCGCCGCCGTGGTGGGCCGCCGAGCAGGGATATATCGCCGAGGAGATGGGTGCCGGCGGCGCCGAGGCCGTCGCGGGGGAGCCGCCGCGGCTCCGGCGGGTGATGGTCGAGGTTGGGGAGAAGACCTGGGGTCGCGCCTGGCCGGCGCTCTATAAGTCGCTCGGCGGCAACCCGTGGGCGGCGATGCCGTCCCTGCACTTCGCGACCTCGGTCCTGGCGGCGATCCTGCTCTCGGAGACCGGGCCGCTGGCCGGCGCTGCCGGTTGGGGGTACGCGCTCACGCTCGGCTTCGCTCTGGTCTATCTCGGTGAGCACTACGCGATCGACCTCGTCGCCGGCGCCGCAGTGGTGGCGCTGGTGCGGCGCGGCGAGCCGCTTGCCGAGCCGCTGGCGCTGCGGATCAGCGCGGCGGTGCAGCGGCTCGAGCGGGTGGCCAACGGCTGACGAGCCTGCCAGTATTCGGGGAGATGGGGAACGACCAGGAGGTGGTCGATCGGGACCTGGAGGTGCTCGAGGAGGAGGGCCCAGAGGCCGAGCCCTCCTTCTTCGCCGATCCGAAGCGGATCGCCGAGACGCTGTTCGTCGTCCTGCTCCTGGTGGCGGCGATCTACGTCCTCGTGCCGAAGGTCTTCGACACCCAGAACGCTCTCGACAAGCTCGGCGACGCCAACGCGATCTGGATCGCGGTCGCGCTCGGCTTCAACGTGCTCGCCTTCTTCTCCTACGTCGCGCTATTCCGGGGCGTGGTCGGCGAGCGGGTCCTGCACCTGGAATGGCGCGAGTCCTACCAGATCACGATGGCGGGCCTGGCGGCGACCCGGCTGTTCTCGGCCGGCGGCGCCGGCGGCATCGTGCTCACCTACTGGGCGCTTCGCAAGGCCGGGATGCCGCCGCGCCAGACGGCCTGCCGGATGGTGGCCTTCCTGGTTTTGCTCTACGCCGTCTACATGCTCGCCCTGGTGCTCGACGGGATTCTGCTGCGCACCGGAGTCCTCAACGGGGCCAACCCGGCCGGCCTGACGATCGTCCCGGCGGCGCTCGCGGGCGCCGCAATCGCGGTCTTCCTCCTGTTCGCCCTGATCCCCGAGGACGTCGAGCGCCGCCTGGGCGCGTTCGCACGGGGGTACCGGTTCGCCCGCTACGCGCAGCGCCTGGCCAGCGGGCCCGCCACCCTCGCAAGCGGCACTCGCACGGCGATCGGCTTCGTCCGCGACCCGTCGCGGGGTGGACTCGCGGTGCTCGGCGCCGTCGGCTTCTGGGCAGCCAACATCGGCATCCTCTGGGCCGCGTTCCACGCCTACGACGCTCACATCCCGCTCGGAGTCGTGGTTCAGGGATTCTTCATCGGCATGGTCGCCAACCTGATCCCGTTTGCCCCCGGCGGGGTGGGGGCCGTGGACGCGGGGATGATCGGCGCCTTCGTGCTGTTCGACGTCCCCGGTGCGGAGGTGTTCGCGGCCGTACTCACCTACCGGTTGATCGCCTTCTGGCTGCCGATCCCGCCGGGTATCGTCGCCTTCCTCCAACTGCGCAAGACGGTCGCGCGCTGGGAGGCACAGAGGGCCGCGGCGCCCGTCAGCGACACCATGGCGGACTCCCATCCCGGGACCGGGCAGCCCCCCATTACTTCAGAAAGTAAAGTATGATGCCCATCAGAGGCGAAACGTAAGCGCCCTGAGCGAGACGGAGCAAACGTGAACGAGAAGCGAGTCGAGAACGTGATCATCGTTGGCGGTGCCTGCGCCGGCTACACGGCCGCCGTCTACACCGCCCGTGCCAACCTCGAGCCGCTCCTGATCGAGGGTTTCCAGTGGGGCGGCCAGCTTCAGAACACCACCGACGTCGAGAACTACCCCGGGTTCCCTGATGGGATCATGGGGCCGGAGCTGATGCAGAGCTTCCGTGCGCAGGCGGAGCGGTTCGGGACCCGGTTCATCACCGACGACGCAACCCGGATCGAGCTCTCCGACGGCGGCGTCCACCGCGTCTGGGTGGGCGACACCGAGCACCTTGCGAAGGCGGTCATCCTCTCCATGGGTGCGGAGCCGAAGCGGCTCGGCATTCCCGGGGAGATCGAGCTCGGCGGGCGCGGCGTCTCGACCTGCGGCGTCTGCGACGGCGCCTTCTTCAAGGGCGAGAAGGTGGTCGTGATCGGCGGCGGCGACTCGGCGATGGAGGACTCGATCTCCGTCTCCAAGTTCGCCTCCGATCTGACCAACGTGCACCGCCGAAACGAGTTTCGCGCCTCGAAGATCATGCTGGAGCGGGCCAAGGACACCCCGAACATCAGCCTGATGACGCCTTACATTCCCGAAGAGTTCGTGGCCGGGGACGACGGCAAGCTCGCCAAGGTCCGCCTCCGCCACGCCGAGACCGGCGAGATCGAGGAGATTGAGGTGGGCGGCGCGTTCGTGGCGATCGGCCACACGCCGCGCTCCGAGCTCGTGCGGGACCAGGTCGAGACCGACGAGCAGGGCTACGTGCTGACCCAGGACGGCTCCACTCGCACGAACCTCGCCGGCGTGTTCGCTGTCGGCGACCTGGTGGACCACACCTATCGCCAGGCGGTGACCGCCGCCGGCACCGGCTCCATGGGAGCGCTCGATGCCGAGTGGTATCTGCGCGACACGCCGCCCTCGCCGGAGGCGCACTGGGCCGGCAGGGCAGGCGAGGCCCAGGAGGGCGAGCCGGCGAAGGCCGAGACCGGCGAGCCCGCCACGGCCAAGCTAACCGCCGGGTCCTAGATCACCGGTATCTGCGGCAGGGGCCGGGCAGCCGCTCGACCGTCTGCTTCGCCGGGTGCAGCGCGATGCGGGCCCTATGGGCGTTGTTCGAGTTGTCGGACTCCCGCAGCAGGTTGTGCGGATCGGCGGTCGAGACCAGGCAGTAGCGCCCGCGTCGCAGGCCGGTCACGTTGAGCTGTTGTCCGGGCAGGAAGTAGCCGTAGGTGTCGGCCCAGCCGACAGAGAGGCCATCGGTCGAGTCCCGGTCGCAGTCCGCGCTGCCCGCGGGGTAGTAAGCCTCCGGCGGCGAGCCGGGCAGGCTCGCGAAGCGGTGGCCGGTGTCGATGATGCAGAAGCCGATCTTGGTCGAGCGGACCACCGTGCGACCGGTCCTCGCGCGCACCAGCTTGTAACGGGAGAAGTCGAGCAGGTGCCAGTGGTCGTGCGCCGGGTGGTACCGCTCGCAGCCGACCAGGAGGTGGTGGGATTCGAGGTCCTGCAAGCGATCGAATTCGTTGTCGGCGTTCGAGTCCAGGAAGATCCGCTCGTAGGTGTCGCGGTCGTTGGCGGGATTACCGTCCCCGTCACAGTCGTGCGAGCTGGCGCTGGGGTAGATCTCGAGGGGGCCGCGGCCCCTGTTTCCGATCTCGTTCGAGAGCCGCAGGAGGAGCTTCCTTCCGCTCGGCTCCAGAACCAGGTCCTTCTGGCTGATTCGCAGCGTCACCAGGTCGGGCAGCAGGCGAGGCTGGCTGCCCGCACCGGCGCCCGGGGCCATGGCAGCACCCGCAACGACGAGAATCGTCGCAGTGGCGGCGATCGCCGTGGCGAGGCGACGGGACATGTCTGGCGCGGCGGCCACGCGGGGCATCGTTCTCCTCATCGGCGGCGCCGATCCGGCGCTAGAGTTCGGCTCCGACCGCGACTCGAGCGCCACGCCGCGGCCGGCATCGCAGGCGGGCGAGGCGCGAGCAATCGACCGTTAGGAGGAAGGTGCGAATGGCCGTCGTTGAGGTTCCCAAGGTCAAGATCGAGAGTATCGGGCTGCGGCCCTTCCACGAGTTCGACCAGGCCAACGACACCTGGCCGCGCGGCGACCGGCCGGCGGCGATTCGCGAGGCCGCGGCCGAGTTCAGGGCCCGCTTCGCGACGCCGGAGAACCAGGTGCGCGCGGTCCGCACGGTCGACATCGCCTCCGCCGGCTACCCGCTGAAGTTCGCCTTCGGAGGCGCCGCAAGGGGGGCGAACCCCTACATCAACATCATCAACCGTCTCCAGGTGGTCCAGTTCGAGGACTTCGACGGGCGGCTGCGGACGCTCGCCTACGAGCCTACCGTCCCCGAGGGGCCGGCCGAGGCGCCCTACTACGCGCAGCAGATCGAGAAGCTCGGCGAGTTCCTCTCGTACAAGGTCCTGGCGACCATCTGGAATCACCCCGACGAGGCGCTGGTCAAGGTTGGGCTGCGCCCCGAGGAGGTCGACTATCTGAGCTTCGACCACCTCCACGTCCAGGACCTGCGCTTCGTGCTCGGCACCACCGAGCCGATCCCGGGCGAGGCGGCGCCCCGCGCGCCGTTGTTCCCGAACGCGAAGCTGATCGCCCAGCGCAAGGAGTGGGACACCTTCGCCTCGCTTCACCCGATGCAGTGGGCCTGGTACGTCGAGGACGGGATCAAGGACCTGATCACAGAGAACGTCGTGCTGGTCGACGGCGACGTCGAACTGGGCAAGGGCGTGGCGCTCGTCTGGACCCCCGGCCACACCGACGGCAACCACTCGCTCTGCATCAACACCGAGGACGGCGTCTGGGTCTCGTCCGAGAATGGCGTCGCCGCCGACTCCTGGCACCCGCACCTGTCGAGGATCCCCGGCGTCCGCAAGACCGCCGAGTTCTTCGGGCGCGAGGTGATCCTCAACTCGAACACCCTGGAGGACTCGATCGACCAGTACGACTCGATGCTGAAGGAGAAGGCGCTGGCCGACCCGAACAAGCGCGACCCGCGCTGGCTGAACGTCTTCCCGTCCTCGGAGATGGCGAGCTGGAAGCGCCAGTGGCCGGCGGTGCCGACCTTCGTCTACGGCGGCATCAACTGCGGGATCATCGAATGCCCCGAGCCGGGCAACGGCAAGCGCTGACAGCTCCGAGGATCTATTCCTTGGCGGCGCGGCGAAGGAGGGGCGCCACCCGATAGCGGTCGGCGCCCAACTCCGAGCGCAGCCCGTCCAGGACCCTGACCACGCGGGCCGGGCCGATCGCCTCGGCCCACTCGAACGGCCCGCGCGGCCAGTTGAAGCCGAGCCGCATCGCGACGTCGACGTCCTCGGCGGTGGCGACGCCCTGGCCGACGGCGAAGTGGGCCTCGTTGACGATCTGGCAGACGATCCGGCCGAGGACGAGGCCGGGTGCGTCGCCGGGCACGCACTCGACGTCCTTGCCCAGGTCGGCGAAGAATCGCCCCGCCGCCCCAAGCGCGCGGCCGTCCGTGTGCGGCCCGCGGACGACCTCGACCAACCGCGCTCGGGCAAGATCCGGAAGCGCGACGAAGCCGACCGCCCCTTCCTCACCCGGGGCGAGGGCGCCGAGGCTGCCGGCCTCGAGCTTCACGGCGACGAAACCCTCGCCCTCGATTCGCTCCGGGTCGGCCTCGGCGACGACAGCGTCCGCATCTTGTGCGGGAGGTGGCGGATCATCGGGCCGATGCGGTCCCGGCTCGTACTCGTACCAGCCCCGCCCCGACTTGCGTCCCAACCGCCCGGCCGCGACCAGGCGCTCCTGGAGCGGGTGGGGCTGCCAGCGGGGCTCGTGCGAGCTCTGCTCCCAGAACGACTTCGCGACCTCGAAGTTGACGTCGACGCCGACCAGGTCCATGAGCTCGAACGGGCCCATGCGGAAGCCCCCGCCGATCCGCACGATCCGATCGATCTGGTCATGGGTGGCGATCCGCTCGCCGAGCAGGCGCAGCGCCTCGAGCGTGAACGGGCGGGCCGTCCGGTTGGCGACGAAGCCGATCGCGTCGGCGGCGCGAATCGGCTCCCGGCCCATCGCGCGGGCCACCTCGCTGGCGATCGCCAGCGTCTGCTCGGAGGTCCGTTCGCCCGCGACCACCTCCACCAACCGCATCAGCGCCGGCGGGTTGAAGAAGTGCATGCCGCAGGCGCGCTCCGGCCGCTCGAGCCCGGATGAGATCGCGGTCACCGACAGCGAGGAGGTGTTGGTGGCCAGGATCGCCTCGGCCCCGCAGACGGCGGCCAGCCGCCCGAACAGCTCGCGTTTCAGCTCCAGGTCCTCGGGGGCCGCCTCGATCACCAGCTCGCAGCCGGCCAGGTCCTCGAGCTTCGAGGTGGCGCGAAGGCGAGCCGAGGCAGCCTCCGCCTCGGTCAGCGTCCAGCGGCCGCGATCGGCTCCCTTCGCCAGCGCCGCGCGAAGTTGCTCCTCGCCCCCGCGCAACGCCTCGGGCACGGGGTCGTGCAGGTGGGTGTCGAAGCGCGCCAGCGCGGCGAGCTGGGCGATCCCGGCGCCCATCGTTCCGGCGCCGACGACCCCGACCCGACGCGGCAGCCTCGCCTCGTCACCTCCCTTTGAATTGCGGCTTTCGCTTCTCAAGGAACGCATCCATGCCCTCGATCCGGTCCTCGGTCGCCATCGAGAGTTCGTAGAGCCGCCGTTCATGCTCGAGGCCGGCGCTCAGCGTCGTCTCCTCGGCGGCGAGCACGGACTGTTTGGCGAGCCGGGCGGCGATCGGGGGGTGCCTGGCGATCCTTTGCGCCAGCTCCATGGCCCGGTCGAGCCACTCACCGGGGCCGGCGACCTCGTTCACGATGCCCAGCCGGGCGGCCTCACCGGCGTCTACCCGCCGCCCGGTGAGCACCAGCTCCATCGCCCGCTGCTTTCCAATCACGCGGGCCAGCCGCTGGGTCCCGCCGCCTCCGGGGATGATCCCGAGGGTGATCTCTGGCTGGCCGAACTCGGCCGTCTCAGAGGCGACGATGAGGTCGCAGAGCAGAGCCAGCTCGCAGCCACCACCCAGCGCGAAGCCGGAGACGGCGGCGATCAGCGGCGTGCGGCAAGCGGCGAGCCGCCGCCAGAATGCGGCCGCCGGATGGCGCAGCGACTCCTCGAAGGTGCGCTCGCGCAGCGCGCCGATGTCGGCCCCGGCCGCGAAGACCTCGTCGGAGCCGGCGATCACCAGGCAGTGGATCTCGGGGTCGGCGTCGAATCGCTCGACCTCGGTGGCGAGCTCATCCATCAACTCGGGCGAGAGCGCGTTCCGCGCCTCGGGCCGCTGAAGCCGGCACAAGGCCACCTGCCCTTGGATGCTGCACTCGACGAGCGGGCTCACGCTTCGACGCGGGGGGGAGTCATCGCATTGATCCCGGTTGCCTCGCGGCCGATGATCAGCTTCTGGATCTGCGAGGTCCCCTCGTACAGCGTGGTGACGCGCGCGTCCCGAAGGTAGCGCTCGACCGGGTAGTCGTCGACGTAACCGGAGCCGCCGTGCACCTGGATCGCGAGGTTTGCGCACTCGACCGCCGACTCGGTCGCATAGAGCTTGGCGATCGACGTCTCGGCCGTGTTCGGCTTGCCCTGGTCCTTGAGGATTCCGGCCCGGCGCACCAGCAGGCGCGCCGCGTCCCTTCGCACGACCATCTCGGCGATCATCTCCTGGACCAGCTGGAAGCTCGCGATCGGGACCCCGAACTGCTCGCGCTGCTTGGCGTAGTCCACTGAGGCCTGGACGCACCCCTCGCAGATCCCCACGCACCCGGCCGCCACCGAGTAGCGACCCGAGTCGAGCGCCGTCATCGCGATCTTGAAGCCGTCGCCGACCTCCCCGAGCAGCGCGTCCTCGGGGACCTCGACCTGGTCCAGGGCGATCGAGGCGGTGTCCGACGCGCGCAGCCCGAGCTTGCCGTGGATCTCCTGCGAGGAGAAGCCGTCGCTGGAGGTCGGGACGAGGAAGCAGGCGATCCCGCGATGCCGCTTCTCCGGGTCGGTTTGGGCGAAGATCAGAGCCACCTCGGCGTGGTTGCCGAGTGAGATCCACATCTTCTGGCCGTTGATCAGCCAGCGGCCGTTCTCGAACTGGGCCCGGGTGCGCATCGAGGATGGGTCCGAGCCCGCGTCCGGCTCTGAGAGGCCGAAGCATCCGAGCGCCTCTCCGGAGCACAGGCGCGGCAGCCAGTGGCGCTTCTGCTCCAGGGATCCCCAGCGCTCGATCGAGCCGCAGACGAGCGAGGTCTGGACCGAGACCACCGTGCGGGCGGAGGAGTCGCCGCGTCCCACCTCCTCGACGATCAAGCCGTAGCTGACGTAGTCGAGCCCGCGACCGCCGTATTCCTCGGCAACCGGCGCTCCCAGGTAGCCCATGTCGCCGAGCCGCTGTGCGAGCTCGCGGTCGAAGCGAGCGGCGCGGTCGTTCTCGCGCGCCCGGGGGATGACCTCGTTGTCGACGAAGTCGCGGGCCGTCTCCCGGATCAGGCGCTGCTCGTCGCTGAGATCGAGGTCCACGTCCCGAGCCTAGGCGGTCGACTGCGTTGCTGCGAGCGCCTGCTCCAAGGCTTGCTTGAAGGCCTGCTCGGTCTCCAGCGTGCGAGGGCCCGGCGTCTCCAGCTGTCGCCCGTCGATCGCCGCCACCGGCTGCACCTCGCGGACGGTCGAGGCGAGGAAGGCCTCGCGGGCGCCGAGCAGGTCCTCGACCGGGAACTCGCCCTCTTCGACGTGGAGGGAGCGCACGATCTGCGCACGGGTGATCGACTCGAGGATGCCGGCGGCGATCGAGGGCGTCCGCAGGCCCGCCTCCGGCGAGACCCAGAAGATCGTCGAGGTGGGGGCCTCGAGCACGATGCCGTCGGGCCTCACCAGCACGGCCTCGTCGGCGCCGCGGCCCTCGGCGATCCGCGTCGCCTCCATGTTGGCCGCGTAGGAAAGCGACTTGACGCCCGTGAGGATGACGCTGGGCGAGTAGGTGACGGTGGCGAGGCGCACGTTGGCGCGCCGCTCCGGAAGCCGCTCCGTGAGCAGGATCCTGCGCCCACCGCGGGTGAGCACGATCCGCAGCTGCGCGTCATCGGTCCCGAATTCGGACAGCAGCGTCTCGAGCTCGCGCTCGATCAGGGATCGCTCCACGGGCAACTCGATCGCCGCCGCCGAGCGCTCCAGGCGGTCGAGGTGCTCGCGCAGCGCGAAGGGGCCGCCTCGATACAGGCGGATCACCTCGAACACGCCGTCGCCGCGGTACACCCCATCGTCCGGCAGCGGGATCGTGGCCTCGGTCGTCGGGGAGATCAGGCCATCGACGCTTGCGAGTTCGCGGGTCGCCACGAGCGCGAGGCTATCCCAGCCAGGACGGAGACGTATCCAGGACGCGGCTCGATCTACGCACCGCGGAACACCGACGAAGGGGACGTTGTGCATCTATGTGGTGCACAACGTCCCTCTCGACCGCATGAACGTGCCTCACTACTGGATCTCGGGGTTCTCGACGATCGTCGCAACGCCCTGCCCGACACCCACGCACAGCGCCGCGATCCCGTAGCGGGCGCCGCGGCGTCGCAGCTCCCAGATCAGCGTCGTCAGGATGCGGGCGCCCGAGCAGCCGAGCGGGTGGCCGAGGGCGATCGCCCCGCCGTTCACGTTCAGCCGCTCCTCCTCGATCCCGAGCTCGCCGATACAGGCGAGGACCTGGGCGGCGAACGCCTCGTTGATCTCGATCAGCTCGATCTCGTCGAGCCCCAGGGCGGCGGCGTCGAGCGCCCGCCGGATCGCCGGCACCGGCCCCATCCCCATGTAGGCGGGGTCGACGCCCGCGACCCCGATCGAGACGATCCGCGCCAGGGGACGGGCCCCGATCGACTGGGCCCGCCGGTTCGAGGCGAGCACCAGGCAGGCGGCGCCGTCGTTGAGGGTCGAGGCGTTGCCGGCCGTCACCGTGCCGCCGTCGCGGAACGCCGGCCGCAGCCGCGCCAGCTTCTCGAGCGAGGTGTCGGCGCGCGGCCCCTCGTCGGCGGCGACCACGACGGGGTCGCCGCCGTCTGCCGGCGGCGCCTCCACTGGCACTAGCTCGTCGGCGAAGCGCCCCTCCTCGCTCGCCTCGACCGCGCGGGCGTGGCTCTGGAGCGCGAAGCGATCCTGCTCGTCGCGCGCAATCCCGTAACGCTCGGCGACGTTCTCGGCCGTCTCACCCATCGACTCGGTCGAGTAGCGCTCCGCCATCCGCGGGTTGACCAGGCGCCAGCCGAGCGCCGTGTCGTGCATCGTCTGCGGCCCGCGAGGCAGACCCGCCTCCGGCTTCGGCACTACCCACGGGGCCCGGCTCATCGACTCCGCGCCGCCGGCCAAGTACAAGTCTCCCTCGCCGAGGCGCAGAGCGCGCGAGGCCTGGTTGACGGCCTCAAGGCCCGAGGCGCAGAGCCGGTTCACGGTGACCCCCGGAACCTCCGCCGGCAGGCCGGCCAGAAGCGCCGCCATCCGCGCGGCGTCGCGGTTGTCCTCGCCCGCCTGGTTGGCGGCGCCCAGGTAGACGTCGCAGACCGCCGCCGGGTCGATGCCGGTTCTCTCCACCGCTTGTGCGAGCACGTGTGCGGCGAGGTTGTCCGGCCGCACCCCGGCGAGCGCTCCGCCGTAACGGCCCATCGGCGTGCGAACGGCGTCGACGATCAAAGCCTCTATGGTTGACGCGGGCCTCATGGACTTCATGCTCCTAACCCTAGGGATGGTCGGTTTCATCGTCCTGGTGCTCGTCCTGTTGGCGCGGGCATACCCGGGTAGCGGCGCGGATCTCGTCGACTGGCGGCCAACCCGCTCCTACGAGGACGAGGCGCGGTTGGAGACCCAGGACATCCAGCAGATGATCGAGGCGCAGAACGAGATGCGCCGCCGCCGCGGCGAGCGCGAGCTGACGCGGGCGGATGCCTCGCGAATGGCGCGGGAGGACCAGGCGATCCGGGAGCGCCAGCGGCGCTCGCACGACGACGGGCTCGCGGACCTCGAGGACAAGCTCGGCGTCTAGATGACGGCCGTGGAATCGATCGACTAGCGGGGGCAGGGGCCTGGCGCGGGCGCTGATCGTCGGCTGCGGATGCCGGGGCCAACAGCTGGGCAGGCGCCTGGTCGGCGCCGGATGGCAGGCTCGCGGAACGACGCGCGATCCGGGCAATGCCGAGGACATCCTGGCCGCTCAGCTGGAAGCGGTGGTCGCCGACCCGGATCGCGTCGCCTCGATCCTCGATCACGTGGGCGACGTGGCGCTCGTCTTCTGGCTGCTCGGCTCGGCGCTCGGCGAGCCCGAGGCGATCGCCGCCATCCACGGCCCGCGGCTGGAGCGCGTAATGGAGAAGCTGGTCGACACACCGGTTCGCGGCTTCGTCTATGAGGCCGGCGGGCGGGTGCAGCGCCACCACCTCGAGCGTGGCGCCGAGATCGTTCGCGAAGCGGCGGAGCGCTGGCGGATCCCGGTCGCGGTCGTCACCGAGGACCCCCGCGACTGGGAGGCCTGGACCGAGGCGATGCTCGCCGCCACCGAGCGGCTGACCGGCGCCCCGGCAAGCTAGGGCCCCAGCCGCTCGAGCAGCTCACCCACGATCCGGCCCGTGGCGCCCCAAACCAGGTGCTCGCCGACGGTGTAGGTGGGGGTGCGTATCGGGACGCCGCGGCGAACCAGGCGGCGCATCGCGAAGCCGGCGCGCAGCTCTTCGAGCCGGAAGAGGAGGATGGCCGCGACCTCGTCTGGGCTCGGCCTGAACGAGAGGCCCTCGGGGATCAGGCCCACGAACGGGTGGACCTTGTAGCCGGTGACGAAAGTGCCGACCGGCGGCAGGGCGCCGATCACCTCGACATCGCTGGGGTCGAGCCCGATCTCCTCCTCGGCCTCGCGCAGCGCGGTCGCGATCAGGTCCTCCGCCGGATCGTCCTGGAGACCGCCGGGAAACGAGATCTCGCCCGCGTGGCGTCGCAGGTCAGAGCGCCGCTCCGTGAACACCAGGCCAGGTTGCTCCGGGTGGCCGAAGATCGGGATCAGCACCGCCGCGTCGGTTCCGCCCGGCGCCTTCATCGCGGCCGCCTCGACCGGATCGAGCAGGACGCTGCGAAGGGTGTCCTCCACCACGGCTAGATGATCACCTGCACGGTGCCGCCGTCGACGCTCCAGGCGGCGCCGGCCACATACGAGGCGCGCTCCGAGCAGAGGAAGACGATCGCGTCGGCGATCTCCTCGACCTCGGCCAGGCGGCCGATCGGGCGCTTGGCGCCGGCCGTCTCGAGCGCCTCCTCGCGGCTTTGATGGCCTCCGACCTGCTTCGACTGGTCGAGCAGGCCGCCCTCGGCCATCCAAAGCTCGGACTTGGTCGGGCCCGGACAGACGGCGTTGACGAGCACCCCGTCGCCGGCGTACCGGTCGGCGAACAGGCGGGAGAGCGAGAGCTCGGCGGCCTTGGCGACGGAGTACTCCGGCATCAGCGCGGAGGGCCGCTTGGCGGCCGTCGAGCTGACGTTGACGATCCTTCCCCAGCCGCGCTCGGCCATGCGTGGGGCCGCCGCCCGCATCGCCCGCATCGGCGCCATCACGTTCAGCTCCCAGGCCTCCTGCCAGTCGTCGTCCGGCACCTCCTCGAGGGGGCGCCACCTGGCCGTGCCGGCGTTGTTGACCAGGACGTCGAGCTGGCCGAAGCTGGCGGCGGCGGCGGCGAGGATTCGCTCGCCGGCGTCCGGCTCGGTGACGTCGAGCGCCAAGGGCTCGGCCCTGCCACCGGCGAGCCCGCATTCCCGGGCGGCTTCGGCGAGCGTGTCGGCGGAGCGGGCCACGAGCAGCACGCTGGCCCCCTCGGCGCAGAGCCGCCGGGCGACCTCGCGGCCGATTCCGCGGCTCCCGCCGGTGATGGCGCAGGCCTTGCAGTCGAGCCCCAGGTCCACGTCAGACCAGCTCGACCCGGTCCTCGATCGAGACCTCGGTCTCGTGGCTCAACGCCCTATGGACCGGGCACTTTCCGGCGATCACCTTGAGGCGCTCGACCTGGTCCTCGGTCAGCCCCTTCGGTAGTCGCAGGATGACCACGAACGACCGCGGCACGCTGGACTGGCCGTACTCCATCTCCACCTCTACCTCCACCTCGCCCAGGTCCCAGCCCTTGCGCCCCGCGTACATCTCCATCGTGATCGCGGTGCAGGCGGCGAGCGCGGCGGCGAGGGTGCGGGTGGGGGAGGGGCCCTGGTTGGCCCCGCCGGACTCTTCCGGCTCGTCGATCACCAGGTGATGGCCGCCCTGAATCTCGACGTCGTGGGTGTACCCCTGGCGGCGGCGAGCGGTCGCCCTAACCATTGCTGGTCCTCTTGTCGCGACCCTCGAACAGCTCCGGATCGCCGACATCCGCGAAGCGGGCCATCGCGAAGGCGAGGTCGGAGGCCCGGTTCAGGAAGCGCAGCACCGCCTCCGAGGCAAGCCCGTCGGCTTGCTTCAGGGCCACGGCGCGCCGCTCCGCGAGGCGGATCGTGGTCCGGGCGACATCGAGCTGGGCGGAGAGCGTGGTGCCCCCGGGGAGCACGAACTTCGGCGGCAGGTCGACCCGCTCCATGTAGCGGTCGATGATCGGCTCGAGCGCCTCGACCATGGTGTCGGTGACCCGGCTGACCCCGTCCTCGAGGCGCCCGGCCGCCTCCGGCGCGGTTGCCAGCTCGGCGCCGGCCACGAACAGCTGCCGCTGAAGCCCCACCAGATCGGCGGCCAGCTCCGCGTCGTCGGGGCCGCAGAGGGAGCGGGCGACGCCGAGGGCTGCGCCCGCCTCGTCGAGGGCGCCGTAGGCCTCGGTGCGGGCGTCGGTCTTGGCGACCCTGCCGCCGTACCAGAGCGAGGTCGTTCCGTCGTCACCCTTGCGCGTGTAGATCTTCATCAGCTCAGTGGATTGAACACCACTCCCGTCAGGACCTTCGGGAAGAAGTAGGTGGACTTGGGGGGCATCGTCTCGCCGTGGGCCGCGACCTCGCGCACGTGCTCGACCGGCGTGGGGCGAAGCAGGAAGGCGGCCTGGTAGGCGCCCTCGTCGAGCAGGTCCAGCGCTTCGGCGACGTCCTTCGCGTAGCCGAGCCCGCGTTTGGCGGCGATCTCCTCGTCAGAGATCCCGAGGGTGCGCTTGAGGATCAGCTCTTCGAGGATCACGGCGTCGAGACGCCGGTACGCCTCCGAGCGGCCGCCGAGCGCCTCGTCGATCGCCGCGGTGTCCTTGAGCCGGAGGCGGAGGCCGCGGCGGAGGCGGGCGTCGATGTAGCCGAAGACGCCGGTGCCGTCGCCGCCGGTGGGATCGAGGTCGCTTTCGGCCACCTCCTCGATCTCGAAATGCTCCCGTATCCCGTGGGCCAGCCGCTCCTGGGCGCCGGAGTCGAGGTCGCGGAGCAGGCGGTGCGTGCCGAAGATCGTCAGGCCGGGGTCCTGGAGCGAGACCAGGCACATGAGCGTGTAGCGATGCGGCCCCTCGCCGCCGATCTCGTCCGCGTACGTGCGGGCGGTCTCGTAGCGGTGATGCCCGTCGGCGATCAGCAGCTCGGCGTCGGCCAGCTCCGCGGCCAGCGCCTCGTGAACCGCGCGATCGGCGACCCGCCAGATGCGATGCACCGTGCCGTCGGGGTCGGTGACCTCGCCCCAGGGCTCGGCGCCCAGGTGGGGTTCGATGTGCCGCCAGGCATCCCCGGGGTGAAGCGCGAAGATCGGCGACAGGTTGTGGCGGGTGGCCTCGGTGAGCCGCAGGCGGTCCTCCTTGGGGCCGGGTTGGGTGCGCTCGTGGGGGCGGACGAGGCCGGCCCCGTACTCGGTGACGCGCACCCGGGCGAGGAACCCGCGCCGCGTGCGCGGGTTGCCATCGGGCCCCAGGTAGTCCTGAGTCAGTGCCCAGATCGCCGGCTCGCGGTCGGCGGTGAGCACGCCTTGGAGCGTCCAGGCCTCCAGCGTCTCGGCGGCGTGCTCGTACGGGTCGTAGCCGGCCGGCGCCTGCGGCAGGTCGATCTCGACCACGTTCAACGGCGACCGGGCGAGCAGCTCAGCCCGCTGCTTCGGATCGACGACGTCATAGGGCGGGGCGGTGACGTCGGCGAGCGCGGAGATCGCGCTCAGGTTGTAGTGCAGCGCCTCGAGTGGCCGGACCTCCGCCATCGCGGCGGAACCCTAGCTGCGGCCGAGGTTGTCCGATTTGGGGCTCCGATCGCTTCCCGCTGAGATCGGGGTGGGCGGATTCGAACCGCCGAAACCTCCGCGACCCAAACGCGGCGCTCTGACCAGGCTGAGCTACACCCCGGGGTGGATCGAGTCTAGCCACTGGTCCTGCGTTCGATCCATCCAAGCCTGCAAGCGCGCGCGGAGCATGGTGTCGCTGGCACGCACAGTGAGAACGCCGTGCTTGCTGCGCCAAGTGCGCCCCGAGAGCTGGCCGCTGTTCGACTTGCGCTGGTACGCGATCAGCTTCGGGTCTACGCCAAGCCCGAAGCTCCAGAACCTGACGAGGTAGTCGGGATCCTGGTCGGCGTGATACTGGAACAGGTACGTCACTTTGTTTCGAGCGAAGCGGCGAATCCAGAAGTCAGCCAGCCGAACGACGCGGGGATCCGAATTAGCGAGCGAGACCGCGTTTCGGTTCCGCTTGTAGCCCTCGCCGATGTACATGCAGACGAAATCGATGAACGTTGGCGCTTGGGCAAGGCTCGGATACTCGTCCCACCCTCGCTGGTATGCGGCATCGCGCAGAGCCTTGTACCTGGCCACGTTGCGACGCGCGGCCTTCGCCCGGCTTCGCGCGCGAGCTGGGCTATCGCGGTACTTGATCTCTGGATCCGGCAGGTCCCGAATCCAGTAATAGACCGTGGTCTTCGGCAGGGCGAGGCGCTCGGCGATCTCCAGCAGGGAGAGCTTCTTCTTGATTCGAAGCTCCCTGGCCTTGTCCCTCACATAAGCCGGATACGCCATCGGTGATCGAACAAATGTTCGCATCACCGCCGGACGGAACCGCGGCCCGATGGGGCGGTTAGTTGCCGCTGGCGGCGCTACGCTCCGCGCGGGCCCCCGTAGCTCAGTGGACAGAGCGGCTGCCTTCTAAGCAGCGGGCCGCAGGTTCGAATCCTGCCGGGGGCATGCCGGCCCCGCTACATTGGGGCGGCAACGCGGTGAGCGTAGCTCAGCTGGTAGAGCTCCTGGTTGTGGTCCAGGTGGTCGCGGGTTCGAGTCCCGTCGCTCACCCTCGTAAAGGCCCTGCATATCTCACCTTTCAAATTGGCGCGGTGAAGGCCAAGACGTCACCGAGGTGCCAATGAGGTGCCAAACTGTGGCCCCGACCGCGATATCGGGCCGGCTCAGCGCGGGGCGTTACGTCGTGGGCGGCCCGAATTCGGACGACCCGCGAGGTCTCGCGTGTGAAGCGAGATCGGGCGGTGCAGCCGGTATCCGTTCTGGCCACTCGCGGCTAGGCATTCCCTGCTCTGCCGGCCATTCGACCTAGTCGCAAGGGGCCGGCAGTGTGCGCGCCTAGCGGCGCGGATGTTCGGAGAGAGTTCGGAAGACCCCCGACGTCGACATCGTGGCCGCCCCGATCCCGGAGCATCGAACGCCCTCGCCGGCGCGTTCCGCGACCTCGACGCTACTTGCCATCGTCGCCGGAAAGCCGGCTCAAGGGGCTCGAGGAGAGGTTCCCGCTCGGGCCGGTCGAGATCGCCGGTCCGCTCACCTGATGGCTCCGCGAGAGGCCCCGGCGACAATACGTTCATGGCGCCGCCGATCGGGGAGTCCTTGCGCGAGGCCCGCGCTCGCCGCGGGATCGAGTTGAGCGAGGTCGAGCGGGCGACCAAGATCCGGGTCAAGTACTTGCGCGCGATGGAGGAGGAGCGCTGGG
>JBBPIL010000028.1:0-27737 GCA_038040365.1 Actinomycetota bacterium
TCGAGGAGTCGGTGCTCGGCTGGGGCGAGTTCGAGCTCGAGGTGATGCGCGACCGCAACGACAACGTGGTCGTCATCTGCTCGATCGAGAACGTCGACCCGATGGGCGTTCACACCGGAGACAGCGTCACCGTGGCCCCGGCCCAAACGCTCAGCGATCGCCTCTACCAGGAGCTGCGCGACCAAGCCCTGCGGGTGATCCGCGCCGTCGGGGTGGAGACCGGCGGCTCGAACATCCAGTTCGCCGTCGACCCTCGCGCCGGGGACGTGGTGGTGATCGAGATGAACCCCCGCGTCTCGCGCTCCTCGGCGCTGGCCTCGAAGGCGACCGGGTTCCCGATCGCCAAGATCGCCGCCAAGCTGGCGGTCGGCTACGCGCTCGAGGAGATCCCCAACGACGTCACCAAGGCGACCCCCGCCTCCTTCGAGCCGACGATCGACTACGTGGTCACCAAGATGCCGCGGTTCGCGTTCGAGAAGTTCCCTGGCGCCGAGGGAAGTCTGTCGACGCACATGAAGTCGGTGGGGGAGGCGATGGCGATCGGCCGCACCTTCCGTGAGTCGTTCGCGAAGGCGATGCGCTCGCGCGAGCTCGACTCCGAGGCGCAGATTCCCGAGGACACCGGTGAGCTGCTCGACCGCCTGATAACCCCTGCGCACGACCGCTACGACCTGATCCTGGAAGCGTTCCGGCGCGGCACGGACCCTGGCATGATCAGGGAGCGGACCTCGATCGACCCCTGGTTCTTGCGCGAGCTGAGGGCCCTGGCGACCGAGGGGGACGGAACCGGCTCGGGGGTTCGCACCTTCAAGTCGGTTGACACCTGCGCGGCGGAGTTCGAGGCCCGCACGCCGTACT
Organism: Actinomycetota bacterium; assembly: GCA_038040365.1. Lineage (GTDB taxonomy): Bacteria > Actinomycetota > Thermoleophilia > Solirubrobacterales > 70-9 > AC-56. The sequence goes on from JBBPIL010000028.1 coordinate 859, forward strand.
ACTACTCAGCCCACGAGCGTCCAGTCAGAGACCCGGCCGCGCCCGCATCCGGCCAAGGCCGGATGACCGGTCGCCCTTCGGGCTCCCTCGCAGACGAGGACGCGGCCGGCAGTGAAGTCCGTCGAGGGGATCGCCCCTCGGTGGTCATCCTTGGCTCGGGCCCGAACAGAATCGGCCAGGGGATCGAGTTCGACTATTGCTGCGTGCACGCAGCGATGACCGTGCGCGAGTCCGGCCGGGACGCAGTGATGATCAACTGCAACCCGGAGACGGTCTCGACCGACTACGACACGTCCGATCGCCTCTACTTCGAGCCCCTGACCGCCGAGGACGTGCTGGCGGTGATCGAGGCGGAGCGCCCCGAGGGCGTCGTGGTGCAGTTCGGTGGCCAGACGCCACTGAAGCTCGCCCGGGCGCTGGAGGAGGCCGGCGCGCGCCTGCTGGGCACGCCCGTGGAGGCGATCGACCTGGCGGAGGATCGCGGCCGCTTCGGGGCGCTCCTACGGCGGCTTGGCATCGCCCACCCGCCCTACGGCACCGCGCTGTCGGCCGACGAGGCGGCGGTGATCGCGGAGGAGGTCGGCTTTCCCCTGCTGGTACGTCCTTCCTACGTGCTCGGGGGCCGGGCGATGGAGATTTGCTACACGCCCCAGGGGCTCGCCGCCTATCTGGAGCAGAACGTGAAGGCCGACCAGGAGCACCCGCTGCTGCTCGACCGGTTTCTCGAGGAGGCGATCGAGGTGGATGTCGACGCGCTCGCTGATGGCAAGGAGGTGCGGGTGCCCGGCATCATGCAGCACGTCGAGGAGGCGGGCGTCCATTCCGGGGATTCGGCCTGCGTGCTTCCGCCGATGAGCCTCGGCGAGGAGATGCTCGCCGACATTCGCGAGACAACCGGCCGGATCGCGCTGGAGCTGGGAGTGATCGGGCTGATCAACATCCAATACGCGGTCGCCGGCGGCCAGCTCTACGTTCTGGAGGCGAATCCACGCGCCTCGCGGACGGTGCCGTTCGTCTCCAAGGCGATCGGCGCCCCGCTGGCCAAGATCGCCTGCCGGCTGATGTTGGGTGAGGCCCTCGCCGACCAGGAGCTGCCCGAAGCGCCCACCGACCACGTCAGCGTCAAGGAGGCGGTGCTGCCGTTTGCCCGCTTCGCCGGCGCCGACTCGGTGCTCGGCCCGGAGATGAAGTCAACGGGCGAGGTGATGGGAATCGCCTCCGACTTTCCGACCGCCTTCGGCAAGGCGCAGGCGGCCGCCGGCATCGCGCTGCCGCGCTCCGGCACCGTGTTCATCACCGTGACCGACACGGACAAGCCGGCCGCCACCCAGCTCGCCGCCAGGTTCCATGACATGGGCTTCAGGATCATCGCCACCCAGGGGACGGCGCAGGCGATCTCACGGATGGGCGTGCCGGTGACGGGGATCAACAAGGTCGCCGAGGGCTCGCCCCACGTGGTCGACTTCATCCGCAACCACGAGGTCGACCTGGTGATCAACACGCCGACCGGCAGCGGCGCCCGCAGCGACGGCTACGAGATCCGCACCGCGGCCGTGCGCCAGGGGGTGCCCTGCGTGACCACGATGACCGGGGCATCGGCGGCCGCGAGGGCGATCTTCGCCCAGCGCGAGCAAAGCGCGGAGCCGCGATCGCTCCAGGAACTCCATGACAGGCCTCAAGGCTCGAGACACAGAACGGCTGTCTGAGCCGCGCCTGGCGACACCGCCGGATCGGCGCCGTCAGGCGCCGCCGGGGCGGCGGTTGTGCGAGGTCACGGACAACCGCAAGTCGGGTGGCTACCGGCTCTTCTCAGCGCTCGATCGTTCGGGCCCCGAGCCGGGCGCCGGCCAGTTCTACATGCTCGCCGCCGCCGACGGCTGGGGCCAGCGCGACGGACGCCCCTACCTGCCTCGGGCCTTCTCGGTGGCCGAGGCGCGGGCGGCCGACGGCGCGGTGCAGCTCGATTTCCTGGTCGAGGCCATCGGACCCGGGACGGAGCGGCTGGCGGAGCTGCGCCCGGGCGAGGGGCTTTGGGTGACCGGACCGCTGGGGCAGCCATTCTCGGCGCCGAGTCAGCTGGTCGCGGATGCCGCCGGGGCGATCCTGGTCGGCGGGGGCATCGGGATCGCGCCGCTCGCGATCTGGCGACGGCAGCTCGGCGACCGCGGCGTCGCCGTACGCACGCTGCTGGGGTTCCGCGATCGCGAGCACTCAGGCGGAGCGGAGGAGCTGTTCGACTGCTCGGAGATCAGGCTGGCGAGCGAGGACGGGCACACGGGCCACCGCGGCTACGTCACCGACCTGCTCGCGGTATTGCTCGAGGGAGACGATGCGCGCAGCAGCCCCGTCTACGCCTGCGGGCCGCCGGCGATGCTGGAGGCGGTGCGGGCGATGTGCGCGCGGACAGGCGTCGTCGCCGAGCTGGCGATGGAGGCTCCGATGGCCTGCGGCTTCGGGGCCTGCTTCGGGTGTGCGGTGCCGCTTTCCGACGGCGGCTACATGCGACTCTGCGTGGACGGCCCCGTGGTCAATGCCGCCCGGATCGAGACCGCCCTCGTGCCGGGCTCGGGGCACTGATGGACCTGAGCGTCGAGCTCTGCGGGCTGCGCCTCGAGCACCCGGTGCTGAACGGCTCCGGGACGTTCGACGCGATCGCCGCCCGGCGCGCCTTCGGCGAGGCGCTCCTGGACGAGTTTCCGTTCTCGGCCTTCGTCTCCAAGACGATCACCCCCGAGCCCCGGGTCGGGAATCCGCCGCCGCGGATCTTCGAGACCCCCTCAGGGATGATCAACTCCATCGGCCTCCCCAACAAGGGGCTCGATGGGTTCCTCGACCAGGACCTGCCGCTCCTGGCGGAGCTTCCGGTGCCGCTGGTGGTCTCGGTGATGGGCACGAGCCACGGGGAGTTCGCGCGCCTGGTCGAGGGGGTCGCCGACCGGGCCGAGGTCGCCGCCCTGGAGCTGAACGTCTCCTGCCCGAACGTCGAATCGGGGCTCGTCATCGGGCAACAGCCCGAGGAGACCCTGGCGCTGATCCAAGGCCTGCGTCCCCGGACCGCGAAGCCGCTGATCGTCAAGCTGACCCCCAATGTCGCCGAGCCGGCGACGGTCGCGCGGGCCGCCGAGGAGGGCGGCGCTGACGCGGTCTCCCTGGTCAACACCCTGGAAGCCGCCGCGATCGATCCGGCGACGCTCGAGGCTTGGCTCGGCGCCGGCAGCGGGGGGCTCTCGGGCCCGGCGATACGGGCGTTCGCCCTGGGCCAGGTGTGCGAGGTCGCCGCTGCGGTTTCGGTCCCGGTGATCGGCATGGGTGGGATCGAGTCGGGAGCGGACGCGCTCTCCTTTTTGGCCGCTGGGGCTACCGCGATCGCCGTCGGCACGGCGAACTTCCGCGACCCGCTGGCCGGGAACCGGGTGCGAGCGGAGCTCGACGCGGCGCTCGTGGCGGGCGGGGTTGGTCCGATCTCGGACTTGAGGGGCCGGATGCTGGCATCGACCTCAACCTAAGGTCGAACCAAATTCGGAATAAAGAGCCCCACTCCCCTTGTGTGGGCCGCGGCAGCGGGTATATGATCGCCGCCGCCGATGGCCCCGTCCTCCGTCGACACCGCCGCCGCAGTTCCCGAGAGGACCCACGAACAGCGGATGCGAGCTCTTCGAAGAGCAAACGAGATTCGCTCCCGGCGGGCGAAGTTGAAGCGGGACCTGAAGGCGGGCAAGGTCAAGGTCGAGGTGCTGCTGCGCGACCCCCCCGAGTACGTGCTCTCCGCCAAGGCCTTCGACATGATCCTGGCGGTCCCGAAGTACGGCCGGGTGAAGGCCAACAAGATCCTCACCCAGTGTCGGATCTCGCCCTCGAAGACGATCGGCGGCCTCTCGGCTCGCCAGCGCGGCGAGCTGGTCGCGCAGCTCCGGCGCTAGGCCGGAGGTCGCCGCCGCCAGGCACGGATTGGCACGGCCGCCGGGTCTGGAGGTCGCCACGCGTGCGGCGTCGCGCCCGCGCAGCGCTGGTCGAGTCCAGGGCACGGAGAAGGGCCCGCCAGCGCTGGTCGAATTGCGTTGCATAATGCGTCGAAATTCGACCAGCGGCGGGTGATCACCTGAGTTCGTTGCGAAGCTTGGGCGATCGCGCCGGAAACGTGTTGCAGCCGGAGGTAGATCCGACGCCGATGCGTCGGTAAGGATTGGCGCCGTGCCGAAGGTGTTCGTGATCACCGGCCCATCCGGCGTGGGCAAGGGGACGCTGATCTCCGAGCTGTTGCGGCGGGTTCCCGGCCTGGAGCTGTCGGTCTCGGCGACGACCAGGGAGGCGCGAGAGGGCGAGGTGGACGGCCGCGACTACCACTTCCTCGGCAGCCAGGAGTTCGACCGGCGCGCTCGCGAACGAGAGTTCCTGGAGCACGCCAGCTATAGCGGCAACCGGTACGGAACCCTGCGCTCGGAGGTCGAGCGGCGGCTCGCCGAGGGCCGGTCGGTGGTTCTGGAGATCGAGGTGCAGGGCGCTCGCCAGGTGCGAGCGGCGATGCCGGAATCCATTCAGGTGTTCATCGCCCCTCCGAATCCAGCCGCGCTCCGCCAGCGGCTCGAGGGCCGGGGTACGGACTCCCGCGAGGCGATCGACGAGCGGCTGCGGACGGCGGAGCTCGAGCTCGCCGCGCAACAGGAGTTCGAGCACGTGGTCGTCAACGATGAGATCGAACGTGCGGCCGGGGAGCTGGAACGGATCGTGCGCGAGGAGTTGGGGCGTGATCCCTAGTGGGGCCTCACGACGCCTGTGCCTCGCGGTTTCAGGCACCCACGTCATGAGACACCCCACTAGTAGAATGGCGAAGAGATGATCAAGCCGCGCGTCGACAAGCTGCTGGAGCGGACCGACTCTCACTACGCCGCCGTGGTGGTGGTGGCGAAGCGGGCCCGCCAGCTGAACAGCTACTACCGCGCTCTCGGGGAGGGCAGCTACGAGGAGTACACGCCGCCGATGGTCGACACGCCATCGGGCAACTACCTCACGATCGCGCTCGAGGAGCTGGCGGCGGGGAAGCTCAACTACCGCTACCGCGCCTAGACCGGCGCGGGGGTGAGGCCGCCGAGATGGCCCGCATCCTCCTCGGTGTGAGCGGCGGGATCGCCGCCTACAAGGCGTTGGAGCTGGCGCGGCTGGCGACCCTGGCTGGGCACGGCGTTCGGGTGCTTATGACCCCGGCCGCGCAGCGGTTCGTGGGCCCTGCTTCCTTCGAGGGCATCGTCGGCGCGCCGGTGCTCGACGACGAGTTCGCGCGGGATCCGCTCCGGGGTTCCTTCCCGCGCGATCCGCTCCCCGACCACGACCCGATCGGCCATCTGGAGCTGGCCGCCAATGCCGACCTGTACCTGGTCGCGCCCGCGTCGGCGAACACGATCGCCAAGCTCGCCGCCGGGATCGCCGACTCGATGCTGACCACCTCGTTCCTGGCCTGCCCGGCGCCGCGCGTCGTCGCGCCGGCGATGAACGACCGCATGTACGCGGACGCCGCCACCCAGGCGAACCTGGCGACGCTGGCTGGGCGTGGCGTGCGGGTGATCGAGCCCGAGGAGGGCGCGCTCGCCTCACGAGGCGAGAGGGGCGTCGGCAGGCTGCCATCGCCCGACCGCCTGCTGGCCGAGGTGGAGGCGCTCCTGCCCACCGCGCGAGGATCCTGGGACGGATTGCGCGTGCTCGTCACCGCCGGCGGGACCCGAGAGCCGATCGACTCGGTCCGCTTCATCGGCAACCGCTCGAGCGGGCGGATGGGACTGGCGCTGGCCGCGCAGGCGGCGCGGCGCGGCGCGGAGGTGACCCTGGTAGCGGCCAACGTCTCGATTTCCGAGCCGGCCGGCGTACGCCGGATCGACGTCGAGACGGCGGGCGAGCTGGCGGCCGCCGTACGGGACGAGTTCCCCAGCTGCCACGTGTTGTTGATGGCCGCCGCGGTCGCCGACTTCCGGCCGGCCCGGGCGGAGGCGGGGAAGATCTCCCGCGAGGGGAGCGGCGGCCTCGCGCTTCGCCTCGAGCAGACCGAGGACGTCCTCGCCGATCTGGCGTCGCTGCGGAGCGACGATCAGACGCTTGTCGGCTTCGCCGCCGAGCACGGCACCGAGGCGATCGAGCGGGCTCGCGCGAAGCTCGATCGCAAGGGGTTGCACGCGATCGTCTTCAACGACGTCTCGCGGGCCGAGATCGGCTTCGACTCGGCGCTCAACGAGGTCGTGATCGTGGAGCGCGACGGTGAGCGACGGGTTCCGCTGGCGCCCAAGGAAGAGGTCGCCGCCGCGATCCTCGACCGGGTGGCGGCGATCCGGAGCGCCGCCGAGTCACGCACCTAGTGGGGCCAATAGGCCTCCCTACACTTGGACCGGTGACCGAAGCGGCGGGCGACTCTCTCTACGGCCTGTATCAGAAGGGGATGTCCCTGCTCGAGTCCGGCGACTTCGCGCAGGCCACGGTGCCGCTCTCGAAGGCCGCCCAGATGGACCCCGAGAAGAGCTCGATTCGCGAGGCGCTCGGCCGCGCCTACTTCCACAGCCGGCGCTACCCGGAGGCGGCGCGCGAGTTCGAGGCCGTGGTGGAGCGATACCCGGTCAACGACTTCGCCCACTTCTGCCTCGGCAGGGCGCTGACCCTGACCGGCCAGCGCGACCGAGCGCGACGCCACCTGGCGATCGCGGCCAACCTGCGCCCCGAGCGCGAGGACTACCGCATCTACAGGCAGCGTTTGGCGCGGAGCCGGTAGCGGCCCCATTCGATGAGGGCGCTGGTCCAACGCGTCAGCCGGGCGTCGGTGTCGGTGGACGGGCGCCAGGTCTCGGCGATCGGACCGGGCCTGCTGATCCTGCTGGGCGTCGCGCCCGAGGACACAGAGGCCGAGGCGGGCAGGCTCGCCGACAAGGTGAGGGCGCTGCGGATCTTCGACGACGCGGACGGCCGCATGAACGAGCCCCTTGCCGACCGCGAGGTTCTCTGCGTCAGCCAGTTCACCCTCTACGCCGACACCCGCAAGGGCAACCGGCCCAGCTTCACCGGCGCCGCTCTGCCCGAGGTGGCGGAGTCGCTGTACGAGCGTTTCTGTGAGCGCCTGGGCGCAAGGCGCGGCATCTTCGGAGCCCGGATGGCGGTGGAACTGGTCAACGACGGCCCCGTGACCATGCTCCTGGAGGTCTGAACCAGGCGCCCGCAACGGGTCGCCCGCCGCTCGCGCCACGCTTGCCCGGCCCGCGAGGCCGAGGCTATACTCAGATCACCTCTTTTTCACCCGAACCCTGTTGGAGGTGGGCATGGGCCCGCCTTTTTTTCGGCACGGAACGGGTTGTAGCAGGCACGAACCGAACCAGAAGGACGAACTTGGAAGAGCTTCAAGAGCAGATCGAGTCGAGGCTTCGGGAGTTCGATCCCGCGGTCGAGTTGATCGCGCTGGAACGCCCAGCCGCCGAGACGCTGCGCCTCTATATCGATCACCCGAATGGGGTGGACCTGGCGCTCTGCGAGCGGGTCACGAACCAGCTGCGCGACCTGCTCCAGGCATGGTCCCTCGAGGTCTCCTCGCCCGGGGCGGATCGGCCGCTGACCAAGCCCGAGCACTTCCGCCGCTTCATGGGATGGCGCGTCAGGGTTCGCACCCGCGAGGCGATCGAGGGCCAGCGCAGCTTCACGGGCACACTGACGGCGGCCGATGAGCGCCGAGTCCGTCTCGACGCCCCGGCCGGCGAGGTCGAGATCCCGCTGTCGCGCATCCGCCGCTCGAACCTCGTGCCCGATCGCTCGACCTCGGTGGAGGGAGCCCAATGAGCCGCGAGATCGTCGAGGCGATCAGGGGCCTCGAGCAGGAGAAGGGGATCGATGCCGAGACGCTGATGGAGGCGCTCGAGGACGCGCTCTTGTCCGCGTACAAGAAGACGCCGGGCGCCGCCAAGTACGCCCGCGTCGACCTCGACCGCGACACCGCCGATTTCCGCGTCTTCGAGCTGATCCTGCCGCCGGAGCTGGAGGAGAAACTGATGGCGCAGGCGATCGAGGAGCAGGAGCAGACCATCGACCCGGAGACCGGGGAGCTGCGCGAGCCCGAGGAGCCAGAGCTCGACCCGGAGCTGCTGGCCCCCTACGAGGACCAGATCACGACCCGCGACGTCACCCCGGAGAACTTCGGCCGGATCGCCGCCCAGACCGCCAAGCAGGTGATCCTCCAGCGGATCCGCGAGGCGGAGCGACACATGATGTTCGAGGAGTACCAGGACCGGGTGGGCGAGTTGGTCACGGGGATCATTCAGCAGTCCGACAACCGCTACACGCTGGTCCAGCTGCACGAGCGCGTCGAGGCGCTCCTGCCGCGCTCCGAGCAGGTCTGGAGCGAGCGCTACGACCACGGCATGCGGGTGAAGGCGGTGATCACAGAGGTCAACGCGGAGGGCAAGGGGCCGGGAATCGTGGTTTCGCGGCGCAATTCCGAGCTGATCAAGCAGCTGTTCGAGCTCGAGGTGCCGGAGATTGCCGACAGCCTCGTGGAGATCGTTGGCGTCGCCCGCGAGCCCGGTTACCGCTCGAAGATCGCCGTCATCTCGCACTCTGACGGGGTCGATCCCGTGGGGGCCTGCGTGGGGCCGAGAGGCTCGCGGGTGCGGATGGTGGTCTCCGAGCTGCGCGGCGAGAAGATCGACATCATCCCCTACAACGAGGAGCCGGCCCGGTTCGTGGCCAAGGCGCTGTCCCCGGCGCGCGTGCGCGAGGTGTTGGTCGACGACGAGAAGCGGGAGGCGACGGTGATCGTGCCGGACGACCAGCTCTCGCTGGCGATCGGGCGCGAGGGCCAGAACGCGAGACTTGCCGCGAAGCTCACCGGCTGGAAGGTCGACATCAAGTCCGAGACCGAGTTCAGCCAGGTGGAGGACGAGCTCACCTACGAGGAGGGCGAGGAGGCGGATGGCCGCTGCGCCGCGGTGCTCTCCGCCGGGCGGCGGTGCCCGAACGCGGCGCTTGCGGGCTCACGTTACTGCGGCCTCCCGCAGCACCAGGCGCTGGCGCGCTTCGAGACCAACCGGGTGACCGTGCTCGTCCCGCTCAGCGACGAGGAGATTCAGAAGCTGGCCGATTCCAACGCCGATGAGAGCGAGATCCGCCCCCTCGTCGAGCGTGCCACGGCGGAGTTCGAGCAGGCCGAGCCCGAGCCCGAGGAGGGCGAGGAGGAAGGCGAAGGCGAGCAGGCCGGGGAAGAGCAAGCGGAGGAGGAAGAAGCCGAGCAGGCGCTGGCGGAAGACGCCGCTGCGGAAGGCCCCGATGCGGGGCCCGCTGAGGAAACGGCGCCGGTTGGGGTCAAGTCCCCCGAGGAATCCGAAGCGGGAGGCGAGGGTTCCGAGGGACACGATTCCGAGGAATCTTGAAGAAGCGCGTCCACGAGATCGCCAAGCAGGAGGGCGTGACCAGCAAGGAAGTGCTCGCGGCGCTGAACGCGGCCGGCATCCAGGGGAAGGTGGCCGCTTCGAGCGTCGAGGAGGACGATGCCCTGAAGGCGCTGGCCGCCGCCGGCGCCACGGCTGAGAGCAAGCCGCCCAAGGCGTCCAAGGACGGCGCGAAGCCGAAAGCGAAGGCCGCCCAGTCGGCACCAAAGGACGCTGACGGAAAGCCCGCCTCGGGCGGGCGCAAGCGCCGCCGGGTCGTAATCGACTCCCAGGCGGCCCGCCGCGAGCACATGCCGCAGGCGCCGCCGCATCGACCTCCCCGGCGCCGCGGCGGGCGCCGTCGCCGGCCGCTGCTCGAGGAGCCGCCCGTCAGGCCGCTGAGCGAGGCGCCCGAGCCGGACGCGACCAAGATCGCTTCGGGCGTGACCGTGCGTGAGGTGGCGGAGAGCCTCAGCCTCGGCAGCGCCGAGGTGATCAAGAAGCTGATGGAGCTGGGCGAGATGGCGACACTCACCCAGACCCTCTCCGACGAGGCCGTGATGGCCCTGGCCGCGGCGCTCGACCAGAAGGTTGAGCTCGTCAGCGCCGCGGAGGAGGAGCCGGAGGAGCCCGTCCACGAGGACGTCGAGGAGGACCTCGCGGAGCGGCCACCCGTGGTGACGATCATGGGTCACGTCGATCACGGCAAGACCTCGCTCCTGGACGCGATCCGCGAGACCGAGGTGGTCGCCGGTGAGGCGGGCGGCATAACCCAGCACATCGGCGCCTACCAGGTGCGCCAGAACGGCAAGCTCGTCACCTTCCTCGACACTCCCGGACACGAGGCGTTCACCGCGATGCGCGCCCGCGGCGCCAAGGTCACCGATCTCGCGGTGATCGTGGTCGCGGCCGACGACGGCGTGATGCCCCAGACGGTGGAGGCGATCGACCACGCGCGGGCGGCCGGTGTGCCGATGCTGATCGCGGTCAACAAGATCGACAAGCCCGACGCCCAGCCCGACCGCGTCCGCAACGAGCTCGCCTCCCTGGGACTCACGCCCGAGGCCTGGGGCGGCGAGACGATCTTCTGCGACGTGTCCGCGAAGACCAAGGAGGGGCTCGACAACCTGCTCGAGATGATCGTCCTGGCCGCCGAGCTCGAGGAGCTGAAGGCCAACCCCACGGCCAGAGCCTCGGGTGTCGTGATCGAGTCCCACCTCGACCCCGGCCGAGGCCCGACCGCCACGGTGCTGATCCAGAGGGGCACCCTTCACGTCGGCGATGCCCTGGTCGCCGGCGCGAACTGGGGCAAGGTGAAAGCGATGCTCGACTTCACCGGGGCCCGCCTCCAGGAGGCGCACCCGGGCGATCCGGTCGAGGTGCTGGGGCTCGACGGCGTCGGCGAGGCAGGCGAACGGGTCGAGGCGGTGGAGAACGAGCGGCGGGCGCGACAGCTCGCGCAGGAGCGCAGCCACCGCCTCAAGGCCGAGTCGCTCGCCCGTCAGCAGGCCCGCAAGATCAGCCTCCAAGAGGTCTTCTCGAAGGGCACCGAGGGCGAGCTCCAGGAGCTCAACATCGTCCTCAAGGCGGATGTCTCGGGCTCGCTCGAGGCGCTCCAGGACGAGATCGCCAAGGTCCCGCAGGAGCAGATCTTGGTCGACGTGATCCACGCCGCGCCGGGCGGGATCACCGAGTCCGACGTGATGCTCGCGGCGGCCTCCGACGGGATCATCATCGGCTTCAACGTCCGACCGCTGGCCGAGGCGCGCAAGGCAGCCGAGCGCGAGGGGGTCGAGATCCGCACCTACTCGGTGATCTACAAGGTCACCGAGGACCTCCGCGCGGCGATGGAGGGCATGCTGGAGCCCGAAGAGGTCGAGGAGGCGCTCGGCCAGGCCGAGATCAAGGAGCTGTTCCGGGCCTCGCGAATCGGCACGATCGCCGGCTGCCTGGTCACCGACGGCAAGATCACCCGCACCGCACAGGTGCGCCTGGTGCGCGAGGGCACGGTCGTGTGGACGGGAAGGATCGGCTCGCTGCGTCGCTTCAAGGACAACGTGCAGGAGGTCGAGGAGGGACTCGAGTGCGGGGTCGTGCTCGAGGGTTACCAGGACGTCAAGGTCGGCGACTTCCTGGAGCTGTTCGGGACCAAGCAGGTAGAGCAGAAGCTCGAGTAGCGACCGCGGCGGCGTACGCGGCGTACCCTTGGCGAGTGCGCGCGTATGTGTGCCTGATCGAGGTGCGGCTCCACCTCAACGACTCGCACGACCTGAAGGGCAAGCGGAAGGTCCTCCACTCGCTGAAGGCGCAGCTGCGGCAGCGGTTCGGAGCCTCGGTGGCGGAGGTTGACGGGCACGACACCTGGCAGCGGACGACCCTGGTCTGCGCCCTGGTCGGCGGGGGGGACGTGGGACGGCGCGCCGATGACCTGGAGCGGTTCGTCGAGGCACGTTGTCCGGAGGGGTGCGCGTTCGAGCGCGACCTCCTGAGCCTCGCCGACATCCGTGGCTGAGACCGCCCAGATGGCCGGGTGCCCTCAGCTATAGTCGCCCGACCATGCCCACCGAGCGCATGAGGAGGGTGAACGAGGTGATGCGCGAGGTGATCGGGTCTGCGATCGCGACGGAGCTCGAGGACCCACGGATCGGATTCGTCACGGTGACCTCGGTGGAGACCAGCCCGGACCTGCGCTCAGCGCGCGTTCACGTCAGCGTGCTCGGCGGCGAGGCCGAGCGTGAGGCGACGCTCGCCGGGCTTTCATCTTCGCACGGGGTGCTCCAGGCTAGGATCGCCCGCGAGATGCGAATCAAGCGCACTCCCACCCTGAGCTTCCACTACGACGAGACCCCGGAGCGCGGCGTCCGCATCTCCAGGCTGCTCGACCAATGAGCGAGGCGGTCGCCGCGACGGCGGAGCGCAAGGACGCGTCGCTCGAGGAGGTCGCCCAGGAGCTTCGAGCCGGGGACCGCTTCCTGCTCACGACCCACGAGGGCCCGGACGGAGACGCGCTCGGCTCGCTGCTCGCCTTGCACCACATCCTCACCCAGCTCGGCAAGGACTCGGTGATGTTTCTGGCTGCGAAGGAGTTCCCACTCCCCGTCGAGTACCGCTTCATGCCCCTGGAGGAGGTCTTCCACGAGCCGCCGGTCGACGTCGTCGACCGTGTCCTGGTCTTCCTCGACTGCGGGAACATCGACCGCATGCCCGTCGGCTTTCTGCACCGCGACGAGGCCAAGATCCTGAACATCGACCACCATCACGACAACACCCGTTTCGGGACGCTGAACCTGGTCGATACGGAGGCCTCCTGCACGGCGGAGATCCTGTTCGGGCTCGCGAAGCTGCTAGGCGCGGAGCTCACTCCCGAGATCGCCGGGGCTCTCTATGTGGCGCTGGTCACGGACACGGGCCGGTTCATGTACGAGAACACGGGGGTGGCCACGCACCGGATGGCGGCGGAGCTGATCGAGGCGGGGGTGGACGTCCACGACACCTACAGGCGCCTGTACGAGCGAGTGCCGATCGAGAAGCTGCGCCTGGTCGCGCGCGCGATCGAGCGGATCGAGCGCTTCCCGGACTGCGATCTGGCCGTCACGTACATCTCGGCCGACGACTACGCCGACACGGGCGCGAGCGACGTTCTCACCGAGGGGATCATCGACCACGTGCGCGCGCTCGAGGGCATCGAGGTTGCGGCGATGATCCGCGACAAGACCGACGGTGGCCATTCGGCGCGCAAGGTGAGCCTGCGCTCGACGATGGGCAGGGTGGATGTCTCCGCGATCGCCCGCAAGCGCGGCGGCGGCGGCCACCGGCGGGCGGCCGGCTTCTCGACCGACCTCGACTACCCCGAGCTGGTCGAGTTCCTCTGTGACGAGGCCAGGGCGCAGCTCTGACGCTTCCGCCGACGTGACCGCTGAGGCGCCGGCGGCCGCGGCATCCCGGCCGGCGCCCGGGATAATGCTGGTCGACAAGCCGGCGGGCGACACCTCCCACGACGTGGTCGAGCGCATCCGCCGCGAGCGCGGCCAAAAGGCGGGCCATGCCGGAACCCTCGACCCCTTCGCCACCGGGCTGCTGCTGGTGCTCCTGGGACGAGCCACGCGACTCCAGCGCTACCTTCTGCCGCTGCCGAAGACCTACCGAGCGACGGCGAGGCTCGGCTGGCGCTCGACCACGGGCGATCCCGACGGCGAGCTGAGCCACACGGGCACGGTGCCCGAGCGACTCCAGCTGCCCACCGGGCGGGTCCGCCAGCGGGTGCCGATGACCTCGGCGGTCAAGGTGGAGGGCGAGCGCCTCTACCGGCGCGCCCACCGCGGCGAGAGCGTGGAGACGCCTGAGCGCGAGGTCGAGGTCTACCGGGCCGAGCTCCTGCGGCGCGAGGACGACAGTGCCGAGTTCGAGATCGAGTGCTCGACCGGCACCTACGTTCGCACCCTGATCGAAACGCTCGGCGACGCCTACTGCGAGCGGCTGAGGCGGATCGCCATCGGTCCTTTCCGCGTCGAGGCCGCGAACGGCGAGCCGCTTGCACTCGGGGCAGCACTCGCCTTCCTGCCGGAGCGGATCCTCGATGCGGCCGAGGCGGAGCGCGTCGCCCACGGGGGCTCGGTGCCGGCTGCCGACGAGGCCGACGGTCCGCTCAGGCTCACCCACGAGGGAAGCCTGCTGGCCGTCGCCCGGCGTCGCGAGGCCGCTCTACGGCCGGAAGTGGTGCTCGCGTAGCCGCAAGTGGTGCTCCCGTGAAAGGCTTCCCGGCCGCGTTTCGATGAAGATCAAGGTCACGCAGCTTGCCGGCGCCGAGGCCCGATCGCGACAGGTGGCGATCGGCGTCTTCGACGGCGTCCACGTCGGCCACCGCCAGGTGATCGACGGGGCGGACACGGTGTTGACCTTCGAGCCGCACCCGCTGCGCGTGCTTCACCCCGATGCCGCGCCGAAGCTGATCATGCCGTTCGAGATCAAGCGCGACGTGATCGAGGGCCTGCGGGTCGAGGAGCTGATCGTGATCTCGTTCGACGACGAGTTCTCCTCCATCGCCCCAGAGGACTTCTGCTCCCGGATCCTGGTCGAGGCGTTGGGCGCAAAGAGCGTCTCGGTGGGGGAGAACTTCCGCTTCGGCGCCAAGGCAAGGGGGGACCCGCAGATGCTCGCCTCACGCGACGAGTTCGAGACCCGCGTCGTGCCGCTGGTCGAGGTCGACGGCGAGATCGTCTCCTCGACCCGGGTGCGGTCGCTGGTCGCCGCGGGCGAGGTCGAGGCGGCGACCCGGTGCCTGGGCGCGCCTTTCCTGCTCGAGGGAACCGTCGTCGAGGGGGATGAACGGGGACGGAAGCTCGGCTTTCCGACCGCCAACATCGTGCCGTCCGACGACCTCGTCTGCCCCGGCCACGGCGTCTACGCGGCGTTCGCCGACGGGCGCCCGGCGGCCGTCAATGTGGGCGTCCGGCCGACCTTCGAGACCGGTCGCGGATTGCTCGTCGAGGCGTACCTGATCGACTTCGACGGGGACCTGTACGGGCGGACGCTGCGGATCGCGTTCATCAGCCGGCTGCGCGGCGAACGGCGGTTTGCAGGCGTGGAGGAGCTGATCGCTCAGATGCATCGCGACGTCGAGGCGGCTCGAGAGCTCTGTGCTAGCTTCACTCCTCCCTGATGCCGCTGACCAAGGACCGCAAGCAGGAGCTGATCGGCAAGTTCGGTCGCGAGGCAGGCGATACCGGCTCGGCCGAGGTACAGGTCGCCCTGCTCACTGAGCGCATCAACCACCTGACGGAGCACCTGCGCGCGCATAGCAAGGATCACCACTCGCGCCGGGGCCTGCTGATGATGGTCGGCAAGCGCCGGCGGCTGCTCCGCTACCTGGAAGGCGCGGACCTGGAGCGCTACCGAAAGGTCGTGGCCGACCTCGGCCTGCGTCGTTGATCGCCCCAGGTAGCAGGGCGCCAGACTTCTCACTGCGGAACCACGAGGGCAAGCAGGTCAGCCTCGCCGACTACCGGGGCCGCAAGGTCGTGCTGGTGTTCTACCCGCTCGACTTCAGCCCCGTGTGCACCGACCAGCTCTCGATCTACCAGGAGGTCCTGCCGCAGATCGAGGAGCAGGGCGCGACCCTGGTCGGGATCAGCGTCGACTCCTCATGGGCCCACCGGGCGTTCCGCGACAAGCTCGGGATCACGATCCCGCTGCTCTCGGACTTCGAGCCAAAGGGGGCGGTGATGAGCAGCTACGGGGCCTATCTGGACGAAGCCGGCCACGGCAACCGCTCGCTGGTGCTGGTCGGCCCGGATGGGGTCGTGAGCTGGGTGCACGAGTCGCCCACTCCGCTCGAGGTCCCCGGGGCCAACCTGATCTTCGACGCCCTCGCGTCTACGACGCGCTAGACACGTGGCCGCGACTTTCGATGGCCGAGTTGCGCTCCCATATGGATCGCAACTCGGCCATCGGCGGATCAGGGAGCGACGTGACCGACCTGCGTAGCGCGGCGGTCCCCGCCGCGGGGCGCGAGGATCACCTGCGGGGCGAGGGGCCGGAGGTCATCGTCTACCTCGACCTGGCCTGTCCCCGGTGCTCCGTCGCCTGGACGCGGATCGGCGAGCTGCCGCTGCGCCTCGTCCTGCGCCACTTTCCGATTGCCTCCAAACATCCTCGCGCGCCCGCGCTCCACGCGGCCGCGGAGGCGGCGGGCCTACAGGGCGAGGCGGCGTTCTGGGAGATGGTGGATTCGATCTTCAGCGACCAGGGGAGGGTGGACGATCCTCACCTCTGGGACCGGGTGCGCCGGCTCGGGCTCGACCTGGACCGCTTCAACCGGGAGCGCCGCTCCGAGCCAGTCGCCGAGCGCGTCCGCCGCGACTTCGAGAGCGGGATCCGAGCTGGGGTCGCTGGGACGCCGGCGGCGTTCGTCGCCGGGCAGGCGGTCGGCGAGGACATCGCGGAATCGCTGCGCACGCTGAGCTGAGCGCGTCTGGGCATTCCCAGCGGCATCTGTAACATCGTCGCCGTTAGAGAACGAGAGTTCTGAGCAAAGATTGGCCGCCAACCGGGCGGCCGGAGGGAAAAGACATATATGAGCGTGTTTGACGTGAGCCGCGTCTCGGTGGAGGTAGGCGGCGAGGAGATTTCCTTCGAGACCGGCAAGTTCGCCCGCCAGGCGGGCGGAGCTGTCGTGGTGCGCTCCGGGGACACGATGGTCCTCTGCACGGCGACGGCCGGGAACCTCCGCGACGTCGACTTCCTGCCCCTGACGGTCGACGTCGAGGAGCGACACTACGCGGCCGGGAAGATCCCCGGCTCCTTCTTCCGGCGTGAGGGTAGGGCCGGCGAGCGGGCGACCCTGACGGCCCGGATGATCGACCGGCCACTGCGCCCGCTGTTCCCGAAGGGCTGGCACTACGAGACCCAGATCGTCTGCCAGCCGATGTCGGTCGAGTACGAACACAGCTACGACATCCTGGCCATGAACGGCGCCTCGGCGGCGGTCGCCGTCTCGCAGATCCCGGTGCCGACCCACGTCGGCTCGGTGCGGATCGGCAAGCTTGAGGGCGATTTCGTCCTCAACCCCGCGGAGGAGACCGCGGATGAGCTGGAGATGGACCTCGTCGTCTCAGGATCCAGCGAGGCGATCCTGATGGTGGAGTGCGGGGCGAGCGGCGTCACCGAGGCTGAGGTCCTCGACGCCCTCGACATCGCACACGAGGAGATCAAGAAGATCTGCGCGTCGATCGAGGAGCTGCGGGGCAAGGCGGGCAAGGAGAAGCTCGAGGTGGAGGAGCCGAAGATCGACCCGGAGCTGGTCGAGCGGATCCGCTCCTCGCACGGGGCGAAGCTCGACGAGGCGACCCAGGTGCCCGAGAAGCTCGCCCGTCAGGAGGCCGCCAAGGCGGTCGAGGAAGAGGTGCTCGAGCAATACGCGAGCGCCTCCGACGGCGAGGACCCGGACCCCGAACAGCGCGTCGAGGTCTCCCGCGCGTTCGACGCGCTCGAGAAGGAGATGATCCGCCGCCGGATCGCGGTCGACAGGAAGCGGCCCGACGGGCGCGCCGAGGACGAGATCCGGCCGATCGAATGCGAGGTGGACATCTCCCCCCGTGTGCACGGCTCGGCGCTGTTCACCCGCGGGGAGACACAGATCCTCTCCAACGTGGCGCTGGGCACGAGCCGCATGGACATGCGGGTCGACAACCTCAGCCTGGTCGAGTCGAAGACCTTCTGGCACCACTACAACTTCCCGCCGTTCTCGGTCGGGGAGGCCGGCTTCATGCGCGGCCCGAAGCGCCGCGACATCGGCCACGGCGCGCTCGCCGAGCGAGCGCTGGTGCCTACGATCCCGACCCCGGACGACTTCCCCTACGTGATTCGGGTCGTCTCGGAAACCCTGGAGTCGAACGGGTCGTCGTCGATGGGCTCGGTCTGCGCCTCGTCGATGGCGCTGATGGCCGCGGGCGTGCCGGTTTTGAGCCCCGTGGCCGGGGTCGCGATGGGCCTGATCAAGGAGGGCGATGACCACGTCGTGCTCACCGACATCGCCGGCGTCGAGGACCACCTCGGCGACATGGACTTCAAGGTCGCCGGCACCTCCGAGGGGATCACCGCCCTCCAGATGGACATCAAGATCTCCGGGGTCACCTTCGACATCCTCCGCGATGCCCTCGAGCAGGCTCGCCGGGGACGGCTGTTCATCCTCGAGGCGATGCAGGGGACGATCCCGGGGCCGCGCGAGGAGCTGTCCGCCTACGCGCCGCGGATCGAGCAGATCAAGATCGACCCAGAGAAGATTGGCGCCCTGATCGGCAAGGGCGGCGAGACGATCCGGGCCCTGTCGGAGGAGTTCGAGGCCGACATCAACGTCGAGGACGACGGCACCGTGCAGGTCTACGCGCCCAGCGGCGCCCTGGTCGATGCGTGCATCGCGCGCATCGAGGCGATGACCAAGGAGGCCGAGGTCGGCGACCGGTTCACCGGCAAGGTGGTCAAGACGACCGCCTTCGGGGCGTTCGTCGAGCTGACCAAGGGCACCGATGGCCTGCTTCACATCTCCAACGTGAAGCCGGGCGAGCGCGTCAGCGCGGTCGAGGACGTGCTCAAGCAGGGCGACGAGCTCGACGTCACCGTGGTCGAAGTGGATCGCGAGCGCGGACGCATCGGCCTGCGGCTCTCCAGCGACCCTGCGGTCGAGGGCAAAGCCCCCGGTGAGCTGAGCACGGTCGGGACGGGCGACTCGGGACCGCGCGGGGGAGGCAATGGCGGCGGCCGGCGCGACCGCGAGCGCCTCGACGGCGGGCGCGGGCGAGGCGGCGGGCGCGGGCGACATTGATAACTCCGCCGAGATCCTCGGCTTCGCCTCCGCATCCGGCTTCGCCGGATGACCGGTCGCCTTCGGCTCCCTCGACGGGTTCGGGCGCAGGCGGGACGGCAGGCCCAACCGCGCCTACCGGGACTTCGTCCCTAGCACCGACCAATCTCCCTGAGGCCGTCTCCTACACGGAGTTCCCGGACGGTTTGCGCGTGATCACCGAGGTGGTGCCCTCGGTGCGCTCGGTCGCGCTCGGGCTGTGGGTGCGGACCGGCTCCCGCGACGAGGCTCCCGCGCAGGCGGGCGTCTCCCACTTCCTCGAGCACCTGCTGTTCAAGGGCACCGAGCGCCACTCGGCGATCGAGATCTCGGAGCTGTTCGACGGCATGGGAGCGGCGGCCAACGCCGCGACCAGCAAGGAATCCACCCAGCTGCATGCGCGGCTGCTGGACGAGCACACGGAAGAGGCCTTCGATCTGCTCGCCGAGATGCTGCTCCGCCCGTCCCTGCCCGAGGACGAGGTCGATTCGGAGCGCGAGGTCGTGCTGGAGGAGATCGCCATGTACGAGGACGAGCCCCAGGACCGCGTCCACGACGTGCTGGCGGCCGCCGTCCACGGCGACCACCCGCTGGGGCGCCGCGTGCTCGGCGACGCGCAGGTGATCGGCTCGATCCCTGTCGCCGAGATCATGTCCTACCACGACGCCCATTACACGGGGCCGAACCTGGTGATCGCTGCGGCGGGACACCTCGAGCACGAGCAGATAGTCGAGCTGGCCCAGCGGCAGCTGGGCCCGTCGGCCGGGGAGCGCAACGGCGTCCCCGGCGAGGCGAGGTATGACGCCGCGCCCCGGTTCGCGTTCCAGGTCAAGGAGACCGAGCAGTACCACATCTGCTTCGGGGGGCCGGGGATCTCGCGCTCCGATGAGCGGCGCTTCACGCTGGGAATCCTGGATGCGATCTTCGGCGGCTCGACCTCCTCGCGACTGTTCCGCGAGGTGCGCGAGAAGCGCGGGCTCGCCTACTCGGTCGGCTCCTACAGCGAGCAGTACGTGGATGGCGGCATGGTCGCGATGTACGTCGGCACCCGCGAGGAGAACGTGCGCGAGGCCTGCGAGATCATCGGCCGCGAGCTCGGGACGCTTCGCGATCACGGCGTCAGCGCCGAGGAGCTGGAGCGTGCCAAGGAGCACGTTAAGGGACGAATGGTGCTCGGGCTGGAGGCGACCGGGGCGCGGATGTCGCGGCTCGCTCGCGCGATCCTGTTCGGCGTCCCCCTGTTCTCGCTCGACGAGATGCTCGAGCGGATCGAGCAGGTCAGCGCCGAGGACGTCGCCGAGCTGGCCACCGGGCTGTATGACCCCGAGCGGCTCTCCACTGCGTGCATCGGCCCCGACGAGGGACATTTCCGCGAGGCGACCGCCGCGGTCAGCGAGGCGCTTGCATCAACCGCCGCCTCCTCGCAGGGAGCCGAAGGCGACCGGTGATCCGAGCTTTTGCTCGGATTACTCCGGGGGCGGCGGGTTAGGGCGCTTTTCGCGTGGACCCGGGCAACTCGCGTGGTGCCTTGATTCGAGTGGCGGTCTCCGGGGCCGCGGGGCGCATGGGCTCCGCCGTTTGCGAGGCGGTGGAGGCGGCCGACGACCTAGAGCTTGTCGGGCGTGCGGACCCCTCTCTTGAGGTGCCGCTCTCAGAGGTTCTTGGGGGGGCGGACGTGGTGGTCGACTTCACGACGCCGGAGGCGGCCATCGGGAACGTCCGCGAATGCCTCGCCGCCGATGTTCATGTCGTGGTCGGCACCACCGGGTTCGAGCTCGACTCCGTGCGCGGCGACACCGAGGCGGCGGCGCGCGACGGGAAGCGCGCCCGGGTGTTCGTCGCCCCCAACTTCGCGATCGGAGCCGTACTGATGATGCAGATGGCGCGCCAGGCCGCTTCCCACCTGCCCGAGTGCGAGATCGTCGAGCTCCACCACGAGGGCAAGCTCGACGCTCCCTCCGGGACCGCGAAGCGCACCGCGGACCTCGTCCGAGACGCCGGTGGCAACGTCCACGACCCGATCCACTCGGTGCGGCTTCCGGGCCTCGTCGCCCATCAAGAGGTGATCTTCGGCGGCGAGGGCCAGACGCTCACGATCCGCCACGACTCGACCGACCGCCGCTCGTTCATGCCCGGCGTCCTGCTCGCCGTCCGCAAGGTCGCTGACCTACCCGACCCGCTCACGGTGGGGCTGGAGAGCCTCCTATGAGGGATCGCGGCGGCGGGCTGAAAGGGCGCTGATCGGCGACCGGCGTGGGTAGAGTCGCCTGGTGCGCCTCTCCCAGATCGCGGTCAGCGTCACTGACCTGCGCAGGGCCCAGCGCTGGTACCGAGAGGTGCTCGGCCTGGAGCCCGCTGGCGGGACCAACCTGTTCGCCGGCCCGCTCGCCTCGATGGTGCAGGGCGTGCCGCGCTCGGCCTCGACCTGCTGGTGGTTGGTCGACCGCCAGGACCTGTTCCAGATCGAGCTGTTCGAGTTCCGGAGCCCCCTGGTGCGCTCGCTGCCGCGGGACTGGCGACCGTGCGACTTCGGCTACACAATGGTTTCCTTTTGCGTCGCCGATCTCGAGCGGACGCTGGAGCGCGCCGCCGCGACCGGCACGGCGCCGCTGAGCGATCCGGTCGGCGAGCCTGGGGCTCGGCGCGCCTGCGTGCGCGATCCCGAGGGAGTGCTGATCGAGTTGATGGAGGACGACCCGCGCGCTCCCGAGCCCCGCGAGCGCCCCCGGGCCCGGCTGGGCGCCGTGGCGCGCTCGGTGACGCTCTCGGTGCCGGACCTGGAGCGCTCGCGGCGATTCTTCGCCGGGACGCTGGGGCTTGAGGTGGCCGACAGTCTCGACCTGCACGGTCCCGAGCATGAGGCGCTCTGGGGCCTGGAGGGGGCAAGACGCGAGTCGCTCCTCCTTTGGGCGGAAGACATGCTCGTCGAGCTGGTCCACTACACCGAGCCGGCGGGAAGGCCGTGGCCGCCGGGCTACCGGATCTCGGACCAGGGCCTGCTCAACATCGCCTTCGGCTTTCGCCGGCGCGCCGAATTCGAGGCGGCCCATAGGCGTTGCCTCGAGGCGGGGTTGAGCGCCAACGGCCCTCCGCTGCGGCTCGGGGCCTGGTCGGTCGTCTACGTCAACGACGACCAGGGCTTCAGCGTCGAGCTGCTCCACGTCGAGCCCTGGTACGAGGGGCGGATGGGGTTCCGCCCCCGGGCGACCCCCAGGCTCGCTCCCCTCGCCGGGCACACCCCGGCGCGGCGGCGAGCCGAACGGCGCTTTGCGAAGGCACTCCTCACCGGCGCCGCGGGCGGGCTCGGGACGGAGCTCTGCCGGCTGCTGGCCGAGGACGCAACCTCGCTCGTGCTCCTCGACCGCGACGCGGATGGCTTGTCGAGGCTGGCGACCGAGCTGGGGGGTGGGGTGGAGGTGGCCACGCTCCAGCTCGACTTCGCCGACCTGGAGGCCGTGGATGCGGCCACCGCGGAGCTGGTCGCCGAGCATCCGGACATCGACCTGATGATCGCCGGCGCCGGCCTCGACCGGGCCCAGTCGCTGCTCGCCTTCGACTGGCGCCAGGCGCGCGACGACTTCACCGTCAACTCGCTCTCCAACCTGGTGCTGCTCTCGCATCTCGCCCCGGCGATGGCGAAGCGGGGCGGCGGTCACGTGACCGCGATCGTGAGTCTTGCAGGGCTGGTCGGGATGCCGTACGAGGCCCCTTACAGCGGCAGCAAGGCGGCCCTGGCGGCGATCGCGGAGTCGGCGCGGGCTGAGCTCGAGCCCCAGGGAATCACCTTCACGGCGGCCTTCCCCGGCTTCGTGGACACGCCGATGTTCCGCGCCAACGCTTTCAAGCACGGCTATTCCATCCGCCCCCGCGACGCCGCCGAGCGGATCTACATGGCGACCCTTCGGCGGCGCGAGAGCCTCCACTTCCCCGCCCGGGAGCACGCGAAGCTGCGTCTCGCGCGACTGCTCCCGGCGCGCCTGCGCGACCCGATGACCCGCAATGCCATGGATCTGACTCGCATACAGTCCCGCGAACGATGAGCGACGAGCTCGCACGCCTCGACGCCACCGCCCAGGCGGAGCTGGTGCGCAACGGCGAGGCCAGCCCGGTGGAGCTCGTCGAGGCGGCGATCGAGCGGATCGAGGCCCTGAACGGGGAGCTGAACGCGGTCATTCACCCGCTGTTCGAGAAGGCCCGCGAGGCCGCCTCCGGCGAGCTCCCCGACGGTCCTTTCAAGGGTGTGCCGTTCCTGCTCAAGGACCTCGGCGCTGCGTTCGCCGGTGATCCGCTGCACATGGGGATGCGGTTCCTCAAGGAGGCGGAGTTCCGATCGCCTCTCGACACCTACCTGGCGCAGCGCTTCCGCGATGCGGGCTTCGTCACCGTGGGCAAGACCAACACCCCCGAGCTCGGCATCGTGCCGACCACGGAGCCCGATGCGTACGGCGCCACCCACAACCCTTGGGATCGCTCTCGCTCGCCTGGCGGCTCGAGCGGCGGATCCGCCGCCGCGGTCGCCTCGGGCATGGTGCCGGTGGCCCACGCCAATGACGGCGGCGGCTCGATCCGCATCCCGGCGAGCGCCTGCGGCCTGGTCGGCCTGAAGCCGACCCGGCAGCGAACCTCGGCCGGCCCACTGGTCGGCGACTACATGTCCGGGCTGAGCGAGGAGCTGGTGGTCTCGAGGTCGGTGCGCGACACCGCCGCGGTCCTCGACGCCGTTCACGGCCCGGGCCCGGGCGATCCATACGTGGCGCCCCCGCCGCAGCGGCTGTACCTGGACGAGGTTGGCGCCGAGCCCGGACCGCTCCGCATCGGGCTGACGACCGAACCGCTACTGGACGTGACCCCGGAGGGGGTGGTGGTCGAGGCGGCGCGCGACGCCGGCCGGCTGCTCGAGTCGCTCGGCCACGCGGTCGAGGAGGGCGGGCCAGGCGGGCTGGAGGGGATGGACGTCCTCGACACCTTCCTGACCCGGTGGATGGCCGGTCAGGCGAGCGCCCTGGACCAGTTGGGCACAGTGGTCGGTCGCCAGGTGAAGAGTGAGGACGTCGAGCCGCTCACCTGGGCGCTGGCGGAGGAGGGGAGGCGGCGCAGCGCCGTCCGATACCTGGGCGCCGTCGCGGAGCACCAGCGGGCGGCCCGGATGATCGCCGGCTGGTTCGAGTCCGGCTTCGATCTCTTGGTGACCCCGACGATGGGGGAGCCGCCGACTCTGCTCGGTGCCTTCGACGATTCGGGCCCGGAGCCGATCCGAGCGATCCACCGGGGTGTGCAAACAGCGGCCTTCACCGCGATCCTCAACGCCACCGGGCAGCCGGGGATCTCGCTGCCCCTCCATTGGAGCGACGACGGCCTGCCGATCGGCGTCCAGCTTGTCGCCCCCTACGGACGCGAGGACGTGCTGATCCGCGTCGCCGCCCAGCTCGAGCAGGCGCGTCCGTGGGCCGACCACGTACCGCCCGTGTGCGCCGGCCTCCCCGCCGCCGGTTGAGCGATACTAGGGACGATGGCGACGATCTCCGGCGTGATCACCGCGATGGCGACGCCGTTCACGGAGGATGGCGCGCTCGACCTCGATGCGGCGCGCAGGCTGGCCCGGCACCTGATGGAGAACGGCTCGCACGGGCTCGTTGTCGCCGGCACCACGGGTGAGTCGCCGACCCTCTCGGACGCGGAGAAGCTGAGCCTGTTGGAGGCGGTGAAGGAGGAGGTCGGCGACCGGGCGACGATCGTCTGCGGCACGGGCTCCAACGACACTCGCCACTCGGTCGAGCTGACCCAGGCGGCGTGCCGCCGGGGCGCCGACGCCGCGCTGGTCGTCACCCCCTACTACAACAAGCCCAACCGGGCCGGCCTGCGCGCTCACTTCGCGGCGGTCGCGGAGGCCGCCGGCGACACCCCGGTGATCCTCTACAACATCCCCTCGCGCTGCGTCATCAACCTGCCCCCCGCCTTCCTCGCCGAGCTGGCGGCCGAGATCTCCAACGTGGCCGCGGTCAAGCAGGCCAACGACGCCGACCTCGGGCCGATCGAAGGGCTCGACGTGCTGGCCGGCAACGACGCGGTCTTCCTCCGTTGCCTGGAGCTGGGGGGGACCGGTGGAATCCTGGTCTCCTCGCACCTGGTCGGGGCGGGGATGCGGGCGATCTACGAGGCGGTGATCGCGGGTGATGAGGCCCGAGCTCACGAGCTCGACGCCGAGCTTCAGCCGATCTACGAGGCGACCGCGGTGACCAGCAATCCAATCCCGGTCAAGGCGGCGCTCGAGATGCTGGGCATCATCGAGGGTCACCTGCGGCTGCCGATGGTCACCGCCAGCGACCAGGAGCGGGCCACGGTCAGGACGGCGCTGGAGCGGCACGGCCTCCTCGTCGCCGGCGGCACGACCTAGTGGCGAAGCGGCATCTGGCACGGGGCGAGGGCACCGCCGCGTGACGGCTCCGCTTCGCGTCCTGCCGCTCGGAGGGCTCGGCGAGATCGGCAAGAACATGACCGTCGTCGAACTCGACGGGCGGATCGTCGTGGTCGACACCGGGCTCATGTTCCCAACCACCGAGATGCTGGGAATCGACCTGGTGCTTCCCGACTTCTCCTATCTTCGCGATCGCGCCGAGGCGATCGAGGCGATCGTCCTCACCCATGGTCATGAGGATCACGTCGGGGCGCTGCCCTTTGTCCTGCGAGAGATCGGAATGCCGCCGGTGATCTACGGCGGTGCGCTGACCATCGGCCTGGTGCGCTCGAAGCTCGAGGAGCACCGGCTCCGCGAGGCGCCCCTCGAGGTGCTGGAGGCCGGGGAGAGGGTGCGCCTCGGCCCGTTCGAGCTCGAGTTGATCCACATGGCGCACTCGATTCCAGACTCGCGCGCGGTTGTCCTGCGCACGGAGCTCGGTGCGGTGCTGATCACCGGCGACTACAAGTTCGACCAGACCCCGGTGGACGGGAGGCCGGCCGACGTTTCGCGGCTCGCCGAGCTGGGGCGGGAAGGCGTGCTCTGCCTCTTCGGCGACTCGACCAACGCCGACCGGCCCGGGGTGGCGCCATCAGAGTCGAGCGTCGGCCCCGCCCTGCTCGATCTGTTCTCTCGCTGTCGCGGCCGGATCATCATCACCTCGTTCGCCTCCAACGTGCATCGGGTCCAGCAGGTGATCGACGCTGCTGCTGAACTCGATCGACGCGTGGCGCTGGTCGGTCGCTCGATGCGCAAGAACTTCAACATCGCCTCCAACCTCGGCATCGCCCAGGCTCCCGATGGCCTGCTGATCCCGGCGCGCGAGATCGAGTCCTTCCCGGACCACGAGGTGGTCGCGATCTCGACTGGGAGCCAGGGGGAGCCGCTGTCCGCGCTGCGGCGCATGGCACATGCCGACCACGCCGACGTCGAGCTGCACTCCGGCGACACGGTGATCTTCTCGGCGACGCCGGTCCCAGGCAACGAGCGCTCGGTCAACGAGACGATCGATCGGATCTTCGAGATCGGCGCCCAGGTGGTGACCGCGGCCGACGCGCCCATCCACGCCTCGGGCCACGGATGGCAGGAGGAACTGAAGCTGATGCTCAACCTGACCCGGCCGCGCTACGTGATGCCGGTTCACGGCGACCACAAGCGGCTGCGCCTCCACGCCGCCCTGGCCGAGTCGGTGCGAATCGAGCCGGAGCGGATCTTCAAGGGCCGCAACGGGCTGGCGCTCGAGTTCGATGAGTCGGGGGCCCACCTCGGTCTCGAGATCCCGGCCGGGATGATCTTCGTCGACGGCGTCGACATCGGCGATCCGGACGACGTGGCGCTGCGCGACCGCCGGGCCCTGTCGGCCGACGGCGTGTTCATCGTCGTCGCCACGATCTCCTCCGACGACGGGTCCCAGGTGGCGCCGCCGGAGATCATCTTCCGGGGGGTGCCGTTCGTGGAGGAGGCCGACGGGCTGGTCGAGGAGCTGCGCGAGGTGGTCGGCGACTCGCTGGCCGAGGCCGCCAGGCACGAGGAGCGCGAGACGACGCTCCTCCAGCAGGGCCTGCACGACGACATCGCCGCTTTCGTCTATGAACGGCTCCGCCGCCGGCCCATGGTGCTGCCGGTGATCGTCGAGGTCTGAGCCGGCGTGACGGTTACGTTGGCCGCGATGCCCGGGGGGACCGGCAGGAAAGCTGAAGCGGGC
>JBBPIL010000029.1:0-27130 GCA_038040365.1 Actinomycetota bacterium
CGGCACTCCGTCAAGCTACGAACCGGCCAGGATGGAGCGAACCGGATATGCACTGTGACCACAAATGTGGTCACAAACCGGGAGGAGCCTCGCGGGGCCACCGGGAGGGACCTCGCGGGACCACCGTCTGAGGGACCACGTAGGCGACACGTACTCAGCGCAGCGAGCCCTGGGGCGCCAGCCAGCGCGTTCGCTGCCCGGTAACTCGGCCGATGGCGTCGTAGTCCTGGTCGTAGTGGACGAGGGTGACGCCCCTCGCCTCGGCCACCGCCGCGATCAGCAGGTCCTGGTGCTTGACGGTGCGGTGGAATCCCCTTCCTTGCTCTGCCAGTCGCTCATACACCTGAAGCGCCCGCCTCCATTCCGCCTCGCCCAGCGGGAGCTGCGGCAGGCCGTCGAGGTCCTCGCTCAGGGCGCGGAACTCGTCGATGTCGCGCACGCTGTGGAGCAGCTCGAGCCGCACCATGTCGCAGATCGCGATCTCGCCGTCGATGAGCGCATCGTCGAACCACTCCCGCAGCTCCGGATATGCCTTGCGGCGGGACCACGCCCAGACGGTGGTATCGGCGAGCTCCATTCAGACCCCGAGGCCCGCTCGGCTCACGGCCCGAGGCGCGGTTTGCGCATCTCCTCCACGGCCTCCGGTGTCAGATCGGCGAGATCGCGGGCCGCGAGGCGCCGACGCCTCGCCCGCGCCACGACGTCGCGCATCGCCGCGTGCACGGTCTCCGTTGTCTGCTCTGTCCCGAGCACGGCGGCCGCCTCGCTCACGAGAGCGAAGTTGAGGTTCATGCTCGTGCGTCTCGTGGGGGTCGGCATATAGATTCCGTTTGGAGATATATACCATAACGCACTAGTTAGACATACCACCCGAAGGATCGTGTGTTGCGCGCGGCTCGCGGCAATTCGCGAACGGGGCTGTAAGTATTCGAGCCGTGGCGATGGATGTAGCGGTTGCGGGCGGGCACGGGAAGGTCGCCCTGCGCCTGCTTCGCCTGCTGGCCGACCGCGGCGACCGCGGCCTCGGCCTGGTCCGAAACCCCGACCACGCCGCCGACCTCGAGGCGGTGGGCGCGATGCCGGTGGGCGCGGACCTCGAGAACCTCGACCCGGAAGCGATCGCGACGAGCATCGCCGGCTGCGACGCGGTCGTATTCGCCGCTGGCGCCGGTCCCGGCAGCGGCCCCGCCCGAAAGCGCACCGTCGACTACGGCGGCGCGGTAAAGCTGATCGAGGCCTGCAAGTCCGAGGGCATCCGCCGCTACCTGATGGTGAGCGCGATCGGCGTCCGCGACCCCGCCGCCCGCGGGCCCGAGATGGGCCCCTACTACGAGGCGAAGCTCGAGGCCGACCAGGCGCTCGCCGCCAGCGGCCTCGACTACACGATCGTTCGCCCCGGCCGGCTCACCGACGACCCGGGCACCGGGCTGATCGAGGCGGCCGAGCAGCTCGACCGGATCGGTGGCATCCCCCGCGACGACGTCGCCGCGACGCTGGCAGGCTGCCTTGACGCCGACAACACGATCGGCAAGTCGTTCGACCTGCTCGGCGGCGAGAGGCCGATCGCGGAGGCGCTCGCCGCCCTCAACTCCGGCTAGCCGCGCCGGCACCTTGACGAGCCCGGGCGGCTAGACCTCGTCCATTGCCTCAATTCGCTGCCGGGTGCGCGCACCCAGCGTTCCGAAGAGTGCGCCGAGCGCGGCGGTGATCACGATTTGGATCACTGCGGGCTCCGGAATGAGACCGTGATCGCTGCCGCCCACCGTCTCATGCCCGATCAGGATGAACCCGCCGAACAGCAGGCCACCGAGGACTCCTCGCATTCGACCATGGAGTGGGCGGTCGTGCTCCAGGCCGGCGAAGTAGCCGCCGCCAGCGGCAAGCGCTTGGAGGGCCAGGAAGAGCGCCCCCGAGCCACCGAGCACCGCACCGCATAGAAAGCCGAACCCCATCGGGACCACACCCGCAAGGACGATGCGAATGGCCCAGGGCCAGTCGGTCAGAAGCGGGGGCAGCGGCCAGCGGCGACGCACGGCCGAGACCCTATCGGGGGTAGGATCGCCACAAGGATGCCGATCAGGGAGATCGCCCCCGACGACAAGCGCGAGCGGAAGCGATTCGTCGCGCTCGAGCACGAGCTCCTGCGGAGCGAGCCGCTGTTCGTCCCAGAGACCGAGTCCGACGTCGACAAGCGGCTCCGAAAGGCCTCGCCGTTCTACGAGGAGATGGAGCACGCGCTGTTCGTCGCCTCCAACGGGCGTGACGTGGCCCGCTGCGCCGCGTTCGTCAACCGCCGCTGGCAGCGCGACAGGGGCGAGGACGCCGGCTTCATCGGCTACTTCGCCGCCGCTCCCGGCGCCGACGCCGCCGTCAACGAGATGCTCGAGGCGGCCGAGCGCTGGCTCGCCGAGCGCGGGGCAAAGAGGGTGATCGCCCCATTCAATGGTGCCGTGTTTCACGGCGTGGGCATGCTCACGGACGCGTTCGACGAGGAGCCGATGTTCCCCTTTCCCTGGCAGCCGCCCTACTACCCTGACCTGCTCGAGGGCGCGGGTTACCGCCCCGTCTATCCGCTCTGGCTGTTCGACATCGACTTCTCGTCCGAGCGCTACCAGGCGGTCTCTAAGAGCGCGCTTGAGGACGCCCGCTGCGCGGTCCGCCCGCTCCAGAAGAAGCGCTGGGATGACGAGCTCGAGACGCTGCGCTTGCTCTTCAACGAGACCTTCCGGGAGATGTGGGAGTTTCACCTCGTCACCAGCGAGGAGTTCCACGAGTTCTTCGACCAGATGAAGACCGTGCTCGATCCGAGCCAGTTCTTGTTCGCCGAGGTCGACGGCGAGCCGGTCGGGTTCTGCTTCGGGCTCCCGGACTGGACGCCGCTCTTTCGGTCGCTCAAGGGGAAGATGGGACCGTTCCAGATCGTGCGCCTCATGCTGCGGGCGAAGCGCTATGACCGCGCGGGGCTGCTCGGGATCGGCGTGCTCGATTCGCAGCGCGGGAAGCACATCGGGCAGACGCTCGCCGCGACGCTCTACCGCCGCTACGAGGAGCTCGGGCTGGCGGGCGCCCTCTACTACCCGGTGAACGACGACAACCTGGCCTCACGGCGACTGGCGGAGTCATTCGGCGGGCGCGGGCGAATCGTCTACCACGCCTACGACAAGCCGCTCGCCTGAGTGTCGCCTGAACAGCTATTCCCGTAGCTCGACTACCAGCGGGCCCCCCTTCTCGAACCAGCTGCGATGCAGCTCTTTGATCTTCGCGGCCGTTGGGCGTCCCTTTCGCCACAGGGTGTACGCGAGATAGTCGGAGGGATTGACTGTCTCGCAGTACGCCTCCTTCGCGTGTTGCGTCTCCGCCGTTCCGCGCAATTCCCGCGCCACGCCTGCGAACGTCCCGCCCCGGATTCGCAGGCGCAGACCCGGGTTCGCCCGGATGTTCTTCGCCCAGGCTGTGCGTGTGCCCTTGATGGCGACGATGTAGGCCTTGCCGTCTCCACGGATCGCTCGGATGCATCTACGGCGCGTCTTCCCGGTCCTTCGACCCGTCGTGGTGAGGACGCCAAACCCCGAGGGTGGGCGGAGGAGGAAGAACGGCAGCTGGAGCGCACTGAGGGCTCGACCACCAGCCGCCGAACCGGTGAAGGGGTTGCGCTTTCGCTCCGAGACGTGCACGCGTCCGAGCCTCCTCGAGTCGCCTGGGATGCAAGATATTCGGGTCATCGAGACATAGACTCGCCGCGTGAGACTTCTGGTCACCGGCGCCAGTGGCTTTCTCGGCAGGGCGGTCTGCGATGAGCTGCTCGCGCGCGACCACGAGGTGCACGCTCTGGTCCGCCGGGAGGGCTCCGAGCCGTCGGGCACGGCCGCGGTCACCGGCGACCTCACCGACGCGGGATCCCTCGCCCGTGCAGTTGCGTCTGCCGCGCCGGAATGCGTCGTCCACCTCGCGGCCGAGATCGCGTCGCAGCGCGACCCGGCCAAGATCCACGAGGTCAACGTCCAGGGCACCCGCGCCTTGATCGCCGGCTGCGAGGCCGCCGGCGTGCGCCGGATCGTCTTCACCTCGACCGTTGTCACCGGCGACGCGAAGGGGGCGCTGCTCGATGAGGAGACGCAGCTACCGGTCGAGACCGCGTACGGTCGCTCCAAGCAGGAGGGCGAGCTGCTGCTGCGCGAGTCCTCGCTCGAGGACGTGATCATCCGGCCCAGCCACGTCTACGGCCCCGGCGGCTGGTTCGTGGAGGAGTTCGTCAACCGCCTGCGTCAGCCGGGCCGTTTCGCGGTGATCGGATCAGGCGAGAACTGGTGGGACGTCGTCAGGGTCGAGGACGTGGCGAGCGCCTGCGCCGACGCCGCCGAGCGCGCCCCCGCCGGGGCTCTCTACCACGTCGTGGACGACGAGCCGATCCACTTCTACGACTTCGTCGCCCTCGCCGCAACGGCCCTCGGCAAGGGCCCTCCGCGCCGCATCCCTGCGTGGCTCGCTCGCCTCGCCGCCGGCGCCGATCCCGTCCGCGCCGTGACGCGGTCTGCCCGGAGCTCCAACGCCCGCATCAAGGCCGAGCTCGGCTGGGCGCCTCGCTTTCCCACCGCCCACGAGGGCGTGCCGGACGCGATCGCGCGGCTGGGCCAGCCCGCTCCTGCAACCTAGGGCCACGTTGACCCGTCAGCCCCGGTCAGAGATACTTGGCCGGATCCCCCTCGTCCCAAGGAGGCGACATGTCCTGGAACCTCGACGGCTCCTACTTCGAGACCTGCTCGTGCGAACTGGTCTGTCCCTGCACCGCGTCGCTGGCGCTCGGCGCGACCTATGACCGCTGCAACGCCATCCTGGTCTTTCACGTCAAGAGCGGCGAGGTGGACGGCATCGACGTGAGCGGGCTGACCGTCGCCGCCGTCGCCGATACGCCGAAGGTGATGTCCGACGGCAATTGGCGCCTCGGGGTGGTCATCGACGAGGCGGCCTCCGACGAGCAGGCGGAGAAGCTCGGTGCGGTGTTCTCCGGTGAGCTGGGCGGGCCGATGGAGAGCCTGGGGCCGATGGTGGGCGAGAACCTGGGAGTGAAGCGCGCGCCGATCGAGGTAAACGAGGACGGGCTCGCCCACTCAATCCGGATCGGCGACGACGTCGACTTCGAGATCGAGGACATCGTGCCCTTCGGGGTCGAGACGGGCGAGCCCGCGAAGATCACCGGCATCTTCCACCCCGCCGGCTCCGAGCTGACAGTCTCGCGCGCCACGCGCTCGAGGATCAACGCGTTCGGCATCCAGTACGAGGCCAGGTCGGGCTTCTCGGCTTCCGAGTTCTCCTGGGCGGCCTGAGCGCCGCGGGATCCCGCAGCCGCTCGACACCACCCTTCGCCGCGCCTCGGTCGCCGACGCTCCCGAGGTGGCGCGGCTCCTCCACGACTTCCAGACCGAGTTCTCGGAGCCGGTCCCGGAGCTGGACGTGCTCGCGGAGCGGGTGGCGCAATTCATCGAGAGCGAAGAGGCGACCTTCCTGCTCGCCGGAAGCGGGCCGGACGGGGTCGCGGAGGTCAGGTTTCGCCCCTCGATCATGACGGGGGCGCTCGATGCCTATCTCGAGGAGCTCTACGTGGCCCCGATCAAGCGCGGCCAGGGCCTGGGCCGGGCGCTCCTCGAAGCGGCAATGGAGACGGCCCGCCAGCAGGGCGCGCGGCGGATGGAGCTCGGAACCAGCCAGGACGACACCGCCGCCCGCGCCCTGTATGAGAGCGCCGGCTTCAGCAACCGCGAGGGCAAGCCCGACGGACCCGTGATGTTCTTCTACGAGCGCGACCTCTGAGGAGCGGCGCCCTCGCAGGAGCAATCCCGGCTCGCCGGCTTGCCACTGGGCTCGCCAAGACATAGGGTGGGCTCAGCGGTTTCGGCAAGCTCACAGAAAGGGGACCCAATGTCCCAAGAGAACATCGCCACCTCGCAGCGCTTCCTCGAGGAGGCGTTCAACCGAGGGAACCTCAGCGTGATCGACGAGCTCACGACCGAGGACTTCGTCAACCACGACCCCCTGGCCGGCAACGGGGACAGGGAAGCCGGCAAGCAGTCGATTAGCGGCTACCGCGACGCCTTTCCGGATCTTCACGCCACCATCGAGGAGATCTTCGCCGCCGGCGACAAGGTCACGTATCGCTGGAGTGTCGAGGGCACCTTCGAGAACGAGATCATGGGACTCCAGCCCACCGGCGAGAGGGGCTCCCCCGTGAGGGGCATCACCATCGACCGTTTCGAGGGCGACAAGATCGCCGAGTCATGGTCGCAGTGGGACACGCTGACGTTCATGCGGGACATCGGCGCGATCCCGTCGGAAGCCGCGGCTTCCGCGGGCAGCTAGGGGCCCAACCGAAACGGAGCCAGCTCAGGCCCCTCCTGCCTCAACCGGCAGGAGGGGTATTGAGCGGCTGCGCCGCCTCGGCGCCGCTGCCGATAGATTTGGGGCTGTCGTGAGGGTCAAGCCGGCATGGGGAAGCGCCATCGCACCCCGGTTAGGGCGATGGATCGCGCTCCCCGCGCTCATCGCCCTGGCCGCGGCCTTGGTGCTCGCCGCGCCCGCGAGCGCCGCGCCCGAGCTTCGAGTCGGCGTCGGCCGCGCCGACATCACCCCGCCAACCGGCTACTACATGATGGGCTGGGTTCGCTCCGACGCCAAGATCACCGGCCAGCACACCCGGCTCTGGGCGCGGGTGATCGTGCTCGAGCGGGGCGGCCAGAAGGTGGCGCTCGTCGCCGAGGACCTGAACGGGATCCCCGGCGGGATGATGGCCGCGGCGGCCGAGCGGGTCAGCGAGCTCGGCTTCTCGGAGCGAAACGTCCTCGACTCCGCCTCCCACACCCACGCGGCCCCGACCGGCTTCTACAACTTCTCCACCTTCAACACGGTCTTCATGACCATCGACTCGCCGACTGAGTTCCAGCTCACCGGCGACCTCGACCCGCAGCTCTACGCCTTCATGGTCCGCCGCCTGGCGCTGGCGATCCGCCGCGCCGATGCCGACCTCGGGCCGGGCAAGCTCGGCTGGGGCAAGACCCAGATCACCGACCTCA
Organism: Actinomycetota bacterium; assembly: GCA_038040365.1. Classification (GTDB taxonomy): domain Bacteria; phylum Actinomycetota; class Thermoleophilia; order Solirubrobacterales; family 70-9; genus AC-56. The sequence goes on from JBBPIL010000029.1 coordinate 7,065, forward strand.
CCGAGAACCGCTCCCTGGAGGCCCACCTCCGAAACCACGGCATCCAGGAGGACTACGGCCAGGGAAGCGTCAGCCAGGACCCGCAGGGCCGCCTGCACACGCTCGACCCCGAGGTCAACGTGCTGCGGGTCGACAAGACGATCGGTGGGCGCCAGGTCCCCGTGGGGATGTGGTCGACGTTCGCCAACCACGGCACCGTCAACAGGTTCCAGTTCACCTACTACAACGAGGACCATCACGGCTCCGCCACCCACCTGGTCGAGGCGGCGATCCGCCGCGCCGGCCAGGTGCCCCCCGGCCAGGACGTGGTCGACGTCTACGGCAACACCGACGAGGGCGACCAGTCCTCGGGCCTTCACCGCTTCGGCCCGGCGGCGGCCGACCGGGTCGGCAGGGCCGAGGCGAGGGCGTTCATGAGCGCCTGGCGCCAGGCCGGCCAGCACATGGACGCAACCCCGGTCCTGGCGCGCCGCTGGACGCGGATGTGCTGGTGCGGCCAGCAGACCGCCGCCGGGCCGGTCGCCGACCAAGGGGCGTTCGGGCTGCCACAGTTCACCGGCTCAGAGGAGGGCCGCGGGCCGCTCTTCGACGTCACCGGGGTGCCGTTCGAGGGCCACCACCTCCCGGTCGGCACGGGCCCCCAGGGCGTCAAGCTCGCCACCCCGATCCCGGTCGACGTCCCCAAGGCTGTGCCGCTATTGGCGTTGCGCGTGGGCGGGCGGATGATCGTCTCGATCCCCGGCGAGATGACCGCCGAGGCGGGGCGCAGGGTGCGGAGTGCGGTCGTCGCCGCCGCCCGCGGCTCCGGCGTCGACAGCGCCGTCATCTCCGGCCTTGCGAACGAGTACGTCGACTACTTCCCCACCCCCCAGGAGTACGACGCCCAGCACTACGAAGGCGGGGCGACCGTCTATGGGCGGGCGAGCTCGGTGGCGCTCCAGGAGGTCCTGGTCGAGCTCACCCGGCGCCTGGTCGAGGGTCACCCGGCGCCGCAGGCCTACCCCTACGACCCCCGCAACGGCGTGGGCGCCAGCGCCCCGCCGTTCCCGCTCGGCGCCGCGAGCGCCACCATCACCCACCAGCCTTACCCGGCGAAGGCCCGGCGCCTCTGGCGCCCCCGCTTCGCCTGGCTCGGCGGGGTGCGCGGCTTCGACCGCCCGCTCGACCGTCCCTTCGTCCAGATCCAGCGCCGTGCGGCGAACGGGGCCTGGCAGACGGTCGACTCGGACCTCGGCCTCGCCGTGCTGTGGACGGTCAACGAGGACGGCCTCTACGTCGCTGGATGGGAGGCGCCCCTCGACCAACCCCTCGGCACATACCGCTTCCGGATCACCGCAAACCGCTACACCCTCGCCTCGAGGCCGTTCGACCTACGTCCCTCCGTGGCGCTCACCCCGCGGCGCGTCGCGGCGCCGCCGGGCAGGGTCGCCGTTGTCCTCGGCTACCCCCCTGCAAATGTCCAAGAGGACGTCGGCGACCCGCCCCCGGACGTGGGCGCGAGCCTCACCCACCGCCCACCCCACGCCGCCTCGGGCCAGGTGACCTTCATCGTCGACGGTCGGCGGATCACCGTGGAGGCCGGGCCCGGCGGCCGTTTCGAGGTGCCCGCGGACCCTGGCGACCAGGTCAGAATTCCGGCCGGCGACGGCCGCGACGGCTTCGGCAATCGCACCGGCCAGGACTTCGCCCTTCAGGCCTAAGCGCCGCTTATCTGGGAGGGGGCGGATAGACCGAGCGGCGTGAATGGCGTCCGGGCTCCCGTTCCATCCGATAGAGGAGAGAGAAGAAGGTGATCCCGGACAGGAGCACGGCACCCAGGAACGAGATCGCCGGCCAGTCGAAGAGCGTGCCCAACACCACTACTGGTGCCGCCACGAGAAAACCGGCAATCCAGGCGCTGACCAAGTGTCGCTGCGGCATGCCTTCAGGCTACTCCTTGGAACAGTGCACCTAGGACGAATAGGGCGAGTCCAAGCGCGGCAAGCACCAGTGATCCTGTCTCGGCGTAGACGGCGCGCTCGGTCCGAGACGCTCCAACCAAGATGCCGAGCCCAGAGCCCAACAGAGAGCCGATGCCTGCGGTGCTCAGCACCGCGTAGAAGAGATCGATCCGCTCCGGGAGCGGTTCAAATACCAGCGCGATGAGTGCCGCCATCGCAATCGTCACGGATTAGTGACCTCGGGGCTCCGCGGAGCCGCGCCCGAATCCCTCACCCCCGTGCTGCGTTCCCGCGGAATGCCCCAGTTACACATCCTTCGAGCGTAGGCGGCAATGAGTCACGACAGAGAATCCGAAGGCGTCGAATTCGTTCAGGCTTTGGGATAGCTTCCGCCGCCACAGCCCGCCTCCCGATCGAGGCGGCAACACGGCGCGGCAATCCAGGCGACCGGGGCGCGTGTCGCAGAGCCTAGGCCCGATCCGCGAGCTCGGTGACGCCCTGCTCCTGGGCGCAGTGGGCGCAGCAGAAGATCTTGCCGTTCGCCTCCAGCCCGTGCCCGATCACCCGGCAGCCGCAGTGCTCGCAGGTCGGTGCAATGGCGTGGATTGCGCACTCGAAGCTGTCGAAGGTCCACGTCTCACCGTCGCGCATGATCTGGAACGCCTTGTCGTATTCGTTGCCGCAAACGTCGCAGGTGGCCATCGGTCCTCTCCTTTGCTGCTCGGTTGCCGCTCTGTGGGATCGCTACCCCGACGCGATCCAAAACAAACGACCCTTGGTCGCTCGAGCCCTCAATCCTGGCGGGCCGTGGGCCGGCGTCGATATCGGCGGGACGAGCAAGGGCTTCGTCCTCACGCGGGACTGTGCAGGCACGTGCGATGAAACCGCCGACGGCGATCGCAGTGGGCCTGAGCTTCACCCTCGCGCGCTCACAACGAGAGCACTTGCGCCGTCTTCGGCTCGACGCGGCCCTCGAGCACGTCCAGATAGGCGCGCTGGACCGCCTCGAAGCCATGGCCGCGGATCACCTCGAGCCAGCCACTAATCCATTCGCAGAACGGATGCCAGGTATCGGCGACCCTCGTCTCGAGCCCGGCCGGGCCCCAGTCCTCGGAGCGCTTGACGACGCGATCCGGCGCGAAGAACAGGATCGGCGTCGGGCCGGGAAGCTCGCCCTCGCCGGCGCCGAGTTCCTCCCAGTGGGTGACGCCGACGGCCATGCTGTAGGCGAGCGTGTCGCCGTAGTGCGAGTGGACCGCCCGGCGCACGTCGCCGTCTCCCGCGACGTCGACGTAGGTGGCGGGCCCGCGCTCGAGCGAGTCGATCGCGTCATAGGTGACCGTCCGGCCGTAGATCCCGAGGCCCTCGACGAACTCGGCGCTGCGCGCCGAGGTGAGCGCCACGAGCTCCGCCCCCTCGCGCTGCGCGAGCAGGAAGGCGGCGGCGATCGCCGTCTTACTCGAGGCGCTCGAGATCACGACCGGCCCGCGACTCGCCAGCCCCTCGTCGGCGAGCTGGTCGTCGATCAGAAACGAGGTGAAGAAGAGCGGCCGCAGGAGCATCTGCATCTCCTCGGTGTGCGGCCGGTAGAAGGGGTCGGTCGCGCTCGCCAGATAGCGGTGGTAGGCGGAGGGCAGCGGCGCTCGGTGCGGCGAAGCGTCGACGAAGCCGCGTCCGTCGGCGTCGGCAGGCGCCACGATCAGGTGCGAGGAGGGAGGGAGGTATCCGTAGAGACGCGTGCCGGGATCGACTCCCTCGGCCTCGCTGCGCTCGACCTCGGCGAAGCCCCACATCGGCACGCGGCCCCAACCGTCCTCGGCCGGGAAGAAGTCCCAATAGGACATGGCCTCGCCCATGACCGCGTAGGTGATGTTGTTCGCGGTCAGCCCGAAGGTGTCGACCCGCAGCAGAGCCTGGCCGGGCTCGGGCTCGGGCGCCTCGGACTCGGCGATCCGGCACTCGCGCAGATCGTCGCGCTTGACCAGGAAGTCGGTCATCGGGGCCCGGATGCTCTCACGATCGGGTCGCCGACCCTCTCCCGCCAGCCCATGGCATGGGTGCCTCGACCAGCGACGACCCGGCTAACCGGCGCCCGACCGGGGCGCGGGCACGCGCAGCGCCGACTGCCCGACGCCGATGGATACGAGAACCGACACGCCGTAGTTCTGGCCCCTCCGCACGAGCGCCCGGAAGCGCCCTGGCCCCTCCAGGGTGGTGGAGAGGGTCGCGAATCCATCCTTGTCGGTGCGCGCCGTTTCGCCCGCGAACGTCACCCGCGCCCTGCGAAGCGGGCGGCCGTGGTGCGTTGCATGAACCGTGGCCCGCACCTCGCCCGGCAGCGGCGCGACGTCGGTGTCCGTGACCTCCACCCGGTAGCGCTTGTGGGCGGGAGTGGGGATGAAGTGGAGCAGGGCGCTCGACGGCCCGAACGTGAGCTGGCAGCCCGGGTCGAACGGAGCGATCAACCAGTGAAGCTCGCCGCCGAGCGTGGGGACCACGTCGAGGCCCTCGGACTCGCCGCAGATCCGCATCTCGCGCTCGAGACGCCGCTCGCCCGTGTCCGTGTTCACACTCCACACCTGATAGACGCCGTCGGCCTCGCCGGCGAGCAGGAGCCGGCCCTTCCGGAAGACCGCCCCCGTGACCCCCGTGGGCGGCACCGCGCCGGGAAGGCGACGCACCGCATGGAGCAGCGGGCCGGAGGGCCCGCGATTGGCCTCGGAGACGTCGCTCGAGCGATACGCGAGCAGATCGTCCCCGCTGCTGGTCCAGATCAGCGAGCCGTCGGGCGAGGTCTCGGCGAACATGGCCTTCGGGATCTCCGCCGGGTCGAGCTTCACGTAGTAGCGGAAGCCGAGGGTGGCAGGATCGGCGACGCCGAAGGCGCCGGTGCCACAGGTATTGCCGACTCCCGGCGTGAAGCACTCCAGCGGCAGCAGCACCCGTCCACCATCGCCGGGATTCCACGTGGGGTCGCCGATGTGGTTGTAGCCCTCCGCCTGCCTGACGCCAGGTGGGATCCCGGTGGGGACGCCGGCGGTTTGATGCAGCTGCGGCGTCGTGCGCCACAAGCCCTGAAAGACCCCCACGAAGAACAGGTTCGACTCCGCGGGATCGGAGGTGAGCCCCTGAAAGTAGGAGATGGGGATCGAGCTCGCTCCGGTGAGGAGCCAACGCCCGGGATCCTGCGCGCCAGCGCTGGGTGCGACGCCCAGCGCCAGCGCAAGGGCGGCGGCAAGGACGGCTACGAGTGCCCGCCCGCGGCGCACGAGGCTACGGCCCGGTACAGCCACCCCCATGACAGGCCTCGTCGCCGCAAACATCCGTGGCCAGACTGTAGCCCTCCGGGCCCGGCGATGAGTTGGACCGCACGGGGCAGTCTCAGTTGGAAACCGACGACGATTCCCCCACGCAATCACGAAGACCAGGAGGCACGCCACGATGGGAAAGCTCAGGTTCGAGATCACGATGTCGCTGGACGGTTTCACCACCGGTCCGGACCCAGGGTTTGAGCACCCACTCGGGATCGGCGGTGACCGGCTCCACCAATGGGCCTACGGACTTCGGAGCTTTCGCGAGAGCCACGGCGATTCGGGCGGCGAGACCGGTCCCGACAACGACCTGCTCGAGGAGTCCATCAACGCCGCCGGGGCGATCATCATGGGCAGGCGGATGTTCAGCGGCGGCGAGGGGCCCTGGGAGGACGACCCCAATGCGGATGCCTGGTGGGGAGACGACCCTCCCTTCCGGGTGCCGGTGTTGGTCCTCACCCACCATCCCAGGGAGACGGTGACCAAGCAGGGCGGCACCACGTTCACGTTCGTCACCGAGGGCATCGAGGCGGCGCTCGAGCAGGCGCGGGCAGCGGCGGGCGACAAGGACGTCGGGATTGGCGGCGGCGCGAGCGTCGCCCAGCAGTACCTCAAGGCCGGGCTGCTCGACGAGATGCTGCTCCACGTCGCGCCCGTGCTCATGGGCGACGGGGTGCGACTGTTCGAGAACCACCTGGACGACGGTCAGCTCGAGCTGGAATGCACCCAGGTGGTCCAATCCCCCGCCGTCAACCACCTCAGGTATCGCATAGTGAGGTGAACTCGCGCAAGGGACCCCGCCCCCTTGACCAGGAGCATCGCCGGGCATAGGCTCGGTTGAACGGCAACCAGGAGGAGTGCGTCAATGTCAGAGGAGAACATCGCCACATCGAAGCGCGGGCTCGAGGAGGCGTTCAACCGCGGGAACCTCGACGTGATCGACGAGGACACCACGGAGGATTTCGTCAGCCACGACCCGATCATGGGCGACCAGGATCGGGAGTCGTCAAAGCAGCAGATCGCCGGCTATCGCCAGGCGTTCCCGGACATCCACATCACGATCGAGGACATCTTCGCCGCCGGCGACAAGGTCGTGATGCGCTGGCGCGGCGACGGCACGTTCGAGAACGAGTTCATGGGGCTGCAGCCCACCCACGAGAAGGGCGACCCGATCAGGGGCATCACCATCGACCGCTACGACGGCGGCAAGATCGCCGAGTCCTGGACACAGTGGGAGACGCTGACGTTCATGAGGAACGTCGGCGCGGTGCCCGACGAGGCCGCGGCTTCGGCCGGCAGCTAGACCCCACCGAGACCGCTACCGAGTCCGGCGGCGCTCTTCGATCAGAGTCTTCGAAACTTCGGGACCGACAGGCTTGGGTCGCGGGGCATCGAGGAAGCCCTTGGGAAGCTTCATCGTCCCCAGGCGAACAAGTCCCTTGCGCTCCAGCTTGCGGAGATACCTACGGTCGCGCCGCGTCATGGTGGTCATGAGCCAGCGGCTCTCTCCGAGGGGACGAAGCCGGCCACTTCTCCGCAGCCCTGCCCCCGAGAATCCCACCCAGAACCACAACGCCCACGAAGCAGAGTCCGGCTACTTGCCCGCTGGCATCAAGCACCTGGATCCCGACTCCGACGATCGCCGCGGCTAAAAGAGTGATCCCAAATGGGGGTGCGAGGACTCGGAAGACGGTCACGGTATGGATGCTACCCCGCGATGACATCACTGCGGAGCGCTCGAGAAGCACACCGCTGATACTGGGGGGACACCCGTCGCCGGTGGCACGCGAAGCGTCTCGAATCCGTCCCCAGTCAGTGGCCGGAAAGCGTCACTGTGGATCCACCCCCGGTTGACCAGCCAGGAGCTCGGCGGCTATCTCAAAGGCACGGACGGCCTGCGTCGGGAGCGGTCCGGCATATGCCTCGAGCTCCCGCCAGTCCGGCTGCAACTCTCCGAGCCCCCGAACGAGCCATTGCTTGTCGATGGTCCCGGCCGCACCGCGAAGGACTTGCAGCGTGGTGATCGATCCATTCATCACACCTGGTGAGTCGCGGCAGAGCCCGCGGACCTGACGATCTCCGCGGATCGCTCCCTGACATCGAGGGACTGCAAGCCCATACGATCCGAGTCGCCCTGAACCCGCCCGCGCTGACGCCCAGATGAGCGACTTTCGCCCCCTATCGGAGAACGAGCTTTCAGCCCTCTCAACCGAGGGCCTGATCGCCTACCACCACGAGGCCCGCCGGCTCGGACGCCACGCCGAGGCGCGCACGGCGCTCGGCATCCTCGTCTGGAGCTTTCAGGACCGGGTCCACTTCTGGGTCTCGCGCACGGTCCCTATCCAGGACGTCGACGACGTCGCCGGCACGGTCTTCGAGAGCGCCCTCAAGTCCTCCTTCGATGGAGCGCAACCCGCCCAGTTCGGCGCCTGGCTTCGGGAGATCTCTCACCGGCGCGCTACCGACTACCACCGGCGCGCCGAGCGGCGGCCCAAGGAGGAACCCCTGCCCGAGGAGCATCAGAGCGAGGAGGAGATCTGGGGCGTCGCCGTCGAGGTCCCCGACCCGACCCAGGAGCTCGTCGAGCGAAGCGTCTCCGACCAGGCCCTCGGGGAGCTCGGCGAGGTCCATCGCCGGGTGATCGAGCTCGCCGGGCCGGTAGACCTGGGATTCGACGGCCGCCCGGCGAAGGAGACAGCGTCGATGATCAACGATCAGCTTGGCACGCAGCTCGACGACCCAATGACCGATGTCAACGTCCACAAGATCCTCTCGCGCTTCCGTAAGTGCTGTCGCAAGATCCTGGAGGCGTCTGATCCGAAGGAACCGGACGATGGCTGAGCTGGACCGCCTGTTCACCGAGTTCGTCGAGCGCCACCTGGCCGGCGAGGACCCCGAGCCGTGGTCGTACATCGACCAGGTCTCGGGCGCCGAGCGCGAGGAGCTCGAGGAGTTGATCGACGCCTACTTCGTCGGCGCCCCGCCGCGAAACTGGAACGCCGACGCTTACCGAGGCTCGAGCGCCGAGCGGATCGCCGATGCCCTGGATCGCTCGTTTCGCGGGCAAGGGGGGCTGTGGCCGGCGGTCCTGCCGCGGCTTCGCGACCGAGCGCGGCTCACCCGTAGCGCCCTCGTCGAACACTTGGCGAACAAGCTCGGGGTCGGCGAGCGCCGCGACAAGGTGGCCGGCTACTACCACGAGATGGAACAGGGCCTCCTCCCCTCCGCGGGGGTGTCGGGACGGGTCCTGGACGCCCTGGCGGGAATCGTCGGAACGAGCGCCGAGCTTTTGCGGAGAGCCGGCGAGCCGCTGTCGAAGGAGCCATCGGACGAGGCCAAGGGAGCGGTGTTTGCGCGCACCGCGACGCAGGCGCCCGAGTACGAGGCAGGTAAGGCGTTGGAAGCCCACGATGAGGACCGCGCCGTCGAGTGGGACGAGGTGGACGAGCTGTTCAGGGGCGGCTGAGCGGCGACCCGCCTCACCCGGGCCGATCTAAGATCGCTCCCGGGATGGAACGAATCGAACAGCGCTCCGAAACGATCCTCGAGCAGGTCCCGTCATGGATCTGGGACGGCGAGAGCCTCCCCGTGCCGGTCGAGGAGATCGCCGACACCTGCTACGGGCTCCTGGTTCGCGACGCCGCGGACATGGGCGCGGCGCCAGGCTCCCCGGAGCTCGAGCCCAGCCAGACTCTCTCCGGCCTCCTGCTGGCCGACCGCGGCGAGATCTGGGTCAACGCTGAGGAGGCGCGCCAGTGGCCGCCGCGCCGCCGCTTCACGATCGGCCACGAGCTCGGCCACTGGGTGATGCACCGAAACGATGAGCGCTCGCTCTTCTGCCGCTCGACGACCGTGCAGCCAGACGAGCAGCTCGAGCAGGACCCTTCCGCCGAGATCCCCGACATCGAGGAGGAGGCGAGCATCTTCGCCGCCGCCCTCCTCATGCCCGCCCACCTGATCCGCCGCGAGTACGAGCGCGACCGCGACTTCGACCGCCTCTGTGAGCTGTTCAACTGCTCCGGCGCGGCGATGGGGCGGCGTCTTCACGCGGTGATCTAGCAGCGGAAGCCTGTTTGCATGTTGTGAAACATGCATACACGCTGCTAGACTTATCGCGTGCTCAAAGGCCAGGACATGTTGGTGCTGCTGAAATTGCTCGGAGCCTCCGAGCCCCCAACGGTTCGGGGGCTCGCGGCTGAGGTGGGACTAGATCCAGGAAACGTGCACCGGGCGCTTGTCAGACTCCGCGACGCGCGGCTAATCGACGGCCGCCGCCCCAGAGTGAACCGCGCCGCGGCGGAGGAGTTCCTGCTGCATGGCTTTCGCTACGCCTTCCCCGCCCACGAGGGTGGCCCCACGCGCGGAGTGCCAACCGCCTGGGCAGTGCCGCCCCTTCGCGATCAATTGACTCGAAACGCAGATCCTCCGCCAGTCTGGCCGGACCCTCACGCTCGAACGCGTGGAAACTCGCTCGAACCTCTTCACCCCAACGCGCCGGAGGCGGCGCGGCGCGATCCCGAGTTGGGAACCAGGCTGGCGCTCCTGGATGCGCTGCGGCTCGGCGACGGGCGGATCAGGAAAATGGCAGCTGACGAGCTGCGCCGGAGGCTGGGCGCTCGCGCTCAGAACGCATGACGATCGAACTCCTCGAGCGCGCCAATACCGCGCTTGGTCAGCTAGTCGACGACGTGGTGTTTGTGGGCGGGGCTACAGTGACGCTCTGGATCACCGATCCCGGCGCCCCACCCATGCGGGTCAGCGACGATGTAGATGTCATCGTCGAGGTGGCCAACCGGAGCGCGTATTACCGTTTCGAAGAGCGCCTCCGAAACGCCGGCTTCCGCGAAGAGAAGACGGTGATCTGCCGTTGGCTGCATGACGAGACCGAGTTGGTGCTCGACGCGATGCCAGCGGATGCATCGATCCTGGGCTTCGAGAACCATTGGCAGCGAGAAGCGCTGCCACACGCGGTCGACATGACGCTGCCGTCGGGCAGACAGATCCGAGCGGTGTCTCCGCCCTACCTGATGGCGACCAAGCTGGAAGCCTTCGCAGGGCGCGGCAAGAAACGACCTGCTCGGGAGCAGGGACTTTGGCGACATAGTGGCACTGGTCGATGGCCGGGAGGAGCTGGCTGATGAGATGCGCTCGGCACCGAAGGAACTCCGGGAGTACGTGGGCGCGGAATTCGGCAAGTTGATGGACGGAGAACGCCTTGAAGACGGGGTATACGGACAGCTGCGGGGCGATCAGGCCAGTCAGCGTCGGGCCGAGGAGGTCGTATTGCCGCGGGTGCGAGAGTTGATCGGAATAGGGCAGATCTGATCCGGCCGGGCGAGCTGACCTGGCGGCGACCGGTCCGTCAGGTTCGGGGACCCGGCTTCGACTCATCGTGGATGAGCGAACCGCTCCTCTACTTCGCCTATGGGTCGAACCTCAACCTCGATGGGATGGCGGCGCGCTGCCCGGATTCAGAGCCCGTTGGCGTCGCCATCCTCGGCGACTGGGCGCTCACCTTCCGCGGCGTCGTCGACATTGAGCGCCGGGAGTCCGCGCGTACGCACGGAGCGCTGTGGCGCATCAGCGACCGCGACCTCGAGCGGCTCGACGCCTACGAGGGGTATCCGCGCCTGTACAGGCGCGAGCTCGTCCCGGTGCGAACCGCGGAGGGGGAGCTCGTAGCACTTACCTACGTCATGAACGACGACTACCTCGGCCTGCCTTCGCCTGCTTACTACAGGACGATCAAGCGGGGCTACGAGCAGTGGGGACTGCCGCTCCCCGCCCTCGACATGGCCCTGGCCCAGGTCAAGGACAGGCTCCACGACCTGGGCATCAGGAGCTTCGAGCCCGACGGCCCCAAGCGTCTTCGACCGGCCTGTCGTAAGACCCGATCGCTGCCCCGCGTCAGGAAAGCCGGCGCCCCGCCGACTTAACTCCCATGCGAAACCAAATCCAATTGCAGTACGAGCTGATCGCGGTCGAGCACGAGGACACTGTCCACGCCCTCCTCGAGCTCACCGCCCCCACTCCCGAGCAGGCCGAGAATCGACCACCGTCCACGCTTCAGGTGGTCATTGACCGCAGCGGCTCGATGGCCGACGGTCGCCTGTATGCGGCGCTTCAGGCGCTCGACGCCCTAATCGGTCGCCTTCGTCCCGAGGACCGCCTCGGCCTGGTGACCTTCGACAACCAGGTCACGGTCCCGATCGCGGCCGGCGCAGCCGGCGACGGCGCCCAAGCCCGCCAGGCGCTGGCCACCATTTATCCCGGCGGGACCACGAATCTCTCCGGCGGCCTGCTGCGGGGAATTCAGGAGGCCCAGCGCGCCGCCGACGGGGGTGGGGCAACCCTGGTCCTGCTCTCGGACGGCCACGCCAACGAGGGCGTCACCGACCACGACCAGCTCGAGCGCTTCGCGTCCGGCGCCCAGGGGGGCCGGATAACGACCTCGACGATCGGCATCGGCCTCGGCTACGACGAGGACCTGCTGGCCTCGATCACGCGCGGCGGCGGCGGCAACGCGAGCTTCGCCGAGCACGGAGACGACGCCGGGGCGGCGCTGGCCTCGGAAGTCGAGGGCCTGATGGCCCAGGCCGTCCAGGCCGCAAGCCTTACCGTACGCCCGAGCGACGAGGTGTCCGCCGTGCGCCTCTTCAACGACCTTCCGGTCACCGCCACCGAGGGCGGCTTCATGGCCGAGCTCGGCGACCTGTACGCGGGCGAGACGCGCCGGATCCTGCTCGAGATAGACGTCCCGGCGCTCAGCGGCCTCGGCCTGGCCAAGGTCTGCGACCTCGAGCTTCGCTGGGTCGACATCGAGTCGATGAAGAGCGAGCTGGCGACGATCCCGGTCTCGGTCAACGTCGTCCCGGGCGACGAGGCCGCCGGCCGCGCCGCCAACCCTACCGTGACCACCGAGCTCGCCTTCCAGCGCGCCCAGCGCGCCAAGCGCGAGGCGACCGACGCGCTGCGCGACGGCGACGTCCGGAGGGCCAGCGACCTGTACCGCGGCGCCTCCAAGGACGTGCGCATTGCCCAGGCCTCGGCGCCGGCCGACGCGGCGCCTGAGCTGGCGGCCGAAGCGGTGCTGCTCGACGACCTCGCTGAGCGAGCCGACTACGACGCGATGAGCGTCCGCAAGACGGCCCGCGCCGACTACCACATGAAGTCGCGCCGCCGCGGGCGGCGACCGCATAACTAGGCCTAAGAGCCGGGTAGCCTCGCAAGCGTTGGCTCGTCTCGTCGCCACCGACTTCTTCGGCTATCTGCGCCCCTCCCAGTGCGGGCTTCGCGTCTGGCTGCGGCACGCCGGTGTCGAGGAAGCTCCTCCGAGCCCATTTGCGGAGCTGCTGATGAGCTTGGGCCGCGAGCACGAGCGCCGTCACCTGGCCCGTTTCCCAAACGCTCTCGACCTTGGCGGATTGCCCATTGCCGAGCGAGTCGAGCGTACCCGTGAAGAGGTCGCCGCTGGGGAGCGTGTCGTCTACCAGGGAGCGCTTCGCGCCGAGACCCGCCTTGCGGACACCGATGTCGAGATAGTCGGCGTGCCCGACTTCCTCCTCCCCGCCAGGCGCGGTTACGCGATCCGCGACTCGAAGCTCTCGCGGCGAGTCAAGGGGCACCCCGAGATCGAGCTCCAGCTCGCGCTCTACGGCTGGCTGTATGAGCAAACCTTGGGCGAGCCGCCGGTCGCCGTGCAGGTCCACACCGGCGCCGGCACAGTCGACGACGTGCCCTACAAGGGGGCCGAAGAGGCCCTCGAGGCGTTAGAGACGATCCTTCGCATCCGGCTCGACTCCGACCCTCCCCATGAGGTCGTCGGCTGGTCCAAGTGCTCAAGCTGCGGCTACTTCGACCGCTGCTGGCCCGAAGCGGTGAAGGAACGGTCAATCGGGCTCTTGCCGTGGGTCGATCGGGGACTGATCGGTGAGCTCGACTCGCGTGGCGTGAAGACGATCGACGAGCTTCTGCGCCGCTACGACGCCGAATCTCTGGCGGAGATAGAGCGCCCCTGGGGCAGTCGGCGCCAGCAGGTCGGCCCGAAGGCGGACCGCATTCTCGCCAGCGCTCGGGCGCTGGCCGAAGAGCGACCGATCGTGCTGAAGCCGCCTGTGATCCCCGAGCACCCCAATTACGTCATGTTCGACCTCGAGGGTCTCCCGCCCCAGCTCGACGAGCTGGAGAAGATCTACCTCTGGGGCCTGCAGGTCCTCGGCGAGCGCCCGGGCGAGTTCCGCGCCGCGGTCGCCGGCTTCGGCCAAACCGGCGACCGCGAGGGCTGGGAGGCCTTCCTCCGGGAGGCGGAGGCGATCTTCGCCGAGCACGGCGACATCCCCTTCGTCCACTGGGCGACCTACGAGCGAACGAAGATCGATCTCTACCTCAGCCGCTACGGCGACCGTGACGGCATCGCTGGGCGCGTCAAGCGAAACCTCCTCGACCTCCTCCCGATCGCCTACGAGTCCATCGCCCTGCCCACCTCGAGCTACAGCCTCAAGCAGGTCGAGAAGCTCGCCGGCTTCAAGCGCCAGCTCACCGATGCCGGCGGCGAGTGGTCAATGGCCCGCTACATCAAGGCCACCGAGACCGCCGACGAGCGCCTCCGCGCCGAGATCATGGACGAGATCCTCGCCTACAACCGTGAGGACCTGGAGGCGACGTGGGCGGTGCTGCGGTGGCTGCAGGCGCTGTCCTGATGCGTCTCCTGAGATTCGATTGGTGTGGGATTTGAACCCGCCACCTCCGGGTTTGAGATGCCCTGAGGTCGATCGCACTGATTCTGTCATCTAGGCGGCTCGCATCTCATGGGTTCGGCGATTTGCTCCAGGCCCGAACGCCGCCCGAGTGCGAGTTGGAGGTCGGTGCCAAATCACCCGGGTGTACGGTCCTCGGCATGCGCGAGTACCTCATCTGGTCGCGGTCGCTGGAGCCTGCGCCCGGGCCGACCGCGCCCGAGTCGATGAACCTGGACCGGCATACGCTGAGGAGCCATGTGCGGCGGCGTCGGCAGCTGCCGCGGCGCATCTACGAGGGCACGGAGCACCCCGGTGGATCAGTAACCCTTGACCGCTCGATCGACAAGGGGTACTAGAGCGGCAGCTCTTGCGTTTACGAACTGCTTGTACTTCTGGCCGTTCATCCTCGCAGGATCAACCAAGTGAGTTTCGATGCCACGTCGATCGACGTCGGGATTCGTGACGGCGTGCTCGGGTGCTTCGTTCAGGAGCTTGCTATTGAGCGTCGCTGTTATCAGCACCTGATTCGCTGGAGCGTCGACTGGTGGGAGCTGACGCAACGCCTGCTTGCCCTTTCGGCTCATGAATTTCTGCGGGAAGATGTGGTGAATGGCTAGCTCCGGCTCGACATCTTCGAGAAGGGGCGGGAGCTTCCCGGGTTCAGCTCTGCTCCAACTCCGCGCCCCTTGCGTATTGAGCAGACACGCAAGACCCTTGACCACCGTCTCATTCCCATCCTCGACGAGACAGAAGTCGTCAGTTGAAATCCTGAACTCCTTGATGTAGCGCGGCTCCCCACCCCTTCCCTTCAGCCAGGTTCGCAAGAGCTCTGCATCGGATACCGCCCGAGTGTTGGCTGCTCGCGCATACTGCCGCGCGAAGATCGCTGCCCAGAACCATCTACTCAGCTTCTTGTGAACCGCTGATCCCGAGCGCACATTCCCGGTATACAGAGCATCTGCCAGCGGTAGCAGCATCGCCTCAGCCGGGACGATTCGCTCTCTGATCATTCCGCAGGTCGACTCGGCCAACGTCAAGGCTCGGGCGTAGGCCTTCGCGGCCTTCGACCATTCCCGCTTGACCACGGCAGGCCTCACCTCGAGCACATCGCTCTGTCGGACGCCCTTCACGGTCTGGGGGGATGTGCGCGCCGATTTCTGACGGAGGTGCTCGCGCAGCGCGATGAGACGCAGAATCTCGATCGGGTGAACCTTGAACCGCTCGAGAATCGGGTTGGCAGACTGCGCGGCCTCCCATTTATCTCGTAGCTTGAACCGATGTGGGTACATGATCGCGACCATCAGGTCGAAAGCGTCCAGCCGGAGAAACCCGCGGTTCGTGCGCTCGAAGATCTTGGCTATCGCCTCGACTGGCAGGCCGTTGGAAATCATTTCCAAGCTCACGGTGTGCTCCCGAAACCGTGCTAGGTAGTCGTCGCGAAGCGAGCCGAAGGCCTTGCGGTCACTCTTGGGCAGATAGCTGATCCAGTCCATGAACTTTTCCGTCGAGTACACCTCCGGGAGCAAGATTATTCGGTCCGCGCGTCGTTGCTCAGGGCGTCCGAGCCGGCGATTCAGCTGCTTCTCCCGCACAGAATCCAAGCACTCGTCAATGAACTCGCCAGCCTCTCGCAAGATCTTTAGGTCGATGTAGAAAACATGGTCCCCGTGGCCGTCCATAGCATGAAAGAGCGCCGTCACACGCTGCTGGCCATCGAGGATCAAGTGCTCTGGTCGAGGCTTGCAAGGCGGGGCCTCCGAGATCTTGCGGGGTTTGAGAACGAGTCCACGGCGATTCTCCGCTTGGTCGAGAAAGAGAAGGGTCCCGATAGGCCAACCTCGCGCAACAGAGCGCAAGAGTTCTTCGATGTAGGTCGCTGGCCATCGATAGTCCCTCTGAAACTCGGGCAGCGCCAGCTCGCCGGCCTTCACTGCCTCGATCAAGCCCGAAATAGTCGGCTGCATTAGGCGCCTACCCTAATGGCAACCAGCCCTGCGAAGCAAGCGCCTACCCCTGCCTGCCTTGCGCGGCCCTGGGCGATCGGCCAGTGCCCGGCTCTAGGCCTCGGTCCCGCCGACAGCGGCACGGTCGGCGGGCGTGTCGAGGCGTCGGTTCAGATAACGAATTACGCTCCCGCAACGATGGCATGGAGAGTCGAATTCTTCGAGGATGACCAGGGGCGTCAGCCCGCCCGCGAGTGGCTGCAGTCCCTCGACAGCGGTAAGCGCGCCGCGGCTATCGCTGCGATCGAGACCTACCTCACAGACATGGGTCAGGACATATGTGCCACCGAGCACGGCAAGCACCTAGGCAAAGGCCTATTCGAGTTCCGCATCCGCCACGACGAGAGCGTGATCCGGCGCAAGGCCGAACAGGAGAGCGCCGGTAAGCCAACAGAGGTTCTGCTCCGCATCTTCTGCCACGCCTATGGCCAGCGCATCGTGCTGCTGCTCGGCGGTTACGATAAGGGCGTCGCGCCGAGCAAGAAGCGCCAGGATCGGGAGATCGAGACGGCGCGTAAGCGGCTGCGCTCCTTCCAGCTTCGTCTCAAACGCAAGCGGGCTGGCGAGCGCCGCCGCCACTGATCACTCGGGACCTTTTACGGTTTGCCGTATCCCAGTATGGTATATATCCCATACGACCAGCCCAGGAGGGACTTCGCATGACCACCAAAAGGGACCGCACGACCACGAAATTCGAAGGCTTCGTTCGCGAGGTTGAAGATCGGAGCACCCCAGAGGAGCGCCGTGACCTCGAGGTCGCCCGCGCCCGCTTCAAGATCGGCGCGCGCGTTCTGAAGCAGCGCCTCGCCGCAGGTCTTACCCAGGAACAGCTCGCCTCTGCTTCGGGAATCGCACAGGCCGACATCAGCCGGATCGAGCGCGGCCAGTCCAACCCGACGACCGAGACGCTTGGAGCACTCGGCGGCCCGCTGGGTATCACTCTCGACCTCGTGCCGGCGGGCGACTCGACCGAGCCTGTCGAGGCCTAACGATCCTTCCTCGTGGCGTCGCCCGACAGCCCGTACCCGCTCGGCACGCCGGTCAACGACCCGCGGCTGCTCCAAAACCGCCGTAGCGAGATCGCGACGGCGCTGGAGGCCGTCGCCCCGGCTGAGGGCACCGAGACCCGCCACACAGTGCTGCTCGGGGAGCAGCGCTCAGGGCGCAGCACCGTGCTGCTCGAGGTGGCCCGCCGTGCGGCCGCCGAGCGGGGCCGTTTGGTCGTGTGGCTACGCGGGGCCGACGAGATTCCTTGCAATCGGCAGGGCCTTACCCGCCATCTGCTGACTGCGACCGCCGAGGCGCTCGCCCACGCTGCCGACGCCACGACGGCACCCTGGTACCTGGCCTGGCGGGATCGTGTGTACCTCCGAGATCACGCGCCATCCACCGAGCGTGATCTGCTCTCAAGCGCCCTCGTCCTGTCGGCTGCCCCCGAGGCGGAAATCGATCGCGCGATTCTCGAGCGAGACCTGGCGGTGCTGCTGGAGATCGCCCGCGAGGCCGCGCTACGAGGCATCGCCATCTGCATCGACGATGCCTCGTCGCTGACCGAGGACGTCGCGCTCGTCGAGGAACTCCTGAGCACGTTCGACGCCGTAGGTGGCTACAGCCTCCTCATGGCGGGGCTTCCGGCAACCGCAGGGCACTTCGTTCAGGCGGCCTCACCGTGCCTGGCGCGCCTCCTGCCGGTCTGGCTGCGCCCCTTCCGAGGGCCGCATCAGATCTTTACCTCGCTAAGCGCCCCGCTGACCGGGCCAGCGCGAGACTGGCTGCAAGCAGACGACGCAGCGTTCCTGCGTGACGTGCTTCTACTGACCGGTGGCAATCCGTACGAACTCATGCTCGTCGGGCACCACCTCTGGCTAACCTGCCAGCGCGGCGAGCAAGACGGTTACGTTCTGACGCCGCGAGTACTAGAACGAGTCATCCCCAGCCTCTCGCTGCTCGCGTCAGGGGGCGACGCCTTGCTCGACGGTGCGGACGCCATCGACCGGCTCGCCGAGGAACATGTGCGCCAGGCGGTGGAACTCGTCGCCCTCTCGCGGCTGACGATCCGCGAAATTGCGATCGCCCGAATTCTGAAGATCGACAGCCGCGACACCGGTCAAGTCGACCGCGCCATCCTGAGGGCGGATATCGGAGAAGAGTGCGAGCGAGTTCTGGCCGAGCTGGAGGAGCTGCAAGAGGCTGGTGTTATCCAGCTCCACGCCGACGGGCAGCACTTCAGCGTCGTGGGGGGGCGGCCGGCGTCCGTGCTGCTCAAGTACAAGGCCCGCGCACGGATCGGTGCCGAGGTCTCAAGCCAGCCGTTCGAGCAGGATTTTCTGGCCGCCGTCGGACATGCGCTGGTTCGCGACGCCACGTTACGCACCCTGGAGGCGCTCGAGGGCAGTGCCAGTCTCGGATTCAGCGCGATCATGTCCGAGGAGGGGGCTGGGCGACTCTCCCCGCGCCCAGCAGTCCGGAGCCTCGGCGCATCGGGCGGGATCGGGCGCCTCGTGCAGGCGGAGATCGACCTCATCCCACTGGGTGTCGAGCAATACAAGCGCATCGCCGAGCTACTCACCGAGCCTGATCCAGCCGTCGCGCTTGTCTACACAGGAATCACGCATGAACGCGAGCAATTCGAGTACACCGAACTCTGGGAGGTCGCGCCGGGCGTGGAACAAGAGGACCTCGCTCGTGCGTGGTCGACCATCACCGAGGAGTGGGAACCCGTCGTCGCCGCTGCCGAACTCACCTGGAGCGGCAGTGAGTTCGCGGTGCTTCGAGGCGAAACTGCACGGCAGGCACTTATCGTCCTCCAGCGCTACGCCGCGGTTTCGGCGGTGCTTCTGCTGTTCAAGCGGTGGCGCGAGGATCGAGACGAACAGGTCTTGGCTCGTGCCCAAAGGATCGGCGAAGAGGCGGTCGCCACGATGCGCGCAACAGGGTTGTCTGAATGGGAGCTTGGCGGCGAGCTCAGCGAGATGCTAAGCCGAGTCGGCTTCCTCAAGAGCTTCGACGACGCCCTACTCGACGAGGCGCGGACCGCCCTTGAGGAGGGGCTCCGCACCGGCGCCGCGGACACATGGGTCACTAACTGGAACCTCGCCAACGTAGCCGCCCGGCAGGGCGACACGGCGGTCGCCATGACTGAGCTCGACAACGTGGCCGAGTCAGTCACCGACTGGAGCGGCAGCGCCTTCGTGCTGTTCTTTCTTCCCGACAGGGATCCGGCCGACTGTCTCATCACCGTTACCGACGCAGGCATCGAAGCGCTGCTGGAACTGCAGCGCGCTGTCGTGGCGGTCGCCGCCGGCGACGACAGCAACCTTGCGGAAATGGTCGATCGCTGCCGGGCCAGCGATGACCCCGGCGCCGCACAGGCAGCCAAGTGGGCCACCAAGTCCCTCGCCACAACGAGGTAGTTGCTGGAGACCACCTCGGTCAGCTCGGTGCCCGTCGCCAGACCGCGACTGTCGGCCAAACCCGCCATCCATGAGGCAGATAATCAGCGGACCGTCTTCCCCGGGGACAGCATCGAGGGTTACCAAGTCGTTCCCAAGGGGTAGCGCTGCGACGTGATCCGCCCACGCGACGCAGGCGTCCCGCGGTTCTGGATCACTCCGAACGCGGATCCGGCCGTCCTCTTCGAGCTCGGCCGAGAGCAGCAAGCTTGATCATCGCTAGCTCGACGTTTGCGACCCGATACTCCCCGGGCGCCCGTCGGGCGCCATCCCCACAAATTGATGCCCACTTGATGCCCGCCAGTGGGCTACGGGTCACGCGTCCCAGCAAGAAAGGCCCACCTGAGCGGGCCTTTCGTTAGTAGCGGGGTGGGATTTGAACCCGCGACCTCCGGGTTATGAGCCCGGTCTGGGCGTGATGGCGCGTCCGGTGACATCCGGATGACCGCTTGTTCATGCGAGATCTGAAGACGACCGATCCGCCCAGTCCGGTCAAAACCCAGGGGATCCGTCGCGGTTCGTTTGACGCGTGTTTGACCCGCCGGAGACCGCAAGGCTGGCGCCTGGGCTGACTGATAGTTGACAACCAACCGGCTTGAGGGCAGGCCCTCTCCGATCGGGG
>JBBPIL010000030.1:0-26998 GCA_038040365.1 Actinomycetota bacterium
TCACCGAGGCGATCCTGGCCGAGGTCGACGACGTGATCGTCAACTACTCGACGGGCGCGATCGGCGTTCCGGTCGCCAAGCGGATCGAGTACCTGCGCGAGCTCCGTCCCGACGTGGCGGCGCTGAACATGAGCTCGATGAACTACGCCAAGTACTCGACGCGCCGCAAGGACTTCGTCTTCAAGGCGGTGTTCGAGAACTCCTTCGACACGATCATCGAGTTCCTGACCGCCATGCGCGAGCTGGGGATCAAGCCGGAGCACGAGTGCTTCGACGCCGGCCACATCGCCAACCTCGACCCGCTGATCGACATGGGCCTGCTCTCCGATCCGTTGAACGTCTCCCTCGTGATCGGCGTCAACGGCGGCATCCGCCCGAACGCGAGAAACGTCGCGTTCATGTCGGAGCAGATCCCGGGCGGCGCCGAGGGACCGAACAACTGGCAGGTGATCGGGATCTCCCGCGACCAGTGGAGGCTGGTCGGCGCCGCGCTGGCGCTCGGCGGCAACGTCCGTGCAGGCCTCGAGGACAACTTCTACCTCCCCAACGGCGAGATGGCGCGCTCGAACGGAGATCTGATCGCCAAGGCGCGGCAGATGGCCGAGGACGTCGGCCGCCGGGCGGCCACGGTGGCCGAGGCGCGTGAGCGGCTGGGTGTTCCGAAGCGGGTCGCGAGTGGCTAGCGCTAGCAACCAACTACCACTCAGCGACATCAAGGTGCTCGACCTCACCCGGCTGCTGCCGGGCGGCTTCTGCTCGCTGCTGCTCGCCGACCTCGGAGCCGACGTGGTCAAGCTCGAGGACACCGGCATGGGCGACTACGTGCGCTGGGCGCCGCCCTTCTACGGCTCCGAGCAGCAGCAGGCGCTGGGTACCCGCTCGGCGCTCTACCTGGCGCTCAACCGCGGCAAGCGCTCGATCCGCGTCGATCTGAAGTCAGGCGGCGGTCGCGAGGCGTTCCTGCGCCTCGCTGGCGAGTACGACGTCGTGCTCGAGGGCTACCGGCCCGGCGTGCTCGGCAGGCTCGGCTGCGGCTACGAGGCGCTGCGAGAGGCCAACCCCCGCCTCGTCTACTGCGCGATCACCGGCTATGGCCAGACGGGCCCGAACACGCAGCGGGCCGGGCACGACATGAACTACCTGGGCCTCACCGGGCTGCTCGGCATGACCGGCGAGCCGGGAGGCAGGCCGATTCAGTCCGCCGGCCAGATCGCCGACCTCGGGGGCGGCGGACTGATGGCAGGCTTCGGCGTGCTGGCGGCGCTGCGCGAGCGGGAGCGCTCGGGCGAGGGGCAGCTGGTGGACGTCTCGATGACCGACGGCGCTCTCGCCTGGCTGGCGATGGTGGCCGCCGCCTTTCTCTGCGACGGGCGGGTTCCAGGGCGCGGGGACGGCCAGCTCAACGGCGGCTTCCTCTGCTACTACCCGTACGAGGCGTCCGATGGCTGGGTCACCTGCGGGGCTCTGGAGCCGAAGTTCTGGCGTGCCTTCTGCGAGGGAGTCGGGCGCGAGGATCTGATCGAGGCCCAGTTTCAGCCACCGGGCTCGGACGCCTGGCGCACGGTCGCCGACGTCTTCCGCTCGCGCACCCGAGACGGGTGGCGGGCGTTCAACGACGAGCACGACGCGATGATCGAGCCCGTCCTCGGCCTCGACGAGGCGCTCGCCTCAGAGCTGGTCCGCGAGCGCGAGATGGTGGTGGAGCTGGAGCAGCCCGGGCTCGGGCCGGTGCGACTGCTGGGTCTGCCGATCAAGCTCTCGCGCACCCCCGGAGACGCCACGCGCCCAGCTCCAGCGCTCGGCGAGCACACGGAGGAGGTGCTGCGCGAGGCCGGCTTCGACGGCGACGAGGTTGGGGCGCTGCTCGGAAGCGGGGCCGTCGCTGGGCCGAGCGAGGCGGTCGAGGCGGGAAGGTTCATGGGATGAGCGCGCCCGCCACGGAGCTTCTGAAGATCTCCGAGCTGGCCGAGCAGTCCGGGGTGCCGGTGGCGACCGTTCGCCACTACCTGCGCGAGGGGCTCTTGCCCGAGCCGGTCAAGACCTCGCGCAACATGGCCTACTACCCGCCGCAGTTCGTCGACCGGATCCGGCTCATCAAGCAGCTCCAGGAGGAGCGATTCATGCCGCTGCGGGTGATTCGCGACCTGCTCGAGCACGAGGACGCCGAGCCCCAGCGGCTGCGAGCGATGATCGAGCTCGAGGACCGGATACTCGAGCGCGCCCTGGCGGGCGAGCGGGAGCGGATCCCGGCCGAGGAGGTCCGAAGCCGCTACGAGGTCCCCGAAGAGGTCCTCGATCGTCTCGCGGAGCTCGGGGTGCTGAGCCCGGACGGCCGCGGCTACTCCCCCTCGGACGTGCGGATCGTCGAGGCGATCAGCCGCTTTCGAGCGGGCGGCTACGACGAGCGGCTCGGCTTCACCGTCTACGACACGCTGCGCTACAAGCGGGCTCTCGAGCCGCTCGTCGCGGAGGAGGTCGAGGTGCTCACCCAGCGCCTCGCCGGCGACGTCGACCCCGACCGCGCCGTGGAGCTGATCGAGGCCGGCTCAGGTCCGCTCAACGACCTGATCGCCGCGCTGCACACGAAGTTGCTCGTCGCCGAGCTCGAGCGCCACGGGGCGGGCCGCAAGGCGGACGGCTCGAGCCGCCTGTAGGACCGAGCGTGAGTCGAGTCCCCGCCCTCGCCGTCTTCGCGGCCGTGTTGGTCGCGGCCGGGGCGCTGATCCTCGCGGGAGTGTCGGGACCTCCTTACCTGAGCACTGATGGGGTGAGCGGCTGGATCGTGGTGTTCGCAGCGGGCCTGTTCGCCGCTCTGCTCGCGACGCCGTTCGCGATCGAGGGCCCGCTGCGGGCGAGCCAGCCGGAAAGCGACACGCGCTGGGATCGAGTCGTGCCGCTCTGGGGGGCGCTCGCGCTCGCGCTCGTCGTCGCCGGGATCCTCACGGGCGCCAGCGGGGGCTTCGCCGGCGACTCGCTGGCCGGATCTGCGGGCCTGTTAACGACGATCGAGGCGGGCCTCGTCGTCGTCGCGCTGATCTTCGTGCTGCTGTCGGGCTAATCGCCGCCGCTGGCCTCGTCGGTGGCCCGTGAGGCGGCGTCGTCTGTCTGCCGGACCGCGGCCAGGATCTCACCCGCCAGCTTCGCCCCGTCGGCAGGACGGGTGGGCGTGGCGACGATCCGCACCACGACCTCGTCGCGGTCGAGCTCCTCGAGCTCGATGTGCGGCGCGTAGCGGGTGGGGACGGAGATCGCGCCCT
Source organism: Actinomycetota bacterium (assembly GCA_038040365.1). GTDB lineage: Bacteria > Actinomycetota > Thermoleophilia > Solirubrobacterales > 70-9 > AC-56. The sequence goes on from JBBPIL010000030.1 coordinate 3,258, forward strand.
CGAGCCGCTCCTGGACCTCGCTCGGGGTGGTGTCGGCGCTGAACCGCGCCCGCAGCTCGACGCGCTCCGGCTCGCGTAGCGGCACCACGGCCAGGTTGAGCACCATCGCGTTCGGCACCAGGATCCGGTCGGCCCCGCTGACCAGCGTGGTGTAGAAGAGGCCGAGCGAGCTGACGATCCCCTCAAGCTGTCCGGCGAGCGCCCCGCCGACCAGTCGCACCCGGTCGCCGACCCGAAAGGGACGGGTGCCGAGCAGCACGAGACCGGCGAACAGGTTGCCGAGCGTCTGCTGCGCCGCGAGGCCGAGCACGACTGCGGTGACGGCGCCACCCACAGCGAGGGTGTCGCTGCGAAGGCCCGCGATCCTGAGGGCCAGCGCGATGACCACCGCGATCGTGGTCAACCGGATCAGGAAGCCGACCGTGCCGGCGGTCGCCGGATCCATGCGGCGAAACAGCGCCGGGGCGATCCCCCGTCCGAGTGACTGGGCCAGGGCCCAGCCCAGGCCCGCCAGCGCGACCACCGTCACGACCCGCACCGGGGTCCCGAGGCCGGGGAAGAGCGCCCCGCGCTGATCGAAGACCACGAGCACCGCCGCAATCAGGCCCAGGAGGACGACGAACCTGCCTCGGGCCCGCTGGGCGCCCTGACGGTCCAACTCGGAGCCGAGGCCGACCTGGCGCCACTCCTCGGTCCGCGACTCGAAGGCGCTGCGCGCGCGGCGAAATCTTCCCAGTCCCAGCATGGGGAATGCATTTACCCGTTCTGGGCGCCGCCACGCCGCGCGGCGTCGGGTGGAGCAGGCGCGTCGGCTCCTCGACCTGGCGCGAATCTATACTCACTGGATTGACTGGTCGGTCAGCCCGTCCCACCAGATGCGCGCCGCTGCCATACAGCTCAACTCGACGGGCGACAAGGCCCGCAACGTCGAGACCGCCGAGCGTCTCGTGCGCGCCGCCGCCGCGGGGGGCGCGGAGATCGTGGTCCTGCCCGAGAAGTGGAACCTGCTGGGCGACTCCGCCACCCTGCGGGAGGGAGCCGAGCCGCTGGACGGGCCCACCATCTCAGGGGCGCGCTCCTGGGCCCGCGAGCTGGGCATCCATCTGGTGGCCGGCAGCATCACCGAGCGCAGCGACCACCAGGAGAAGTCGTTCAACACCTCGACCCTGATCGGGCCCGACGGCGAGCTCGAGGCCCGCTATCGCAAGATCCACATGTTCGACGTCGACGTGGGCGGGGTCGCCTATCGCGAGTCAGAGCACGAGGAGCCCGGCGAGGAGATCGTGACCGCCCCACTCGGCGGCGCGCTCGAGGGGGTGACCCTTGGGATGAGCGTCTGCTACGACCTGCGCTTCCCGGAGCTCTACCGGATCCTCGCCGTGCGCGGGGCGAGGGTGATCACCGTCCCCTCCGCCTTCACCCTCGAGACCGGCAGGGACCACTGGGACGTCCTTCTGCGCGCCCGGGCGATCGAGAACCAGGCCTTCGTCGTCGCGCCCAACCAGATCGGCGAGGCGCCGCCTCACTACCGCTCCTACGGGCGCTCTGCGATCCTCGATCCCTGGGGCGTGATCCTGGCGCAGGCGCCGGACGAGGAGTGCTTCATCGCCGCCGACCTCGATCTCGAGCTCCAGGATCGGGTCCGCAGCACGCTCCCGTCGCTCGCCAACCGGCGCCCGGCCTCCTACCGGTGGCCCGAGGAGGTCCGCGCCTGATGGTGCCGCACGAGGTCCACGCCTGATGGCCAAGGCCCCCCCGGTCGACAAGCGCCGCCAGATCCTCGACGCGGCGATCCACGTGTTCGCGCGCCAGGGCTTTCACGCCTGCCGGGTCTCGGACATCGCAGACGAGGCCGGGGTCGCCTATGGGCTCGTCTACCACTACTTCAAGTCCAAGGACGAGGTCCTCAACGAGCTGTTCACCGAGCGTTGGTCGCTGCTGCTCGCCACGATCGAGGAGGTCGACGGGCAGGCGGTCGGCGCGCGCGAGAAGCTGGACGCGGTCGCCCACTTCATCATCGACTCCTACCGCCACGAGCCGGACCTGATGAAGGTGATCATCGTCGAGGTGACCAGGGCAGCGAACTCGTTCGGGCGCACCCACCTGCCCGAGATCCGCCGCGCCTATGACATGATCGCCAAGATCGTCGCCGACGCCCAGGGAGCGGGCACCTTTCGCAAGGACGTCGACCCGGAGCTCGCCTCGATGTGGTTCTACGGCGCGATCGAGCAGCTTCTCTCCGGATGGGTGTTCGAGCTGATACCTGACACCGAGGCGGACTTCGACCGGGCCCGGAAGATGGTCGTCGAGACGATCTGCGGCGGGCTCGAGGCGCACGGCGAGGCGACCGGGCCGGCGCGCCCGTAGGACCGAAGCGAGATGTGGGAGTCACTCGCCACCTCTCACCGCTCCGACCGCGTTCTCCATGGGGCGGCGAAGCTGCTCAACGTCGTTGTCGGAGTGGTGGCGCTCCCCCTATGGCTGCTCGGTCAGCGGCTCCGCGATCCCCTCCGCCGCCTGCTCGCCCGCCTCGACATGGACCCCGCGCCGCTTCCGGTCGCGCAGCCGCGCGAGCGCTCGATGGATGCCCTGATGGCGGATCTCGAGGCGATTCCCCACCACCTCCGCCACTCCGACGGTGCGATGGTGCGCAAGGGGCTCGCCGACCTCTCCAGCTTCGTCCTCGCCCAGCAACGCGAGGCCGCCAACCTTGGCTACGCCTATCCCGCCCAGTTCTCGGACCACGTGCTCCAGGGCGCGGACGACGAGCACATCGCGGCCACCGTCGGGCTTCAGGAGGCTTCGGAAAGGCCCGGCTTGATCGTCGTGCATGGCCTGTTCTCCTCCCGGCGGTTCGACTACGTGCGCCAGATCGCCGTCCACGCCTACTACGAATGGGGCTTCAACGTGCTCGCCCTCGACCTGCGGAGCTTCGGGCTCACGAACCTGACCAGCCAAGCGCCGACGACGGTGGGCTGGAAGGAGGGCGAGGACGTGGTCGCCGCAGGGCGCTACCTGCAGCAGCTCGGAGCGACCACGGTGGGCGCACTCGGGATCTCGCTCGGCGGCTCCGCCGTGCTCGGCGCGTGTCACGCCGAGGGCGCGGACCAGGCGCTCGAGGGCGGCATTCTCGCCGTCTCCCCGCCGGCGGATGTGAGGGCGATGGCGAGGCGGCTGTCGCGGCGCCTTCCGCTCTCTCACCCGGCGTACGCGCTGAATCGCGGCTTCTGGGCGATGCTCACCTCCCGCATCCGCGAGGCCGGCTGGGAGGGGATCGAGGACTTCCTCGACCCCCTCGAGCAGGTCTCGGCTCCGTACTACGGCATCGAGGCGGAGGAGCTCTGGCAGCGGGCTTCCGCGAAGGAGCACATCACGGACGCCCGGGTGCCGGTGCTCGTCCTGCACCCGGAGGACGACCAGGTGATCCCGGTCGAGCACGCGCGGATGCTCGACGAGGCGGCGAAGGGCAACGACCTGGTGCGCGTCTGGACCCTGCCCGGCGGCGGCCACGGCGCGATCGACGCCGTGGACCGGGAGTGGTTCTACGCCGTGGCGCGCGGTTTCTTCGAGCGCTGGGCGGAGTATGGAGGGCGGGGCGATGCCGCCGGCCGCGACTCGCGCGAGGACCGGCCCCCGGCCAAGCTGATTTACTCCGGCGCGAGGTAACCGGGATGGAAAGCGACATCCTCAGAAGGCTCATCTGGACGGGGCTCCTGGCGGCCACTGGGGCCCTGGCGAGCGTGCTCGCACACCGGGCCTCCGCCGCGATCTGGATGAGGGTCTTCAAGGAGGACCCGCCGGAGTGACATGAGCAGCGCCGCAGGCCCAGGGCACGACCAGACGCCGCGCGACGACAGGTCGGTCGGCGAGCTGGTGTTCGACGTTTCGGAACGCGTCTCGACCCTGATCCGCGAGGAGATCGAGCTCGCCAAGACCGAGATCCGCGAGAAGGTCACCAAGCTGGTCCAGGGCTCGGTGGTCGGAATCGCCGCCGGAGTCTTCGCCCTGATGGGGCTGGCGATGCTCATGCACGGCCTCGCCTGGCTGCTCAACGACCTGTTCTTCGAGGACAACGTCTGGATCGGCTTCATGGTCGAGGCAGTTTTCTGGTTCGGGGTCGCGGCGGCCGCGGGCTACTTCGCCTTCCGCTCGGTGCGCGCCGGTGCCCCCCCGACGCCGGACATGGCGATCGAGGAAGCCCGGCGAACCAAGGAGACGCTGGGGGCTGGCACGCGTTGAACGGCTCGACCGACCTCTACGTCAGCGGGGCCGGCGAGCCGGTCGGCCGCGCCGCACCGGGCGCGCCCGGGCGTAGCTCCGGACAGATCCGGGCCGATATCGAGCGCCAGCGCTCAGAGCTCTCCCGCTCGGTCGTGGCCCTCCGCGGCCGCGTCGCCGAGCTCACCGACTGGCGCCGCCAGATCCGCGAGCATCGTCGCGAGCTGGCGATCGGCGCCGCGGTCGTCGGCTTCGCGATCGGCGGCCTGGTCGCGCTGCGCCGCCGCTAGCTGGAGAACCACTCCGCCGAAAGCCTCGCCTACGGCTACGTTTTCGGCGGGCGAGGGCACGGGCCTTACCCGGCAGGCACCTCCGCAGCTACCGGGACTTCGTCCCTAGTCCCGGCGAGGAGTGTCCGGGAATCGCCTTACGCTGCCGGCGATGGACCACGCTGAGGTCTCGGCCAGGCTGGTGGCGAAGGTTGTCCTGGTCGCCGCCGCGGTGGCTGCGGCGCTCTACTTCGCCTACCTGATCCGGGACGTCATCGGCCTTGTCCTGATCGCCGCCTTCTTCGCGGTGGCGATCGCTCCGGCAGTCAACTGGCTCAGCAAGCGCCGCGTGCCGCGCTGGCTGGCGATCCTGCTCGTCTACCTCAGTATCGCCGCCGGGATCTTCGGGATCGGGCTGTTGATCGTGCCGCCGCTGGTCAACGGCGTCGAGGACCTGTCTGCCGATCTGCCCGGATACGTCGACGACCTGCGCAACAACGAGACCTTCCGCGACTACGACGACCGCTACCAGATCACCGAGAATCTGACCCAGCAGGCGGAGCAGCTGCCGAGCCAGCTCGGCGACGCCGCCGGCACCCTGCGGGACGTCACCGTCGGCGTCTTCACCCGCTTCGTGCAGCTGTTCTCGATCCTCGTGATCACCTTCTTCCTGCTCAAGGACGGACGCCGCCTGCTCGAGTTCCTCTACGGACAGCTGCCGCCGGAGCGGGCCGGGCGGCTGCGGACGATCGCCGATGACGTCTCGGACGCGATCGCCGGCTACGTGTTCGGAAACTTCGTGATCAGCGTCCTGGCCGGGTTGGTGACCTACGTGACGCTGCGGATCCTCGACGTTCCCTTCGCACTCCCGCTGGCGATCCTGTTCGGGTTCTTCGACCTGATCCCGCTGGTCGGCGCCACGCTTGGCGGGATTCTGGTCGGGATCGTGGTCGCGTTCGTCCACTTCCCGGTCGGGCTGGTCGTCTGGGCGGCGGTGCTGATCCTCTACCAGCAGGTCGAGAACAACCTGATCCAGCCGTTCGTGTACGGGCGTGCCGTCCAGCTTCACCCGTTGATAGTGATCGTGGCGATCCTGATCGGCGCCGCGCTGCTGGGCGTCCTCGGCGCCCTGGTGGCGATCCCGGCAGCGGCTGCGGTGCAGGCCATGGTCCGCGATTACTGGCGCTTCCGGCAGGGGGACCGTGGCGCCGGTCAGTCGGCCGAGGCGCACGCCGAGGCTGGCTGAGGCTTACTCGCAGCCGTTCGATCCGCCCTCAGCCGTTCGATCCCAGCAGCGAGGAGGCCACCCCCCCGACTCCGATCATTCCGGGGCCGACGTGGGCACCGAGCACCGGGCCGACCTCGGACACGAACGCCGGCTCGGAGCCGAAGATGTCGCGGCATTCCTCCACCAGGTGCCGAGCCGTCTCGTGGTCCTGGATGTGCTGGACGACCCACGCGTCGGCGCCGTCGGCCTGGCGACGACGGGCGTACTCGACCAACCGCTCGAAGGCGCGCCGTCGCGTGCGCACGCGCTCGACCGGGATGATCTCCTCCCCGAGGGTGAGGATCGGCTTGATCTGGAGCGCCGAGCCCAGCCATGCCTGAGCGGCGCCGATCCGGCCTCCTTTGCGCAGGTACTCGAGCGTGTCGATCGCGAACCACATCTCGAACGCGGCGCGGCACCGCTCGGCGGCCGCCAGGGTCTCCGCGCCGCCGGCTCTCCCACGGGCGGCGTGCGCCGCCGCTAGCACCACCAGTCCCTGACCGCCGGCCGCGGAGCGACTGTCGAAGACGTGGATCCGCTCCCCTCCCTTGCCCTCGTTCAGCATTTGCTGACGGGCCTGCTCCGCCGATTCGCAGGTTCCCGAGATCCCAGCCGAGAGGTGGATCGAGACGATCTCCCTCCCCTCGGCCAGCAGCGGCTCGTAGACGGCGGTGAAGTCGCCGACCGACGGCTGCGAGGTCGTCGCTCCCTCCTCGCTGCGGCGCAGGCGCTCGTAGAAGCTCGCGTATTCCGATCCAGGGATCTCGATCTCCGGCCGCTGCTCGCCCTCGAGCGAGACGTAGAGGCTGATCCGCCGGATGCCGAGCTCGGCGATCAGCTCGTCCGGCAGGTAGGCCGTCGTGTCGGTGACGACGACGGTGGTCGCTTCGGGTGGCACCGGCCCCTTGTATCACGGCTCTACCATCCGGTTGCTCGTGGGCAAGACCCTTGTCACCGGAGGCACCGGCTTCCTGGGCACGCACGTCGTTCGCGCGCTCGCGGAGCGCGGCGACCAGCTGCGCTTGCTGGTGCGCCGCGGATCCAGGCTCGACCACCTGTCGGGTCTCGAGCTCGAGCGCGCCAGCGGGGACGTCACCGACCGGCGGGCGGTGCGCAGGGCGATGGACGGCGTCGACCGCGTCTTCCATCTCGCCGGGTCGACGTCGATGCGCCCCCAGCACCGCGGCGCCGTCTTCGAGCTGAACGTCAAGGGCACCCGGATCGTGCTCGAGGAGGCGCTGGCCGCGAAGGTGAAGCGAGTCGTCCACACGTCCTCGGTCGCCGCGATCGGCCCGGCGAAGCCACGCGGCACCGCGGACGAGAGCCAGCTGTTCACCGCCGGCCATCTTGGGATCGCCTACGCCAACTCGAAGCACGAAGCGGAGGTAGAGGCGCTGCGCCTCGCCGCGCATGGGCTGCCCGTCGTGATCGTCAACCCCTCCTTCGTGCTCGGTCCCGACGATCCGAAGGGGACCTCGATGGAGCTGGTGCGCCGCTTCCTGCTCGGTCGCATCCCGGCCTACGTGGACGGGGGACTCAACATCGTCGACGTCCGCGATGTCGCCCAGGGCCATCTGCTGGCCGACGAGAAGGGCGAGGTGGGGGAGCGCTACATCCTCGCCGGCCGAAACTTCACGCTGGACCGGCTGTTCGCCGATTTCGCCCGGATCTCCGGTCGCGAGCAGCTCCCGGTGAAGCTCCCGGGGCGCCCCATGACGCTCGCCGTGGAGGTCATGGCTTGGGCTGGGCTGCCGCTGCCGGTTTCGCCCGATGAGGTCCGCTCGGCGACCCTGTGGTGGACCTATCGGAACACCAAGGCGCGCAGGCAGTTGGGCTTCGAGCCGCGACCCCACGAGGAAACGCTCGAGGACGCCGTGCGGTGGCAGATGGAGCAGCTCGGCGACCGCGTCAAGACGGTGCGGGGGCCCCAGGAGGCAGTCCTCGCAGCCTTCGCCCCGCTGCTGCGTCTGGGGGGTCGGGTGTTCGGGGGGTGAGCGAGAAGCCGCTCGTCCTCTACCGCTGTCCGACGCCCACCAACGTGCTGTGCCCGTGCGGGGCGGTGGCGCGACGGCTCGGCAAGCTCGGGCTCGACTACCGCACCGAGCGCGTTCCCTACCGGCGTTCCGGCCGGCCGGAGATCGAGGAGCTCACCCGCCAGAAGCGGGTGCCGGTGCTCGTCGACGGCGACCAGGTCATCCACGACTCCAAGCGGATCATCCAATACCTCGACTGGAAGTACCGAAAGGACGCCCGCGTCCAGGACGCCCGGACTGGCGACTAGGCCGCCAGATACAATTTGAAGCGATGGAGACACCGCAAGAAGCAGTTCAGCTGACCGACCAGGCCGCCGGCAAGATCAAGGATCTGCTCGCGGCAAACGGCAACACTCAGGAGCAGGCGCTACGAGTCGCAGTGCGGGGCGGTGGCTGCTCCGGCTTCCAGTACGCGCTGGCGCTGGACCAGCCGAAGGACGAGGACCACGTCTTCGAGCATCAGGGCGTCGCGGTGGTCGTCGACAAGGTCAGCATGCAGTTCGTGTTCGGCTCCGAGGTCGACTACGTGGACGGCCTCCAGGGGGCCGGGTTCGTGGTCAACAACCCGAACGTGGTCGCCGCCTGCGGCTGCGGCTCCTCCTTCCAGGTCCGCGAGGACGCGGCCGAAGGCGCCTCGACCACCGTCTGAGCTTCAGACCCGGGTCGCCACAGCCACTCCCGCGTCTGGGCCCAGGCCGGCCCACACAGAGCGACGCCCGCGGGGACCCAAGCGGAACGACTGAAGGATTCGGCACCTATGGGGTACCGAATGCTTCACTCGTTGCGAAATTCGCCTTCTGCAACGTCGTTCGTTACCTGCTCGACGGCTCGTCGAGAACCCGATCTGGAGGAGTGGGTCGTGGGTAGAGCCGATCAGCCGAGCTGCATCGGGGGGCTCTGCTGCGGGTTGGCGGGCGCCTGCGGCGCGGCCGCTTCCGCCCTCTCCGGCTGCTCAGTGCCAACCAGGTCGGCTAGCTCGCCGGACTCGAACATCTCCTCGACGATGTCGCTGCCGCCGACCAGCTCGCCGTTGACGTAGAGCTGCGGGAAGGTGCGCCAGTCCGCGAGCTCGCCGGTCACCTCGCGGAGCGGATCGAGCAGCGGCAGAACGTCGACGGCGCCGTACTCGACGCCAAGCTGCTCCAGCACCCCCACCACCCGCTTCGAGAACCCGCAGCGGGGTATCTCCGGCGTGCCCTTCATGAACAGGAACACTTGGTGGTCGCCCAGAAGCTCCTCGACCTTCTGCTTCAACTCAGGGTTCGCAGGCATGGCCCCACCTTACAGGGGTGGTCGGTCCGGGCTAGCGACGAAGTCGCCGGGGCTCGCCCTGCCGGCGACATCCAGTCGCCGGCAACGGGCTCGCTTCCCGTACCGCTCGCATCCTGCTCGCTGTTACGAGTTGCCCGGGTCCACTCGGTCAGGACCCGAACCCGCCGCCCCCGGAGTAATCCGAGCAAGCTCGGATCACCGGTCGCCTTCGGCTCCCTGCGAGGAGGCGGCGGTTGATATCGACAGGGCGTGGATCGAGCCGTCGTCCATGCGCGGCTGGACCGCGGCGCGCACCAACCGATGCTGGTCGATCCGGGTTCGCCCGGCGAACTGCGGCGCCCGCACGGTCGCCCGTAGGTGGTCGCCGGAGCCGGTCTCGTCGATCACCTCGACCTCGGCGCCCGGCAACGCCGCCTCGATCATCCGCTTGACCTCCGCCAGGTCGGCCACGCCCGCGCTCAGCTCGCCACCGGGTCTCCGCTGCGAGCTGCCTCGAGCATGTCCTCGATGCGGACGAACTTGACCCGCGGGCGACCGAGCGACTTGCCGCGCTCCTGCTCGGCGCGGTCGATCGCCTCCCAGCCCGAGTAGGTGACGTGCTCCGGAACGCGTTCCGCGAGCCAGCTCTCCACCGCCGCCGAATTGGCCGCCCCGGCAGGGAGACGTCCAGCCTCGAGGTCGGCGAGCAGGTTGTCGATCGTCTCCTGGGCGTCCTTCTTGTTCGTCCCGATGACTCCCGACGGGCCGCGTTTGATCCAGCCGACCGCGTACTGACCGGCGACCTGCTGACCGCTCTCGGGATCGCTCACCCTGCCGCCCTGGTTGGGGATCACGCCGCGACGCTGGTCGAACGGGATGCCGTCCAGCCCGACCCCCTTGTAGCCGATCGAGCGGAAGACGAGCCCACATTCGAGTGTCTCGCGCTCGCCGGTGTCGCGAGGCCGAATCGCGCCCGACTCGTCGCGGTAGAGCTCGTTGCGTGCCACGATCAGCCGCTCCACCTTGCCGTCGCCCTGGATCTCGACCGGCGAGCGAAGGAACCGCAGCACGATTCGCCTTCGCTTGCCCTCCGGCTGGCGCCGCGAGAACTCGGTGAAGATCTCGACGTTCTTGCGCGTCGTGATGTCCGCGTCGTCGGAGGCGAGGTATGCGCGGCTGAGGTCGTCGATCTCTACCTCGGCGGGATCGACGTCCACATCGGCGTCCTTCATCTCGCCCAGCTCGCGCAGCTCGGGATTGGTGAACGCGGCCTGCGCGGGGCCGCGACGGCCGAGCACGATGATCTCCCGCACCTTGCTGGCTCCCAGGACGCCGATGGCATGCTCGGCGGTGTCGGTGGTCTCGAGCTCCTCCCGCGTCAGGGCGAGCATGCGGGCGAGGTCCGTGGCCACGTTGCCGTTGCCGATCACCACCGCACGCTCGCACGAGAGGTCGAACTCGAGCTCGGCGAAGTCGGGGTGAGCGTTGTACCAGGCGACGAAGGCGGTGGCCGGATGGCTGCCCTCCAGGTCCTCGCCGGGGATGCCGAGCCGGCGGTCGATGGGCGAGCCGTAGGCGTGGATCACGGCGTTGTAGCGCTCGGCCAGCTCGGCGGCGCTCAGGTGACGCCCGACCTCGACGTTGCCGAAGAAACGGAAGCCATCGCGTGCCGCTGTCTTCTCGTAGACGCGGATCACGGACTTGATCTTCGGGTGATCGGGCGCGACGCCGGCCCGCACCAGCCCGAAGGGCGTCGGCAGGCGGTCGAAGATGTCCACCTCGACGGCGGCGCGCTCCTGGCGCAGCAGGTGCTCGGCAGCGTAGAAGCCCGCCGGCCCGGAGCCGACGATCGCCACGCGCAGGGGGTTGCCAGCGGTTCCGGGTTGGTCGCTCATGAAGCCGGGAACTCTAGTGGGGCACTAGATCAGCGATGCCACGGCCCCGCGCGCCGTGGCGGCTCCGTCCAGCGCGTCCAGGGCCTTGCCGACCGACATCGACACGCAGGTGAAGATCGGCGTGTCGCGCAGCGTGTACGAGCTCGACTCCGAGCCGCGCAGCTCCTGCACCAGATCGAGGAACTGCCCCGGGTCGTCGGCCTCGAAGCCGAGCACGAACTCCTGATCGTCGAGGCCGAACGAGTAGGAGGTGTTGATCGTGATCTCGGGATAGCGGCGGCCGACCGCTATGTGCTCGTCCATGATCCGCTGGCGCTCGGAGGGCGGCAACCGGTACCAGTCGCGCTTCTTGTCGAACGGGTAGACGAACAGGTAGCGGCGCTCCGAGGTGCAGATCTCCGGGCGGGCGTCGGACTCGGAGTACGGAGAGCGCTTGGTCATCGCCAGATAGGAGTGGGGGATCGACATCCACTTCGCCAGCCCGCTCTGCGCGAGCACCACGTGAAAGGTGTGAATCTCCTCGAGGGCGGGGCTCTGGGCGAGCAGCAGCAGGTCGGTGTCTCCGCGGGTGCCGACGGTCGAATAGGCGCGCAGGGATCGATCCTGGGCGAAGTCCTCGCAGGCGGCGAGGAACTCCCGTTTATCCTCCGCGCGCGCCTCGGGATCCCGGCGCTGCCAGGCAGGGTCGAGCTTGAAGAAGGTGAACTTGGCGAAGGTGCGAGTGCGATCTGCCATGGCGGCGATGGTAGTCGTTGTCGCCGCCCTGCTGGCGCTGGAAGCGGGAAGGGTGGGCGCCGCCCCGGCGCCCCTCGCCGCCCAACCTCGGGATCCACCGCGGATCACCATCGCGATCCTGTCTCAGGGGACGACGCCCGCCGAGCTGGCGAGGATCGACGGTATGGGGGTCGGCCTGATCAGCGCCGGGATCGGCAGCGTGCCGCCGGCGCAGACCTTGATCGACATCGGGCAGGGGGCGAGGCTCGACCCCTCGCTCTACGACGAGCCGTTGCCGCTCCTGTACGTCGACCCCGGTGCAGGGGGTGCGCCCCCGCACGTCCCCCCGGCCCTCTGGCAGCCGGTTCGCGATCGAGCCGAGGCCGCCCCGGCCGATCTCGTCCCCGGCCTCCTGGGGACGACCTTGAGGCGAGGACGCGTCGCGGCCGACGCCGATCAGCCGGCGGGGCCAGGCGCCGCGATCCTCGTGGACTCCAGAGGGGCGATCGTCGAGGGGCGTCACTGCCGGCAACGTGCCTGTGCTCGCGTCGGCCTCCTGACCGCCGACCTCGGCCGCCTTCGGGCGCTCGCCCGTCGCCTCCATGGAGGCGACCTCCTGATCGCGATCGAGCGGCCACCCCCCGGTCGGGATCGTCAGCTCGCGACCGGCGTGGCGGGCGCGGGCTTCGACGGCACGCTCAGCTCGGATTCGACGCGGATGCGCGGCTACGCGCTCTCAACCGATATCGCCCCCACGATCCTCGAGCGCCTCGGGCTCCCGGTCCCGGACGAGATGGTCGGCGAGCCGATCGAGGCCACCGGGGAGGTCGACCCGGGCTTCGTGGAGCGGCTCGAGGACCGCCTGGCGGTGGTCGGACCCCGCCGTGGCCCGGTGATCGGCACCAACCTGCTGATCTGGGTCGGGCTCGCGGCGCTCGCCGGAGTCGCCTTCAGGCCACGTGGCCTGCGCGCGGCGCTGCCCCTGCTCGCGGTCACGGTCGCCTACCTGCCGGCGGTGCTGCTGCTGACCGCGGCGCTCCAGCCGAGCGAGCTCGCCGAACGGCTGATCGCCGGGATCGGCTCACCGGCGCTGGCGCTCGCCACCTTGCGCCTGGCTCGCCCATACGGGGCGCTGGCGATCGCCGGGGCCGTCTCCGTGCTCGGCTACGCGGTTGACGTGGTCGCCGGCTCCACCCTGACCGCGCTCTCGCTGATGGGACCCAACCCCGCAGCCGGGGTGCGCTTCTTCGGGATCGGCAACGAGCTCGAGGCGACCGTGGTCGCGCTCGTCCCGATCGCCACCGGCGCCGCGCTGGTCGCCTGGGCGCCGCGAATCTCGCCTCGCGGCGCCGCTCTGGCCTTCGCTCTCACGGGACTGGTCGCCGTCGCCGCGTTCGCCCCGGGGCGGTTCGGCGCCGACGTGGGCGCCGCGATCGGGATCCCGATCGGAGCGGCGGTGGCGGCGGCCGCCTGCCTCGGGGGACGCCGGCGCCGGCTGCTGCTGGTGATCGCCGTCCCGATCGTCGTCCTGGCCGCGCTCGGCGCCGCCGACCTCCTGCTGGGCGGCAACGCGCACCTGACCCGGTCCGTCCTGGAGGCCGGCGGCTTGGACCAGCTCGCCGACGTCGCCGAGCGCCGCCTGCGGCTCTCGGCGGGGAACTTCAGTCGCTACGCGCGCACGCCGATGCTCTGGATCGCCGCGCTCGCGATCGTCGCGGGGATCGCGCAGCGGCGCCGGATCGAGGCCTGGTTCGCGGACCGGCGAACAGCCTGGGCGGGATTGGCGGGAGCGGCCGCCGCCACCGTGGCCGGGACGCTCGCCAACGATTCAGGGGCCCTGCTGCTGATGATCGGCACGGCGCTCTGTGCGCTGACCGCCGGCCTCGCCTGGGCCACGCCGCAGCGTCACACACGGCGCCGGCGCGGCCCTCCCCCACAGGCATGAGCGCGTTCGGTAACCTCGGAGGTCGCCGGTATCGTGCCTCAAGCTGGCTCGTTTCTTCCGCCACGACCGGCATCGTCCCGGTCGCCCGCGAGTGTCACGGGGGTTCGCAATTGGCCGTACCTAGAATTCAGACCGCAACCGCGACCAGCCCCGGCGCGAGGACCGCCCCATTGCGGATCGCCATCGTGACGCCCTACTCGTGGACCTACCCCGGCGGGGTGAACCGCCACGTCGAGGCGCTCGCCGAGGCGTTGATGGACCGGGGCCACGAGCTGCGCGTGCTAGCGCCCTGGGACCCGCCCGACCGCCTCAGCCAGGCGCTCCACCGCGCGCCGGCCGAGAAGCGAAGCCGGCCCGACTACCTGATCCCGCTCGGGCGCACCGTGGGGATCGGCGCCAATGGCGCCGTCTCCAACCTTTCGGCCTTCCCCGACGCGGTGACCAAGATGCGCCGCGAGCTCCACGCCGGGCGCTTCGACGTCGTCCACGTGCACGAGCCGCCCGCGCCGACGCTGAGCTGGGACGCCTGCTCCTTCCCCAATGCCCCCGTGGTCGGCACTTTCCACGCCTACTCGACCAAGCGGATGCCCAACTGGACCGCCAACCTGCTCGGAGCACGCCGCAAGTTCAACCAGCTCCAAGCACGGATCGCGGTCTCCGAGGCCGCCGCCTGGACCGGGCAACGGTGGTTCGGGGGCGAGTATCGCGTGATCCCCAACGGCGTCGACATCGACGCCCCGCCCCTGCGCCCGAAACCGCGGTCCGACGAGCTCAGGCTGCTGTTCGTCGGCAGGCCGGAGGAGCGCAAGGGCCTGCCCGTCCTCGTGCAGGCGTTCGAGGGCCTGACCGAGCATGTGCCCGCGCGCTTGACCGTGATCGGCGCCGACAAGGAGGACGTGCAGCGCCACCTGACCGATCCGGCCGCCGAGTTGCGGATCGAGGCGCTCGGCCGGGTCGACGGCGAGGAGCTGTGGCGCCACCTGCACGAGGCGGACGTGCTCTGCGCACCCTCGCTCGCCGGAGAGAGCTTCGGCATGGTGTTGACGGAGGCGTTCGCGGCGGGCACGCCGGTGATCGCATCCGCGATCGCGGGTTACTCCGACGTGGTCACCGACGGCGCCGACGGCGTGCTGGTGCCTCCGGCCGACCCCCAGCGGCTCGCCGAGGAGCTACAGCGGATCTACCTCGAGCCGGCCCGCCGTGAGTCAATGGGCCGCGCGGCACGCGAAACAGCCGCTCGCTATGCCTGGCCGCGGGTCGCCGAGCAGGTCGAGCAGGTGTACGAGGAGGCCCAGCACACCCCCGAGCCCGCCGCGGCTGCCACGCGTCTCGCCCGGCGGGCCGGAGTGGCGCCGATCGATGGCGGGCCCCGGCGACCGCCCAGGCGGCTTCCGTCGCTCGACCCGGCGCCCGCCCAGGCGGTGGCGCGGCACCGCGTCGCCAGGCGCATCGGGCTCGGCGTCGCAGGCGTCCTCGGCCTCGGCCTGACGGCGCTCGCCGCGCACCGCATCGGCGCCCAAAACGTGGTCGCCAGCATCGTCCGCTCCGATGCCGGCTGGGTGCTGATCGCGACCGCCTTGATGATGGCATCGATGATCCTGCGCGCCGTCTCCTGGTTCGCGATCGCCCGGGCGGCGCTGCCGCGGAGCCCACTGCGCCGCCGCGACGTGACCTCGGCAACGATGATCGGAGTACTGATGTCGGCGACCCTCCCGGCGCGTCTCGGGGAGCCGGCGCGCGCCATGGTGCTCTCCCGGCGCACGGGACGAATGCGCGAGACGTTCCCGGTGCTGCTCGGCACGCTTGTCTCGCAGACCGCCCTCAACATCCTCGCGTTGGCCTTGCTGGGCGCGATCATCGTCGCCTCCACCGATCTGTTCCATTCCAGCTCGACGCGGCTGTTCGTGTTCAGCCTGGCGCCGCTGGTGGTGTTGGTCGCGGTGGTGCTGGCGCCGGTCCTCGTGCGGCAGCGCAACGCCGGCGGCCGGCTGGGGCGGATCGTCCGGGCGGTGCGCGAGGCGCTGCTTCGCGTGCGCACCGGCCTTCGGGTCTTCCGCGACCCGCGGCGAGGGTCGGTCGCGGCCGCCGCACAGTTGGGGGCCTGGGGCATCCAGCTGCTCGCCTGCGCGGCCCTGTTCGAGGCGCTCGGCCTCCAGGGCCAGGTCGGCATCGGAGCCGCTGCCGCGGTGCTGTTCGCGGTCAACGTCACCGCCGTGGTGCCCGCCACCCCGTCCAACATCGGCGTCTTCCAGCTCGCGGTGATCAGCGTCTTGACCACCGGCTTCGGGGTCGGCGCCGCCGACGCGCTCGCCTACGGCGTGATCCTTCAGGCGGTGGAGATCGCCACCGCGGTCGTACTTGGCCTGCCCGCGTTGGTCCGCGAGGGTCTCACCTGGTCCGACATGCGCCTGCGCGCCCTGAGCGCGGCGCCGGTACGCCTTTCGCCGCGGCCCGGCACTGAAACCGCCTCGAGCTGAGTGCCCATACGCCGCGCGGGCGAGCTGCGACGGAAACTCGTCGGAGTAGAGCTGGGAACATCGCGGCCTCTGTTGTAGCCTCAGCCCCCGATGGCACTTTCGAACGTTGCAGGCTTTCCCCGGATTGGCGCTGAGCGCGAGCTCAAGTTCGCGACCGAGGGCTACTGGCGCGGCGAGGTCTCCGAGCCGGAGCTGCTCGAGGCCGCGAAGCGCATCCGGCTCGACAACTGGCGCTTCATGCAGAGCGCCGGGATCGACCTGATCCCCTCCAACGACTTCTCCCTCTACGACCAGGTGCTGGACACGATCGCCCTCGTGGGCGCCGTGCCGGCCCGCTACGGACACAGCCGCGGGCCGGTCGACCTCGACACCTACTTCGCGATGGCTCGCGGTCGCCAAGAGAGCGGCGTCGACGTCACCGCGATGGAGATGACGAAGTGGTTCGACACCAACTACCACTACATCGTCCCCGAGCTCGGCCCCGGCACGAGCTTCTCGCTGTCGTCCACGAAGCCGTTCGACGAGCACGCCGAGGCGATGGAGGAGCTGGGGATCGACACCGTGCCCGTGATCGTCGGGCCGGTGTCGTTCCTGCTGCTCGCCAAGTCCGCCGACGGCGTGCCCGAGGACTTCGACCGGCTCGGCCTGCTCGAGCCGCTGCTCGAGGTCTACGGGGAGCTGATCGAGCGCCTCGCGGGGCAGGGCGCGACCTGGGTGCAGCTCGACGAGCCCTGCTTCGTCGAGGACCGCTCGGAGCGCGAGCTCGACGCTCTGCGGCTCGCCTACGAGGAGCTGGCCAGGGTCCACGAGCGCACCCGGATCCTGGTCAAGACCTACTTCGACCACGTTGGCGATGCCTACGGCGTGCTGCGCGATCTCCCCGTCGAGGGCATCGGGCTCGACTTCCATCGCGAGGGAGCGGATGTGGCCCGCGAGATGGAGCGCGAGGGGCCCAAGAACGTCGAGCTGATCGCCGAGGAGGGCGGCCTCGAGGACCAGTGGCTGTTCGCCGGGATCGTCGACGGGCGGAACGTCTGGATCAACGAGCTCGAGCACAGCCTCGACCTGCTGGGCGGCCTGCGCGACCGCTGCGCCGAGTTGGTGGTCACCACCTCGTGCTCGCTGCTGCACACGCCCGTCGACCTCGACGCCGAGCCTCCGTCGGATGTGCTGGACGACGAGCTGCGCTCCTGGATGGCGTTCGCGAGGCAGAAGGTCGGCGAGGTCGTGACCCTGGCTCGCGGCCTGGGGGAGGGGCGCGAGGCGATCGCCGCCGAGCTCGACGCCAACGACCGGGCGCTTGAGGACCGGCGGATCTCCGAGCGCACCCGCAACCCGGCGGTGCGCGAGCGGGTGGCGGCGCTCACCGACGAGGACGCCCGCCGCCAGAGCCCGTACGAGGTCCGCCGCGAGGCTCAGCACGCCCGCCTCCACCTGCCGCTCTTCCCGACCACGACGATCGGCTCCTACCCCCAGACCGCGGAGATCCGCCAGGCGCGCGCTGCGCTTCGCCAGGGCGAGATCGACGCGGCCACCTACCAGCGCCGGATTCGCTCCGAGGTGGAGCGCGTGATCGGCTTCCAGGAGGAGGTCGGCCTCGACGTGCTCGTCCACGGCGAGCCGGAGCGCAACGACATGGTCCAGTACTTCGCCGAGCAGATGGAGGGCTACGTCTTCACCCAGAACGCCTGGGTGCAGTCCTACGGCTCCCGATACGTGCGGCCACCGATCCTGTTCGGCGATGTCAGCCGGCCTGCGCCGATGACGACCGACTGGATCGCCTTTGCGCAGTCGCTCACTGAGAAGCCGGTCAAGGGCATGCTGACCGGACCCGTGACGATGCTCCAGTGGTCCTTCGTCCGCGACGACCAGTCACGGTCGGTGACCTGCGAGCAGCTCGCGCTCGCGATCCGCGACGAGGTCGCCGACCTCGAGGCTCAAGAGGCCAAGGTGATCCAGGTGGACGAGCCGGCGATTCGCGAGGGACTGCCGCTGCGCCGCGACCGCTGGGACGAGTACCTCCGGTGGGCGGTCTACTGCTTCCGGGTGGCAACCGCGGTGGTTCGGGACGAGACCCAGATCCACACCCACATGTGTTACTCGGACTTCGGCGACATCATGGAGCAGATTCAGCAGATGGACGCCGACGTGCTGCTGATCGAGGCGGCGCGCTCGCGCATGGAGCTGCTCCACGACTGGGAGCGCACGGGCTATGCCCAGGAGATCGGGCCGGGCGTCTACGACATCCACTCGCCGCGCGTCCCGCCGGCCGAGGAGATGGTCGAGCTGCTGGAGGCCGCCGCGCGCGTGCTGCCTCCCGAACAGCTCTGGGTCAACCCGGACTGCGGGCTGAAGACCCGCGCCTGGCCCGAGACCGAGGCCGCCCTGCGCAACCTCGTCCACGCCGCAAAGCAGCTCCGCAAAGAGCTGGTTCCCGCGACCGAGTAGTCGGCCGGGGCTTACCGCCGCCCGAGGCCGAGCCGGTTGCGGAGGCCGCGGGCGTTGATGAAGCGGAAGACGCGGTTGATCAGCTTGCGCTTGGTGGGCGTGTAGGGGAACCAGAGCGGGTCGACCTTGCCCTGCTTCACCCGCGGCGAGACGATCGACTCCGGGCGCACGAACTTCTTGATCCCGTAGGAGGCGTGGCGGAACCCGATTCCGGAGTCCTTCCAGCCGCCCATCGGCACGCCCAGCGCGAAGTAGGTCGTCAGCACGTCGTTGACGTTCACCGCGCCGGCTTCGATGCGCCGCGCGATCTGCTCGCCCTCGCGGCTCGAGCCGGCGAACACCGAGGCCGACAGGCCGTAGCGGCTGTCGTTGGCCATCCGGACCGCCTCGTCAGCATCGGCGACCTTCATCACCGGGATCACCGGGCCGAAGGTCTCTTCGGTCATCACCTTCATCGAGTGATCGGCGTCCGCGATCACCGTCGGCTCATACCAGTCGCCGGGCCCTTCCTTGCGCTTGCCGCCGGTGAGGACCCTGGCACCCTTGCGGCGGGCGTCCTCGACGTGGTCGGCGACGATCTCCGCTTGGGCCGGGGTGGTCATCGCGCCCAGGTCGGCGCCGAACGAACGGCCGTCGGTGCCCTGGCGGAGCTTGCGCACCTGCTGAGCCAGCCTGTCCACGAATTCGTCGTAGATCGGCTCCTCGACATAGACGCGCTCGATCGCCATGCAGATCTGCCCGGTGTTGGCGAGGGCGCCGGTCGTGGTTGCGTTCACGGCGCGCTCTAGATCCGCGTCACGGAGCACGATCAGCGGGTCCTTGCCGCCGAGCTCGAGGCTGACCGGGGTCAGGGTATCGGCGGCGCGCTTCATGACCACCTTGCCGGTCCGGTCGGAGCCGGTGAACTGGACGAAGTCCACCTCGTCGACCAGCGCTCCGCCGGTCTCGCCGGTGCCGTTGACCACGTCGAGGACCTCGGGGCCGCCGATCTCCTCCTTCCACGCCCGCACCACCTCCATGGTCGAGAGCGGGGTGAACTCGGAGGGCTTGATGACCGCCGCGCAGCCGGCGACGAGCGCCGGAATCGCGTCGTCGAAGGCGAGGATGAGCGGGAAGTTCCAGGGGCTGATCACCCCGACCACCGGATACGGGCGGTAGACCACGCGCAGCCGCTTCACCTTCAACGGCAGGATGTGCGGGGTCGGCGTCTCCTCGGCCAGGAACTCCGCGGCGTGCTCGACGTAGTAGTTGATCGTTCCGCACAGGAACGGCGCCTCGAGCTCGGCCTCGGCGCGGACCTTCCCGGTCTCCTCCTGCATCACGTCGGCGAGGCGATCGTGATTGTCGATCATCCAGTCGCGCAGGCGATCGAGCCAGCGGCGGCGGCCGGTGATGCCGATCGCCTCCCACTCCGGTTGCGCTGCGCGGACCCTGGCGACCACCTCGGCGACCCGCGGGGGCGGGTCGATCCCCAGCTCGCGGATCAGCGAGCCGTCCGCCGGGCGGCGAACCTCGAAGCTGGCGGTCTCGGCGGCAGGGGCTCCGTCGTGCGATGCCGGGTCGGTTGCGGTCTCGCTCGCGATCGCGCCTTCCATCCCGGGCGGACTCTACTCCCCGGGAGTGGGACGGGCCGGGTTCCGGGCGACGGGCTACCTGCGGACGAGCCTGTACACGGGGCCATCCAGGGAGGCGACGTAGATTTGCCCCCGCGCTCCCTTGCCGAACGAGCTCGGGTGGTCGACATGGACGCCCAACGCCCTGTCGCGCCTGCCGTGGCGGCGGCGGGGGACAAAGCTACGCAGCTTGCCGGCGTAGAAGTCGGCGTACAGGTAGCGGCCGCGCAGGCTCCTGAGCTTGCGATTCCAGACCACGTAGCCGCCGATGATCGCGCAGGCCCCGAACGACTCGCAGTTCCGGCCGGTGTGCTCGTACTCGAAGATCGGCTTCTCGTAGTGATGCGGTCGCGAGGCCTCGTTGTCGCCCGGGTAGTTGAAGCGGTGGTCGCCCTCGAAGCGGTCCCAGCCGAAGTTGGCGCCGCGCAGGCTCCTGCGCGACTCGTAGTCGACCTCCTCCCAGCCGTCCTGGCCCACGTCGCCGAGCACGATCCGGCCGCGGTCGAACGCGAACCGGTACGGGTTGCGCAGGCCGAGCGCGTAGATCTCGTTCCGGCCCGCCCTGCCGACGTAGGGGTTGCCGCGCGGCGTCTTGTAGGGCTTCGAGCCGTGCTTGTGGGGGTCGATGCGAAGCAGCTTGCCGAGCAGCTCGTGCTTGTCCTGCGCGTTCTCACGCGGATCGCCGGCTCCGCCCCCATCGCCGGTGCCCGCGTAGAGCCTGCCCCGGGGGCCGAACTGGAGCTGGCCCCCGTTGTGGTTCGCGAAGCCTGGGTGGGGGATCACAATGACCCTGCGACGTGAGCCCTCATTGGCGTTCCTGTTGGAGCCGGCGTGGAACTCGTCGATCTCGAGGTTCCCGGCGCGGTTTGTGTAGTAGGCGTAGAGGAGGTGGTTCCGGCGGTAGTGGGGGTCGAAGGCGATCGAGAGCATGCCGCGTTCGCCCCCCGTCGACACCCGACCGTGAATGTCGAGGAACGGCTGGCCCCGGAGGTTGCCGTTGTGAAGCACCCGGACCCTGCCGCCGGTCTCGACCACGTAGAGATAGTGAGGAACGCCGGGGGCGTGGGTGACGTAGGTCGGCGCGGCGAAGCTGCCGATCCTGTGCTTGCCGATCCCGCCGCGCCCATCGCCGATCCGCAGATCGCGGACGGCGTCGGCGCGGGTCCCGGGACCCGCGCCGGGCGCCAGCGCCAGCGCCACGAGCGCGATTGCCGCGAGCGAGGCTCTCCCGCGGATGATCCTGCCGCGCACTGGCGGAGCGTAGCGTTCGGTCTGGCGCTCAGCCGCTGGGCCGAAGCCGGAAGACGCCGCCGCCGAACGACGCCACGTAGATCCGGGCCCTCCCCGGAGCTTGATCAGGACCCCGCCGCCACCAGCCGGTAGACGGGTCCTTCGAGCGAGGTCGCGTAGAGGTGGCGGGCGTTGTCCTCGCCGAATGAGCTCAGCGACGGGACTTGGAGGCCGAGCGCGCGGTCGTCGATGGCGCGGCGGCCGGGGGTGGCGGCGAAGCTGCGCAGCTGTCCAGCGCAGAAGTCCCCGTACAGGTAGCGGCCGTAGAGCGACCGCAGCCCGCGATCGCGTGCCACGTAGCCGCCGGTGATCGAGCACCCGGCGTCGTGGCCGTAGACGAGCACCGGTGGCAGCGCGTTCGTCGCCTGCTGGTCGTCGTTGAAGCGGTCGAACCCCTCGTAGGCCGACCAGCCGAAGTTCGCCCCGCGGCCCCTGCCCCGCGCGACAAGATCGACCTCCTCGATCTCGTTCTGCCCCACGTCGGCGATCGCGAGCGCCCCGGTCACCGGGTCGAAGGAGAAGCGCCACGGATTGCGGAGGCCGTAGGAGTAGATCTCCGACCGGGCGCCAGAACGTCCGACGAACGGGTTGGAGTCCGGAACCGAGTAGGGGCGCCCGCCCGAGGCGCGCGGATCGATCCGCAGGATCTTGCCGAGCAGGGTCGAGAGGTCCTGACCGTTGCGCTCCGGGTCGTCCTGGGAGCCGCCGTCGCCGAGCCCGATGTACAGCAGGTCGGGCGCCTGGCTCCCCTTGGGCGCCTCACCCGGGCCGAAGAGCAGGAGGCCGCCGTTGTGGTTGTCGTAGGGCTGGTCCACCCCCAGGATCTCGCGAGCGCTCTGCGGGTCGGCGACCAGCGGATCCGATGAGGAGCGGCGGTACTCGACGACGCGCGTGTCGCCGGCGGTGTCGGTGTAGTCGACGTACAGGAGCCCCGACCTCTGGTAGTCCGGCGCGAAGGCGAGCGAGAGCAGGCCCTGCTCGGTTCCCGCCGAGACCTGGTCGCTGAGGTCGAGGAAGGGCTCGGACACGCGCTGGCCGTCGCGCACGACCTGGATTCGGCCGGTCTTCTCGACCACGAACAGGTCCCGGTCGTCGCCCGGAGGCTGGGCGACGTATAGGGGCTGGTCGAAGTCGCCGACCTTCTGAAGCCGCACGCCAGCCTGCCCGTCGCCGGTTGGCAGCTGCCCCTTGCCTGGGCCGGCGTGGCCGGACTTCGGCGGCGGGGGTGCGCTGGCGGCGGTCTCGCCTCCATCTCCGCCTCCGCATCCGGCGAGCAGCAGGACAAGGATTGCCAAGGGGGGCGGAAGCGGGCGCCAGCCGCGCAGCAAGCCAAGCACGAGCGTACGTTCTGGACGGGGCCTTAAGACAGCCTCAGTATGTGAGCCCGGCCTCAGGCCCCCACGGCTACGGCCCGCATTGGGTCGTGACCTTGGTGCCCTTGACGCAGGTCTGCGGCACCTTGGGGGTGATCGTGGCCGCGAACTCGCCCTTTACCGGGCCGCTGCCGTCGGCAGTCACCGCTTTCGCCTTTCCCTGTAGGCCGGCGGCCACCTCGTAATGCACCGTGTAGGTGCCGGCTAGCACCGGCGTCACCCGCCAGACGATGTCCTTGCTCTCCCCGGAGCGCACCGCGCCGAACTGGAAGGTGTCGGTCTGGGCGGCGGCGGCGCCGGCGGCCGGGGCCTTGGCGATCGTCTTCACGGTGACGCCCGGCGTGATCAGCTTGGGGTACCCCTGCTCCAGGATCCACACCGGCCGATTCGGGTCGGCGAGGTTGGGCTGGTCGAGGCGAATGTTGAACGAGCCGTCGGCCTTCGGCTCGCTTGCCGCCGCAGGTGCCGGCGTCGTGTAGATCGTCACCCCGAGGTCGGGAATCGTCTCGTCGCCGACGTTCTTGATCTTGAGCTCGACGTTGCTTGTCTCGACGAGCTTCTGGCGCTTGGGGAACTTCGCCTTCGCCACCTGGACCGGGAAGTTGCCCGACGGCTCGGTGACGTCTTGGCGCTCCCCGCCACCGCAGGCGGAGACGCCCCATGTCAGGGCAAGCACGGCCGTTCCGGTAGCGATGCCTGCTCTCGCGCCCCGGAGTCGGTGCCTTCCGGCGATTGTGCCGCTCTCCCCCAAGGCGCGGGGGAACATACCACCTGCCAGCCGCCCGAATGACGCTTGGTGCTTGGGAGCCGGAAGTGGTTGGGGGTGGCGGCGGGGAGCCGCATGGAATACATTTCCTCTGCCGCCCACGGCCACGTGGGGGCGGAGGAGAAGATGGTCCGATCAGTTGCCGATAGGGCGTTCTTGCCCGCCAAGTCGTTGTTCGAGCA
>JBBPIL010000031.1:0-26701 GCA_038040365.1 Actinomycetota bacterium
ATGATGGGAACCCTGGTCTTCTGGGGCGCCAACCCGAGGGCGCCGATCGGGGGGTGACCCCCGCCAACGCACGGAGGAGGATGAACGGCAGAGATGGCTGACGAGACCACAGACTCGACCCGCGAGGAGCGAGGAGGATCGACCGACCACGAGCCAGAGATGGCTGACGAGACCACAGACTCGACCCGCGAGG
This sequence comes from Actinomycetota bacterium, assembly GCA_038040365.1. Lineage (GTDB taxonomy): Bacteria > Actinomycetota > Thermoleophilia > Solirubrobacterales > 70-9 > AC-56. The sequence goes on from JBBPIL010000031.1 coordinate 194, forward strand.
AGCGAGGAGAGTCGACCTACCACGAGCCGGCACCCGAGCTCGGCACCCTGAATCAGGATTACGTCATCCCCGGGGTCGACCCGAGCGAATCCGACCCCTATCGCTGGCACACCGGCGAGAAGCGTGACCACGGCGGCGAGGACGCGATCGAGGTGATCGACCTCGTCAAGCAGTTCGGCCGTATGCGCATCCTCAACGGCCTCAACCTCGGCCTTCCCAACGACCAGATCTCGATGGTGCTCGGGCCCTCCGGCACCGGCAAGAGCGTGTTGATCAAGCACATCGTCGGCCTCCTGTATCCGGACTCGGGCGACGTCCTCGTGCACGGCGAGTCGGTCCCGAACCTGACCGACGACCAGCTATTCGACATGCGCAAGAAGTTCGGCCTGCTGTTCCAGGACGGGGCGCTGTTCGGCTCCATGAACGTGTTCGACAACACCGCCTTCCCGCTGCGCCAGCACACCGACAAGTCAGAGGAGGAGATCGGCGAGATCTGCAACCGGCGACTTCGGGAGGTCGGGCTCGCCGAGGCCACCCAGAAGATGCCCAACGAGCTCTCGGGCGGGATGCGCAAGCGGGCCGGGTTTGCCCGGGCGTTGGTGCTCGACCCGGCGATCGTGATGTTCGACGAGCCCGACTCTGGCCTCGACCCGGTTCGCACGGCGCTGCTCTGCGAGCTGATCCGCGAGGTCCACGCGGAGAACGGCGGCTGCTACCTCGTGATCAGCCACGACCTCGGCACGGCGCGCCGGATCGCCGACTTCCTCGCGGTGCTCTGGAAGGGCCGGATCGTGGAGAGCGGCCCCGCCGACGAGCTGTTCAACTCCGAGAACGAGTTCGTCGCCCAGTTCCTCAACGCGGAGACCGTGGGTCCGCTGGCGATGGATTAGCAGTGGCTAGCCGACGCGGCCCGCAGGTCGCGTCCCTAACCTAGTTTCGACGTGCGGATTCAGAACCTGTTGGCACGGATTGCCGGTCGCGCCGTCGAACGGCCGACGCCGGTGATCGTGGCGGCGGTCCTGCTGACCCTGATGGGGGCGGTCGCCGCGCTGCGCCTACAGGCCGACCGCAGCCCCGACTCGCTGGTCGACCGTGGCTCCGGCACATACGCCGCGACCCAGAGGTTCTACGAGGGGTTCGGGGACGAGCCGGTTGAGATCCTGGTCAAGGGCGACCTGCGCCAGCTCCTGCGCACCGACAACCTGGGGCGCCTGCTGGCGTTGGAGAGCTGCCTCTCGGGCAAGGCGACCGGCGGGCAGGTGATCAGCGGCCAGCCCGCCCCCCCCGCCTGCGCGGCGATCGCGCAGCTCGACCCGAGCGCCGTCGTCTTCGGGCCGGCGACCTTCCTCAACCAGTTCGCGATCCAGGCCAGCGAGCTGTTCGGCCAGCAGCAGCAGGCGACGACCGAGCAGGCGCGGCGGGCAGCGGTTCAGGCGGCGCTCCAGGCGAAGAAGGCGGGCCTCTCCGCTACCGAGCAGCAGCAGGCTGGGCTAGCAGCTGCCCAGCAGGTGCTTCTACGGTTCCAGCGACAGATCCAGACCCTGGCTTTCGAATACGGCCAGACGGGCCTGCCGCGGCTCGACGACCCGGGCTACGTCTCGTCGGTGATTTGCGACGACCGGCTCCCCGGGTGCGTGCCGAAGGCCCGGCTCTCGGCGATCGCCCCCAGCTCCGACGCGGCCCTGATCTCGGTTCGGCTGCGGCCCGGCCTCAGCGAGTCCGAGCGGCGCCAGGCGATCTCCCTGTTCCGCGAGGCGGTCGCCGATCCCGGCTTCCGCCTCCAGAAGGGAGCGCCCCCAGGGACCCAGCCCAGCTACGTCGTCAGCGGGGTCCCGGTCGTCTTGGAGGGGCTGGCGGAGGAGCTCTCCACCCAGATCTTCATCCTCCTCGCGGCCGCCCTGGCGGCGATGGTGTTGACCCTCGCGGTGGTCTTCCGCACCCCGCTCAGGCTCCTGCCGCTGGGGATCGCGATCGGCGCGGCGGGCATCGTGTTCGGCTTCCTGTCGCTGGCCGGCGGCTCGCTGACGATGGCTTCGATCGCCGTCCTCCCGGTGCTGATCGGCCTCTCTGTCGACTACGCGATCCAGTTCCAGGCCCGCTTTGGAGAGGCGGTGCGGGCGGGCTCCTCGCCGCCTCGAGCGGCAGTGGAGGCCGCCGCCAGGGGCGGCCCCGTGATCGCCACCGCCGGCCTGGCCACGGTGGCGGGCTTCGCCGTCCTGGTGCTGTCGCCGATCCCGATGGTGCGCGGCTTCGCGCTCCTCCTCGTGCTCGGGCTGGTGGTTGCCTTCGCGCTGGCGCTCACCGTGGGCCTCTCGGCCCTGTCCCTGCTGAAGCCGTCCGGTCGTGCGAGTGGACCTGCCGGTCGGTTGGCGCCCGAACCCGTCGACGACGAGTCCCGCATGGATGCGGGCAGGACGAGGAGTCGACGGCTGAACCTGGGTGCGGGCTTCCTGGGTCAGCCGCGCGCTGCGGTGCGGCGCGCCGGCGCGCGTCTGCGCGCCGCGGGCGCAGCGCTCGGCTCGCGAGGGCAGGCGGCGGGCGGGCGCGCTCTCGCCTTCTCCATCGCGGCCCCGGGCAGGGTGCTCGCGGTCGCCGCCCTGGTGGCGATCCTCGGCTGGGGTGTCGGGACGCGGATACCGGTGATCTCCGACATCCGCCAGCTCGTGCCGCGCGACCTGCCCGCGCTCCAAAACGTCGACGAGCTCGAGCAGGCCACGGGCATCTCGGGGCTCACCTACGTCACCGTGACGGCCCCCGACCTCAGCGAGCCGGCGGTGGTCTCATGGATGCACGACTACGAGCAGCGCGTGCTGGCGCGCCACGGGTACGGCGGCCGATATCCATCCTGTCGGGACGAGCAGACAGAGATCTGCCCGGAGATCTCACTCCCCGACTTCCTCTACGCCGGCGGTCAGGCTACCCCAGGCCGGCAGCAGATCAGGACCCGCCTACGGCTGCTTCCTCAATACGTCGCCCAGGCGCTGGTCACCACGGACCCTGACACCGGCAAGCCCGGCAACACGGGCGTGATCACGTTCGGGATCAAGGTGATGCCGTTCGACGAGCAGAAGGAGCTGATCGACGACATCCGGGCCCAGGTCAACCCACCGGGCACCGAGGACGACCCGCCGCCGGGGGTGAGCGCTGAGGTCCTCGGCCTTCCCGTGCTGGCCGCCGACGCCAACTCGGCGCTCTCAGGGAGCCGCTACCTGGTGACGGTCGCCGGGTTGCTGGCGGTCGCGCTGGTCCTGGTGGCCGCCTACCGGTCGGCGAGCAGGGCGCTCGTGCCGCTGATCCCGATCGTGCTCGCGACCGGCTGGTCCTCCCTGGTGCTCTGGGTGGCAGGCGTGCCGCTCAACCCGATGTCGGCGACGCTCGGCGCACTGGTGATCGCGATCGCGACCGAGTTCAGCGTCCTGCTCTCGGCCCGCTACCACGAGGAGCGCCGGCGCGGCGGCACCATGGGGGAGGCCCTTCGCCGGGCCTACGCGCGCACCGGGGCGGCCGTGCTGGCATCGGGAATCACCGCGATCGCCGGATTCGCGGTGTTGGTGCTCACGGACATCCGCATGCTGCGCGACTTCGGATTGGTGACCGTCTTCGACCTGGGCGTGGCCCTGGTCGGCGTGCTCCTGGTGCTACCGGCCGCCCTGGTCTGGTCCGAGGGGGGATTCGAGCCGCTGGCGGCGCTGGCGGCGCGGTTGCGGCTCCGCGGGCGGCCGGCGCCCGCCGATGCCGGCTGACGCCGGGCCGCAGCGGCCGAGCCCGGCGAGGCGCTACTCGACCTTCGTCGGGATCGCCTTCCTGATCCTGATCGCCGTCGCCACCCTGAACACGATCCGCACCGAGGGCGGCGGGACGCTCGGAGCCGGCGAGGACGAACGCGGCATGGCGCTGCCGGAGTTCGCGGTTCCGGACGCCCGCACCGGCCCCCTCGACCGCGATGCGAACATCTACCAGGACGACTGCTCGACCTCGGAGAATCCGTGTCCGTCGGACGCTCGCCGCACGCCCGCTTGCAGGATCCCCCGTAAGGGCGCGATCCGCGTCTGTGACCTCTTCGACCGGCCGCTGGTGATCTCGTTCTGGTTCACCCGCGGCGCCGACTGCCTGACGACCCAGGACGTCGTCGACCGGGTCGCCTCCCGCTACCGTAGCCGCGTGAACTTCCTCTCGATCGACGTCCGAGACGACCCGGCCGACGTGCGCAGGATCGTTGACGAGCGGGGCTGGAGGATCCCCGTCGGCTACGACCGCGACGGCGCGATCAGCGACCTCTACCTGGTGGGCGGATGCCCGACGGTCGCCTTCGCCTACCCGGGCGGGATCCTGGCGTTCGCGAAGGTCGGCACCGAGGAGCTTTCTGAGCCCCAGCTCATCGACGACGTCCAGCGCCTGCTCCGCCAGTCCCAGCGGCGCGCCCGCGAACGCCGCTGATGGGCAGGGAGGCCGTTCCCGAGGCGGGCTGGGTGGCGCCCGAGCTGCGGGAGGAGTTCCCAGGCCTCGCCCTGCGCTACCTGTTGATCGAGCACGGCTCCGGCCGCGCTCCACGCCAGGTGAAGAAGCGCCTCGCGACCCTCTCGAACAGGTTCTCGGGCCCGCAGGCGATCAACCTCCGCCACCAGCCGATCCCCTGGGCCTACCGCGTCTTCTATCGCCACATCGGGCTCGACCCCGACGAGCAGCAGACGCCGGTGGAGGCGGTCGCGCTGGAGCGCATGAAGCGCGGCGGCTTCATCAGCAGGAGCCTGCTCGACGACGCGCTGACGATCGCGATCATCGAGTCGGGAGTGGCCCTGCGCGCCTTCGACGCGGGGCGGGTCGAGGGGCCACTGGGGATCCGCCAGACGGAGCCGGGCGAAGGCCTCGAGGGACGCCCGGGCGAGCTGCCTCCGGGGACCCTGGTCATCGCCGACCAGACGAGGCCGCTGGGATTGCTGTTCGGGGCGACCGCCGCGGGCCGTGGCGTGCAGCCGCGCACGGCGAGGATGCTCCTCGCCGCCGTGCAGGTGAAGGGGGTGCCCGAGATCGCCGTCGAGGAGGCGATCTGGCTGGCCGCCGACGTGATACGGAGCTAGCCCGAGCAGGGATACAATGAGCGCGACGTAGATTCCGGGCGAACGGAGACCCTCGTGCCCGAGGAATTGCTGGAGATCGAGGCGAGCGATTCGCCGCTTCAGGCGGTGGATACCCTGGAGGCGGCGTTCGGCGTCGGCTCCGGACGCATCGACGTCCTCACCGAGCGTCGCGCCCGCGAGGACCTTCGCCGGCAGATCGGTCTGCTGGAGAAGCGACTCGGGGAGCTGTTCGCCTCCGCCTTCCCGCGCCAGGGGATGGAGTGGAGGGTCGGCGCGATCGGCGGGCCTCGGGTGCTTGGGGTCGCCGAGCTGGAGCGGGTGCGCGACGCGCTCGCCGCCAGGCTCCGCGAGGCGCAGGCCGAGCTCGGCCGCCGGGGCCAGATCGAGGAGCAGAACCGCGGCCTGGTCGAGGCAATGATCGTCGAGCCCCAGCGCTACCGGTGGGTCCGGGTGTCCAACGAGGACGTCGGCGAGCCCGGCTGCCGACACTGGCATTCTCGCCCTCGCTGGGGCATCTTGGGGATGCTGCTGGGCTGGTGGCGCGTAAAGCTCTCGTCGGGCTGTCCGTTAGCCAAGGGGCCCCGGCCCCAGCAAACCGGCACATGAGCCCCAGACGCCGCCGCAAGCGCCGTCCGCGCCCCGCCCCGGCGAAGATGCCGGCGGCCGAGCCGGCTGCGGCGAAGACGGCGCCGGCCCCACGCAGGCGCCGCGCGCCGGCGCTTGACGAGCGACCGCGGGCGCCCTGGGGCTCCTTCCCGCTGGTCGAGCTGGTCGTCTTGGTCGCGATCGTGATGCTTGTCGGCGGGCTCGTGATCCAGGGCGGGCGCGGGCCGGTGATGATGGGGGTCGGGCTCGTGCTCGGCGCCCTCGCCGGGCTCGAGCTGTCGATTCGAGAGCACTTCGCGGGTTACCGCTCGCACACCCTGGTGCTCTCGGGCGCGCTCGCGGTCGCGGTGCTGGGGGGGCTTGCCTTTCTCACGCTCTGGCTCCCCCTGGCACTCGCCGCGGCGATTGCGGCCTTCGCGCTCGCCGCCTGGGGGCTGACCCGGGCCTTCAGGCGCCGCTCCGGGCAGGCGTTCAAGGTGCGCTGAGCCAGACGCGACGACTGAAGACTTGGGGCCCTATGGGGGGGGTACCGAATCCTTCAGTCGTTGCGGAATACGCCGGGCGCTCTCAGCGCCGGCGGATTGCCTTGGCCTCGAGCTCCCCGGCCAGCACCCCGCGCTGGCGCTCCGTGAGCCGCCCCAGCTGGCGATTCTCGTTCAGCGCCAGGGACGAGAGGAACTTCCGCGCCCGGGCCCGACCCCAGCGGCGCTGGCTGCGCAGCAGCTCGCCGACGGTCATCGTCTCGACCTCCCATGGGCAAGTTCGAATCACTTCAACCACATCGGCCTGGCCGGCCAGGATGGCACGCTTGAGCGAGGCGCGGGCGAGCCGGACGCGGTTTGCGTGCGCGAGGGCCTCCATGTGTTGTGGCGCGGCGACAACGGTTGCGGCAGCTGGCATCATCACTCCTTCCTCCGAGTGTTCTCGAAAGATTTCGGGGGTCAAAATCTTGGGGCTCCCCCCGCGACGGACGAGGCTGGATTGGACGGAACGAACACCCTTCCGTTCCGGTGGCCTCCTGCCCCGAGGCGCATCCGGCGCGCGACGGAAACTAACAGCGCGCCGGGGGCGTCAACTCCACATCCCCCGCGGCCGATCCAAGTCGTCCGCTAAGAGCAAGCTTTTCGTGCTCTCCGATCCCTTGTCCATAAATGGACAAGGCGAAACTACCCATTGCGGGGGAGGCAAAAGCCCCAATTCCTCCGCCGCCTCCTCGTCTTCGACTCCGGGGGCGGCGGGTTCGCGCGCCAACGGAGTGGACCCGGGCAACTCGCCTGGACCGCGACTTCGTCGCTAGCCCTGGCGAGGAAGCTCCGGGAAGTCGGCGATCACCCTCTCGATGACCTCCAGCGCCCGGTCGATGTGGTCGCGCTCGTGGGTCGCCATCAGACTGGTGCGAAGCAGCGCTCCACCCGGTGGGACCGCGGGGTGAAGCGCCACATTGGTGTAGACGCCGGCCTCGAACAGCGCCTTCCAGAGCAGCACCGCCTGCCAGTCCTCGCCGACCACGACCGGAACCACCGGGGTGATCGCCGCCGACCCGTCCGGGAGGCGGCCGGGCTCAACCACCGTGAGGCCGAGCTCGACGAAGCCCCTGCGCAGGTAGGCGGCGTTGTCGAGCAGCCGAGCGAACAGCCCGCCCCCCTCGTGACGGCAGATGCGGACCGCCTCCAGCGCCGCCCCGAGTGAAGCCGGAACCGCCGCCGCCGTGAACACGAAGGCCCGCGCAGAGATCCGCAGGTACTCGATCACGTCGGCCGGGCCGGCGACGAAGCCGCCGCACGAGGCGAGGCTCTTCGAGAAGGTGCCCATTCGCAAGTCGACACGATCCTCGAGCCCGTAGAGCTCGCAGACGCCGGCGCCCCGCTCGCCCAGGACGCCCACAGCGTGCGCCTCGTCGACCATCAGCCGGGCGCCGTGGCGCTCGGTGCGCTCGACGATCTCCGGCAGCGGGCAGATGTCTCCCTCCATCGAGAAGACCCCGTCCACAACCACGAGCGCGCCACCGCCATCGGCGTTGGCACGCTCCAGCATCTTCTCGAGCTTGTCCATCTGGTTGTGCCGGAAGGGACGCAGCTTCGCCCCCGAGAGACGGCAGCCGTCGAGGATCGAGGCATGGTCCCCCGAGTCGCAGATCACGGTGTCGCCGGGCTCGAGGATCGTCCCGATCGTGCCCAGGTTGGCCTGGTAGCCGGTGGTGAAGACGATCGCGTCCTCGGTTCCCATCCACTCGGCGATCTCCCGTTCGAGCTCGACGTGCAGCGGGATCGTCCCGTTCAGGAGCCGCGAGCCAGTGAGCGCGGTGCCGTAGCGGTCGAGCGCCTCGCGCGCCGCAGCCTTCACCCGCGGATCGCCGGTCAGGCCCAGATAGTTGTTGGAGCCGAGCATGATCGTCTCGCGCCCCTCCATTTCGACCAGCGGGCCCGCCTCGGAGGTCATCAGGCGGAAGTAGGGGAGCAGATCGGCCTCCTTGGCAGCCTCGAGCTGTTCCTTGCGGTCGTGGCTGCGCGCCTTCTCGAAGACGTCGGCGGGCGGGCGAATCGTCTCGCTCATTGGGGAGAGTCTTCCATGCCCTTGCCATAGAGTGACGCTCGAATGGCCGCGCTCAAAGTTCGCCCGGTTCAAAGCCGCCGCGACCTGACCGCCTTCATCAAGCTGCCGTTCCGGCTGCATCGCGGCACTCCCTGGGTGCCGCCTCTGATCATGGAGCGGCGCGAGTTCCTCAACCGCGACAAGAACCCGTTCTTCGAGCACGCCGAGGCGGAGTACTTCCTATGTGAGCGCGACGGCGTCCTCGTCGGCCGCATCACCGCCCATGTGGACGAGCGCTGGACCCAGTTCCAGGGCGGCAACGACGGCATGTTCGGGTTCTTCGAGTCGGAGAACGACCCCGAGGTGGCGCGCGCCCTGGTCGAGGCCGCCACGGACTGGGTACGTGCCCGAGGGCGCGATCGGATGCTCGGCCCGATGGACTTCACCACCAACGACGAGTGCGGCCTGCTGATCGAGGGCTACGACCTCGAGCCGCTGATCCTCGAGCCGTGGCACCCGTCCTACTACCGGGAGCTCCTCGAGGGGCAGGGCATGACCAGGACCATGGACCTCTGGATGTGGCGCCTGGCGATGGGGGAGCTGAAGCAGGGCGACCATTTTCACGATCTCATCCATCAGGCTGCGCAGGCGGCGGCCACCGAGCACGGCGTGGTCATCCGCCAGATGAGAAAGCGCGACCTGGAGGCCGAGGTGACCCGCTTCATGGACGTCTACAACGAGGCCTGGGGGACCAACTGGGGCTTCGTGCCGATCACAGAGGAGGAGGTTCGCTTCCAGGCCAAGAACCTGAAGCCGATCCTGGACCCCAATTGGGCGATGATCGCCGAGCGCAACGGCGAGGTGGTGGGTGCGGCGCTGACGCTGCCGGACATCAACCAGGTGCTGGCGAATATGAACGGCCGGCTGCTGCCGCTCGGCTGGTGGCGCTTCCTCACCGGCAAGCGCAAGATCGACCGGGTTCGGGTCTTCGCACTCGGGGTCAAGCCCCGCTACCAGCACCTGGGCGTCGCCGCCGCCCTGTACGTGCGCCACATCGAGGTGGCGCCACGAGTCGGCCAGCTCTGGGGCGAGATGGGCTGGATCCTCGAGGTCAACGAGCCGATGAATCGCGCCATGGAGGGGATGGGCGGCACGGTGGTGAAGCGCTACCGGCTCTACGAGCTGCCCATGTCCGGCGCAAAGAGCGGAAGCGCGGCGCTCACCGGCACGCAATCCGACCCGGTTGACCGCGAGACCCACCTATAGACTGGCGGCCATGCCGCAGGAAGTCGTGCTCGAGGCCCAGGCGGTCGAGGAGCCGGCCGCGGACGAGGGCGAGGAGCTCGAGGAGCCGTCGCGCCTCCCGGAGCCGTCGCGCCTCACCGACGTCGAGGCCTGGCGCGGCGAGGTGAGGACTGCCGCGATCGCCGCCGCCGGCGGCCTGGTGGCGGGGGCGGCCACGGTCGCCGCAGTCCGCGCCGTGCGTTCGAGCCCGCCGCGCCGTCAGCGTTCGCGGCGGCTGCTTCGCAGGCGGCAGGACCCGCCGAGGATCATCGCCAGCCGGTCCTTCATGGTCGACGTCCACATCCTCGGCGACAGGTAGCCGCATGCCCGGCGGTGGGCGCCTCGAGGTCGAGGTCCGCCCCCCGTGGCCCTACCGCCTGCCAGCGAGCGGTGGGGGGGACGCCGTGATGCGCGTCCACCGCGGCATCGTCACTCGGCTGCTCCACGTCGACGGCGCTCCGGTCGTGGTGCGCGCCGCCCAGCGGCGCGACGGGGAGGTGTGGATGCGGGCAGACGGCGAGCTGGCCGAGAGCCGGCAGGTGGCGATCGAGCGCATGCGCTTCGCGCTCGGCGTCGACGACGACTATCGCCCGCTCTACGATCGCTTTCGATCGGACCCGCTGCTTGGCCCGGCGATCCGGCGCCGCCCTTGGCACCGGCCGCGGCGCCGCCCCTGGCCCTGGGAGGCGCTCGCGTGGGCCGTCACCAAGCAGCTGATCGAATCCTCGCGGGCGGCACAGATCCAGCGGCGCATGGTCTTTCGCTGGGGGTCGCAGGCAGAGGGGCCGGACGGCGCGAGGCTCCGGGATGTGCCGACACCCGAGCTGATCGCGGGGTCCGCCCCGGCCGAGCTCGCGGCGATGGACCTGGCTCCGGCCCGAGCGCTGGCCCTGATCCGCGCCGCGCACGAGGTGGCCAAGGGGCGGATCGATCCCGCCGACCCTGCTGGCGATCGCCGCCTGCTGGCGATCCGCGAGGTCGGCCCTTGGACGGTCCAGTGCCTCGGCCTCTACGGTCGCGGCGAGCCCGACTCGCTGCCCGCCGGGGACCTCGACTTCGTGAAGCTGGTGGGGCGACTGGCCGGGCTCGGCCGCCGCGCCACCGTCGGCGAGATCGAGGAGTTCTTTGCCCCCTACGCCCCCTACCGCGGCCTCGCCGGCTCCCTGATTCTCGCCGCCTACCACAAGGCGATCGCGTCCGGACCGCCACTTCGGCTTGCGGCCTGACGCGCGGCCCCGCCTTCAAGCTCCCGACATGGCGGTGGGTGACATCCGGCCGCGCAGAGCGGCACGATCGCACCCAGCTCCTTCCCCCAGTTGACCGGACACCGGCCGGATCACGAACTGGGTCGCGAGCAGAATTGGCTGCTCGCGCCGTGCTATGGCCTATGGGAGTTTGCCTCCGACATCGGCTACAGGCGGATCCCTACAGCCAACACGATCCTTCTCGTCTTGGTCGTCGTTCTCGTGGCACGTGGCTTGGGTGAGCGCCCGTCCACGACTCCACTAGTGACCGGCTCGATATTCCCAGCGCAGGTCACTTCGTGACCAGCTCTGCGAACACCGCCGCCTCCTGGTTCAGGAAACGGACAACGGGCGGCATCAGGTCGGCAGGCGAAGGATTCTCTCCCGCGGCACGGCAGCCTTGATCGCAGGCCTCGCCGCGCCAGGCCTCGCGGCCCCTATGCACGGCCGGCCCTGATCAGGCGCCGCGACCCCGGGTTCGGCTCAATGGGCGTGGTACTCGTGGACCCCGCGTGACCCTTGCCGCGGGCGATCAGGTAGCGGTTCGCCCAGAAGGCGAACGGATAGGCGATCACGAAGCCGGCCGCGATGCTGCCGTAGAACAGGGCGTCGGCGAGGCCGGCGTCCATCGCGCTCGGGATCAGGACCACGGTCAGGTTGTCGATCGCCTCCATGATCGTGATCGAGACCGTGTCGGCGGCGAGGGCGGTAGAGACCACGACCCCGGCTGCGAGGCCGGCGCGGACCAGCGGCACCGCGGTGAGCGAGAAGCCAAACAGGTAGGCAAGCGCGACCGCGAGCGCGATCTGCGGCGCGTCCGCCCACCCGAAGGCGGTCGCGAGAGCCATCCCTGCGAACTCGCCGATCGCGCAGCCGGTCAGGCAGTGATTGGTCGCGCTGACCGCGAGCCGGTTGAGGCTCACTCCGGAATCTTGCCCGGCAACAGGTCGTTGGTGAGCACGTCGCCGGTGCTCGGCAGGGCCTCGATCAGGCCGTCGTCGGCGAAGAACTGCGCGAACCGCTGCCATTGCTGCGGGTCCATGTAGCCGTAGGGCTGCCTGCCGCTCTTCGGCAGCAGCAGGGGGAGCGTCTTTCGCACCTCGGCGGCGGTGAACCTGGGGCTCAGGCCCTCCCCGGCGTCGAGCACCGCCTCGGTTGCCGCGGCCGGATCGTCGACGGCCGCCTTGGTGCCGCGCTCGAGCGCGGCGATGAACAGCCGGATGTTCTGCGTCTCGTCGTCGAGGCGATCCGAGTTTGCGACCAGCACCAGCTCGGCATAGGTGGGGATGCCGAGCTTGTCGACCGGGATCACGGTCGGCTCCTTGCCGCGCAGCCTCAGATCCACCCCCTCGACGTTCAGGAAGCCGCCGAGCGTCGCATCGGCGCGCCCGGAGAGGATCGCCGGCAACAGCCCCTGCTGGACGTTGACGAGGTCGACGTCGTCCGTGCTCAGGCCGGAGCGCTCGAGGATCGTCTGTAGGTAGGCCGCCTGGTAGGGGATGCCGGCGGTGGCGACCGTCTTGCCGCGCAGGTCCTTGATCTCGCCTATCCCGGAGCCCTTGAGCCAGATCAAGGAGGTGAGCGGCGTTCCTACCACGGCGGCGACGGCCTTCACCGGCAGGCCCTGGTCGCGGGCGAGGAGCACCTCGGGCTCGTACGAGATCGCGAGGTCCACCCGGCCGGTGGCAACCTGCTTGATCGGCGCCGAGGGATCCGAGGGGATCTGCGGACGGACGTCGAGGCCGGCGTCGCGGAAGTAGCCGCGGTCGATCGCCTCGTAGAGACCGGCGTGGTCCGCATTCACGTAGAAGTCGAGCGCGACGTCGAACGGCTGCGGATTGCCGGGGGTGACGTCCTCCGACTTCTCGCCGCAGCCGGCGGTCAGCGCCGCCATGGCGACCGCCAGCGCCAGCGCCGCGGTCCCGAGCGATTTCGTGCGCGGCTTCCTCAACGGTCCTCCTCCGGTCGCTTGCTCAACTCCTGGTCCCGTTCGGGCCCCACCAGGCGATTCTTCGCTCCAAGGCGGCGAGCAGCGCGAAGAGGGCGATCGCCAGCGCCGAGAGCACGAACACGGCTGCGAACGTCCGCTCCGTCTGGAGCTGGGCCGAGGCCTCCTGGATCAGGTGACCGAGGCCCGAGCTGGAGCCGGCCCACTCGCCGAACACGGCGCCGATGACGGCGACGGCGACGGCGATCTTGGCGCCGCTGAAGAAGTAGGGGAGGGCGCTGGGGCCCTCCACGCGCAGGAAGGTCTGCCAGCGGCTGGCGTCCAGCGTGCGCATCATCTTCACCAGGTCCGGGTCGACGGAGCCGAGCCCGTCCAGCGTATTGACGGTGATCGGGAAGAAGCAGATCAAGGCGATGATCGCCAGCTTGGGGCCGATCCCGAACCCGAACCAGACGACCAGGATCGGGGCGACGACGACGATCGGCACCGTCTGGGAAGCGACGAGCAGGGGGTAGAAGGCCCGTCGCAGGGTTGGCGAGAGGTGGAGGACGATCGCGAAGCTGACGCCCGCGGCCACCGAGAGCGCGAAGCCGGCGAGCACCTCCTGGAGGGTGACCCAGGCGTTGTCGGTAAGCAACCCCCGGTCCTGCCAGAGCGCCTGCGCTATCTCGCTCGGGGAGGGGACGAGAAAGGGCTCGAGCTTGAGCGCGTCGGCGATCACGTCGAGGCGCGCCGCCAGCTCCCAGGCGCAGAGCAGGGCGAGGACGATCGCGAGGGGCGGCAGCCAGCGCCTCATCGCGCGCCCCCGCTCAGCGCCGCGAGCGCGCGCTCGCGGGCCGACGTGAAGCCCTGCGAGGTGACGGCGTCGAGACGCGGCAGGGCTCGGGGTTCCGGCGCGGCCAGCTCAGCGACCGGGCTTGCGGGCCGGGCGGAAAGCACCGTCACGCGGTCGGACACATAGAGCGCCTCCTCAACGTCGTGGGTGACCAGGACCGCGGTCCGCGACTCGGTGGCCAGCGCCTCCGCCAGCCACTCCTGCATCTCGGCGCGGGTGATCGCGTCCAGCGACGCGAAGGGCTCATCGAGCAGCAGCACGGGCTTGCCGGCGAGCAGCGTGCGCAGGAAGGCGATCCGCTGCCGCATGCCGCCGGAGAGCTCGGCGGGGCGCGAGCGCTCGAAGCCCGCCAGCCCGAAGCGCTCGAACAGCGGGTGGGCGACCCGGCGCGCCTCTGCGCGCGAGGCGCCCCGGTTCCGCAGGGCCAGCGCCGCGTTGTCGATCGCGGCCAGCCACGGCAGCAGGAGGTCACGCTGGGGCATGTACGCGCAGCGCGCGAGTCGCTCGGCGGGCGAGGCGGCTCCCTCGACCTCGATCGTGCCGGCCTGGGGCGCGCGCAGGCCGCTGACCAGCTCGAGCAGCGTCGACTTGCCGCAGCCCGAGGGGCCAACGATGCCGAGCACCTCGCCTGGCTCGACCGTCAGGTCCAGGCGCTCGATGACGCGAAGCCCGCCAAAGGCGTGGGCGAGGCCCCGGATTGCGACGCCGGCGCCCAACGTACGCGGCGTGGCCTCTCCTGCACCCGCGAGCGCATCACTCCCGCCTGCCGCCGACTCGGCGGCCCTCTGAACCGGTTGAGGCTCCGCTACGGGAGCCTCGGAAGTCATTCGCATGCTCCCTCCGCGCGCATTACCGCGACAGGTTCTAAGGGTCGGCGCCGGGTGGTCTTGCCGGAGGCGCTATCTCAGCCCGCTACCCGCGAGCCCCCCTGGTCATTGGTCGATCTCAGTCTAGCGGCGTGCCGCCCGCGACCACGTTCACGAAGCCCTCCAGGTGGCGGGTGGTCCAGCACTCGAAGGCAGCCGTGCAGTGGCGCTCGTAGGCGGCCATCACCGAATCGCCGTAGTTCCAGTAAAGGCGCGGCTCCGGATTGAGCCAGAAGGTGCGCCCAGCGCGCTCGCAGACGCTCGCGAAGACCTCGGCGTGCGGCTCGCGGCCATTGGTGCGGGCATCGCCGAGCACGATCACCGTCGAGCGCGGGCCGAGATCGTCGACGATCTGCTCCAGGAACTCGAGCCACACGCGTCCGTAGTCGGTGTAGCCGGAGACGTCCGCGACACCGCCCTCGCGGCTGATCCGCTCCGAGATCGTGCGGAAGTCGCGCTCCCGCTCGAACACGTCCGTGATCTCGGAGATCCGCTCGATGAACACGAAGCTGCGCAGCTTGCGGAACGAGTCGTGCAGGGCGTGCAGCACGGAGAGGAAGAAGACGCTCGCCGAGGTGACCGAGGTCGAGACGTCGCAGAGCACGTAGATCTCCGGGCGCCGGGGATGGCGGGGGCGGTGCTTGAGCCGCAGCGGCACCCCACCCGTCTCGAGCGAGGCGCGCATCGTGCGACGCATGTCGACCGCCGCGCCGCGGCGGCGGCCGCGGCGCTCGTGGCCGATCGTCGCCAGTCGCCGCTTCAGCTGCGCGACCGCCCGGTGGACCGCGGCCAGGTCCTGTGCCGGGCTGGTGGGCAGCGCTCGGTCGAGCTCGGCGAGCGGACGGGAGGACGGCAGCTTCTCGGTGCGCTCGATCAGCGCCCGCTCGAGCTCGCGGCGAAGGTGGCGTTCGAAGCGGTTGATCTGCTCGCGGTCCAGCGCCGGTTCCTCCCCCTCCGTCCTCCCCCCCTGCGCCTGGAGGCCGAGGGTGCGGCGGATGCGCTGCACGTCCACCCCGATCACTCCCGAGCCCTCGCCACCACGGCCGAAGGCGGAGATCGCGAGCCGCGCCAGGTCGCGCATCTCGCCGTCGCGACCCTCCGCGATCGCCTGACGGACCGCCTCGCGCAGCTCGTCGAGCTCGAGGCGCTCGCCGCCCTCGTAGCGGCGACCCTCGCCAATGCCACGCCCCAGCGCTTCCCACTCGGCGGCGCGGAAGAAGAAGCGGTCGAAGAGCAGCTCGAAAACGCGTCGGTCCTCCTGGGACTTGGCGACCGTCGCGGCCAGCGCCTCGCGGAAGTCGTCCTCCTGCTCCCACGGCACCGTCTCGAGCGCCTCGAACGCGTCGAGGATCTCCGAGGTCCCGACCGCAAGGCCCTCGCGCCGCAGCTCGTCGCAGAAGGCTACGACGCGCGGGGCGAGGCCCGAGGGCAGGTCGTCAGCCTGCGGTCTCGACATCGAGTCGGGCCCCGCCGAGCTTCACCCCGACGCGCTCAGCCACCAGATCCATGTCGGTGCGGTGCTTGACGATGATGCTCATCGTTCGCTCGAACACCGAGGCGTCCAGGTCGTCGGCGCCGAGCAGCAGCAGCGCACGTGCCCAGTCGATCGACTCGGCGATCGAGGGCGGCTTCTTGAGGTCGAGCTGGCGCACCATGTGCACCACCTCCACCAGGCGTCGGGCGAGCCGCTCGTCGAGCTCGGGCGAGTGCAGGCGAACGATCTCCATCTCGCGCTCGACCTCCGGGTAGTCGAGCCAGAGGTAGAGGCAGCGTCGCTTCAGCGCCTCGGTCAGCTCCCGCGAGTTGTTCGAGGTCAGCACCACGATTGGATGCGTGCGAGCCTCGATCACGCCCAGCTCCGGAATCGAGATCTGGAAATCCGACAGGACCTCGAGCAGCATCGCCTCGAACTCCTGGTCGGTCTTGTCGATCTCGTCGATCAGCAGCACGACCGGCTCGGTGGAGGCGATCGCCTGCAACAGCGGCCTGGTGAGCAGGAACTCCTCGGCGAAGATGTCGCCCATCGCCGCTCCGGCCGAATCCTCCGCTGACGCGTGCGCGTCCGGCTTCGGCTCCCTGGCCGGGTCGGTTTCAGGACGCCGCTCCATCGCGGAGTCGACCTGGATGCGCAGGAGCTGCTTGCGGTAGTTCCACTCGTAGAGCGCCTTGGCCTCGTCGAGGCCCTCGTAGCACTGCAAGCGGATCAGGGGGCGCTCGGTCGCCCGCGAGAGCGCCTTCGCCAGCTCGGTCTTTCCCACCCCTGCCGGTCCCTCCACCAGCACGGGCTTTCCGAGCCGTTGCGCGAGGTATGCGACCAGCGCCGCGGGCTCGTCGGCGAGGTATCCGGCCCGCCCCAGAGCCTCCTTGACGTCGGCGACGGAGCTGGGCTGTGGTGTCTCGGGCACCCGGCCGATGATAATGGCGCGGTGCCGGTTGCAGCGATCCTCCCGGAATCCATCGGTCCCTACGTGTCCCTGATGATGGCCGGCTTCTTGATCGGTGTCTTCGGCCACCTGACCCGCTCGCGGTGGCTGATCGCGCTGGGCATCATCCTGGTCTTCCTCGCCGCGGCCGGGTTCCCGCTCGCGCTCAACCTGTTCAGCGACAAGCCAGAGCCCCCCGGGCCGCTGCCTCGGCCCTACTGAGGTGAGAGGATCGCGGCCGTGGGCCGCCTCGACGAGATCGACCTGTCCGCCTCGCTGACGCGCAGGGAGGAAGCACGCGCGCTCGACCGCGCCTGGGAGCGACTCGCGCAGCTGCGCCTGACGCTCGGCGGCCAGATCGGGGAGCGCAAGCTCGGGCCGCCGACGTGCGTGGTGTTCGAGGGCTGGGACGCGTCCGGCAAGGGCGGGGCGATCAAGCGGCTCGTGGCCCAGATCGACCCTCGTCACGTGCGCGTGGTCCAGTTCGCCGCCCCGACAGCCGACGAGAGGCGCCACCACTTCCTGGCCCGGTTCTTCGAGGTGCTGCCAGGTTGGGGCGGGATGGCCGTCCTCGACCGCTCCTGGTACGGGCGAGTGTTGGTCGAGCGTGTCGAGGGCCTCGCTACACGCGAGCAGTGGCTTCGCGCCTACGACGAGATCAACGGCTTCGAGCGGACCCTCGCCGAGGAGGGGATGATCCTGGTCAAGCTCTGGCTCCAGATCTCCAACGACGAGCAGCTGAGGCGCTTCAAGCGGCGAGGGAAGGACCCGCTGAAGGCGTGGAGGCTGACCGATGAGGATTGGCGCAACCGCGAGAAGCGTGGCGAGTACGAGGAGGCGGTCGAGGACATGCTCGCCCGCACGGACCAGCCGTACGCCCCGTGGAACCTGATCGAGGGGGACTCAAAGCGCTACGCCCGGGTGAGGGTGATCGAGACGGTGATCGAGCGGATCGAGTCCGGGATGAAGCAGTGGGGTATGGAGCCGCCGCCGCCCCTCGAACGGGCAGACGACTGAGAGGTCCCAGTCGGCTGGACCTTGTGTCTAATCGCGAGGTCGAAGGTCTGGACATGTGGCTACAGACATTGCCCGGTTGGGGCTTCAGACTGGTCTCGACCAAGCGGCGAGCCCGGGAGGCGTCGTGGCAGCGAAGCGACAGATCGTTACCTTCGGCGGCGGCGGGTTCTCGATGGAGGCCGGCAACCCACTGCTCGACGAGTTCGTGCTCCAGCTCACCGGGCGGTCTCACCCACGCGTCTGCTTCCTGCCGCAGGCGAGCGGCGACGCGGACCACTACATCGTCCGTTTCTATCGCGCCTTTCCGGCGGACCGCTGCCTGCCCTCACATCTGTCGCTGTTCCGGCGCCTGCGCTCCCCACGCGAACCCCGTAAGCACCTGCTCGACCAGGACCTGATCTACGTTGGGGGCGGCAGTGTCAGGAGCCTGATCGGCGTCTGGCGGGCCCACGGCATCGACCGCATCCTGCACGAGGCCTGGCACAGCGGCGTCGTGCTCTGCGGCCTCTCCGCCGGATCGCTCTGCTGGTTCGCCGAAGGCGTGAGCACGTTTCACGGCCCGCCGGAGCGGGTCGAGGGACTCGGCCTGCTGCCGTGGAGCAACACGGTCCACTATTCCAGTGAGCACGAGCGACGTGAGGCCTACCACGGCTGGTTGCGCGACGGGATGCGCCCGGGATATGCCGCCGACGATGGCGCTGCCCTGCACTTCATCGGCGATGAGCTGGCGCAGGTTGTCGCCTCGCGCGGTGACGCTCGCGGCTATCGCGTGGAGTGCCGCGCCGGACGCGTCGTCACCACGCGGCTAGCAACCCGCTACCTGGGTAACGGCGAGGCGATCCCGCTGGTGAGGGCGGCGAAGACCGAGCGTGTTCCAGCCCAGATCTAGATGCTGATCCTCGCCCTTGGCGGGCATGAGTTCTCGCGACGGCGCGGGAACGAGGCGCTGCGCGACTACATGCTCGGGCTGGTCGAGGCCGCGACGCCGCGAATCTGCCTGTTGCCGACGGCGAGCGGTGACACGCGGGAACAGATCGCCGCCTTCCGCCAGTCGATGGGGAGCGTGGACTGCCAGGTGTCGGATCTCTCCCTGTTCAGGCTCGAGGGTGGCAGCGCTGCGCTCCGCGAGCATCTCCTGCAACAGGACATCGTCTACGTCGGCGGCGGCAGCATGGTCAACATGCTCGCCGTCTGGCGCGCCCACGGCATTGATCGCCTTCTCCGCGAGGCGTGGCGGAGCGGGACGGTGCTCTGCGGTCAGAGCGCGGGGGCGATGTGCTGGTTCGAGTGGGGCATCACGCGCTCCACGGGGGTGGCCCGCCCCGCGCGCGGTCTCGGCTTGCTTCCCGGAAGCCTGTCCGTCCACCATCATCGCGACCCCGACCGCCGGCGGGCCCTGCTGCAGGCCGTCTCGCTTGTGATTCCGCCCGGCTACGGAGTCGACGACCAAGCCGGGCTGCTGTTCCGGGGCGGCGAGCTGGCGGAGCCAGTTAGCGCCAGGCCCGGGGCGGGCGTGTGGCGGGTCGAGAGCGCCAGCGGGGGCGGTTGGACGGAGACGCAGCTGGCAACCCGGCGGCTCTCCGACCCGCGTTCGGCGATCGACGAGCCGGATGCGCACGTGGCCGAGCTGCGGCGCACCGTCGCGGCCCGGTCGGGGGCGCGACGGCGGGCCTAGCGCTCCCCAGGCGCCGGCACCCTCAGGCGGGGCGGCTTCGCCGGCTTCGGTCAGCGCGGCAGGGTCGGAGCGATGATCCGATAGGCCTTGATGCCGAGGCCGAGGCGCTCGCGATCCTCGCCCTGGCTCGGTTCCAGACCGGTGAGCTCCTTCACGCGACCGAGGCGGTGGGCGACGGTGTGGCGATGCGCGTAGACCGCGCGCGCGGTGGCGTTCATGTTGCAGTCGTTGGCGAGGTAGGCCTCGACCGTGCCCAGGAGGTCGGTGCGGTACTGGCGGTCGTGGGCCACGAGCGGCTCGACCGTGTCCTCGTAGAAGCGCCGCACCTCCTCCGGGTCGGTGGCCAGGGCGCGGAACAAAAGCCGGTAGACGCCGTTCCCGATCCCCTGCTCGAGCTGTTCGGCCAGGCGCCCGTCGGCGGCGATCACCTCCAGCATCAGCTCCGCCTCGCCGACGGCGCGCCCGAGCTCGCCCGGGGTTGCGCAGAAGGAGGAGTATGCGGCTGGCCCGTGCGGGCGCAGCCGGCCCGCGATGGCGCGCGCCGAAGCCTGGGTGCGCTCCGGTGCGTCGTCGCCGCCGGGCGCGGGGAGGATCGCGTAGATCCGGTCTCCGAGTGGCTCGGCGATCGCGCCCTGGTGCTCGGTGCCGATCAGGGCAGCGGCGTGGCGGGGGCGCGACGAGCGCACCTCTGCGACCAAGGCGACCGCGCCGCGCGAGAGGTCGCAACCGAGCCGCGCGGCGCGGCGGGCCGTCTCTGAGGCCTCGACGCGCCCGGCACGCAGATCCTCGAGCAGGCTGCCGCGGACCTCGTCCGCCACCACGTCGCGAGCCTCGCTGACGGCGACCTCCGCCAGCGCCGCCAGGGCGGTCGTGCGGAGGACCTCTTCGCGGTCCACGGCGACCGCCGGCAAGCCGTTGCTGGAGGCGCGCAGCGCGAGCACGTAGCCGATCGGCCGCTCGCCGGCGATCACCTCGTGCTCGAGCTCCACCTGTTTCGGGGCGTTGGACGCTTCCCCACGGAGCCGCTCGGCCGCGAACCCCGACAGCTCCTCGAGAGGCAGGTCGCCCGAGGACGCATCGGCGAGGCCGCGGGCCGGGAGCACGATCGCCACCGGCCCGCCCGCCTCCTCCGCCGCCAGCTCGGCGATCCCGCGCAAGCCCTCGCCGGCGAGCAACGCGGCGAGCATCCTCGCGTGGAGATCGCGCATCGGCACCCCGCTCCGACCCGTCGGCTCCGGGCTCAAAGGATGGGTAGGTAGCGCTCCAGCTCCCACCTGGTCACCTGGACCCGATACTCCTCCCACTCCTCTCGCTTCAGGTCCACGTAGCGCTCGAAGATGTGGTCTCCGAGCGCCTTGCGGACCAGCGCCGACGCCGCCAGGTCCTCGATCGCCTCGCCGAGGGTCTCCGGGAGCTGCTCGATGCCGCGGGCGACGCGCTCGTCGTGGGTGAGCTCGTAGAGGTTCGTCTCCATCGGCTCGGGGCATTCGTAGCCCTGCTCGACTCCGTCCAGCCCCGCGTGCAGCATCGCCGCGAAGGTCAGGTAGGGGTTGCACGAGGGGTCGGGGCAGCGCAGCTCGCAGCGCGTGGCCTGCTCCTTGCCCGGGTGGTAGACGGGGACGCGCACGAGGGCCGAGCGGTTGCGCTGGGACCAGGCGCAATAGACCGGCGCCTCATATCCGGGGACGAGGCGCTTGTAGCTGTTCACGTTGGGCGCGAACAGGGCCGAGATCTCACGCGCGTGGCGGAGCAGGCCGGCGATGTACGCCTTCGCCGCGCCCGACAGGTGGTAGGTGTCGTCGGGATCGAAGAAGGCGTTCGAGCCCTCTGAAAACAGCGACTGGTGCGTGTGCATGCCCGAGCCGTTCTCGCCGAACAGGGGCTTGGGCATGAAGGTCGCGTAGACGCCGTGCTGGTTGGCGATCTCCTTGACCACGATCCGGTAGGTCATCGCGTTGTCGGACATCCGCAGCCCCTCGGCGTAGCGCATGTCGATCTCGTGCTGGGAGGGCCCGACCTCGTGGTGCGTGTACTCGACCGGGATCCCGACCGCCTTCAGCGCGTTGACCGTATCGCGGCGCAGATCGGAGGCGGCGTCGAGCGTCGTCAGGTCGAAGTAGCCGCCCTTGTCGAGGATCGTCGGCACCCCGGCCTCGTTGAGCTCGTCGCTGGCGAAGTAGAAGTACTCGAGCTCGGGGCCGATGTTGTAGGTGTCGAACCCCAGCTCCTCGGCGCGGGCGAGCGCGCGGCGCATGACGAAGCGCGGATCACCTTCGTAGGGTTCCCCGCCGGGCTTCAGGATGTCGCAGAACATCCTCGCGACGTTCCCCTTGTGGCCGTCGATCCGCCACGGGAGCAGCGCGTACGTGTCCGGGTCGGGCATGGCGATCATGTCCGACTCCTCGATTCGGTTGAAGCCGGTGATCGAGGATCCGTCGAAGCCCATGCCCTCCGCGAGCGCCCCCTCGAGCTCCTCGCGACCGATCGCGAAGCTCTTCAGCTGCCCCAGGATGTCGGTGAACCAGAGGCGAATGAACTCGACCCCGTCCTCGTCCACTCGCCGCAGCGTTTCGTCCCGGCCGGGGCGCGGTTCGGTGATGGCTTCCATCTGTCGGTGTCTCCTTTGTTCTTCTGTTCGTTGGCTATGCCGGAAGCTCCGCCTCGGTGTGCGCCTGGAGGACCTCCTCGCCCTCCTCGCCCGTTCGGATGCGGATCGCTTCCTCGACGGGGCTGACGAACACCTTCCCGTCGCCGATCTCACCCGTCCTGGCGTGCTTGAGGATCGTCTCGACCACGACGGACTTGTCCTTGTCGTCGACGACGACCTCGACCTTCAGTTTCGGTCGCACGTTGACGGTCAGGGTCGAGCCGCGATAGTGCTCGACGACTCCCTTCTGGCGGCCGGAGCCCTTGACCTCGCTGATCGAGAGTGAGGGGAATCCCTTCTCGAGCAGCTCGGCCCGGATCGGCTCGAACGCCTCGTGACGGATGTACGCCGTGATCATCTTCATTTGCTCATCCTTCCTATGTCTCAGCCGGTCGCTCGGCCGTCATGGCGGTCGCCGACGCCCCAACCGGCGTGGTTCCGGCCGGCGCAGGCGCGGGGCCCGGGTACTCCTCCTGGGGAATGAACTGCTCCGGATAGCCGTACATGCCGTGCTCGGAGATGTCGAGGCCCGCCTCCTCCTCCTGCTCTGAGACGCGGAGGCCGTACGTCCTCTTGATCACCCAGAAGGTCATGAAGCTGAGCGAGAAGGCGAACAGGAAGGCGATCGTGAACCCGATGCACTGCGCCGCGAGCTGCGTGAAGTGACCGGAATACACGAGGCCGCCCTCCGGGTCGCCGAAGGCGTTGTACTGGGCCAGCCGCGGCGCGGTGAAGATTCCGCATGAGACCGTTCCCCAGATCCCCGCGAGACCGTGCGCCGACAGGGCTCCGACCGGGTCGTCGATCAGCTTGTCGATCGCGTAGACGCCGAGCACGACGATCACCCCGGCGACCGCGCCGATGATCGGCGCCGCCCAGATCTCGACGTAGCCGGACGGCGCGGTGATCGCCACCAGCGCCGCGATCGCGCCGTTGCCGGCCATGCCGATGTCGATCGCCCCGGTCTTGATCCTGGCCGTGGCGACGGCGGCGAGCACCCCCGCCGCCGCGGCGAGGTTGGTGATCAACAGGATCTCGGCGAAGCGCCCGTCGAGTGCGTTCAGGGTCGAGCCCGGGTTGAACCCGAACCACCCCAGCCAGAGGATCAGGACGCCCAGCCCGAACAGCGGCATGCTGTGGCCCGGGATCGCGCGAGGCCTGCCATCCCGCCCGTACTTGCCCTTCCGCGGGCCGAGCAGCAGCAGGGCGGCGAACGCTCCGCTGGCTCCGATCAGGTGGACGGCCGTGGAGCCGGCGAAGTCCTGCATCCCGACGATCGAGGTGCCGAGCCAATCGCCGTTCTGAAGGAAGCCGCCGCCGAACACCCAGTGCGCGCCGATCGGATAGATGATCGTCGCGAAGACCGCCGAGTAGATGATGTAGACGCCGAACTTGATCCGCTCCAGGGTCGTGCCCCAGACGATCGCCAGGGAGACGGCGCAGAAGACGAACTGGAAGAACCACTTCGACTCGATCGTCGCGTCGGAGAGCGCCATCACCGGGAAGCTGGGGTGGAACAGGGTCACGCCATCCGCGGTCGCGCTGTACGCGCCGAGGTCCGAGAAGAAGAACCCCCCGTCATGTCCGATGAAGCTGCCCAGCGGCCCACCGAAGGCGAACGCGAAGCCGACCGCCCACCAGCAGATGGCGGCAATGCCGAAGTTGGTGAGGATCTTCGCTACCACCGTGCCCGCGTTCTTGGCCCTGGAGAATCCGATCTCCAGGAAGGCGAACCCGGCCTGCATGAACATCACCAGCGCGCCGGCGACGATCACCCACAGGGTGTTGATGCCGACCGACGGTTCGAGCTTGCCGGCGATCGCCCTGTTGAGATCCGTGGCGTCGGCGAACGCGGTGCCCGGTATGACCAGCAGGGCGAGCGCCGCCAGCGGCAGCATCGCGAGATACCTTCGTCTCATCCGTGCTTCCTCCTAGCCCATCGGGCACCGTGGCCCGGTGGTCGCGGTTTTTAGACCGAATCGGAATCGGAAGGTAGGCGCGGGCGACCGGGAAGTCTCTAGCCCTGTGTCGAGATTTTGGCCGCACGCTTTGTACCGGCGGTCGAATCCCCCTGCACCCGAACGTGGACCAGATGGCCAGGGGGAAGGGTTTCGGGGCTGAACCGGCCCGAACCCTTGGTGGAGCGGCGCGAGGCTACTTCACCAGCGAGCACGGACCCGGCATAGACGGCCTCGGCGAGGCCGACGCGGCGGCGAGACGCGCCTCGCGCTATCTCACGCGGTCACGCCCGCCGAGGCGGGCGCGGGTGCGACCTCGAGCTCCCCGCCCTCCATACCCATCTCGACCAGGGCGGGGTCGCCGCCCAACTCCCCCCAACGGCGGCGGGCGGTGGCGTGGAAGCTGTCGAGGAAGTCGTCGGAGTGCAGGGGATCGTGGTGAAAGAGCAAAAGGCGCCTGGCGCCGACTCGATTGGCGAAGGTCAGCGTGTCGTCGATCCCGGAGTGGCCCCAGCCGATGTGCTCGGGGTACTCCTCGTCGGTGTACTGGCAGTCGTGGATCAAAAGGTCTGCGTCGCGAGCCAGGTCGTAGCCGGAGACCCACTCCGGCTCCAGGTCGGCGAGGCTCGCGCCGAGGGCGGGCTCGTGATCGGGGATGTAGCAGAGCGTGGTGTCGCCCTCGGTGATCCGGAAGCCGAGGGTCGGGCCCCGGTGGTTGACCGCCTCCGTGTGGATCGTCGCCGAGCCCATCTGCCACTCGCTCGGCGGCGCGTCGCGAAAGGAGACCGAGCAGGGCAGCTCCCGCACCTCGACCGGCGACAGCGGAGCGGAGATGTAGCGGGCGACCCGGTCCTCGAGCGAGGCCTCCGGCGACGCCGGCCCCCAGATCGTGATCTCCACGTCGGAGCGAAAGCAGGGCGGGAAGAACATCAGGCCCTGGATGTGGTCGAGATGCAGGTGAGTGAGCAGGATGTTGACCTTCGGCGCGGTGGCCAGGTCGAGGCCCAGCGTGCGGATGCCGGTGCCTGCGTCGAGGACCAGGTCCTCGCCACTCGAGAGGGTGAGCTGCACGCAGGACGTGTTGCCGCCGTAGCGGTTCATCTTCGGCCCCGGGGAGGGAACCGAGCCGCGCGCGCCCCAGACCTTGACCCTCACTGCTGAACCCCCTCGCTGCGCTTTGAGTTCAGGGGCCAGAAGAGGACCATCGCCCCCGAGGATCCCTCCTCCGAGGCGACGATCGGAAAGGTGCTGGACTCGACCTCGTGCTCCGCTCCGCCCGCCGAGCGGATCCGGGACACGCCGTGCGCCGGCCGGCCCTTGCGCACCGCCTGGGTCGCTGGCAGATCGTCCAGCGGGATCGACTTGCCATCGTCGCCGAAGGGCCCGTGGGTGGAGATCCAGTCCTCGGGGCTCATGCGCCCTGCGTCCTCGAACGAACGCCCGAGCAGGGCGCCGGCGGCTTCGTTGTAGAAGACCATCGCGCCGTGCTGGTCGAGCAGCAAGGCCGGCGTCGAGATGCTCGTCAGCAGATTGCGGGCCAGGATCAGCTCCAGGGGTTTCTGGGTGCGAGCTGCCACTACGCTCATTCTTCCATCCGGCGGCCCCAAGCGGCACCAGCCGGGCGCCGCAGCGCCAATCATCTAGCTCAGCGCGCGCAGCTCCTGAAGCGAGGCGTCGAGGCCGGCGGCGAGTTCGGCGACGCCCGGCACGGCGCCGGGGTCCGTGCAGAAGCCGAAGCCCATCCGCCCCGCCAGCGAGACCGCCGAGGCTCGCAGAGCGTGCCGGTCGGCGGGCTCGGCGACCGAGTAGAGCTCGGCGACGCGCCCGGTGAGCATGTGGACGGGCTCCCTGGGACCGGGCACGTTGGAGACGGAGAGCGCGAACTCGCGCGGGCCGGAGGCCAGCTCGGAGGCGACCCGGTAGAGGGGCCGGATGTGCGAGAGGCTGTGGAAGAAGGAGAAGAGCTCGTCGGCGTCGTGGTGCTGCTTGCGGCTGAGGGTTTCGGCGTTGATCGCCGCCAATCGCTTTCGGGGGTCGGGCTCCGCGACCGGCAGGTCGCAGAACAGGAACGAGTCGCGGTTGCCGAGCTCGTCAGGGTCCTCTCCTCGGTGATGCATGCTGACCGGGATCTGGGCGCGCATCGCCTGCATCGGCTGGTGGTGAGCGTCCAGCCAGCGCCGGATCGCTCCGGCGACCACCGCCAGCACGACGTCGTTGACTGTCACTCCGTTCCCCGCGGCGTGCTCGATTCGCTTCAGGTCGTCCAGCTCGCAGGCGGTGAACGCCACCTCGCGTTCGCCGCCGACGCGACGATCGAACGCCGTCTCGGTACCGAGCGGCCAGAGCTCACGCCGCAGGGTCGCGGGGAGCGCGGCCAGCTCGCGGCGGGCATCCC
>JBBPIL010000032.1:0-659 GCA_038040365.1 Actinomycetota bacterium
GATCCCCGCCAAGCTCGGCGGCAGCTCGGGGGCCGGCGGTGCAGCCGGCACCGCCAGCACCGTCGGCTCGGCCGGCACGGCGGGTGGCGTGGCGGGCACGGCCGGCGGCGTCGCGGCGGTGGGGAGCTCCAGCTTGACGCTCGGCGGCGCCCTCTCCGCGGCGAGCACCGCCTTCACCGGCATCGGAGGCGCCCTGGGCGCCAAGGCCGCCGTCGGCATGGCGACCGCGGCCCTGATCACCGCCGGAGCCGTGAGCGTCGACGAGAACTTTGATGCCAAGCGCGCGATGGCGCCAGGGGCGTCCGCCGCCGCAATCGGCGAAGCGGGCGGGTACCTGGCCGACGGCGTCATCCCACTCCCCATCCCCGCGCCGGTCGAGAGCGTGCTCCCGCCTGACGTGCCGGTTGTAGAGCCCGCGCCGCCCGTCGAGCCCGCGCCGCCCGTAGAGCCCGCGCCGCCCGTCGAGCCCGCGCCGCCCGTCGAGCCGGCCGCCGATCCGGCCCCGCCGGTCGATCCGGCCCCCAGCGCCGGCGAGGACGATGGGCTGCCCGTTGACGGAGGCGTCATTGACGACGGCATCGTGGTCGAGCCGCCGCCCGTCGACGAGCCTCCGCCGCCCGTCGACGAGCCTCCGCCGCCCGTCGACGAGCCTCCGGTCG
>JBBPIL010000032.1:759-26156 GCA_038040365.1 Actinomycetota bacterium
TTGAAGAGCCTCCGGTCGTTGAAGAGCCTCCGGTCGTTGAAGAGCCTCCGGTCGTTGAAGAGCCTCCGGTCGTCGCTGAAGAGCCTCCGGTCGTCGCTGAAGACCCTCCGGTCGCCATCGAGCTGCCGCCCCTTGAGATCGAGCCGCTGCCGGTCTACTTCGAAGTTCTGCCCGTCGAGTAGCTCCGGGCGCTAGGCCGCGAGACCGATCACCTTCAGCCGCCGCGAGAGGCACTCGGCGGCGAAGGCGTGGGTCTCATCCCGCGAGTAGCCGAAGAGCTCCCAGTCATCCTCCTCTGCCCAGGGCGGGTCGAGCACGGCGTCGGCGATCGGCAGCGCCTCCGCCATCGTCCGCTGGATCGCCTCGCGGTAGCGGCCGTCCGCCTTCGCCATGTCGGTGAGGAAGCGGACGCCGAAGGCGATGTGCCGATGCTCGTCCCGGGACACCTTCTGGAAGCCCTCGACGAACCCGGGCAGGGTGTCCTGGTCGACGTTGTAGTCGATGATGAAGTGCTGCCCGGTGAGCGCCAGCGCCCCCTCGATGATCATGTGGTAGAGGGTGATCGCCTCGACCAGGAGCTCGGTGTTCTCCGGCTCGGCGGCGAGACGGTCGACTCGGCCCTTCAGCATCCCGTCGAACAGCTCCCCGAATGACTCGTTCAGGTGCTGCTCGGTCGCGCGCAGCCGCGCGGCGAGGTCGTCGGCGCCATCGAGAACGCCCACCTCCTCGTAGAAGCGGTTGAAGAAGCGGACGTGGCGGGCCTCGTCGGCGATCTGGGTGGAGAGGAAGATGCGCTGCTCCTCGGTGGGGCAGGCCCGCATGATCGGCCCCAGCTCGTCGGTCACGCGCTGCTCGCCGATGAAGAAGGCGGAGAGGCCGTACATGCGCTGGAATCGCTCCTCGGGCTCGATCCGCTCGTGCCAGTCGGTCCGGTCCCGGCTGAAGTCGAGGTCCTGGGTGGCCCAATGCTGGCGCTCCCAGAGCTCATAGAGCTGCCGGTAGGAGAGGAGCATGGACTCTCGGCGGTCGGCCGAGTCCTGAAGCGCCGGATCGGAGGTCTCCAGGAAGCCCTCCTGCTCCGCGATCGTGCTCAGTGACTGGGCGGCCCTGCTCTGGGCGCTCGCCTCAGCGGTCTTGCCGTCGGTGGTCGCCTCGTCCGTCTTTCCCTCGGTGCGCGCTTCCATTTCGATCTCCTCTCCTTGGCTGTGCGGGGAAAGCCTACCCCTACGACTGGCCAGTCGGCCAACTCGGTCGGAGGGCCCGCTGATCGGCGCCGAACGGTCAGGGCGATGGCATAATGAACCCAGGCCAATGTAGGGGCTGGACCGGATATTGGGAGGCAGGGATGGCCAGGGAGACTCAAAGCAGGACCTACGGAGCCGGGCTCGTACGCTATGACGCCGAGCGCCGCCGCGTCTGGGTCTGCGGGCAGCGCCTGCACCACGGCCTCACGGGCGCGCTGCTGACCGCCGCCGGTATTGCGCTGATGGTGCACGACCGGCGCGATCGATCGATCTGGTTCAGGCTCGGTTTCTAGCTGCCGGCCTGCGCACGCCGGCCCCGCTAGGCCGTGTGGCTCTCGCCGGGCTCGAGGATGACCACCTCCGAGTCGGTCTTCGACTCGACCTCGGACTTGAACGCCTCGGGGTCGGTCTCGATCGGCGGGAAGGTGCCGTAGTGCATCGGGATCACCGTCCCGGCGCCGATCAGCTCGGCGGCGACGGCGGCGTCGTGGCGATCCATCGTGTAGTGACCGCCGATCGGGATCAGGGCGACGTCCACCGGCGTCCGCTCGGCGATCAGCCTCAGGTCGCTGAACAGGCAGGTGTCGCCGAGGTGATAGACGGTGGTCCCGCCGATGTTGACGACGAGCCCTGCGGCCATGCCGATCACGGTGCCCGTCTCGGCGCTGAACGGCGTTTCCCCCGACCCCGGGATTGTGTTCGTGTGGAAAGCCTGGACGAGCTTCACCCAGCCCCAGTCGAACTCCACCGTACCGCCGAGGTTCGGGTCGGTGACGGCGTCCAGGCCCTGACCGTTGAGCCAGTTGGCGATCTCGACGACGGCCACGCAGTGGGCGCCTGTGCGCTTCGCGACTCCAACCGCATCGGCAATATGGTCGGCGTGGCCGTGCGTGATCAGGATGTGGGTGGGGTCCACCTCGTCTGCGGTCACGGGCGAGGCCGGGTTGTTCGGCTTGAGGAACGGGTCCACGAGCACCCGGGCGGACCCCTCGGAGAGCTCGAAGCAAGCGTGGCCAAGGAATCGGATCTCCATCTGGTTCAGTCCTCCTGGTTCGATTCGTCTGGTTGATGCAGCTCCTCGGCCAGCGCCCAGCCGACCGCGACGCCGACCATCATGCCCATCCGCGCCTCCTCGGCGAGCAGGGTGCGGACGGCGGTCAGCCGCTCCTCCTCGCCGGGCGCGGCCGCCGCCTTGCGGAGCTCGCCCTCGTGCGCCGCGCCGAACCAGCCCCCGGTCTCGAGCGCCTCGGCGAGCACCCGCTGCAGCTTCGGCGCCGCCGCGGTGACCACCGACTCCGCCTCGCGAAAGCGCTCCCGCTTGGTCAGGGCCTCGATCGCCGCGTCGAGCTCCTCGTCACTGTAGGCGCGTGGCACAGGGGGAACATATTCATTTCCGCCGCTCCCACATCTGGAGCGTGCAGATCGTCTCGTAGCCGAGCCGCTCATAGACCGGATAGCCGAGCTTGGTCGCCTGGAGGCTCGAGGTGTGCCGGCCGCGCTGGCGCGCCTCGGCGAGCGCGACGTGCAGGAGACGGCCGGAGAGGCCCTTGCCGCGATGTGCCTTCAGCGTGGCGACCATGTAGATGCCGCAATCGTCGCCGTCGTCGATCGTGCCGAGCACCGAGACCGGCTTGCCGTCGACCCGCGCCTCATACAGGCGCAGCGACAGGTCCGCCGGCAGGGAGGTCATCGCGGCGCCGAAGTAGGGCTTCTCGAATCCGTAGGCGAGATCGTTGATCCGGGCCACGTCCGCCGGCGCGGCGCGGGCGTCCCAGTCGAGTCCCTGTGCATCGGGATCCGGGAGGCCGGTGAGGTCGTGGAGCATCGCCACCGGCGTCGCATCGAGCTCGTGGCCCGCCGCCTTCAGCAGGGCGGCGGCATCCCGGTCGTCCTCGGGCACCCAGACGGTCCAGGCGTGCACCCCCGCCTCCTCATGGGCGGCGGCGAGCTCCTCGAGCACCGCCTCGAGCGACCCCGCGTCGCGGTAGGTGACCGAGTTGATCACCGAGCGGTCGGGGCACGCCGGCACGATCGCGCCAAGCACGCCGTCGCGCTCGAACAGCGCCGCGCCTTCGGAGCCTCGCCCCATCATGCGCACGAAGGCCGCCAGGCAGCGGCGCTGGAGCTCGATCGCCGCGGAGGGATCCACTGAGAGGGACGTGGCCTCGAGGTCGTTCATCTAGCGCTTCAGGACCAGGGTGATCCCGTCGGAGACGCCGAGCATCGCCACCTCCACCCGCTGGTCGGCGGCGATCCGCTCGTTGAGCTCGAGCACCACCCTGTCCCCCTCGTCGTCGGCCTGCGGGTCCACGACCCGGCCCCCGCGAAGCACGTTGTCGATCATCGCCAGGCCGCCGGGGCGAAGCAGGCGGAGCGTCTCCTCGTAGTAGTCGAGATAGCCCACCTTGTCGGCGTCGATGAAGGCGAAGTCGAACGGCTCGTCGGCGGGCATCGCGCGCAGGGTGTCGAGCGCCGGGCCCAGCCGCAGATCGACCCGTTCCGTGAGCCCGGCCTCCTCGAAGTAGCGGCGCGCGATGCCCGTCCACTCCTCGTTCACGTCGCAGCTGACCAGCTCGCCGTCGTCGGGCAGGCCGCGGGCGATGCAGATCGCCGAGTACCCGGTGAAGGTGCCGAGCTCGAGCGCGCGGCGGGCGCCGATCGCCCGCGCCAAGAGGGTCATGAGCGCCCCCTGCTCGGGGGCGATCTG
Organism: Actinomycetota bacterium; assembly: GCA_038040365.1. Lineage (GTDB taxonomy): Bacteria > Actinomycetota > Thermoleophilia > Solirubrobacterales > 70-9 > AC-56. The sequence goes on from JBBPIL010000032.1 coordinate 4,711, forward strand.
CATGATCGCGATCCCGCCCAGCTCGGCGGTCTCGGCGGCGAGCCGCAGCAGCAGCTCGTCCTGGCGGGCGCCGTGCTCGACCACGTAGCCGTGCAGCTCCGGGGTCAGGGCCGTGAACTTGTTCGGCATCGTCAGCGGCGACCGAGGGTGGCCGAGAACCCGCACCCCAGCCCGACGAGGCCGCCGACAACCCCAGCCCACGGGTTGGCGAGGTCCTCCACCAGAGGCAGGAGCAAGAGCACGCCGGCGGCGACCGCCACCGGGATCCAGTCGTACTCCTCGGTCGGATCGTCGCGGGCATCGGCGCGGTGCAGAGCCCACCAGGCGCCGACCGCGCCCAGCGCGATCCCGTTGCCGCCGGCCATGACCGTGAAGCCGTCGCCGAGGGCGTCGTCGATCCCCGGGGCCGCCAGCGCCCCCAGCGCCCCGCAGGCGATCAGGAGGATCAGCGTCGGCGCCACGCCCAGGCGTCGCTCGAGGAAGGGGACGAACAGCGCCATCGCCAGCCCGATCGCGAACAGGTAGCCGAGATCGTCGTACACGAACGGGGCCGCGAGGTACTGCCACCAGTCGGTGGTGTCCACCCCCGCGACGATCACCCCGAGGCTGGAGAGGTTGAGGTCGGCGGCGCGCTGGACGACCAGCAGCGCGGCGGGGCCGAGGATCGCCGCCAAGGTCACGTACGGGCGCTCGGCAGCGAAGGCGAACCCGGGGGCGCGGGCTCGGCGCTCGGCCGCGCGGCGACGGCGGCGGTCGCGCCGCGTCTCTCGCGCCTGGAGCTCGTCGCCGCGGCGCTCCAGCTTCGGCGCCCGCTTGCGAAGCCGCGTGCCGCAGTACGGGCACTCGGTGACGTACGGGCTCACCTCGGCCCCGCAGTTCTTGCAGACGACGCTCAGCTCGGTCTCAGCCATCGTCGCCTTCAGGCTCGCGCTCCGCCATGCCCGCGAGAATAACGCGGCGTGGCTCTCGGCTCTATGGGCGAGTGTCGGCGGCGATCTCGCTGACCAGCCGGGTGAGGTTCTCATCCCAGAGCTTCCAGAAGCGGAGCTGGCGGTGGGCCCCCGTGTTGCCGCCGAGCAGGTTCTCCACCAACTCCAGCTCCGCCGTGCAGCCGAGCTCGGCGGCGTCGTCGGCGAGCACATCGAGCAGGCCTCGCGCCATCTCCTCGGCGGGCACCTGCTCGCCGCGCCAGAAGTCGATCAGCCGGCCGTCCATCCCTCCAACCGCGGCGCGCACCTTGTTGTCGTCGACCAGCTCCGTGGGGGACTCGACCAGCGGCCGGTCGTCGTCGTAGAAGGCACTCATATGGTGAGCGAGCGCGATCGTCAGGGCGGCGAGGGCCACGGTGTGCTCGAGGGTCGTCTGCTGGTCGAAGATCCGCGTCTCGACGGTGCCGAAGTTCGGGTGCGGCCGCACGTCCCACCACATGTAGGTGTAGTCCTCGATCGCCCCGCCTCGCATCATCTGCTCGACTCGGTGGGAGTAGATCTCCCAGGTTCCGTAGTGGGGCGGGATGCCGGCCCGGGGGAACGCCCGGAAGACCGGCGTCCGCGAGGACATCAGCCCCGTCCGCTGCCCGCGCCAGAAGGGGGAGTTCGCCGACAGGGCGAGCAGCAGCGGCAGGTATCGCCGGATCCCGTCGGCGACGTAGATCGCCCGGTCGGCCCCCTCGATCGCGACGTGGACGTGGGTGCCGAAGATCAGCTCCTGGTGGGCGATCATGGGGAGCTCCTCGGCGAGCTCCCGGTAGCGGGGGCGATCGACGATCTTCTGGTCCTCCCAGAGCGCGAACGGGTGGGTTCCCGAGGCCGCCAGCAGCAGGCCCCGCCGCTCCGCGATCTGCGCCACCGCCCGGCGAAGCTTCTCCAGCTCCGCGGCGGCCTCGGCCACGCTCTTGCACGGCTTGGTGGCGATCTCGAGCACCGACTGCATCAGCTCGGGCTTCACCTGCCCCTCGAGCTCCCCCGGCACCGCGGCGAGTATCGCCTCGACCTCCTGGGCCAGGCCCAGGTTGTCGGCGTCGAGGATCATCAGCTCCTCCTCGATGCCGATCGTGAACGGGGGGCCATTGAAGCGGTGTTCGAGCACAGTGGGCGCGGCTATTATGGGCGCCGTCCAAGTCAGAGTCACGGGCCACCGGGGCGCGCGACGCGCCGCAGAGCTTGGAGGGAGAGTGAGGAAGCGTGCCGCGATCGTCGTGCTGGCCGTGGCAGCGTTCAGCGGATGCGGCTCACAGGGCGGCGACGACGAGGCCCTTGGGCGCTCGGTGAGCGCACAAGTGGCGCGGGTGATCGACGGCGACACGATCGAGGTCTCCATCGATGGCCAGGAGGAGGACGTCCGCTACATCGGCGTCGACACGCCGGAGACGGTGAAGCCCGGGGCCCCGGTCCAGTGCTACGGCCCCCAGGCGAGCGCCGAGAACCACCGGCTGGTGGAGGGGCGCACGGTGCGCCTCGTGTTCGACCGGGAGCGTCGCGACGCCTACGGCCGGCTGCTCGCCTACGTGTACACGCGGGCACGGGGTGACGCGGGGAGGTCCCGCCTCGTCAACGCGGCCCTCATCCGTGACGGCTACGCGCGAACCCTTACGATCGCGCCCAACACCGCTCACGCCTCGGCGCTTCGGCGCCTCCAGGGGCGCGCCGGCAGGGCCGGCAGGGGCCTGTGGGGCGCCTGCTAGCAAATGGGGCCATGGCCCCGCGGGGCCAGCTCGCGGGTCACACGTGGTGGATCACTTCCCCGCGGTCACACGTGGGGGATCACTTCCCTCGCGGTCACCCGTGGTGGATCACGCGCCTTCACGCGCCTCCCGGATTGTGACCACAAATGTGGTCACAAATCGGGAGGGTGTCGGGTCAATGATCGCCTCGGGAGCGTCTCGGGTCAATGATCGGGGGGGTGTCGGGTCAATGCAGCATCGATTGTTGGCACCTGGTCGTTGGCGGCCCGGCTTAGTAGCGATCGGCACTTGGATGCGGCGTGCGCGGCCTTCGCCGAACGGGTCTGGTAGTTTCAGACGCCCGCCGCCCATCGCCCGTATTCCTTCCGGGCCGCGCGGCACACTCGCCCTAGCACAGCTTCATCGGGAACTGCCATGAGGATGCAACAGACCTTCGACCAGTTCGAGCTGGCTTTCGAACAGGAGGCCGCGCTCGAGCGCCAGCGACGTACGCAGCTGCGTCAGCGGGCCACGAACCGCTCTCGTGTGCGGCGCATGCAGCGGATCGAGCAACACGGCAACGTCGCCTTCGGCGTCCTCGTCATCGCCCTCACCGCCACCGTGCTCACGGTGACCGTGGTGATGTTCGAGACGCTGGCCTGGCTGATGAGCTAGCCGCGCGTAGCGCCTCCGAACAGCAACTGGCCCCGCAGAAAACATCGTTCTCCAAGCTCCTCGCCTCGTCCGCGCCATAGGCGCTTTCGGCGGCCATTGGGCTTGGCCGGTGTTCTAGCCGCAGGGCCAGCTCGAGAAGAACCATACTCTCCTAAGCCAGCAGAACGAGGGACTTCGCTAGCCGTTTCGCTCCGCTAGTCGTTCGAGAGGTCGTCGAGGGCCTTCTCGACCTGCTTCGTCGCCCCCTCGTCGGCGCCCACCTGCTCCTCCTGGATCGAGAGGTAGACCTCCTTGCGGAACACGGGGACGTCGCGCGGCGCCGTGATCCCGAGGCGGATCTTGTCTCGCGAGACCGACAGCACCGAGACCTCGACCGCGTCGCCGATCATGATGCTCTGGTTGGTCTTTCGCGTCAGGACCAGCACACGAACCAGGGTATCCGGTCACACTGACACGCGCGCCACCCATAACCGTCGCCTGACCGTCCGTTAGCATCACCCGGCTCGTGGCCCGAAAGCCGCTTCGCTCACAGCTCAACCAGATTCGTGCCTGGGTCCGCCAGGGCCGCACCGATGCCTGGATCGCGCACCAGCTCGACATTCCCGCCACTGAGCTGCGCGAGTTCCGCCGCCGCCACGAGCTCGCGCCCGAGGAGGAGGACGCCGGGGATCTCGAGCTGCGCGACGAGATCGAGGCGGAGATCGAGCAGGCGGCGCTCCAGGAGGAGACCGCCGCCCAGGAGGAGGGCACCGAGCGGGAGGAGGAAACGGAGCAGGAAGCCGAGGAGGAGACGGAGGGCGAGGACGGCGACGCCGAGGGCGCCAGGCCCCGTCGCAGGCGCCGCGGGCGCCGCGGCGGCCGAGGGGGACGCGCCCGGGCGGCCATGCAGGCGACCTTCGACCACGGCACCGACGATGGCTTCGGGCTCTGGCTCGATCCGGCGGTCGTGGACGATCCGGTCTACTCCGAGCACTGGGCCGGGCACCGGCAGGTCGAGGTGACGATCGAGCCGGACCGGATCGTGATCAAGCGCGTCGGTTAGGTCGGCTCGATCAAGCGCGCTCAGGCGCGCTTGGCCGTCAGCCTGGCGCCGCGCCGGCGCCCGTCACCGTCGGCCTGCGTGCCCCAGGCCTCCGCCGGCGCTTTGGCGAGGCTGTCCCGCAGGTCCTCCAGCGTCCCCAGGTCGTGGGCGCTGGCGCCGGCCGAAAGCAGCTCCCGCATCTTCGCGAGCCGCACCGCGACCGGCTGGTCCGAGAACAGGAACAGCGAGATCCCGGCATCGAGCTCGCTCGAATCGGATACGGGGACGCCGCCGCCGTTACCGGCCTGGCGCAGCAGGCGCACGAGCCGCGCGCCCTCCGACGATTTGTCGGAGTTGCCGCCCGCGCCGAGGACCCCTGACGCCGGCTCACCATCCCCGTGCTCGCCGATCGAGGGAACCAGCGCTTGGGCCGGCAGGCGATCGATCACCGCGGTTCGCAGCGCCCCGCGGTCGCCAGGCTTGAGCGAGCCGAGCCCCAACTGCACGTCGAAGCGGAGAGCCGATCCCTTGAGCGCAGAGAGGGCGATGTGCCCGATCGGGTGCCAGTGGTAGCGGGGGATGATCCGCAGCAGGAACAGGGAGGCGATCCAGATCGCCATCACGAGCGCGATCAGCGGCAGCTGGAGCCATTCGCTGTCCGGGTGGGCGAAGTGGTAGGAGACCGCCAGCGCCGAGGCGACCAGCGTCGCCTGGAGCATCCCCAGGTAGGGAAACTCGATCGGCTTGGCGCCCAGCTGGGAGCGCACGAACATGAACGTGGACGGGATCATGAACGCAAGCAGCATCGAGATCGGGGCGGCGTAGATGCCGATATCGGTCTGGCTCAGCAGCAGGAGCACCAAGCCCACATAGATGAGCGCGGCGCAGATCGTCGCGATGACGAGGGTGCGCCACTTGTTCGGGTAGGTCGACATGCTGCTCACGGTCCGGTAGAGCGCCGGCATCGACATCGCCGCCGCTGTCAGCGGGACGATCGGGGCGACTGACTCGAACTGCGGCCCGCCGATCTGGATCAGGATCTCGCCGCCGAGCACCATCGCCAAGACCGCCGTGAGCGTGATCAGCACGAAGTAGGCGAGCAGCTGGCCCTGGGCCACGGGAACGCCGTACTCCTTCCGGTAGGCCTTGAAGACGGCGGTCTTGCGGAGCGGCCGCAGCGCCATCCTGAACCCCTGGGGCAGGAAGGCGACCATGAACCCGGTTCGCGAGGCGAGGGTGTAGAGGCCGAGCTGCTTATGGCTCACATAGCGGGAGAGCAGGAATATGTCCGCGTTCTGGATCACCCACATCGAGGAGGCGATCGGGACTCGAGTCGAACCGCGCTTGAGGATCTCCCAGAGCTCGCCGAAGCCGAAGCCGAGCTGGTAGCTGCCGCGCAGCAGCGCGATGCAGAGCACCGCCGCGAGGGTGGTGCCGATCGCCTGCCCGATGACCGCCCCCTCGACCCCGGCGCCGGAGGCGAGAATGGCGACGATCGCGATCAGGTTGAAGGTGGGGCGCGAGGCGTCGATCAGCGCGTACGCGAGCGGCCGGCGCTCGAACCAGTAGACGATCTCGCCGAGCTTGAAGATCGCCCAGACCGCCCCGGTTATGGTCGCGAACAGGACCGCGTCGGCCTGATCCGGGTCGTTGAGGAGGAACTCCGCGATCGGGGTCCGGAAGGCGAAGGCCAGGCCGATTGCGACCGCCGACAGAAACGTGCACCAGACGATCCCGACGCCGAGCGTGTAGGTGGGACGGGTCGAGACCCCCTCCTCGGCCTCGTCATCGTCGTCGTCGTCTTCGTCGTCGGCCCCGAAGGTGCGCATGATCGTCCCCGGCTTCGAGGCCAGGTGGATGACCTGGGTGACCACCGCCGTGAGGAAGAAGAGCAGCGCGTAGGTGCCCAGCGACTCGGCCCCCAGGAATCGCGCCACGACGGGGATTGAGGCGTAGTGGAGGAGGTTGGTGATCAGCAGGGAGAGGCCCTGCATGCTCGAGAAGCGGGCCAGGTGGGTGCCGAGGACGGCGCCGCTGCCCCCCGGGTGGCTGTGCTCGTGCTTCCCAGGCTTGCGCGAAGGCTTGTTGCCGGCGGCCTCGCGCTTATCGCGCTCGGCCATCACGCATCCCAGATCGACCAGCTGGCGAACTGGCGCCCGGTCAGCTCGCGCAGCCGCTCGGCGTCCTCACGCAGGACGTGGAGCACCTGGGGCCCGACGGCGGCGCGGACGTCCGGCCGCTCGATCGGACGGCGCCGGCCCAGCTTCTCGTCGATCGCCAGCCAGAGGTTCTTGGGCAGGACCCGGCCCGGGCGCGTGCCGCTCAGCCGTTCGAGCCGTACGGCGAGCCGGCTGGCGCGCGTCTTGCGTGAAGTCTCGTGGCGTTGCGCGCCGAAGTGAGGGTGAGTGAAGCCCGGGTCGACGCCGGTGAACTCGAACACCCGGCGGAGCGTCTCCAGCGGCGCGGAGCGGAGCTCCTCCTGCTCGATCACCAGGATCTGCCCGAACGGGTAGTGCGCGAGGAACTGCTGTAGCTGCATGTGGTACTGGCTGCGCACCACGTATGAGGCGTTGGCATGCGTGAGGGTGGCGGCGAGGTCGCCCTTCTCACGGCGCTTCGCATAGTTGTGGACCCAGTGGGCCGCGATCCTCTCCAGCGGATCCCGGACCACGTAGACGAGCTTCGCGTCCGGGACCACGGAGCGCATGCGCTCGGGCACGCCGAGGTGCTGGGGGTGGGCGGTGTAGTTGGGTGAGGACTCGCCGCGGACCTTCGCCCGGGCGTCGAAGTGGTGCCGGTACCAGTCCTGTCCCCGGGACCAGTTTCGCTCCTCGATGAAGAAGTTGAGCTCCTTCGGCCTCGACATCCAGATCTCCGGGTGGAGGCTGAGCTGGTAGTGGAGGCCGCTGGTGCCGCATTTCTGCGCGCCGATCACGACCAGGTTGGGCAACGCGCCACGACCCGCCCCAGGGCCCTCGCCAGCGGCGGGAATCGCTTGATCAAGCGGTTTCGTCGAAGTCGAAGCGTCCATTCAGCCCAGGGTACTAAGCGACACGGCCGTGGCCGCCAGACCGCGTTGGGTCCTCTCAGGCGATTTCAGCCAGCAGGTCCGAGCCCGTTTCGCCGATCATGAGCGCGCGCCGGGGGCGAGGTCGCTCGGCAAGCACAAGAGCCACCCTCCGGCTCAGGAAAGCATGGTAGTCGCCGCCGGCCAGCTGCGCCTGAGCCTCACCGGGGCCCGGCACGTGCTCGAACCCCACCCCCGCCCGCAACAGGGGGCCGAACTCGAGCGAGTCGGTGATCACCAGCACCCGCCCGGGCGGGTCGGGGGTGCGGGCGAGGGCGCCCTCGAGCCCACGCTCGAGGGCGCCATCCGCGACCCCGAGCGCCAGCACCACGGTGCGCGGCGGCCGGCGCACGATCGTCTGCTTGACAAAGGCGGCGAAGTGCAGCGGCAGGCGGGCAGCGAATGGGGCCGCCCTGCGCGCCGAGCCAAGCGGCCGGCGAAGCCAGCGCCGCCACCGCCCAGACCCGCCCCGCCCCGCCCCGCCCTCGGCCCTTGCCAGCTCCCCGAGCCATCGTGCGGCCTGCTCTGCCCCGTCCTCGAAGCGCAGCTCGCCCAGGCGCTCGCGCATCGAGGCGCGCCGCTCGGGATCGAGCAGCTCGTCGAGCAGCGCCTCGAGCCGATCAGAGTCCGGGCCATCGACCCCCAGCCCAATGCCGGCCTGCTCGGCGTAACGGGCGCGCGCGACCTGGTCGTCGGTCCGGCGGGGCATCGGCACGTACAGGGCCGGCACCCCGAACCGGACCAGCTCGTGATACGAGTTGTAGCCGGCGGCCGAGACCGCCAGATCGAAGGCGGCGAAGTAGCGGCTCATCGGATAGGTCGAGCGCAGGTGCACGATCCCCTCAGGCACCGCGAGGAGCCTTGCGATCGTCGAGGAGAGCGCCGCCACCTGGACGTCGCCACGCCCCGCCAGATGGTCCAGGCATCGCTTCACCGCGCTGGCCACCTCGGGGCCCTGGCCGAGCTGGACCAGGACGTTGACCTTGCCCGGCTCGAGGCCGAGCTCGCGCTCGGCGTCCGCTCGTGGCTCCAGCTCCCCAACCTCGCAGAAAACGATGGGCCCGACCCGGTGGGCCTCGTCCCGGCGCGCCACCGTCGGCCCGCGGTCCTCGCGCTCGGCCAGCTCGCCCGGCTCGAGCACGGCGTCGAAGAACTCGCTGCGCGCAAGCGCCCCCGGGTTGGAGCCCGGCCGCCACATCGGCCGCCGGCACCAGACCGCGCGCGTGCCGCGAGCGCCTCCGAGGGCGTCGATCAGCGCCTGGTAGGGGTGCGCGCCGTCGAAGACGATCAGGCGCGGAGCGGCCTCGGCGATCGCCGCTCGAAGACGCGCTCGCAGGCGCCGCGACCAGCGCCAGTCGCTGCCCGCTCCCGGCGTCCCGTAAGAGGCCACGTACTCGACCGGGAAGCCGAGCTCACGGACCACCGGCGCGGCCGCCGAGAGGGTGAGGACGAGGGGCTCGAACGAGGAGTCGAGGCGCCTGGCGATCGCCATCGAGCGGGTCAGATGCCCCAACCCGGTCCCGTTCGAGGTCACGAACAGGATGCGGTCAGCCAAGGCGCTCGTACGCGTCGATCAGGGGGCGGGCGACGTGGTTTTTCTCACGCTCGAGCGCCGCCAGGGCGGCCTCGTACCTTCGCTGCACCCGCCGGCGCTCGATACGCCCCAGCCCCTCCCGCCAGCGCGTCATGTGCGCGGCGGCCGGGCGCATCTGATCCTCGAAGAACTCCCCCATCGCGGCGTCGTCGTCGACCCCGAGGAAGTCGAGCAGCCCGCCGTAGGCGCCCTCGCGATCTCCCCGGACGAGGTCGTCGAGAACCACCACGCAGAGCTCGGCCGGCCCCAGCGCGTAAGTCGCGCCGTCGTCGGTGCCGCGCACTCCCGCCTCGATCGCCCGCAGGCGATCCGCCCACCAGTCGATCCCCTTGAGGATGCTGTCGGGGCCCCAGGTCTTGGTGGTCACGGAGGAGGCTGCGTCGCGCCCGTCGCGAACCGCGTGAACGAAGCGCGCCTCGGCAAACAGCCGGCGGAGCGTCTGCGCCTCCCTGACGTTGTGCGAGCTCATCTCGACCAACCCCGGCTTGCCCTGCTCTGCCGCCAGCGGCCAGAGGAGATCCACGAACAGCTGCCGGCAGGTCGGCACCGGGTCGGATGGGTAGTCGACCTCGAAGTGCTCCACCGCGGCGTCCAACTGCTTCCGGGTCAGCAGGTTGTAGAGGCCGCGTGGCTGGCCGTCGACGCGTACCCGATGCCACCAGAAGTCGCGGAGCTTCTCGAGGAAGTCCGCCAGCGTCACCCGGCCCCCGAGCAGGTCCGGTACGCCCCGCTTGTTGCAGTGGAAGCGGGCCTCGATCGGGACTTCGGCGAAGCGTGGATGCCTGCCCAAGAGCCTGGCCAGCACGTGGGTGCCGCTTCGCCCCGTGCCGCCGATCAGCACCAGGTCGCCAGTCGCGAGCTCCACATCGCCCGCCGTGTGGTCTTGGCTCGGCTCCGTCATACCCTCACGGCTCCCTGCCCGTAGGCGCGGCGCAGCACCGCGGCGCAGTGGTAGCCCTGGATCTCGAGCTCGGTGAGCGCCGCTTCGTAGCGCTTCCGGATCGCCTCCTGGTCGGCCTCGGGGAGGCCCTCGCGCCAGCGCTCACGATGCGCCGCATCGACGCTCACCTGCGAGGCGAAGAACTCGCGCATCGCCGGCTCGTCGGAGAGCTCGAGGAAGCCGAGCAGGTCGCCGTAGGCGCGCTCGCGGTCGCCCCAGACCAGCTCGTCGAGGCCGATCGGGACCACGCGGCCGGGATCGTCCAGCTCTCGCACCCCCTCTTCGGCAAGCCGCAGACGCTCCAGCCACCACTCGATCCCGTCCGTGACGCCCGTCGGGTGGTGTGCCTTCTGGCGCTTGGCGGCCTTGGAGGAGCCCGAGTCGCGGCCGTCGCGCACGGCGTGCACGAAGCGCGCCTCCGGGAAGATCCGGGCCAGGCCGGGCGCGGAGGCGATCGTGAAGCAGCTCATCTCGACGATTGCCGGCTTGCCAGCCTCTGCGGCCAGGGGACCGAGCAGGTCGAAGAACAACGCCCGAGAGGCCTGGACGACGTCGCCTGAGCAGCTTGCCTCAAACCGCGAGATCGCTTCTTCGAAGCGATCTCGCGCAATGATCTTGTGGAGGCCGCGGACCTTGCCGCCCCGTCGCGCGAAGGGCGCCAGGCGCACCCACGCGCGCTCGCCGCGGCGGACTCGGTGCCACCAGAAGCTGCGCAGCTTGTCGAGGAACTGCTCCGGCGTCGCCTTGCCGGTGACGACATCCGCCAGCCCGCTGGGGTTGCAATGGAAGCGGCACTCGATCGGGATCATCTCGTAGTGCGAGTGCTGGCCCAGCAGCCTGGCGATCACGTGCGTGCCGCTGCGCCCCGTGCCCCCGACGAAGACCAGGTTCGAAGGCTGAGCGCTGGGGCTGGGCGACTCCTCGGCCATCACCCCACCTTCACCTCGCGGCCGTCGCCCGCCACATAGGCCACGGCCGGCGGGGCATCGTTGGCGTTCGCGCGGGAACGCTCCAGCGTCCGACGCAGGAGCGGCGCGCAGGTGATCCCGTCGGCCTCGAGCCGGTCGAGCGCCTGCTCGTAGAGGCGCTCGAGCTCCCGCGTCTGGCGCTCCGAGAGGCCCTCGCGCCAGCGCTCGGCGTGCGCGTGCTCGGCGCTCATGCGGAGGCGGAAGAAGCGCCGCATCCGATCCCGGCGGTAGACACCGAGGAACCGGCACAGCGGTCGCAGGGCCATTGGGCCGAGCAGCAGGAGCTCGTCGAGGCTCACGGTCAGCAGGCGATCGGGCGGGATCGCGCGGGACCCGGCGTCCACGCGCCTGATCCGTTCCTCCCACCACTCCAGGCCCTGGCGGCGGGTCCGCGGGGAGATCACCCCGCGCGTCTGGGCCACGCGCGAGGCGGAGGCGTCGCGCCCGTCGCGGACCACGTGGATGAACTTGGCCTCTCCGAACAGCCGCACCAGCGTCGCCGCCTCGGCGACCGTGTCGGTGCTCTGCTCGACCAGGCCCCTGGCGTCCGCCTCGGTGACCCGGAACCAGAGCAGGTCGCGGTAGAGCTGCCGGCAAGCGGCCTCGGGATCGTCCTCGAACGCAGCCTCGAAGGCGGCGATCGCTCCCTCGAAGCGCTGCTCGGGGACGAACCGGAACATCCCCCGCATGCGCCCGGTCTGAAAGCCCTTCCACCAGAAGCCGCGCAGGCGCCGCACGAAGTCGTCCCGCGAGACGCGGCCCGCGAGCAGCCCCGGAAAGCCGCGCTCCTCGACGTGGAAGCGAACCTCGACCGGGACCAGCGCGAAATGTGGGTGGCGGCTGAGCAGCCTGGCGAGGACGTGGGTGCCGCTACGCCCCGTGCCGCCGACGAACACGAACGGCGCCGGGTCGGGCGCCGGCCGGCCGGAACTGCCCTCAGCGCCGCCCTCGAGCTCGGTCGCTTCCGTGTACGTCATCGCCGAAACGTTACGAGAGCCACCACTACGGACCCCCGCTCGGCCGGCCCGCCCGGACCGTGAAATGGTCCACGTACTGCCCGCAGGCGTCGTGCAGTGCGAGCCGCTTGGCGCCCGATCGCGTGGCGGCCAGCGTCCCCAGCCAGACCCTCCGCTCCACGCCTAGGTCACGCTGTAGCTGGCTCGGGCGCGCCGCGTCCACCGTCACCGGCACCGGGCCGCCGCCCCTGACCCGAACCTCACCCGCCGGCCAGAACGCTCCCCGCCCCATCTCGCTGAGGTACATCCCGTCGAGCGACGGAGGCAGCTCGATCTTCGAGCCGGGAGCCGAGACGGTGAGGGGCACCTGGCTGTGGTACTGGAGCGAGAGGCGCCAGCGCCCGGGACCGAGATCGAGGCTCTGGGTCGCGCTTTCCGGCGCATCGAAGGGTGAGCCCAGGCTCCAAGCACCGGGGCCACCGGTGACGGGCTCGGGGATCACCGTCGCTGCGCCCGAGCGCGCGGCCAGCCGGCGACCCGGTGCGCTGGCGCAGTCGAGGACGCGACCGGGCGTGCCGTTCTTGTCGATCACCCGCAGCGGGGGCGTCGCCCCCGAGCGCCGCCAGAGCACGTAGGAGGGCGTTTTGACCACCGTCTCGAGGTTAGGCGGCGGGGTGCTCTGGTAGCCGGCCCGGGTGGTGATCGCGTAGTCGAACTCGTCGAGGCGCCGCGGCGAGAGGGTGTCGAGGTCCATCCCCAGCCCCAGCTGCCAGACCTTCTTCTGACGGGCCTTGACCTCCGCCGGCACGAAGCCGCCCGGGCTTCGCATCAGCGTGCCGCGAAGCCAGTAGCCGGCGAAGCGGTCCACGCCGAGGAAGGCGACCGAGCGCCCTCGGACCAGGCCGGCGAGGCTCTCGAGCTCGTCGCCCCGCTGGTCGAAGCCGACCGGCGCGGCGCGAAGCGCCAGGAAGGTGGAGCCCGCCAGCGCCGCAGCGACGATCGCGCCGAGCGCGTAGCGGGCGGTCGTCAGGGCGATGCCGGGCAGCCGCGGGGCGAGCAGAGCGCCCAGCGCCGCGACCACGACCAGGGGTGCGATCACCGCCAGCGCCTTGGCCTCAACGTAGATCGACGCGAACAGCCGCGAGCCCGCGTACACGACCACGGCCGCGGCCCCCGCCGCCAGCAGCCCGAAGTCGCGGCGACGGGCCGCGGCCAGGCCGCCGATCGCCGCCGCCAGCAGGCCCAGCGCCACCGCCGGGTAGGCGCCGCCGACCTCGCCCCGGACGACTTGGAAATCCCCCTCCGGCCAGATCCCGAGGGCCTCGCCGGGGAAGACCGGCGAGCTGAGCCGGCCCCCGGACTGCTGGACCTCGCCGACCTTTCCCACGAAGCCGGAGAGCTGGGCGGCGGACAGCGCCCCCACCGCGACCACCACCACCGCCACGGCGACGATCGCCCTCCGGTGGCGGCTGGCTTCGGCGCGCAGCTCGGCGACGTCGATGCGCAGCCTGCCGGTACCGAGCTCGAGCGCCAGCCAGATCGGGACGGCGATCGCGAACCAGACGAGGCCGGGGAGGCTGTAGACGAAGACGCTCGCGACCGTGAAGAGGATCAGCGCCACGAGCATCGCCCGGCGCGGGTGAGGCTGGCGGTCGCCCGGCGGCGGCTTGCGTCCCAGCTCGGTGAGCGCCACCGCGAAGGCGAGCACGAGCAGGGCCATCGCCGTCTCCTTGAAGGCGCTCTGGGCGAGGAAGGAGGCGCCGAGGTAGGACAGGCCGGCGAGCGAGGCGGCGACCACGCGGCGGCCCGGGGGCAGCTGATCGAGGGCGGCCAGCGCCGCCAGCGCGGTGAGCACGGGAATCGCCAACAGGAGGCCGTTGAAGGCGTCGAGCAGTGGGGCGTTGGTGGCCTCGGCGGCGGCCGCGGCCACCGCCTGGGGCCCGGTCGGGTAGCCGAACTGGACCGCCTTCGGCTCGGGGCCGAACCCGTTCTGGAGCCAGTCGGTCCAATAGAGCTGGGCGCCCTGGTCGTTGGTGTAGATGCCTTCCCCCAGGGGGCCGTGGCGCTCGTTGAAGGCGAACGGCAGCGAGGCCGCCGCCAACACCACGAAGATCACCGCCAAGGGCGCGCCAGGAGCCGTTCGGGGCCGGGTTCCGCGGGTGCGCCAGAGGCGAGCCAGCGAGGCCAGGACCGCGACCCCGACCAGGACCGCCACGGTCGCGGCCCTGCCCGGCAGCCGGATCAAGAGGGGCGCGGCGACGGTCAGCGCCGCGAAGCCGACCGCCCCCGCCAGCCAGGTCGCCTCGGTGCGCCCCAGCAGGTGCAGGAGCGTCCTCCCCAGCACCAGCGAGGCGAGCAGGATCGCGGCCGCCGAGGCGTACACGCTGAGCATCGCGGCAGCCTACCTGGGCGGGTCCGCGGCCCCGCGGAGCCGCGCCGAGCGTGAATACGGCCGGCGCTCCTGAGGCAAATTCCGCCGCGAGTGAGTGATTGGGTACGCCATAGGTACCGAATCGTTCAGTCGTTGTGTCGTGGCCACAAATCGCGGCGGGAGGCGAGTGTCCCCTTGAGCCCCTCCCGGATTGTGACCACATTTGTAGTCACAATCCGGGAGGCGATGCCGGGGCGCCAAAGAGCCCCCCCGTGTGTCCACGGAGCGCATCGAGTTCGTTCGGTCTGGACGAGTTGGGACTTCTGGATCCATGTGATTCACAACCCCCCAGTCGCTGCAACGGGTGACGTTGGGGCCGCTCCGGCGGCCGCCGGGCTCAGTCGCCCTTGTTCGGCGTCCCGCTTAGGTTGGGCACGCTGTGGAGCTGGGCTTGCGTGAGCGGCCTCTGGCCCGCGCAGCCGGCGGGATCGAGCGGCCCGCGAAGCTCGAACACCCTCACGGGGCCGTCTCGCAGGACGATCCGGACGTTGGGGTCGGACTGCGTCCAGCGCCCCTCGGGCGAGTTGCGCATCCGACCCGGCAGGTAGGGGTCGAAGGTGGTGACGACGTGCGTGTAGCCGCTGGCATCGATTGCGCTCCGCCACTGGCGGCAGTCGGGGATCCGCTGGTAGGCGTCGTGTGGGCCGCGGACGCCGAGCCACTGCACCCGGTTCGAGAGGTCGGTGCCGTAGAACGGGTACTGCGTGAACACGGCGCGGATGCCGCCGACGGCGATCCGGGCGTCGCGGACGTCTCGCGACCAGCGCAGCGCCTCGTCGAGGTCCTGGACCTGGCCGGTGTTCTCGTACCTGTGGGTGAGGTAGTGGTCCTGCTCGGCGTAGCCGGCCGCGACCCCGGCCCCGAGGGCGGCCGCCGCCAGCGCCACCCGGACGCGCGTCCGAGCGGCGGGGCCGAGTGCGCCGCGCGAGCGAAGGACCCAGAGCGCCGCAGAGCCGGCGACCACCAGCACGGCGGCCGCCACGGCGCCCTTGGTGTGGCCCTGCTCCCACTGGACCAGCGAGCCAACCGTGAACGCGAGCAGCACCGTGAGCACGCCGACGACCGCCGCCCGGCGTCGCGGCGTTGCCCGCAGTGCGGGCAGGCACGGCAGGATCGCCAGGCCGACGGCTACGGCTGGGGCCAGGTAGCGGACGTTCCACACGAACGAGATCGGCTGCCCCTCCTCGCCCGCGGCCGTCAGGGGCGTGAACACATACGCGATCGCGGTCACGATCACGAAGGCGCCCAGCGCCCGCAGAATCGGCTCGCTGCCACGCCAGATCGCCAGCACGGCGACCGCGATCATTACCGCCATGGTCAGCGGCCAAAGGGTCCCGAACGAGTCGTCGAGCCCCGGCCCGAACCAGTTCCGCCACACCTCCGTGTCATTCCAGTAGTGGACGACCGCGAAGTCGGGGCGCAGCTGGAAGTCACGAACCGGGGCCGGTATCGAGATCGGGCCCAGCGAGCCGATGTAGGGGATCGGGTTGCCGACCGCGATCAGGTTGCGGACGTACCAGTAGCCGCCCGCGGCCAGCATCGGGATGCCCCAGAGCGCCGCGGCGCGCAGCCGCGTTGTCCGGGCGGCGATCACGATTACCGCGACCGTCAGCGCCGCGACCGGCGCCAGGAACGACAGCTTGGTCCCAGCGGCCAATCCGGCCGCGACGCCGGCGACCGCCAACGCCGCCGGATTGATCGCCCGCCCGGTGACGGCAGCCGCAGTGCCGGATGCGGGCGGCCCGGCCGTACGGGCTGCGTACCCGTTCACGAGCAGGGCGCCGGCGGCGAGGACGAAGGCGACGCCGGTGATGTCGTTGAGCGCCTCGCCGGCCTGGAACTCGACCAGGCTCTGCGAGCCGAGCGCCACCGAGGCGCCGATCAGCGCCTGCGGGCCGAGGCCGTACGGCCGGCCGATGCTCCAGGCCGCGAGCAGGGCCATCGCCAGCAAGCCCAGGTTGAGCAGGGGGGAGACGCTGTCGCGGTCGAAGAACAGGATCGGGACCGCGTGCAGGACCTCGGAGTTCGCCGGGTAGAACGAGGCGAGGAAGATCGGGTCGAAGAAGTAGATGTGGCCGAGGTAGCCCGTCTGCACGAACCGCGCCGCGAGCGGCATGTGGTACCAGAGGCTGTCGGCGCGGTCCATGCCGGCGGCAAGCGTCCCGAGGGTCGGCACCATCCAGGCGGCGGCAAGCGCGGCGCAGGCGAGCACGGCGATCACCTTGGCGAGTCCCCACGTCGCGGGCGTGGGCGGCGCCGCGGCCGGTCGCACGGCCCGGCCGGCAGCCAGCCTGGTGGCGATCAGCCCTGCGGCCAGGCCGGCCACCGCCAGGGCGCCGACCACGGCTCCCTCCTCGAATCCGCCGAAGGTGCCCAGCGCCTCGCAGACCCAGATCAGGCCCGCCACCGCCAGCACCACCTCGGCCAGTCGCGCCGGGGCTCCGGACCAGCCCGGCAGCAGCAGGATGCGCACCCGGTGGGCGCCGAAGGCCAGTGCCGCCACGACCAGGGCGAGCTCGAGAGCACCGCCCAGGTACGCCCCGACTGTGAGCGTGCGCTCGCCGGCCGGCGCGGTGACGAAAGCCACGCTCACCGCTGGCTCGGGCTAGCGACGAAGTCGCGGGTTACTTCGACAGGCCGCGGATCACGTAGGAGCGCTCGCCCACGGCGATCATGCCCAGCCTGCGCGCCGCCCGCGCGGCGGCGCCGGAGCCCTCGAGGGCGGCCGCCCTGGCCGCCAGACGATCGTGCTCCTGCCGGAGCTCGAGCAACTCGCTCCGCTGCGTGTGGGAGTCTCGCCAGGCGTCGATGAAGTTGACCGCCGGGTTCACGTAGGAGAGCAGGACTCCGAACAGCACGATCACCAATACGACGCGGCCGAGCTTGTCCCACTGAATGCGGCTCGCCGGCCGTCCGCGGGCCCGCCGGCGCGGTGCCACCCGATAGGCGCGAGCGCTCACGCTCCATGGTTCGGCGCCCGCGCTCTACCTTCCTGCAAAGGCGCTGATACCCGGATATGAGGCTCGCTCGCCGAGCTCCTCCTCGATCCGCAAGAGCTGGTTGTACTTCGCCACGCGATCCGAGCGCGAGGGGGCTCCGGTCTTGATCTGGCCGGCGCCGGTGGCGACCGCCAGGTCGGCGATCGTCGTGTCCTCGGTCTCACCCGAGCGGTGGGAGATCACCGCCGTGTAGCCGGCCTCGTGCGCGATTTCGATCGTCTCCAGGGTCTCGGTCAAGGTTCCGATCTGGTTCAGCTTCACGAGGATGGAGTTGGCGACGCCCCGCTCGATGCCGAGTTGGAGGCGTTCGGGGTTGGTCACGAACAGGTCGTCCCCGACCAGCTGCACCCGCTCGCCGAGCCGCTCCGTGAGCGCCTTCCAGCCGTCCCAGTCCTGCTCGTCCATGCCGTCCTCGAGCGAGACCACCGGGTGGCGGTCGCAGATCCCCGCCCAGTACTCCGCCAGCTCGGGGGGCGACAGCGTCCGGCCCTCGTGCTCCAGGACGTACGCGCCGTCGGCGTACAGCTCGCTGGTCGCCGGATCAAGGGCGATGAAGACGTCCCTCGCCGCCTCGTAGCCCGCCGCCTCGATGCCGGCCAGCAGGACCTCCAGCGCCGCCTCGTTGGAGTCGAGGTCGGGGGCGAAGCCCCCCTCGTCGCCAACCGTGGTCCCCAGGCCCCGCTGCCTCAGGATGACCTTCATGGCGTGAAAGGTCTCTGCGCCCACCCGCAGCGCCTGGGAGAAGCTCCGGGCGCCGGCGGGGACGACCATGAATTCCTGGAAGTCGACCTTGTTGTCGGCGTGGGCGCCACCGTTGAGCACGTTCATCATCGGCACCGGCAGGGTGGTGGCATCGGCGCCGCCAAGGAAGCGGTACAGGGGCTCACCAGCCTCCGCGGCCGCGGCGCGTGCCACCGCAAGCGAGACACCGAGGATCGCGTTGGCGCCGAGCCGGGACTTGCTCGGGGTTCCGTCGAGGTCGATCAGCGTGCGATCGATGGCCCCCTGCTCGGTGGCACGGGCACCCACCAGCGCGCCGGCGATGTCGCGGTTGACGTTGGCGACGGCCTTGGCCACCCCCTTGCCGCTCCAGGCCTCTCCCCCGTCGCGCAGCTCCGTGGCCTCGAACTCGCCGGTCGAGGCGCCGGAGGGAACCGCGGCACGCCCCCTGGCCTCCGAGTCGAGCGTCACCTCGACCTCGACCGTCGGGTTTCCCCGCGAGTCGAGGATCTGGCGTGCATGGATGCGCTCGATGGTCGGCACGGTCGCGGAAGTTTGCCAGGGCCTAGGTGTTCCCGACCCGCTCGCGGAAGCGGTGTGCCGAAGCGCGGAGGGCGAGCTCGGGGTCGACGCGCAGGCGGCGGGCGAGGTCGACCAGCGCCAACAGGGCCTCGCCGATCCAGCGCTCGGCCGCCTCGCGGGTCGCCGGGTGGGCGATCCTCTGCTCGGGCTCGGCGCCCTCGAGCCCGGCCGAGCGGGCGCGCCGCTGGAGCTTGCGCGCGTACAGAAGCGCCGGCAGGTTCTCGGGCACGTCGGCGAACGGCTCGCCCGCGCCCCTCCCCTCCTCGTCACGCTTGATGCGGTCCCAGTTGCCAAGCACCTGGGCGGCGGTCTTCGCCTCCGCTTCGCCGAACACGTGGGGGTGACGGCGGATCAGCTTCTGCACCATGCCCTCGGCGACTTCGGCGAGGCTTCCCGCACCGCGCTCCTCGAGCAGCAGCGCCAGGAAGTGCACCTGGAACAGCACGTCGCCGAGCTCGTCGATGAGCTTGGAGTCGTCACCGGTGCCCGCGGCGTCGGCCAGCTCGTAGGCCTCCTCGACCGTGTGGGGGACGATCGATCGCTCGTCCTGCTCGCGATCCCAGGGGCACTCGCGGCGCAGCCGGCGGGTGATCTCGTCGAGGCGGCCGAGCGCGTCGAGCGCTTGGCTATCCACCCGGCGGGGTGGAAGGTGGCGCCGGCGCGCCGCCCTGCGGCACCACCCCTCCGGGCGGGCCGATGATGCTGTCCTGCAGGGCCACGGGCGGCCGGTACGGCCCCTGCGGCAGTGCGGGGATCGGCTGCCCGGGGAACACGGTCGCCTGCCCGGGCGGGACGGCGGGTGTCGAGACCACCGGGGGAGCGCCCGGGATCGTCTGGCGGGGAGGCGTGAAGTTCTCGCAGCTGTCGATCACATAGTCGTCGGCGCAGAAGGACCGCGACCTCCACTTCTCGACGAAGTCCGCCTGGAAGTTCTGGCTGATCTGCTGTTGCTTCCCCTGAGTGAGCTGCTGCCCGATCTGCTCGCTGACTTCGGAGAGCGGCGTGGTCTCCGCTGGGGTGATCTTTTCGACCTCGATCAGGTAGTAGTCCGACTGCCCCTTGAACGGACCGACGAGCTGTCCCTCGGCGGCGGAGAAGATCTGCTCCTCGAGGACCGGTTCGCTCTCCCCCAGACCCACGCCCTCGACCAGGCCGCCGCTGTCCTTGGTCGGCTCCTCGGTGGAGAAGCGCGCCGCGACCTTCTTCCAGCTCGCCGGGGAGTCGTCCTGCTCCAGCAGGGCCTTTGCCTGCTCCACCTTCGCCTGGTCCTTGTTGAGGATCCGGCGCACGTCACGCGTCTCAGGCTGCTCGAACTGCGCCAGGTTGGCGTTGTAGAAGTCCTCGATCTCGGAGTCCGAGACGCCCAGGTCCTGCGGGAGGACCTGCTTCTGGATCTCGTCGCTCAGCAGCTGAAGCTCGATCCGCTCGCGTGCCTGCTCGGAGGTGAAATGAGCCTGCTTCAGGTACTGCTCGAACTGCTTTCGGCCGCCGAAGTCCTGCTGGATGATCTGATCCAGCCGGCTCTCGATCTCGCTGTCGGAGACGGTGACCCCGAGCTCGGAGGCCTCGCCGCGCACCCAGCGCCCCAGCAGCACGTCGGCCATCGCCGAGTCGCGCAACGCCGAGTACTGCGGGTCGTCAGGCGGCGGAACCTCCTTGGCTCCTTGGAGGGCGGCCGCCTGCTCCAGCGACGCCTGGAACTCCGCCGTGGTGATGTGGCTGTCCGGGGCGTCCTCGACCACGGCGACGTCGTCCGAGGGCACGCTCGGGTTGCCGATCCCCTGGGCAATCGCCACCCCCACGAGCAACGCGACCAGGGTCGCGGCCAGGACCAAAGCCACAACGATTCGCCTGTCCTTCGGCACGGGCACGAGGTCGGCAGCATAACGACCCTGCATTACGCCCCTCTAAGTTGGCCCCTTACTCCGCCGGAAGCCTCGCCTACGGCTACGTTTCCGGCGGGCGAGGGCGCGGACCTGACCCGGCAGGCACCTCCGCAACTGCCGCGACTTCGTCGCTAGCCCCAGCCACCGCCTCTGTGAGCTCGAGCACGGCGGCGAGACGGGCCTCGGGCCGATCGGGGACGCGCAGGGACAGGGTCTTGACCCGCGACTCATAGATCACCTCCGGGATCCGCTCCCGCAGGCGGCCCACCGCGGCGGCGTCCAGCTCGAGCGGGGTCACCGACAGCCGCTCGCCGCGAAACTCGACCGTACGGGCGCCCAGGCGGCCCAGCTCGATCCGGGCGCGCTGGAGCTCGAACAGGCTCTCGACCGGCTCGGGCAGCGGACCGAAACGGTCGCGGAGCTCGTCGCGCAGGGCGCGCAGCTCGCCGGGCTCGCGGGCGCCCGCCAGCCGCCGGTGGACGTCGATCTTCGCCGCCTCGAAGGGGATGTAGTCGGCGGGCAGGTAGGCGTCGACCTGGACGTCGAAGCGCACCTGGGCCTCGGCCGCGCCGGCGCCGTCGGCGGAGCGAAGCTCTTGCACCGCGTCGTCGAGCAGCGAGACGTAGAGCTCGAAGCCAACCGCCGCCACGTGGCCCGACTGCTCCTCGCCGAGCAGGTCGCCGGCGCCGCGCAGCTCGAGATCGCGCATCGAGATCGCGAACCCGGAGCCCAGCTCCGTGTGGTCGGAGAGCGTGGCCAGGCGGGCCGCGGCCTCGGCGCTGAGCCCCTCGGCGGAGGGATAGAGGAGATAGGCGTAGGCGCGCTCGCGCGACCGCCCCACCCGGCCGCGGATCTGGTAGGCCTGGGCCAGGCCCAGCTCGTCGGCGCGCTCGACGATCAGCGTGTTCGCCTGCGGGATGTCGAGGCCCGACTCGATGATCGTCG
>JBBPIL010000033.1:0-25667 GCA_038040365.1 Actinomycetota bacterium
CCGGCCCGACGTCACCTGGGCCAAGCCCGCCCTTGACAGAGCTGGGAAGAACTAGCGGCAGGTCGGGGTCTATGCGGACTCGCTGGTAGGCCAGCGACTGCAGTAGGGACACCGAGGCTCGGGCTCAGCAGCCCGCCGACCGACCGTCCGTTGATCGGCCCGATAGTTGATGAAGCGAACCGGCTCGCCCATTCCGGTGACGTCGACCATGAACTCGTCGACGGCTAGGGAGGCGACCACACCGTTCAAGGAGACCACGGACGGACCGGCTTCGGCGAGTGCGTCTCGGCTGACACCGTAGATCTCGTCGTCTGCTCGACGTTGATCGGGGGACATGCCCGCCCTCCGGAGCTCTTCCTGGTCGATCTCCCCCAGGCAGAACAAGCAACCGTGGCCCTTCGCCGTGACGATCCTCCCGCCGTACTCGCCCTCGGGAAAGACGTCGCTCGCGGTGTCAATGTAGGTAATCCCGC
Source organism: Actinomycetota bacterium (assembly GCA_038040365.1). Taxonomy (GTDB): domain Bacteria; phylum Actinomycetota; class Thermoleophilia; order Solirubrobacterales; family 70-9; genus AC-56. The sequence goes on from JBBPIL010000033.1 coordinate 474, forward strand.
GCTGGGTCGTGAAGTCGGTCAGTTGCTGGCGGGGCGGATCCTCGTCCAGGCAGCCAAAGACATACGACCGATCAGCCAGAGCCTCGAAGGCCTCCTCAGCCGGGAGCAGTGCCTCGACGGGGACGATCCTGGCCTCGGGCTGGACGGTCTGGATCAACCTCGCAGCCACGGCGACCTTCTTCGTCCCGACCTCGTCAACGCTGGCCCCGATCAGCCGGTTGAGGCTCGACTCAGTGACCTCGTCGGCGTCGACGAGCACGTAGTCCAGAACGCCGAGGTAGGCCAGCTGCTGGCCTATGTGGCTGCCGAGACCGCCGAGGCCGACCACGCCGACGTTGGCCTCACCGATCAGCTTCTGACCCACGGCGCCGAAGAGGAGCTCGTTTCGGGAGTAGCGCCCCTCAGCGGCCAAGGAGCCCTCTCCACCAGGACTTCTTCTTCGGCTCGCCGGTCAGCTGGCCGTGCGTCTGGCCGGTCGGGGTGTGGGTCGCCACGCCGATGATCTCGAGTGCCTCAACCGGGATCGCTGACCCCTCGCCGTCCCAGACCAGGGCGTCGAAGCCCTCCGGGGCGAAGACCAAGGCGGCGTACGGGCGGCCCTGGAGCCGCCATCGCATGTGAGGCACCCACTCGTCGAAGCCGGCGAGGTCGCTCCATGAAAAGCGCGCGGATCCGTCTACGTGGCTGTGCGCCTCGATGAGGCAGGCGTCCTCGTCCCAGGCCCGCTTGATCACCTCCGGGCGGATCTCATCAGCGAGCTCGACGTGGTAACCGCTCTGGGACTTGAACTCTTCGGTCGTGATGAGCCGCATCGCGCGAACACGCAGTCGCCGATCCCCGGCGTAACGCTCGGTGAACAGGAAGGCGACCTGCTCGACCTCCCCGCTCAGGTGTTCGCCCAGCCGCCGGTAGTCGGCATCCTCCATCTCGATCCTCCACCCCATCAGTCCAGCTCGCGGAAGCGATAGGCGATCGAGCGGAAGTGGTCTACCACGTTGCTGCCCTCGGCCGGGGTCGGGCCAGGGCGCCAATCCTCAAGCTGCCACGACCATTGCTGCCAACCCGGGCCGAGGTCTGTGTCGACCGGCCCACTGGTGTTGTTCGGGGTCCGGCCATCCTCCAGCGTCAGGGTCGGCTTCGTCCAGAAGGCGTAGGGCTGCTCGCCCGGGATGTTCTCGGGCACTCGGAAGGCGAGCTCGACCTCGGACTCGCTCCAGCCGTCGGGAAGCGCGTAGCGGGCCAGGCGGCACCAGCCGTCGTCGCGGCACTCGAGATCCGGATGCCGCCGCTTGAGGAGCTCGATCTCCGCCTGGACCCGCTCCGTGCTCATCCGCGCTTGTAGCCGAGCTTCTTCGAGAAGCCCTGACCGGGCTTCAGCTGGATGACCTCGTCCGCGGCAAGCTCGCGCTCGGATTGGTCTTTGAGGTCGACCTCGATGACGGGCACGTCCGCCGGCAGATCGCCGAGGTCGCGGAGCTGAGGAACGGTGATCGTCTCCTCGTTCCAGTCGTAGATCGTGCCTTCGATCTCAATGTGGTACTTGCTCTTCGTCTTGGGTGCCATATCTGCTCCTGTTCTGGTTCTCGCCGTGGGGGAAATCAGCCTAGAGAGCACCTCGGACGACACCGCGAACACCACCGCAAAGGATGTCCTCCTTTACGGCCCAAGAGGTGGCCTGCGGCCCCGGCCCGAGCGCGCCTCGGATCTCGCCCTAAAAAGCGGCTTCTGCGCTGTCGGCGTCGTCGTCGCGACCGGCACGCTCGGTACCTTGCCGGGAAGCGATCAGGAGGAGATTCTCGATATGAGGTTGCGCGTTGCCCTGGACGAGCTGCTACCGGCGAAGGCTGCCGCTCGAGAGCTGCCCCGAGCCCTCGACCGCCTTGAGCGTGGAGAGGTCGAGCAGCTGGTGATCACCAGGCGCAACGAGCCCCGAGCTGCCGTAGTGTCGGTCGAGCGTTATGAGGAGCTGCTCCTGACAGAGCGGGCGTATCGCAACGGCGGCGTCAACGGCAACGGCGTCGAGGCGCAGATTCCGGTGTCCGGCTCCGCGGCGTAGCGCGGCTCAACCCCTCTGGTGCCGGGGCCGAAGCGCCTCGCCGGACTTTCACGTGTTGCGCCTCGGGTAGTCAGCGCCTGCCATTTCGCCCGGTACGGCGACGCCTTGCCCGGCGAGGGGTGTCAGGCTTGAGACCCCAGCTGCCGACCCATGACACATGCTCCGCATCAACGACGACACGCTGGTCCTCGCCGCCACGGACCTCTCCAACCACCTTGCGTGCGCCCATCTGACCCAGCAACGGCTCGCGATCGCGCGGGGAGAGCGCGGCAAGCCCCGCCCTTCAGACGACCCGCATGCCGATCTCATCCGCGCACGCGGGGAGGCGCACGAGCAGGAACAGCTGCACAGGCTGAGCGCCGCGTGCGGTGGCCACATCGACCTTTCAACCGCGGCGATCCCTTACACCCGCGAGGCGCTAGAAGCCGCCACCGAAGCGACGGCTGCCGCGATGCGCGAGGGCGCGCCGCTCATTTACCAGGCCCAATTCTTCGACGGGCGCTGGCAAGGGAGGACGGACTTCCTACGGCGCGTGGATGCACCGTCCGATCTCGGCCGGCATTCCTACGAGGTGATCGACACCAAGCTCGCCCGGCAGGTGAAGCCGCACGTCATCCATCAGCTGAGCCTCTACAACCGCCTCCTTGCCCACATGCAGGGTCTTGAGCCCGAGCTCGGCTATGTGATCCTCGGCGACGGCTCAGAGGTCGCGCTCGAGCTTCGCCGCTACGCCGCCCTTCACCGCCACGTCGCCCGGAACCTCGAGCGAGTCGCCTCGCAACACGCCCAGCCCACGTACCCCGAACCGGTCGCGCACTGCGAGATCTGCGCGCTGGCCTCGGAGTGTTACGAGCGCCGCGTGGCGGACGACCACCTCAGCCTCGTCGCCCACGCCCGCCGCGAGCATCGCGATCAGCTGGTGGAAATCGGGATCCCAACGGTTCTGGCCCTCGCCGAGGCAGATGACACCGACCCCGGCCCGCTTGGGCTCGAGCGCTTCGAGCTCCTCCACGAGCAAGCCGCCCTCCAGGTCGCCTCCCGAGAGAGCGGCGAGCCCCGGCATCGGCACCTTCCCCCCGCCCGGGCCGCGGGCTATGCGGTCCTTCTGAGCCCCAGCGAAGGCGACATCTTCTTCGACCTCGAGGGCGACCCCTACATAGGCGACGGTGGCATCGAGTATCTCTGGGGTTGGTGGACCGCGGAAGCGGGCTACGAGTGCATTTGGGCGCACGATCCCGAGGCAGAGAAGGCCGCTTTCGAGCAGTTCGTCGACCGGTTGACCGAGCTGCGCCGCCACCACCCTGACCTTCACGTCTTCCACTACGCGCCACATGAACGCGCCAAGCTCAGAAGCCTCTCGATCGAGTACGCGACGCGCGAGGAGGAGATCGACGAGTTGCTGCGCGGGGAGGTCTTCGTCGACCTCTACGCGGTCGTACGCCACGCGCTCCAGGTGGGCGAGGAGAGCTACTCGCTGAAGAAGCTCGAGCGCCACCACGACTTTGAGCGCCTCGAGCGGCGCGTGCGCGAGGGCGGCGGCTCGATCGTCGCTTATGAAACCTGGCTCGAGACCCAAGACCCCGAGCTGCTCGAGGCGATTCGCGCCTACAACGAGGAGGACTGCCGCTCCACGCTCTCGCTTCGCGACTGGCTGCTTGAGAAGATGCGACCCGAGGCGGAGGCCGAGCTCGGGGTGGACTTCGAGGACTACCGCACGCCCGAGCCTGAGGAGGAGCACGGTCCCCCGCCCTGGATGGCCGATGCTCAAGCACTCATCGATGGGCTCGAAGATGGTCTGCCGGCCGACAGCAGCGAGGACACGACCGATCAGGCAGAGCGTCGCCTCATCTCGAACTTGCTCCTCTATCACCGCCGCGAAGGCAAGCCAACCTGGTGGCGCCACTTCGACCTGCGCGGCAAACCCGTGTCCGAGCTGATCGACGAGCGCGACGCACTGGCGGGTCTCGTTCGAGACGAGAGCCTGCCGCCCGTGCCGGTCAAGCGCTCGCTGGAGTACGCCTTCACCTTCCCCGCCCAGGAGTTTCGGCTGGACCTCGGCGACGTTATCGACCCCACCACCGACGAGACCCACAAGCTGGTCGCAATTGACGACGACCACGTGGTGCTCCGCCGCGGAGCCAACGCTCCAGCGCCCGCGCCGAGAGCGCTCATACCGGGGCGCCCGATCGAGGTGGCGGTCCTGCGCAATGGCTTGATGGCGCTTGCGCAATCGGTGCTCGCCAGAGACGGAAAGTCAGCCGCGGTCAGAGCGATGCTTCGCCGCGAGCCCCCGCGGCTCAAGTCCGGACACCTCCGGGAAGGCACCGAAGCCCTCGTTTCGGCAACCCTCGGTCTCGACCGCTCGATCCTCCCGGTACAGGGGCCGCCAGGGACGGGAAAGACGCATTGGGCGGCGCGGATGATCGTCGCGGCTCTTGCCGACGGCAGGAGGGTGGGCGTCACCGCACCGAGCCACGCCGCGATCCAAACCCTTCTTCGCATGATCGAGTCCCATGCGACCGATGAAGGAATGATCTTCGCCGGCATCTACAAGGGGGACGACTACGAGAGCACCCACGACCTCGTCGAGGTGACCGGAGACAACGCGAAAGTGACCGAGGACTACCAGCTCGTGGCCGGCACCGCCTGGCTCTTCGCACGCGAGGAGCACAGGGAGAAGTTCGACCTCCTCTTCATCGACGAGGCCGGCCAGTACGCGCTTGCGAACGCCGCAGCAGCTGGCCTGTGCGCGTCCAACCTCGTCTTCCTCGGCGACCCGCAGCAGCTGCCGCAGGTGACGCAGGCCGAGCATCCCGGTGGATCCGGCGCATCGGTCCTCGAGCACCTGCTCGAGGGAGCGGCCACGATCTCCTCGGAGCGAGGGGTGCTCTTGACCGAAACCTGGCGCATGCACCCCGATGTGTGCGCGTTCGTCTCGGAGCGTAGCTACGACTCGCGACTTCACTCCCGGCCCGCCTGCACGCAGCGAAGCGTGGAGGCGTCCGCCGGCGCGCTGTCTCGTACGGGTCTGCGCGCGATCGCTATCGACCACGATGGCCGCAGCCAGGCGAGCCCTGAGGAGGCCGACGCGATCGCGCAGGCCTGCCGGGATCTACTTCAGGGGGCGACGGTAACCGACGATGAGGGCGAGACGCACGATCTGGCCCCCGAGGACATCCTCGTCGTCGCGCCGTACAACCTCGCGGTGCGCTCGATCCGCGAGCGCGTCCCGGCCGACGTCAAGGTAGGGACCGTCGATCGCTTCCAGGGCCAGCAAGCGCCAGTCGTGTTCTACGCGATGACGTGCTCCTCAGGCGAAGACGCCCCGCGGGGGATCGACTTCCTCTTCGACTCCCACCGCCTCAATGTCGCAATCTCGCGCGCCCAGTGTCTGGCCGTGCTCGTCCACAGCCCTCGCCTGCTAGATGCGGACTGCCCCACGCTCGAAGCCATGGAGCTGGTCGACGGAGTCTGCCGGTTCGTAGAGATGGCCGAAGCCGTGGAGGCTCCTGTGTTCGGCGAACGGGCTCGCGTCTAGCCAGCCGTGAACAACTTCCCCTTCTTGGGCTTTGAGTGTCGGCGTCCTCCTCCCGCCATCGCCGAGCTATGTGAAGATGCCATCCGCGTTGTCAGTGAATCCTGTCTGGCTGCGCCAGATCGCCGCTATGCCCTGCGTGTCCAACAGATCAATTAGATCCGGATGGGGCTTTGCTTCCAGCAACCCGGCCTCGCGGGTGTCCGGACCAACGCATCGGCCGTAGTCCGCAATCTGCCCGATAGCCATGCGGATCTCGCTGCGTGACGTACCCGCCTTGGCCTCGATCAACTGGTCTCGAGTCACGTTGAGGATGTCGCTGTACAAGGGATGGGCGCTATCGATGGGCATCACCTTGGTGCGCTCAACGACGTCCCCGCATGCTTCAAGGAAGGCGCAGTAGTCGCTGACCAGCCTCCACTCTTTTCGGCTGGCTCGTCGGACTGTTTCGCGAGTGGCAACCTCATAGCCTTCGACCTCGCCCTGCTCGATCGGAAGCCGCGTTGCCTGCGGCCGCCGGGGCCCTTCCTCCGGAGGCTCCCCCGTAATCAGCGTGTATGCCCGGCGGTACTGCCAATCCTGGAGAGCGACGTGGCCTTTCTGCATGACCGAGGTGGGAGCAACGCTGATGCCATCTAGCTGCGGCGCAGCGCCTAGCGGCACAGAATGCAAGCAGCTGATTCCCGTCACGACTCCCCATCGGTCGCCCTCCCTCGTCATACCCTGGTCGTCCACAAACCGAGGATCCCAATGTGGTTCGGTAGTCACCTCGAGGATTGCAGGGCAGCCGTGACCCTTGACGCACACGACTATCCGATCGTCGATTGCATACCGGGGTCCGTATGGCGGGAAGGGCTGGCCACGCCGGGGGCGTGACCGCCGTTCCCAACGACGCGAGCGCCTGCCCGGACTATCGCTGATCCACGAGCGGCGCTCCCAGTACCCAGGCTCGTGCTCCGCCTCCGTGAAGTCCTCAAGCTTCAGCCAGTAACGCACGTTGCCGCGGCCTGCACCGCCCGTCCTCAAGGCTGTGGATCGGCCGGGTCCTCCAGCCTGCGTCGCCTGTCCAACCGCTGCTCGAACGACCTCGGCCGCCTCATCAGGCATGAAATAGCGCCAGAACGTCGAGCCAGTCGCCGGCCTCTCGATAACGAAGGGCCAGGAGAGCTCCCCTTCCGCGTCAACGACTCCCATGGCGTTGGTCGTTCTCGCAAATGCCCCGAGCGTCGCTCGAACATTCTCATGCCGCCCCCAACCGAGCCGCTCGGCGATCTCAGCGGTCGTGGTAAGGGGGTGATTAGCGATCTCGGCCAGCACCGCGCGCTGCCTGTCGCTCGCGTTTGCAATCGCCGTTCGGATGTCCGACTCTGTCCACCCTCGACAGAGATCCCGTTCACCGAGCGGCGGTCCGGGTTCACCGCCAGACAGCGGGAGACAGTCCGGACACGGCTTGACGTCGCTACCCAGGTGCTCCCGGACCTCGTCGCGGCTCGCGTAGAAGCCCTTGGCACTGCGAGCCGTCATTCGCCTGACGTGGTCGCAGTCGGCCCTGTGCAGAGAGCGGTAGAAGTGGTTGTAGACGTAGCCAGCACCCGCGCGATGGAGGCGCTGCAGCTCTTCGTCGGTCCGTATCTGGCGAGGCGTTTCCTCAGTCACCGCGTACTCGGCTCGCTCAAGCTCTGACGGCCTGCACGCTACCGCCAGATCGTCATCGAGTCGCCTAAAGCAGCGCCCGCGGGGAGTGGCAGGGCCCTGCCTGATTGGATGCGAGCAGCCGACCATGCAGCTGCGGCTGCGTCGAGGAGATCAACGGGTGGCACGGAGCCGGCGTCGCCAATCTCGTCGGGCAGGGTGATCCCCTGCTCCTTCAGCCAATTGCGCCTCAGGGCCTGGCCATTCCAAGTCGTCTTCGGATGCGCGACCTCTGTGCCTGCCATCTCCCGAAACGACACCTCCGGATGGACCTCGAAGACGCGGTCGTCCTCCGCTGCGATCGGCTCGAGCTCAAGCAGCTTGTGGCGGAGACCGTAGGCCTGCTGGCTGACGCCCGTACCGGTCAATTCCGCACCCAATGCCGTCGCTCTCTCGTGGGTGTTGGCAGTAAGCACCTCACGAGGCGGCGCTAGGAATACGCTGTTCCTCCGCGGGCCTAAGAACTCTCGCGCTTCCTCATCGCACGCCCGTGGCCCATTGGTTGGCAGCCCGATCGGCATGTCGATGGCAACCACGCGGGCAGCCGACAGTGCAGAGAGAAGATCCTTCAGGCCGCGCCTGGCGACGGCCATTGCGAATCTGCCATCGCGCAGCGCGACCCCAACCCAGCCCGATTCCTTGCCTCGCCGGTAGGCGTCGACTCCGGCGACCTCGATCGTCATCATCGCGCCCGTCCGGCGGCCCAGCGCTCAATCTCCGGCCGAAGCCAAAGCTTCGTTCGCCCGGTCCCCAGGTCCAGCACCGGCCGAGGCATATCGGGATAACGCCGTTGATAGACGCTCACCGTGTTTCGATGAGCCAGGTCGAGTAGGCGCGCGACTCCGTGCGCGTCAATCAGATCCTCCGTCTGGACCCTAGGCATCACATTGCGTCCAGATTACATCCGTAGGCGCATTCCGTCCGACGGCCCGGCTAGATTACGATCGTAATCAGAAACCAAGGCGGCCCCGGCGGTGCTGGAACACCCCGGGGCCCGGCCGAAACCTAACTAGGAGGTCCCGACATGGAGCAGGCTACGCGACCGCGACTGGATCAACTCGCCGGCCGTGCGACGCTCACAATCGAGCAGACCGCGCAACTACTCGGACTCGGGCGAACGGCCGCCTACGAGGCTGCCCGGCGAGACGAGTTCCCGACCCGGAGGCTCGGGCGCCGACTCGTCGTGCCGGTCCCCGCTCTCCTCGCCTGGCTGGAGGCCCACTGATGAGGGGCCATATCCACAAGCCGGTTCGAACGATGGCGAGCGGCAAGGAAACGACGCTCTGGTACGTCGTAGTCGACGTCGGCGTCACCGCCGACGGACGCCGCCGCCAGAAGTGGCACGGCGGCTTCGCCACCCGTCGCGAGGCCGAGGTCGCACGGGCCAAGATCGTCAGCGATCTGCATGCCGGCTCCTACGTGGCGCCCGATCGGATGACGCTCGCCGATTGGGTGAAGGAGAGCTGGCTGCCAATGAGCGAGTCGCGGATCAAGCCCAGCACTTTCGACTCGTATAGGTCGAACATGCAGGTCCACGTGCTGCCGGCACTCGGCACTCGGCCGCTCCAGCAGCTGACCTCCACCATGCTGAACGCTCTCTACGCCGAGCTGCTCGCGCGCGGGAATGGGCGCGGGCCACTCAGCCCCAAGACCGTCAACTACATCCACACGATCGTCCACAAAGCCCTCGCCGACGCAGTCGACGCCGGGGTCCTGCTGCGGAACGTGGCCGAACGTGCGAAGCCGCCCCGGCCTGTCCGCCGAGCCCCGCGCGAGATCCATTGCTGGGAGCCCGAGGAGCTTGCGCATTTCCTCGACCACCTTCGCGGCAACCGGCTGGAAGCCGCGTGGCGCCTCGCCGCGATGACCGGGATGCGCCGCGGGGAGATCCTCGGCCTGCGCTGGTGCGATGTCGATCTCGACGCGGCGCGGATCTCGGTTCGTCACGCGGTGGTGACTGTCGCCTATGCCGGTCCTCGAGTCCTCACCGAAGTCGCATCAGGCCCGGGTGATCGACCTCGATTCCGAGACAGTCGAGCTACTACACGCGCATCACAAGCGGCAGAAGCTCGAGCGCGAGCAGTGGAGCGACGACTACCGCGACAACGACCTCGTTGTCGCAAAGGAGAACGGCGAACCGCTCCACCCGCAGAGCTTCAGCCAGGCGTTCGAGCGGTTAGTGAAGCGGTCCGGCCTGCGTCGCATCCGACTACACGACCTCCGCCACACGCACGCGACCATCGCCGTCAAGGCGGGCGTTCCCGTGAAGGTGATCAGCGAGCGGCTCGGCCACGAGTCGCCGGCGTTCACGCTGAAGCAGTACGCGCATGTGATGCGGGGATGCAGGCGGAGGCTGCGGCCCAGGTCGCCGATCTGGTGGCGGCATTCACCAGTCAGCGGCTGAAGTCTGGTGCGCACTGATGAGCAACAGAGGACAGATCCTTTGCAGACCGAGCGTCTCTACGTCGGCTAAGGCCTCTAGTCTCGGGACATGGATCCGATGACGGCGTCCCTGCCAGCGACTGAGATCAACGCCCACTACCACTCCGCTGAGGAGATGCCGGAACTCGAGGACGGCTCGGTGCGACTCGCTATCACCAGCCCTCCGTACTGGAACTTGAAGCGATACGGCTCCGAGACCGGAGAGATCGGCCAAGAGGACTACGAGGGCTACCTAGATCGGCTGCACTCGGTATGGGCCGAATGCTTCCGGGTTGTCGATGAACACGGCCTTCTCATCGTGAACGTGAACAGCAGGAGGGTCGCTGGACGCTTCTACCCGCTAGGCATGGACATCGTCCAGCGCATGGAGAACTGGAAGCTGATTCAGCATGCGATCTGGTACATCCCGAACGCACTACCACAGCCCGCGAAATACATCACGCGCCTGTTTGACCACAAGTTCGAGGATCTGTTGATCTTCGCCAAGAACTGGGAATACGAGCACCACTTCCGGAAAGCGCGGGTGCCTCAGAAGTATCGAACGGCTGATCCGCGGGCGCATAAGAAGAACCCGGAAGGCCGTTGCATCGGCGACGTCATTCGGATCCCCGCGTACAGACCTCCCACGGTCAAGTCGATGAACTACCACGTGGCGGCGTTCCCGGACGAACTCGTGTATCTGATGGTTTCCGTGTTTACCGAGCCGGGGGATCTTGTATTGGATCCATTCCTCGGATCGGGGACCACGCTGAAGGTGGCGAAGAACACCGGTCGGCGCGGAATCGGCTACGAGATCAACTCCGACTTCCAGCCGCTAATCGAGGCGAGGCTAGACGAGCCGTGGCAGGCACCACGCTTTGAGGACATGGACATCATCACCTCGGCAACATCGAGGCCAGGTATGCCGAACGGTCGCCGGCGCCCCAAGGGTCAGCCAAACGGGAGCCCGCCGAAGGGCAAGCAGCCAGGGCCAGCTGACCCGCTGTTCTAGTCAGCGGCAAACAGGCCGTCGCCCGCCTCAACGCCGTCGTCCGGCCTCTCGGAGATCAGATTGATTGCGTGCCTGTAGCGGCCGAGAAAGCCTTCAAAGGGGTCCGTATCGGGCAGCCAGAGCGTGAGAGGTCCGGTTTCGGTGACCCCAGCGCCCACTACCACAGCCTTCCAGATGGTCCGAAACTGACAGAACTCATCCGCCGTCGAGAGTACGCCTTCGAGGCCCGCGCGGTTGGAACGAAACCCGAGTCCGTCGGCCAACGCGATCAGCAGAAGCTTCGTGCCAAGAGCCGCCAGCGCTTCCTTGCCCGCGGCGATGTCTCGAGCGTCTTTGCTCTCCCCGTATTGGCCGATGTTCGCCGTGTGGACGGTCGAGATAACGCAGGCCCGGGGGTTCTGTGCGTCCGGAAAGACGAGATCGAATGACTCCCCGCCAACATCGATATCCGCTGCGATGTCTTGCTCAGCCTTCTCAGCCGGGGCGAACGGAACTCCAACGGTCCTGCATATCCGCGCCAAGCGAGCCTCGGCCTGATGCCCGCTTCTCTTAGCCCGCTCCTGCCGTATGTATCCAGGCCACGTCGCGCGGTTCACCGTCTCCAGGACGCTCTCGTTCATCTCGCCCGAACTGGCTGCGGACGGGCCGAACACCGCCCTAAAGCGGCTTGCGAGCTCCCTGCAGGCGAGTGGCCAATGCAGACGCTTTCCCGGCAGGGCTTCGTACGTCCGAGGCGGCCGTTCGTCGATTCCGGCGGCCCGCCCGATTGCATCGATGTCCGTGACGAGCTTGTTGCGGGTCAAACCCACCAACTGGATGGTCTTCACGAGAAACGGCAGACCATGCTCTCGGTAAAGCCGATCAATACTCGCTGCGAGATCGTCTTCATCTTCTCCCTCATCGACTCTTCTTAGGAGCTCCGACAGCGCCCCTGTGACGTCGTCCGACACGTCGGTCGCCGTGTCGAACTGCTGCTGGAAAGCATCGTCGGTGTGGATCCAGACGTTGGCCTCGAACTCTTCGAGGCGCGCAATCAGATCGTCGGGAGAATCCGCCACGGCAAGGGAACTCCTATCACTCCCGCGTTTGACGCACGTTTGACCGCCGCCGCAACTAGAAGACCCTCCATCCTTGGAGGGCCTCCATTTCCAGGTCATCCTCAGTAGCGGGGGTGGGATTTGAACCCACGACCTCCGGGTTATGAGCCCGGAGCTCACCAGCCGTTTAGGCAAGACCGCCTTCCGCGGATAGACGATCTCGGGGTCGGTAAGGACGTTGACGAGGGCGGGTTTGCCGGCGGAGAAGGCGCGCTCGAGGGCCGGGCGGAGGTCGGCGGGCTTTTCGACCAGTTCGGCGTGACAGCCGAGGGCGACGGCGATCTGGTCGTAGCGGGTTTCGGGCCTGAGCTTGGCGGCGAGCGAATAGCCGTAGGGGAACCTCATCGGGTGGTAGTCCAGGGCCTGCATGCCGCTGTTGCCGATGATCCCCCACACGACTGGGGGCGCTCAGGTAGCGCTAACCCTGGCGCTTCCCGCCTCGCGCCAGCTTGACGCGCTCGACGGCCGGCAGCACTACCTTGCGCAGCCGGACCGCCTCGGGGGTGACCTCGACGCACTCGTCGTCGCGGATGAACTCCAGCGCCTGGTCAAGCGAGAGGCGGTGGTGCGGGACCAGGCGGACGGCCTCGTCGGAGCCGGCGGCACGGATGTTGGTCAGCTGCTTGCCCTTGGTCGGGTTGACGTCGAGGTCCTCGGCGCGGGCGCTCTCGCCGATCACCATGCCCTCGTAGACCTCCTCGCCCGGGCCCACGAAGAGCTGGCCGCGCTCCTGCAGGTTCATCAGCGCGAAGGACGCGGTGGTGCCGCGCCGGTCGGCGACGAGCGACCCCGTCGCCCTGGTGGTGATCTCGCCGTGCCACGGCTCATAGGTCTCAAAGACCGAGTGCAGGATTCCCGTCCCGCGGCTCTCGGTGAGGAACTCGTTTCGCAGGCCGATCAGCCCGCGGGCGGGGACGAGGTATTCGAGGCGCATCCAGCCGGTGCCATGGTTGACCATGTCCTCCATCCGGCCCCTGCGGAGCGCCAGGAGCTGGGTCACCACGCCCATGTAGTCCTCGGTGTGTCGATCGAGAGTCGGTCCACGGGTTCATGCAGGCTGCCGTCGATCTCGCGCGTCATCGCCTGCGGTTTGCCCACCGTCAGCTCGAAGCCCTCGCGACGCATCGTCTCGACCAGCACCGCCAGCTGAAGCTCTCCCCGTCCCTGTACCTCCCACGCGTCCGTGCTCTCGATCAGCGCGCACCTGCAGGGAGACGTTGCCGACCAGCTCGGCCCGCAGGCGCTCGTCGAGCTGTCGCCCGGTGAGCTTGTCCCCCGACCCGCCGGCGAGCGGCGAGGTGTTGACGCCGATCGTCATCGCGAGAGCGGGCTCATCAACCGCCAGCAGGGGCAGCGCCTCGGGTTGCTCTAGCGCCGCGATCGTCTCGCCGATCGTCACCTCCGGAAGGCCTGCAACGACGACGATCTCGCCGACTGCGGCGGCCTCGACCGCGGTCCGCTCGAGCCCCTCGGTCACGTAGAGCTCCGCGATGCGCGCGCGCTCGATGTTGCCGTCGCGACGGCACCAGGAGATCTCCGCGCCACGCCGGATGGTTCCGCCGTGCACGCGGCACACGGCGAGTCGGCCGTGGTAGGGAGAGGCGTCGAGGTTCGTCACCAAAGCTTGCAGGGGCGACTGGGGGTCGCCGCTCGGCGCCGGGATCCGCTCGAACAGGGTGGAGAAGAGCGGCGAAAGGTCGTCGCCGCGCGCCTCGGGGTCGAGCGTCGCCCACCCCTCTCGGGCGGAGGCATAGACGATCGGGAACTCGATCTGCTCCTCGTCGGCGTCCAGGTCGAGGAAGAGCGCGTAGACGGCGTCGACGACCTCGCCGAGCCGGGCGTCGGGCCGGTCCACCTTGTTGACGACGAGGATCAGCGGCAGCCGCCGCTCCAGCGCCTTGCGGAGCACGAAGCGTGTCTGCGGGAGCGGCCCCTCGGAGGCGTCGACCAGCAGCAGCACCCCGTCGACCATCGAGAGCCCGCGCTCGACCTCGCCGCCGAAGTCGGCGTGCCCGGGGGTGTCGACGATGTTGATCTTGACCTCGCCCCCATTCGCCCGCGGGACGGTGAGCGAGGCGTTCTTGGCGAGGATCGTGATCCCACGCTCGCGCTCCTGCTCGCCCGAGTCCATGACACGCTCGACGACCTGCTCGTGGGCGGCGAAGGTGCCGGCCTGGCGCAGCATCGCGTCAACCAGGGTGGTCTTACCGTGGTCGACGTGCGAGATGATCGCGATGGTCCGCAGCTCCGCCAGGGCAGGACACGCTATGCCTCGCGAGCCGCGCCTGGCGGCCACGCCGTGTTGCTACGCCAAGACCGCCTTACGCGGATAGACGACCTCGGGGTCAGTGAGGACGTTGACGAGGGCGGGTTTGCCAGCCGAGAAGGCACGGTCGAGGGCTGGGCGGAGGTCGGCGGGCTTCTCGACCAGCTCCGCGTGGCAGCCGAGGGTTTCGGCGATCTGGTCGTAGCGGGTCTCCGGTCTCAGCTTGGCTGCCATCGAGTAGCCGTAGAGGAACATCATCGGGTGGTGCTCTAGGGCCCAGATGCCGTTGTTGCCGATGATCCCGACGACGGGGAGGTTGTGGCGGGCCATGGTGTCGAACTCCATGCCTGAGAAGCCGAAGGCGCCGTCGCCGAGGAGGAGGCAGATCTGGCGATCGGGGCGGGCCTTGGCCGCCCCGATCGCCTGGCCGGGGCCGGCGCCGAGGCAGCCATAGGGGCCGGGGTCCATCCAGCAGCCGGGTTCGTGGGTCTCTATATATCTGCCGGCGTAGGAGACGAAGTCGCCGCCGTCGCCGATCACGATCGCGTCGCGGTCGAGGACCTGGTTCAGCTCCCTGTAGACGCGAACCGGATGGAGCGGGGCGCGGTCGTCGTCGAGCTCCTCCTGCTCGGCGGCGCGCTTCTCGGTCTCGTGGTCGCGGAGGGCGGTGATCCAAGGGTCGGTGCGGCCGCGGGGGCTACCGGCGGACGCGGCCGCTTCGCGGAGCGCCGCCAGGGTGGCTGGGATGTCGCCGACCAGGGCGAGGTCGGGCTGGCGGGTCGCCTTCAGCTCGCTCTCGATCACGTCGAGCGAGACGAGCTTCGTCTGCTCGCCGATCGAGCCGCCGAAGGCGAGGCGGAAGTCGAGCGGGACGCCGACGACGAGGGCGACGTCGGCCTCCTTGAGACCCTTGCCGCGGGCGCGGCTGAAGCAGAGCTCGTGGTCGGCGGGCAGGCAGCCGCGGCCCATGCCGTTGAGGAAGACGGGGACCCCGAGCGCCTCGGCGAGGGCGCGGAGCTCCTCCTCGCCGTGGGCCCAGTAGAGGCCCGTGCCGGCCATGATCGCGGGGCGCTCTGCCCCCGCCAGCAGCGCGGCGGCTTTCGCGGAGTGATCGGCCGGCTTGCCGGCCGATCGCTTCGGCGCCGGCGGCATCTCGGCCTCGGCCTCGGAGAAGACCACGTCCAGCGGGTAGTCGATGAAGGTCGGGCCCGACGGCTGGGCGAGCGCCTCGTCGATCGCCGCTGCGGTGAACTGGGGGATGTGGGCGGTGTCCTTGACCGTCTGGGCCGACTTGGTGAGCGGCGAGACGAACGGCAGATGGTCGATCTCCTGGAGCGAGCCCGAGCCCCAGCGCATCTCCGGCGCCCGGCCGCCCAGGACCACGAGAGGGGAGCGATTCTGCTGCGCCCCTGCGAGCGCGCTCATCCCGTTCGTGACCCCGGGGCCGGCCGTCAGCGCACACAGCCCCGCCTTCCGCGTAGCTTTCGCAAACCCCTCCGCCGCCCAAGCCGCCGAGGCCTCGTGGCGGGTGTCGACGACCTCGATCCCCTCCTCCCTGCAGCCGTCGTAGATCGAGAACAGGTGGCCGCCGGAGAGGCTGAACAGGTAGTCGACGCCGCGCGCCTTCAGCGTCTTGGCGACGAGCCGGCCGCCGTGGACGGCACCGCCCGTCTGCTCGGCCTGCTTGGCGCTCTCCTCGGTGGTCGCCACCAGCGGCGAGCCTACTACGGGTCGATCACCGGCAGCCCCGACTCGGGGTCCTTGCGGCGTGCCAGATGCGCCGGCGACTCGGTCACGAACACCTCGCAGGTGGGGCGCACCTCGGCCTCCATCAGGTGGCCGCCGACCGTCGTTCCGTCGGCGCGGCCGAGCACGCAGTGGACGTGGAAGTGGGGATCCTGGTCGAACGCCGGCCCCTCGACGTCGGCCCCCTCGGGAAGCGTGATCCGGCCGTTCAGCGACAGCACCTCGACCTGCTCGTCGACCGGGATCTCGTCGTAGGCCTTGGTCTCCCAGTTGAAGTAGGCGAGCCTCGCCCAGGCGAGCGCCCCGATCGCCGTGAACTCGCTCGCCGCCAGGCGCTCCTCGCGGGCGAAGCGGGTAAGCGAGGCGATCAGGCTGTCGCCCGTCTCGAGGGCGACGACGTAGGTGCGATCGCCGTCGTGGTTGAGGAGCTTCGACCTCACGCGGTCGTCACCCCCCGCGCTCGTAGTGCTCCTGCTCCTGCGCGGTGCGCTCGGCCCACGGGACCGCCTCGAGCCGTGGGGCAGGGATCGGCTCGCCACTCTCGATCGAGAGTCCATAGGTGCCCTCCTCGAGCCGCTGCTCAGCCCGCTCGACGGCTGCCAGCTCTTCGCGTAGCTGCTCGGCCAATTCCTGGTCGACCTCGTCCCCCTGCAGGCGCTCCGCGTCATCGGCCGGGTGTTGGTCGAGGCCGGAGAGCTCGCTGTCGCGGTTTCTTTCGAAATCTGCGAGAGAGCGCTCGATGCGGTCGCGCTCGCGGCTGAGAAGCTCGCGCGCGCGGGCGTCGTCTATCGGAGAATGGTCGCTGCTGCTCATCGGTGAACCTCCTGTATAGCCTAAGCGGCATGAGCCTCGGAGTCACGATCGTGCTGGGCGCGGTGATCGGGTTGGCACTCGGCATTCTCGTCAGCGTGACCACCGACGTCCCTCTTGCGCCCGAGGTCGGCCTGGTGCTCGGTGCGCTGGTTGGCTGGCTCTGGCGCCGGGACGGCGCCTCATGAAACAGCGAGTCAGCTTGGTCACACTGGGCGTGCGCGACCTCGCCCGCGCTCGCCGCTTCTACGAGGCGCTCGGTTGGGAGACCGGCGCCGAGCCCGACGACGACGTGGTCTTCTTCCAGGCGGGCGACATGGTGTTCGCGCTCTGGGACCGCGCCAGGCTCGCCCAGGACAGCTGCGTCGAGGACACCGACGGCTGGGGCGGCGTGACGCTGGCGCTCAACGTCGGCTCGCCCGAGGAGGTCGACGCCGTCACCGAGGAGGCTCGCGCCGCCGGCGCCACGATCGGCCGCGAGCCGGCGGAGACCTTCTGGGGCGGCTACAGCTCGGCGTTCCTCGTCCCGAGGGCCACCCGTGGGAGATCGCCCACAACCCGCACTGGACGATCACGGCGGACGGCGGCATCAGGCTGGGGTGAGGCGCTCGCCCGCGGGCTCCGCGGTTGCCGCGCGGCCGAGCTCGCGCAGGTGCTCCTCGAAGCCCTCGCGCCAGACGATCCGGTTGAAGATCGCCTCCCAGTGCTGATGGCCCTTGCCCTTGCGGGCGTCCTTCCACGCCCCGCGCACCGGGCGGCGGCGAAAGAGCTCGGGCCAGGCCTGGCCGTCGGCGATCATCTCCTCGACGGCCTCGGCGTGGCCGGGCTTCTCCCAGATCCGCACCCGGCTGATCTCCGGGAGAGGGCCGGCGTCGTCGGGCTCGAAGAACGGCACCTCGCTCCACTCCGGCACCAGGCGGGCGAGCAGCTCCAGGTGGAGCTTTCCCTCGAGGCGCTGCTCGGGGGTGAGGTCGAAGGCGGCGCGGACGAAGGCGGGGGTCGCGCAGGCCGAGTAGCGGCCGCTGCGGGCGCCGAGCCCGGAGCGGTAGGCGAGCCGTTGGACGAGGTAGAAGTAGTCGAGCAGGTCGGCGCCGGCGAGGCCGTGGCGCCGGCCCTGGTCGAGGGCTGCCTCGACCTCTGACCGGTAGGCGCGGTAGGCGCCGCGGTGGGCGGCGGCGTGCTTTTGGCGAGCCGCCTGCTCGAGGCGGTCGACGAGGCCCGCCTCGCCGCCCTTTCGGACCTCCGAGAGCTTCTTCGGCGAGGGATAGTAGAAGCCGTGGGCGATTTCGCCGCCGTGGCCGGAGATCGTCGGGCGGGTCGGCTCCACCGGTAGGGGGAGCGGCATGGGGCGGCGGATCTCCTGCGGGTTTCGCATCCCGTCGTGGACCAGGTGGATGGCGCGGACGCGCTGGCGAAGGTCGTCGTCGGGGTCGGTCTCGGGGCGGGTGACGAGGTGCTCGAGCCTGTGCGGCGCGGTCTCGACCAGCTGCTTGGCGATCTCGACCTCGCCGGGCTCCTGGTCTCCGGTGGAGAAGCGGCAGTCGATGTTCGCGGCCACGGCGCCCGCCGCCGAGATCCGGGAGTCGCGCCCGCCGGAGAGGTCCACGGAGGGGGGCTCGTCGAAGAGCTCGGCGAGGTCGCGCGCCAGACCGATCGCCTGGTTGGCGGCCTCGTCGACGGCGCCGCGGAAGTAGACCTCGTGCGGCCCCGCCAGCTCGCCGGCGGCGCGGGTTTGGTGGTGGTGGATGTGCGCGCCGGCGCCCCCGGCGCCGGCGCGCACACCGATCGCCGTCCCCGGGGCGACCTTGGTGGTCCCGCGGATCGGAGTCGCGTCGGCGATGAACCAGCCGGCGGCGGCGAACAGCGCCCAGCCGCGCTCGTCGGGCTCCGGCTCCTCGCCGGCGAAGATCGGCAGCGCCCCGAGGCGGTTCGACCACACCCACCCCTCGGCTCCCAGGGTGCCGCCGGTGGGCTCTAGCCGCTTTTCGTAGATCCGCCCCGCCCCTGCGAAGTCGTTGACGATCGTCAGCCGGCCGCTGGCGGCGCCGGGCCCCGCCGACGCCTCGCGGACCCCGATCACGAACGGCGGCACCAGCTCGGCGAGGCGTTCGGGGCGTTCGGCGAGGGCGCGGCCGAGCGGCACGGCCGCCTCGGCCGCGCCCACCTCCCCCACCACCCGCCGCCATCCCGCCGGCGCCGCGGTCGCGGCCACCACGATCCCGTCGCCCTCCGCCCACGCCGGCCAGCGCGAGCCGTCGTCGTCGTGGCGCCACAGCGCCAGGCCGTCGGTGTCGCCGAGGCTGGCCCGAAGCGGCGGCGGCTCGGCCAGCTGGGCCCCGTAGTGGGCGCCCACCCGCCCCAGGGCCGCCCGCACCCGCTCGATCGCCACCGGCCGCTCGAAGGCGTAGGCGAGCCAGGTCTCGGTGATGACGTTGCCGGGCACCGGCCGCCGGCTGGATCTAAAGCGGCGCCAGGCCGCCGGCCTGGCTCCGCGTCGCGCTGAGCTCACCCTGCGGCCCGCCGTCCCCGGGGACCGGCAGCGGCTCCTCGCCGGCCGGGGCCGGCGCAGCCTCCCGGATCCGCGGCGCATAGAGCGCCACCGGCTCCGCGATCCCCTTCAGCTCGTGCTCGCCGCACGGCTCGGCCTCGATCGCCGAGCTCAGCTCGCGCCTCGTCGCCTCGGTGATCAGAACGGCCTCGTCGATCTCGCGAGTCGCCGCCTCGACCCGGGTCGCGACGTTGACCGGGTCGCCGATGACGCTGAAGTTGAGCCGTCCTGCGCCGCCGATCGAGCCGGCGATGACGCGGCCCGTGTTCACCCCCACGCCGATTCTCAGGCCGGGGCCCTCGTCCGAGTTCACCCTGGTGGCCATCTCGCAGGCGGCGCGCACCGCGCGGTCGGCGTGGTCAGGGTAGCTCTCCGGGGCGCCGAACACCGCCAGCAGCCCATCGCCCAGGAACTTGTCGACGTGGCCGCCGTGACGGGTGACGATCGGGACCACGATCTCGAACAGCTCGTTGAGCCGCGCCACGACCTCCTTCGCCTCCGCCTGGCGGGCGAACCCCGTGAAGTCGCGGACGTCGCAGACCAGCACCGAGACCTCGCGCTCGACGCCCTGCTCCGAGAACCCCTCGCTGAGGATGTACTCGGCGACCGACTTGTCGAGGTAGGTGCCGAACGCCTCGCGGATCCTCTCGCGCTCGGCCAGGCCCTGGACCATCTGGTTGAAGGAGGCGGCGAGCTCGCCGAGCTCGTCCCCGGTGGTCACCGGCACCGAAACGTCGTAGCGGCCCTCGCGCACGGCCTGGGTCGCCCGCTGAAGGTCGGCGATCGGGCGCAGGATCGACTTCGAGAACAGCACGGTCAGCTCAAGCGAGATCGTGGTCGCCACCGCGAGCGCGACCAGGACGTCGAGCCCCAGCGCCACGCCGCCACCCCCTCCGGAGGTAAACGCCGCGACCACCAGGCCGGTGATCAGGTTGATCAGCGGCAGGGCGGCCATCAGCCGCACCCGCAGGGGGATCGCCGAGACGCCGGCGCTCAGCCGCGGCGCCGCCCGCGATTGATTGATCTCGATCAGCACCGGGCGCATCCCGGCCTCGAGGATCAGGTAGTGGAGGATCGCCGAGTAGCCGAGGGCGACCATCGATCCCGCGAACAGCGGGAAGAACGCCAGCCAGCTCAGGTCGAGGACGATCACCGCTGAGATGCAGGCCGGGGCGATCGCGAAAACGATCGGGATCCAGAGGTCCCTACGGATGAAGCCGAGCGGCAGGCCGACGGCTGCCGACCAGGCCTCCTGCGTCTGCTGCTCGTCGCGGGCCCCCCCGATCCACCTGTTGATCGGCCGCATCAGCGGCAGGGCGCGAACGATCGTGATCGCGACCGCAAACCCCGTGAAGATCATCGTGACGACGAGGATCCTCATGTAGTCGCCGGTCGAGGCGTCGTAGTAGAAGCTGAACAGGCCCAGGGTCGCCGCCGCGATCACGAAGGCGCTCAGGAGCAAGATCGCCAGGAAGACCGGCGGGTAGAAGCGCCCGAGCCGGCGATAGAGGCGAGTGAGGACCGTCACCGCCATGCTCGGGATTGTGCCAGGGCAGGCGTTCTCTCGGCCGCGTTCAGGTCTCCCCCCCGCCTGTGTTCAAGTTTCCGCACCGCCTACCCGATTGAAAACACGTGGAGGGCGAAAACAACGGCGGGTTCCCCGAGCCACTGGCCGGGGAAGAGGTTCGGCTCGTTCGTTGCGAGCACGACGCCTGTGGCGCCGCCACCCGCGTGCGGCTTCCTCGCGAGCTGCCCGCGAAGGTGGTGCGCCGGGTCGTCTGCGACGGCTGCCGCGAGCCCTTCGAGTGCGACCACGTCCTCGACGTCGGGGTCGTACAGCCAACGAGACTTACCCGCACCCACGTGCCAGGTTGGCCCTTCCGTCCCGAAGGACGCGCCTGGCGATACCTGAGCGTTCCGGTCGCCGCCGCGGCGGTGATCGGCGCCATGGCTCTCATCCAGGGCTCGGGCGCGCCGGCGCGGCAATCGGCCTCCTCCACCGCGCTGGCCGCCCCCGAGCCCCCTTTCAAGTCCGCGGCCGGCCCCTACGTGGTCAACGAGTCGATCTTCGCGCTCGCCCTGCCGCCCGGCTGGCACCGGACCAGCCCGAAAAACAACGCCGCCTTCGCCGCCGCTCCGAGTGAGGGCGGCGCCAACGCGACGCTCTGGATCCTGCTCGACCCGAAGCTCGACCTCGCTGCCTTCGAGTCGCGCTCGCTGGCGCAGCTCGAGGCGCTCGCCGGAAGCGCCCAGGTGGTCGACCGCGTCACCGCGCCGACCGCCGAGGGCACCGTCGTGACGCTGGCCACCGACTCGGCACCCGGCGAGCCGGCATATGAGGCGACCCTGCGGGTGGCGGGCCCCTACCGCTATTACCTGGCCACGACCGTCGAGCCGAACGCCCCGCGCGAGGCGGTCGAGGGCGCCGAGCTGATCCACAACTCGTTCGCCCCCGTTGCGGGGGGCGGCACCGGGCAATAGACCCCACTACGATCCGGGCGATGGCAACCGCCACCGCCCAGGCCCTCTCCCCCAAGGCGCGCGAGTTCGTCCAGCGGGGGACGCAGCTCCTGGTGGTCGGCGGCGAGCACCTGGAGGCAGCCGACGGGCGCACCTTCGAGACCATCGACCCGGCCACCGGCGAAGCGATCTGCGCGGTCGCCTTCGCGGGGCCCGAGGACGTCGACCGCGCCGTCGGGGCGGCCCGGGCGGCGCTCGACGGCCCGCTGCGCAAGGTCAGCCCCGCGAAGCGCGCCAGCCTCATGTATGCGCTGGCCGATCTGATCAAGGAAAACGGCGACCAGCTCGCCGAGCTCGAGTCGCTCGACAACGGCAAGCCCCTGGCCAGCGCGCGGGGGGACATCGCCGCCACCGTCAACCACCTGCGCTACTACGCGGGCTGGCCGACCAAGATCGAGGGGGAGACGATCCCGGTCTCGGCGCGCGACGTGCTCTGCTACACGCTCCGCGAGCCGGTCGGGGTCTGCGCCCAGATCGTGCCCTGGAACTTCCCGCTGCTGATGGCGGCCTGGAAGGTCGCGCCGGCCCTCGCCGCGGGCTGTTCGATCGTCCTGAAGCCGGCCGAGCAGACGCCGCTGACCGCGCTCCGCTTCGGCGAGCTGGCGCTCGAGGCCGGCTTTCCGGAGGGGACGCTGAACGTGCTGACCGGCGACGGCACCACGGGCGCCGCCCTCGTCGACAGCCCTGCCGTGGACAAGGTCGCCTTCACGGGCTCCACCGTCGTGGGGCGCGAGATCGGCGAGAAGTGCGGGCGCTCGCTGAAGCGCGTCACCCTCGAGCTCGGCGGCAAGAGCCCCAACATCATCCTCCCCGACGCCGACCTCGACCGCGCGATCCCGGGCTCCTACCAGGGCATCTACTTCAACTCCGGCCAGGCCTGCAACGCCGGCTCGCGGCTTTACGTTGCGCGCTCGCTCTTCGACGAGGTGGTCGAGAAGCTCGCCGGCTACGCGCGCGAGGCGAAGGTCGGCCCCGGCCTCGACCCCGAGACCGAGTTCGGTCCCCTGGTCTCCGAGGAGCAGCTCGAGCGGGTCAAGGGCTATATCGACTCCGGCGTCGAGGAGGGCGCCGAGCTCGTCGTCGGCGGCAACTCAGGCAATGGCGGCGGCGGGTACTTCGTCCGCCCGACCCTGTTCACCGGGGTCGAGGACTCGATGCGGGTCGCCCGCGAGGAGATCTTCGGCCCGGTCCTGGTCGCAATGCCGTTCGAGGACCTCGAGGAGGTGGCCCGCCGCGCCAACGACACCGAGTACGGCCTCGCGGCCGGGCTGTGGACACGCGACGTCTCCAACGCCCACAAGCTGGCCGCGATGCTCGAGGCCGGCAACGTCTACGTCAACACCTGGGGCGGTGGCGACCCCGCCGCCCCCTTCGGCGGCTACAAGGCCTCCGGCATCGGCCGCGAGAAAGGCCACGCCAACCTCAACGCCTACCTCGAGACCAAGACGGTCTGGGTCCAGCTCTGATGCCCGCGCGAAAGCGCCCGAAGAAGCCCAAGGGCAAGACCCGGAAGCGCCAGGACCCCTCCCATACGGAGGCCGACTTTCTCCGCGATCTCGAGAAGGCGTCGACGAACCGCGCCAAGGAGCTACTGGGTCGCCCTTCCGAACGCGGTCGAGGATCAGCTGGAAAATCGGCTTAGGTGATGCCTGCGCGTTAGCTCGACTCTCGCCGTCGGGATCGAGCCGTCGTCCTGCGAGAGCAGGGTCCGAATCTCTCGGAACATTCTCCACGCCGTCTTGTACGTGACGCGGATCTCCCGCTCCAACTGCTTGGCCGAGATACCGCAGCGTGTCGAGGACATGAGATAGATAGCCCAGAACCACAGCTGCAAGCTCGTGGTGGACCTTTCGAAGATCGTTCCCTTGGTCGGGTAGACCTGGTGGCGGCAGTACTGGCAGGAATAGGCCGCGCGGCTCTTGATCCGGTGGAACTTCGTTTTCTTGCCGCATTTTGGGCACGCAATGCCATCCGGGTAGAACCGCTTCTTCAAGTACTCCAAGCAGACATCGTTGCTGGGGAAGAGTTCTAGGAAGCGCAAGAGGGTCATTTGGCTCTCGCTCGACGCCAACCGCTCCACTAATCCCTTTGCCTTGCGCCCATGCGTGCGAGTATATACTATATACACGTACGTGTGTCAAGGGATACTTCAGACACAGTCGTGGTCACAAGCGGCCACGCATGAGCTGCGCCATCTCGCGGCGCCTCACCTGTCGGTCCACCTCGGAACCCCACAGCATTCGCAACAACTGTCGCCTCGGAACGACGGCATAGACGAGCACCAGCCCCTCGTCCTCAAGCACCTCGCACGCCGCAATGTCCATCGGCGTCCTGACCCGGACGATGCGCCCATCCGGACCCGATCCCGAACCCGGAGCCGACCCACCAGCCGGAGCCGCCCCCGCGACCCTCTCGAGCTCGCGTTTCAACATTCCCTGCCGGCGGCGGTGAAGCCCCGCCAGCTGCTCGGCGGCCTCCGCCGAGAAACGCACCTGTAGCCGCCTCACGGCAATCGATCGAGCTCTTCGCGGGCTCGCAGCCGCATCCGCACGAACTCCTCCGAGCTGCTCAGGAACAGATCGACAGCCTGCTCGATGGAGAGGATCACGGCGATGGGATGACCGTGTCGGGTGACGATCACGCGCTCTCCGTCGACGACCCCGTCAAGAACCTGCGAGGCCCCGCTCTTCAGCTCGCGCACGCTGACCTCGCGAATCGCCGCTGGTTCGTCTTGGGAGCTCATCGTTTGGTGACAACTCGTGACGGTGCCTGGACCGGGCCTACCCGGAAGACGGCGGGGCCTACCCCTCAACCCCCTCCCGATCCGTGACCACAAATGTGGTCACAATCCGGGAGGCGCGCAGGAGCATCCTTCCGATCCCAGGAGCCCCCCAATCGTGACCATAAATGTGGTCACAATCCGGGAGGGACCCCGGAGGGGAGTCTGATCCACGACGCGAGCCCGCGGCCTCGCGGTTTGCAACGAAAGCTGCACGACGGAGTGCAAGAAAGGACCGAGGGCGTCCTCCCACCGCCGGGGGTTCGCAGGCACGGCGGTAGGGTTACCGGGGGCTCCGCCGGGGTGGTGGAACTGGGATACACGGCCGTCTTAAGAACGGCTGCCCGCAAGGGCTTGGGGGTTCGAATCCCTCCCCCGGCACTCGCGACCCCACTCATTGGTAGGGGGTGCGGACATTGGTTGGGGGCGCGCCACGCCTGTAGGGGGCGCGCCACGCCTGGCGCGGGTGACGGCGACATTAATTAGATTTCTCAGACTTGATACGGAACTTTTAGGTCTGTAGCGTGTTCTACCGATAAAGCGGGTAATGGAAGCCTCCTCCCTCACCACAACCGCCAGTCCCACCGGCGTTCTCGCAAGACGAACGCCGCTGCTGCGCTTGCAGCCTGACGAGCGGTTGGTCTCCCTGATCCGCGAGGGCCACGACCGCGCCTTCGAGGTTCTCTTCAACCGCTACCAGTCGCGGCTGCTG
>JBBPIL010000034.1:0-25519 GCA_038040365.1 Actinomycetota bacterium
CGCCTACATCCCCACCAACGTGATCTCGATCACCGACGGCCAGATCTTCCTCGAGTCGGACCTCTTCTACTCGGGGGTGCGACCTGCGATCAACGTCGGAATCTCGGTTTCGCGGGTGGGAGGCAACGCGCAGACGAAGGCGATGGGAAAGGTTGCCGGCAAGCTGCGCCTCGACCTCTCCCAGTACCGTGACCTGGAGGCGTTCGCGCAGTTCGGCTCCGAGTTGGATCCCGAAACGCAGAAGCAGCTCGCGCGCGGCGAGCGGTTGGTCGAGATGTTGAACCAGAACGAGCGCAGCCCGCTCTCGGTCGCCGAACAGGTGGCCGCGATCCACGCCGGCACCGCCGGCTACCTCGACCGGATCAAGACGCAGCGGGTGCAGGCGTTCCTGGATCACCTCCTCGGCCGCCTTAAGTCGGAGAACAAGGACCTGATGCAGAGCATCAGCGACTCCGGGGAGCTCTCGGACTCGGACGAGCAGGCCCTTGATAACGCGATCGCCGAGGCGATCGACGACTTCGGCCCCGACTTCGACGCCGAGGGACAGCCGCTCGAGGAGGGCGAGTCGGATCGGGTCCGCTCTGAGGAGGAGCACGCGAGGCCGGGGCGGACCGCCGAGGAGAGCGGCGAGGACGCCGAGGAGCCGGCCGAGCGGGAGCCGGAGGAGGCCCGGGCATGAGATCGGTGCCTCCTCGCACGACAGCACACCTCAACCGCCTGCAAACCGTCGCCAGCCTGCGCGGCGCCTACGGCGCCGACGGCATCCATGCCTGCTCGCTCGCGCACTCTTCAAGTGCGCCACGCTCGCTGCGTCCTTGCCTGCCTCGGTTTTCGCCGGTTGAGTCGCACTGCCGCGGAAGGAGGCACCGATAGCCACCCAGAAGGAAGTCAAGAACCGGATCTCGTCCGTCAAGAACATCCACAAGATCACGCGGGCGATGGAGATGGTGGCCGCCGCGCGTCTGCGCCGCGCCGAGCAGCGGATCGCGGCGATGCGCCCGTACGCGCAGGCGATCCGCAAGATGACGCGCCAGGTCGCGGAGGCGTCAAGCGGCGAGATCGGGCACGTGAAGCTGCTCCAGGAGCGCGAGCAGACGCGGGCGGTCGGGGTCGCGCTGATCACCGGCGACCGCGGCCTCGCCGGCTCGTTCAACACCAACATCGTGCGCGAGGGGGTGCGGCTGCGTCGCGAGTTCGAAGGCCAGGGCGCCGAGGTGCGCTTTGCGGTCATCGGCCGGCGCGGCAACTCCACGATGAGCTTCCGCGGCGAGAACGTGGTCAACTCCTACGTCGGCTTCACCGACCGGCCCGCGTTCTCCAACGGGCGGGAGATCTCCCGCGACCTGACCACCGCCTACGCCGACGAGGAGCTCGACCGCGTCGAGCTGGTCTACAACCGCTACGTCTCGCCGCTGACCCAATACGTGCGCCGCCAGACTCTGCTGCCGCTGCAGCAGGCGGAGGTCTTCGGCGAGGGCCTGCCCGAGCCCGAGGAGCCGGCCGACCCGGAGCTTGCCGAAGCGCACGAGCGCGCCTACTGGGACTACGAGCCCGAGCCCGAGGAGCTGCTCCCGAAGCTGTTCGAGGAGTACGTCGACCTCTCGGTCTTCCGGGCGCTGCTGGAGTCGGCGGCGTCAGAGCACGGGGCGCGGATGACCGCGATGCGCAGCGCGGCGGAGAACGCGCAGGACATGATCGCCGACCTGACCCTGGAGATGAACCGGGTCCGTCAGGCGGAGATCACGCAGGAGATCCTTGAAGTCGTCTCCGGCGCGGAAGCGCTCGGTTAAAGGAGAAATCAGTGGCTGAGAGCAACGGGAAACCTTCGAGTAAGCAAAACGTCGGCACGATCGAACAGGTGACCGGGGTGGTGGTCGACGCGCTCTTCCCCGATGAGCTGCCCGAGATCTACTCCGCGCTCACCATCGATCTCTCGCGCGGCGACGACAAGGACTCGACGGTGTTGGTCTGCGAGGTCCAGCAGCATCTCGGCGACGACCGCGTACGCGCCCTGGCCATGGACGCCACCGACGGCCTGCGCCGTGGCCAGCAGGTGGTCGACACCGGCGGGCCGATCACGGTTCCGGTGGGTGACGAGACCCTCGGCCGGATCTTCAACCTGCTAGGTGAGGTGATCGATCAAGGCGACGAGGTCAAGGCGGAAACCCGGTGGCCGATCCATCGCCCGGCGCCCGAGGTCGAGGACCTAACCCCGACCCAGGAGATTCTCGAGACCGGGATCAAGGTCGTCGACCTGCTCGCTCCGTACGCCAAGGGCGGCAAGGTCGGCCTGTTCGGCGGCGCCGGCGTCGGCAAGACGGTGCTGATCCAGGAGTTGATCCGCAACATCGCCGAGGAGCACGAGGGGCGCTCGGCCTTCTGCGGCGTCGGCGAGCGCTCCCGCGAGGGCAACGACCTCTGGCTGGAGATGAAGGAGTCCGGCGTGCTCGACCGGACGATGCTCGTCTTCGGGCAGATGAACGAGCCTCCGGGCGCGAGGTTTCGCGTCGCCCTCTCCGGGCTGACGATGGCCGAGTACTTCCGCGAGCAAGGCGGGCAGGACGTGCTGCTGTTCATCGACAACATCTTCCGCTTCGTCCAGGCGGGCTCCGAGGTCTCCGCGCTGCTCGGCCGGATGCCATCCGCGGTCGGCTACCAGCCCACGCTGGAGACGGAGATGGGTGAGCTCCAGGAGCGGATCACCTCGACGAAGCAGGGGTCGGTGACTTCGATCCAGGCGATCTACGTCCCCGCGGATGACCTGACCGACCCGGCTCCGGCCTCGGTGTTCGCGCACCTGAACGCCACAACGACGCTGTCGCGCGCAATCTCGGAGAAAGGGATCTACCCGGCGGTCGACCCGCTCGACTCGACCTCGACGATCCTCAAGCCGGACATCGTCGGCGAGGAGCACTACGCGACGGCGACCGACGTCCAGCAGGTGCTCCAGCGCTATAAGGAGCTGCAGGACATCATCGCCATCCTGGGCATCGACGAGCTCTCCGACGAGGACAAGGTGGCGGTCAATCGGGCGCGCAAGATCGAGCGCTTCCTCTCGCAGCCGTTCTTCGTCGCCTCACAGTTCACCGGCCGCGACGGCGAGTACGTGCCCGTCGGCGAAACCGTGCGCAGCTTCCGCGAGATCCTCGACGGCAAGTACGACGACCTGCCGGAAAGCGCCTTCTATATGAAGGGCCCGATCGAGCAGGTCAGCGGCACCGAGGAGAAGGCGGAGCGAGACGAGGGGGTCGAGCGGGTTGCGGCCGAGGCGCGGGCTGAGGAGGAGGAGCGTGAGAAGAAGGAGGCCCCGGCGTAGTGGCTGACGGCCACGACAAGCTCGAGGCGCAGGTGCTGACGCCCGAGGGCGAGGTGTTCAACGGCGAGCTCGTGCAGCTCTCGACCCGGACGGCCGTGGGGGAGGTGGGGATCCTCGCCCGGCACATCCCCATGGTCGCCCGCCTGGTGCCGGCCGAGCTGCGGCTCCACGTCTCCGATTCGGAGATCGAGCGATACGCCCAGGGCGAGGGCTGGCTGGAGGTGTTCGCCAACCGCGCCCGGGTGCTGATCGCCGAGGCGATTCCGCCCGATCAGCTCGACGCCCGCGAGCTGCGCGAGCGCCTCGACGATGCGCAGCGGCGCACCGACGAAGCCGAGGAGGGGTCTGCCGCGTACGAGGGTGCTCAGCGCGAGCAGCGCCGGCTCGAAGCGTTCCTGGGAATAGCCGAGCAGAACTAAGCAGGTAGGCGTCAGCAGCAGGCATACCGCGGAGGGGTGCGGGCGCCTGGCGCGAACTGCATACTGCGCACGTGATGGAAGAGCGGACGCTGACCGAAGAGCTGATCGGGTACGACACCTCCAACGCGGAGGGCATCAAGCTGTGTGCGGGGTTCGTCAAGGGCTGGCTGGAGTCGCGCGACATCGTGGCGCGCCAGATCGGGGTTCGCGATCTGCCGGTGACGATCGCGGAGGTGGGGCCGCAGGACGCGTCGAGGACCGTGCTGCTCCACGGCCATCTCGATGTCGTCCCGGGGCGCCCGGAGCAGTTCACCCCGCGGCTGGAAGGAGAGCGCCTGCACGGGCGCGGCGCCTACGACATGAAGGGGGCGCTCGCCTGCCTGCTGCTGGCGCTGGCCGACCTGCGCGAACAGGACCAGGTGCGGGTGCGACTGGGGATCGTTCCCGACGAGGAGTCCGAGGAGGAGGCCGACCGAGGGGGAGACCGCCTGGTCGAGGCGGGCTTCGTGGGCGACTTCGCGATCACCGGCGAGCCCACCGACATGCAGGTCGGGATTGCCGCCAAGGGAGTGCTGGCAATGCGGATCCAGGTGCTCGGACACGCGGCTCATGGGGCCACCCCATGGCTGGGCGAGAACGCCATTCTGCGTGCGTACGAGGTGTTCCGTGAACTCGAGTCGCTACCTTTTGCGAGCCGGAGCTCGGAGCTCTTCGACCGACCGTCGATAAACCTCGGCCGCATCCTCGGCGGCGACGCCCTGAACAAGGTCCCCGATACCTGTTTCATAGACGTGGACGTGCGCTATCTGCCTGAGCAGGACCCGGAGGAGATCCTCGCGGAGGTTCGCGAGCTGTCCGGCGCCCAGGTGATCTCGACCTTCTCGCGCCCGCCGGTACTGGTCGACCCTGACTCGCCATACGTGCAGGCCCTCCGCGCCTCGGCGGCTCCCCACAGCGACGGCCAGGCGAGGGGAGTCGTGGGCCGCGACGGGGCCTCCGACGCGGTCTCGTTCCTGCGCGTGGGCATCCCGGCAGTCGAGTTCGGGCCCGTCGGCGGCGGCCACCACGGCCCCGACGAGTGGGTGTCGATCCCCTCGCTGGCCAGCTACCGGCAGGCGATCGTGGACTTCGTCACCGGCCTTGAACGCGCGCTCGCCGGCCGGGCCGGCGACGTTTCCGAAGAGGGCGACGGTTGAGCGACCCCGGTCAGGACAAGCCCGAGGCGCCGACGCCGGCGACTTGGGCGGGCCGAGAGTGGAGCCCGCCCGACGAGCGCCCCGCGCCCGGCGGAGAGCAGGGCGACGGCCCGACGCCCGGCATCGACGAGGAGGAGCTCGAGGAAGAGCTCGACGCTGACGAGCTGGAGGAAGAGGAGCTGGCCGAGGAGCTCGGCCAGGGCGACGGGCCGGACCCGGTGTCGAGCCAGGCCACCGTCGAGGCGGACACTCCGGCTCTGGCCGATCGCGAGGCGGCGCGCGAGGCCGCGCTTACCGGGCTGCGCGCCCGCACGGCCGAGCACGCGGCCAAGCAGGGCGCCGGCGAGCCGGCGGAGCCACCGCCCGCCGAGGAAACCCCTCCACCCCCGGGGCCCGACCTGGAGGAGCGGCCACCGGGGCGGGGTCTCTGGCCCCGCTTCCTCGCCGGGTCGCTCCTGATCATCGTCGCGATAACGACCGCGACGGCGGTCAGCCTGCTCGTCTACCTGAAGGGCATCGCGCGAGGGCTTGGCGGACTGCCGTCCGTTCACAGCCAGCTCGAGGTTGCCGATCCGGGCAACCCGCAGACGATCCTGATCCTCGGCTCGGACCAGCGCCCCACCGATGAGTCCGCCCGCTCCGACACCACGATCCTGCTCCGGGTGGCGGCGGACCAGATCACGGTGATGTCGATCCCGCGCGACCTGAAGGTGAACATCCCAGGCCACGGGATCGACAGGTTCAACGCCGCCTACGCCTACGGGGGGCCGAAGCTGGCCCTGAAGGTCGTCAAGCAGCTCACCGGCCTGGACAACGTCAACCACGTCGTCAACGTCGACTTCAACGGCTTCGCCGACGCCGTCAACGCGGTCGACTGCGTCTACGTCGACGTCGACCACCACTACTACCACTCGAACCTCGGGCTGGCGGCCGCCGAGCAGTACGCGGAAATCGACGTCCCCGCCGGCTACCAGCGGATGTGCGGCTACAACGCCCTCCAATACGTCCGCTATCGCCACGAAGACAACGACCTGGTACGGGCGGCGCGCCAGCAGGAGTTCTTGCGCGAGGCGCGCCAGGAGCTGCCGGCGTCGAAGATCCTCGCCGATCGGAGTCAGCTGATCGGCATCCTCAAGAGGTACGTGACCTCGGACATCGAGAACCTGACCGACGTGGTCAGCCTCGGAAAGCTGTTCATCGGCGCCCGCGACGCCTCGGTGGTCCAGATCCACTTCCCCGCAAACCTCGGCGGGCCGAGCGCGTCCTACGTGACCGCCTCCGAGTCGGCGATCCGGCAGGCCGTGACGCGGTTCGAGGGGGAGTCCCAGCCAACGCCGGAGCAGCAACC
Source organism: Actinomycetota bacterium (assembly GCA_038040365.1). Taxonomy (GTDB): domain Bacteria; phylum Actinomycetota; class Thermoleophilia; order Solirubrobacterales; family 70-9; genus AC-56. The sequence continues at coordinate 6,280 of JBBPIL010000034.1, forward strand.
CGCGGGAGGCGGCTCGAAGGGCGGCCCTCCGAAGAAGTCGGACGCCAAGCAGCCGGCCCCGCCGCCGCCGCTGGTCGACTCGGCGGTGACCGGCGTGTCCGGGGAGCAGCTCGCGGCCCAGCTGGCGGCCCAGAAGACGAAGAGCGGCAAGCCGATGCTGGGCTTCCCGATCTACTACCCGACGATGCTGGCGCCGGACTCAAGCCTGACCGACGACTCCCGCGCCTTCCCGATCGACGGTCCGGGCGGCGAGAAGTATCACGGCTACAAGTTCGTGGCGACGATGCCAACCCAGGGGTACACGGCGTACTACGGCGTGTCGGGCACGGATTGGCGGGATCCGCCGATCCTCGACAACCCCAGTGAGATCAAGACGATCGACGGGCACGACTACCTGCTGTCCTGGGACGGGGACCGGCTGCGGTTCGTGGGCTGGAAGACCGAGCACGGCTCCTTCTGGGTCGACAACACGCTGCTCAGCGTGCTCACCCCCGGCCAGATGCTCGCCATTGCCGAGTCGACGCGCAAATACCCGGGCTAGGCCCGCTCGAGCCGCGCAGCCGCGATCATTGTCGAAGCTGAGATGAGCGAACAGCGATCCATTGGCGTGATCGGAGTCGGCTGGGTGGGCCTGGTGACGGCCGCCTGCTTCGCCGAGCTCGGTCACCGCGTGATCGCCGTCGACATCGATGCGGCGAAGGTCGATGCCCTGAGCCGGGGCGAGGTGCCGATCCACGAGCCGGGCATAGAGGAGCTCCTGGAGCGCAATCGGGAGCGCCTTCGGTTCACCACCGAGATGGGGGAGGTGCTTGAGGGCGCGCGGCTTCTGTTTTGCTGTGTGGACACGCCCCCGACCTATTCGGGCGATGCGGATCTGTCCCGGGTTCAGGCGGTCCTGTCCCAGCTCCGCGGGGACGGCGATCACGCCATGGTGATGAAGAGCACGGTGCCGGCCGGCACCGGGAGGGCGATAAGTCGCGACGCCCCGAAGCTGGCCTACGTCTCCTGCCCGGAGTTCCTCAGGGAGGGCTCCGCGGTCGACGACTTCCTGCACCCTGACCGGGTCGTGATCGGCGCCGACGGGGGGGACGGGTGGGCGGCCGACGGCGTCGAGGAGATCTACCGGCCACTCGGGGGCGAGCTGGTGCGCACGGACGTCGCCTCCGCCGAGATGATCAAGCTGGCGTCGAACGCATTCCTCGCCACCAAGATCTCGTTCGTCAACGAGATCGCCAACGTCTGCGAGGAGGTCGGCGCCGACGTCAGCGAGGTCGCCCGCGGCATGGGCCTCGACCAGCGAATCGGGCCGAGCTTCCTTCGAGCCGGGATCGGCTATGGGGGCTCGTGTTTCGCCCCGAGCGAAACGCTCTTGGTTCGCTATCGAGGCTGGCCTCGTCTCGTGACCTTCGAGCAGCTCTGGGAGCTCGCGGGCGGCGACGAGGCTGCGGTCGGCGGGGAGGCAATCGAGCCGCAGGGCGTGTACGTCTGGTCATGGGTGCCCGGCGACCCCGAGCCGGAGTGGATGCCCGCGTCGGTGCTCACGAAGCGGGACTACGACGGCGAGATGATCGAGGTGCGCACCAAGATGGGCCGGAGGGTCCATGTAACCCCGGATCACCCGTTTGTGGTTGGTGACGGGAAGGACGACGAGATTCTGACGAGAGTTCTGGCCCGAGACCTCACCGACTCGGATTGGCTGCCGCTGGCGATCGGCGCCCCCGAGGGATTCGAGCCCCGTGTCTATTCCGTCATGGGCACGATCGAGGACGGGGCTGTCCCAGCCGAAAAGGTTCTGGTCCGTCCCGAGCGTCGGGAGATCGAGGCGCTTGCCAAGAGGTCGCCCGCCGAGCGGGCGGAGATCTTCGACCACCCAAAGCCCGTCCAGCGCATGGGCGACATCAAGCGGACGGGTGGGCTGCGGCTCGCCGAGGCATGCGACGCCGAGATGGACCTCACCGGAGCAACGATGGGGACGGCGCGGAACGGCACGTTCGTGCCGCTCGATCTGAGCATCGACGAGGACTTCTGGCGTGTGATTGGCCTGTACCTCGCCGAGGGGTGCGTCGCGCAGGATCAGAGGAGAGGCGCCGCGCGCCAGCGGATCATCTGGTCGTTCCACCCCGACCGGGAGCAACACCTCGTGGACGAAGTCGCCTCCTACTGGCGGCGACATGGCGTCAAGGTCTCGATTCGCGCCACGCCAACCTCCCGCCGAGTCGAGGTTTCGTCTCGCATCATCGCCGCTTGGTGGACGGAGACGCTGGGGCTCGGCAGAACGAGCTACGGCCAGCGGATCCCTGACATCCTCTGGGAGCAGTCCGTCGAACGAAAGCAGGCGCTGCTGTCCGGGATGTGGGAGGGCGACGGCTCCTGGTCGCTGATCAACGGCGGGCCGAGCGTCATCCTCGAATGGGGAACGATCAGCGACGAGCTTGCCGATGGAGTGGCGCGCCTGCTCGGAGAGCTCGGGATTGTTTGCTCCTGGCGTCGCGGTCGTACCACGAAGTCGACGAAGGAGACTCACTGGCTGCGGATCAGCGGGGCAAAACAGATCGAGGGTGCGCTATTTGTGGTTCCCGAGCGGCATCGCGTCGGGGTGCTCTCGGCCCTTGGACGACAGAAGAAGCGCATCGCGCCGACCGGCTACCGGCGATTTGGGGAAGGGATCCCTTGGATCCGCATTGTTGAAACTCGGGGCGAGCGTTATCGCGGCTTCGTTTACTCCCTCAAGGTTCCCGGGAGTCAGACCGTGGTCATCTCGGGTGGCCTCGTGGTACCCCAATGCTTTCCCAAAGACGTCAGCGCGCTGAAGCAGCTCGCCGGGAACACCGGCTACCACTTCCAGCTCCTGACCGCGGTGATCGAGGTCAACGAGTTGCAGAAGCGGCGCGTGATGAAGAAGCTCGAGAAGCACCTGGGATCGCTGGTCGGCAAGAGGGTCGCGCTCCTCGGTCTCGCGTTCAAGCCGGACACCGATGACATGCGGGAGGCGACCAGCCTGGTGCTCGCATCGCGGCTGGAGGGCGAGGGCGCGAGCGTGAGCGGCTACGACCCCGTGGCCGAGCGCCCGGCGCTCGAGCTGCTGCCCAGTGTCGAGTTCTGCGACTCCCCGGAACAGGCGCTCGAGGGCGCCGACGCGGCGATCCTGGTCACCGAGTGGCCCGAGTTCGCCGACCTGGATTGGGCTTCGCTCGCGAAGCGGATGGCCAACCCGCTGCTGATCGACGGGCGCAACTTCCTCGATCCCGAGAAGCTGCGCGCCGCTGGCTTCGCCTACGAGGGGATCGGGCGGCCGAACCCAGGCGACGGGCCGCCGAGCGACGCCGAGGAAGGCGACGGCGGCGCGAGATCGCCGCAGCGCTGATGCAGGCCCTGGTCCTGGTGGGCGGAGAGGGCACCCGGATGCGGCCGCTGACGCTCACCCGTCCGAAGCCGGCCCTGCCGCTCGTCGACCGTCCGTTCATCCGCTACATCGTCGATTGGCTTGCCCGGCATCGGGTCGCCGAGGTGGTGATGGCGTGCGGCTTTGGCGCCGATCCGCTGCGCGAGGTGCTCGGCGAGGGCGACGGGCAAGGGCCTCGCATCCGCTACGTGGAGGAACGCGAGCCGCTGGGCACCGCGGGGCCCCTGCGCCTGGCCGCCGACAACGGGTTGCTCGGCGACCGCTTCCTGGTGCTCAACGGCGATCTGCTGAGCGACCTCGATCTCAGCGCGCTGATCCGGGGGCACGAGGAGCGCGGGGCGGTGGCCACCCTGGCGCTCTCCCCGGTCGAGGATCCGAGCACGTATGGGCTCGTACGCCGCGCGGGAGGGCCAACAGCCCCGGGCGCCAACCCCGCAAGCGCCGAGGGCGAGGTGCTCCAGTTCCTCGAGAAGCCGGACCCCGGCCAGATCGACACAGACGAGGTCAGCGCCGGCGCCTACGTGCTCGAGCGCAGCATGGTCGAGTCGATCCCGCCGGGCAGGATGGTCTCGATCGAGCACGAGGTCTTCCCGCGCTTCGTCGGCCAGGGGTTGTACGGTCACAGGCTGGAGGGCTACTGGATGGACATCGGCACCCCGGAGCGCTACCTCCAGGCAAGCTGGGACATCCTCGAGGGCCGCGTTCGGACTGCCGCCGGGACGCGCCTCGACGGCGCCGGGCTGCTGGTCGAGGAGGGAGCGCACGTTGATCCCGGCGCCAGCGTCAATCCGCCGGCGCTGCTGGAGACCGCGGTCGCGGTCGCGGCCGGTGCGGCGGTCGGCTCCCGCGCCGTGATCGGCCACCACTCCCAGATCGGCGAGCGGGCGACGGTGTCCAGCTCGGTGGTGCTGAGCGATTGCAGGATCGGTCCGCGGGCAAGCGTCCATGAGGCGATCCTGGCGCCCGGCGTCGAGGTCGGGGAGGGGGCGCGGATCGAGGGCGGCGCCGTGATCGGCGAGCGGGCGCGGGTCGCGGCCGGGGTCGCGATCGCCGACGGGGCGCGCCTGGCCCCGGGCGAGGTCGCATCGTGAGCGACGCTCTGGGCGACGTCCGGGCGACCGATCGCTCCAACCAGCTCGATGACGTTCTCGCTCTACCCGAGCAGCTCTCGGACGCGCTGTGGCGGGTCGAGTCCGCGAAGCTCGAGCCGTTCGATGCGGTCGGGGGCCTCGTGGTCTGTGGCATGGGCGGGTCAGCGATCGGGGGCGACCTGGCCGCCGTCGCGTTCGGAAGCCGCCTCAGCCGGCCCCTCGACACCGCACGCAGCTACGAGCTGCCCTCCTGCATGCTCCCCGACCGCGCCGTGCTCTGTTCGAGCTACTCGGGGGACACGGAGGAGACGATCGCCTGCTACGAGGCGGCCGAGGCGCTCGGCGCCCGGCGGATCGTCGCCACCACCGGTGGAGAGCTTGCGGCCGCGGCCCGGCGTGACGGCGTCCCGGTGATCGGGCTCCCGGCGGGCCTCCAGCCCCGCGCCGCGGTCGGCTATCTGTTCACGGTTGCCGCCGAGGTCGCTTCGCTGGTCGGAGCGGCACCGGGGATCCGGACCGAGATCGACAGCTCGGCGGCCCACCTGCGGGAGGCCAGCGACAGGCTGGCCGAGCTCGCCGCCCCGCTCGCAGAGCAGCTCGAGGGGTCGATTCCCGTGATTTACGGCGCGGACCTGACGGTCCCGGTCGCCGTTCGCTGGAAGACCCAGATCAACGAGAACGCCAAGCTCCCCGCGTTTGCCGCCGAGCTGCCCGAGGCCGATCACAACGAGATCGCCGGCTGGGGGGGCGCGGGCGAGGCGGGCCGCCTCAGCGCCGTTTTCCTCGAGGACCGAGACCAGCACCCCCGCGTCAGGCAGCGCTTCGAGCTGACCGCGAAGCTGGTCGAGGGCGACTCCGCGGCCGTCGCCCGCTTGGAGACCGAGGGCGAGAGCCGCACCGAGCGCCTGCTGTGGGCGGTGATGCTCGGCGACCTCCTCTCCCTCCATCTCGCCGCTCGCCGGGGAGTCGATCCCACCCCGGTCGAGGCGGTAGAGCGCCTCAAGGACGAGCTCGGACGCCCGGAGTAGTCTGCGGCCGGCGGTCAGCTAGCCTCGGCGCATGGACGACCCGCCGGCGCTCCAGACGCATGAGCTGACCAAGGTCTACGGGGAGGGGGAGACCGCTGTCCACGCCCTCGACGGCGTCACCCTCGAGATCGAACGCGGCGAGATGGCCGCGATCATGGGCCCCTCCGGATCGGGGAAGAGCACCCTCCTGCACCTACTGGGCGCGCTCGACACCCCGAGCTCGGGCGAGATCCTGCTCGGCGGCGAGCGCTACGACGGGCTCGGCGACAGCGGGCTGACCAGGCTGCGCCGGGAGAAGATCGGCTTCGTCTTCCAGTTCTTCAACCTGCTGCCCTCGCTGACCGCCGAGGAGAACGTGCTCCTGCCCGCGCTGATCGCGGGGCGGCGTGACGAGGAGATGCGCCGGCGGACGAGGGAGCTGCTCGGCCGCGTCGGGCTGGCGGAGCGGGCCGGCCACCTGCCGGCCGAGCTCTCCGGCGGCGAGCAGCAGCGCGTCTCGATCGCGCGGGCGCTGCTTACGGAGCCGGAGATCGTGCTCGCCGACGAGCCCACCGGCAACCTCGACACGCGCTCCAGCGGCGAGGTGCTGGGGCTGTTGCGCGAGCTGAACGAGAGCGAGGGACAGACGCTGGTGATCGTCAGCCATGACCCCGCCGCCGCGGCGACCGCGAGGCGGGTCGTCTTCCTGCGCGACGGGCGACTCGCCGGGGAGGTCGAGGGGGGTTCCACGGACCGCGTGGTCACCGCCCTGGCCGAGCTGGACTCCCGTATCCCTTGATGCGCTCTTTCGGCTCCCTGGCGTTTCGGCAGGTGCGCGCAAGGCGACTGCGCTCGCTGCTGACCACCGCCGGGATCGTGCTCGGCGTGGCGATGATCCTCGGCGTCTTGCTGCTCACGGTCACCATCCACCGCACCTTCAACGACCTCTTCGACTCGGTCTACGGGCGGACCGACCTGGTCGTCTCCGGCGTCGGTGGCGACTCCGTGCGCCACTCCGCGCTCGGCGAGGTCAGGCGCACGCCCAACGTCGACCAGGCCGAGGGAGTCGTGTTCAGCGTCGTCACCCTCGTCGATCGCTCCGGCGCGGCCTCAACCGACGCCGCCCAGCAGCTGAACGTCGCCGGCGAGAGCGCCAGGGCCGCCGGCCTCTCCGACGCGCGCACGGTCGCGGGGCGCAGGCCGAAGCACGGGCTGGAGATCGACCTCCAGCGCAGCTGGGCCGACGCCAACGGGATCGACCTGGGCGACCGCGTGCGGCTCGCGACCCCCACCGGCGTCAAGCGGCTGCGTGTGGTGGGGCTGTTCCAGTTCTCGAGCGGACTCGACTTCGGTGGGCAGGGCTTCGCCACGATGCCGGTCGGTTCGGCGCGCCGGGTGATGGACCGGCCGGGCGTCTGGGACGAGGTGGACCTCGTCGTCGCCGGCGGCGAGGAGACGATCTCCCGCGTCCGGGACGACCTGCGTCGCCGTCTGCCGAGCGGAGTCAAGGTCGAGACGCCGGACCAAAAAAGCGCCGAGGTCGAGTCGCAGCTCCAGGGCTTCAACGCGATCCTCTACTTCTTCGCCGCAATGGCCCTGTTCGTCGGCGGCTTTCTGATCTTCAACTCCTTCAACATGACCGTCCTCCAGCGGACGCGGGAGATCGGCATGCTGCGCGCCCTCGGGGCCGGGAGCTGGAGGATCACCGGCTCGGTGCTCCGCGAGGCCGCCCTGCTGGGCGTCCTGGGCGCCGCGATCGGGCTGGGCCTCGGCGTCGTGCTTGCGCTCGGCTTGATCGAGTTGATGCGAACGCTCGACTTTCCGGTTGGGCAACTCTCCTTCTCGGCCTTCGCGCCGGTCGCCGCCCTGGCGACCGGGCTGATCACGGCCGTCCTCGGGGCGCTCTATCCGGCGCGCCGTGCCGGCCGCACGTCGCCAATCAGGGCGGTGCTCGGGACCGAGGGGCTTCGAGCGAGGCTGAGGGCGCGCCGCGCCGTTGCCGGCGCGGCCCTGATTCCGCTCGGGCTCGCGGGCGCCTTCTGGCTCGGCGCCGCCGACGAGACCACGACGATCGTCGCGGCCGCCGGCATGCTGGGCACGCTGGCGATCTTCTTCGGCATCGCGATGGTCGCCCCGTTCGTGATCCGGCCCCTGGTCACGGTGCTTTCGTGGCCGTTCCGCTCGCTTTTCCCGGTCGAGGGCCGCCTCGCAGCCGACGCGGCCCGCTCCGATCCCGGGCGCACGGCCGCCACCGCTACGGCGTTGATGATCGGCCTCGCCCTGGTCGTCGCCGTGAACAGCCTCGGCTCCAGCTTCCTGAAGTCGATCTCCGATGAGTTCGACCGCAGCTTCGCCCGCGACCTCACCGTTCAGCCGCACGGGTTCGCGCCTGGGCAGGGGCCGCAGCAGACGATCGCCGAGGGCCTGCGGAACCGCCTCGCCCGCATCCCCGAGGCGAAGGTGGTGGCCCGCGAGCGCTTCCTGTTCACGAGCGACCTCCCGGGGTCGCCGAGGAAGAAGGGCTCGGACGGCCTCTTGCTGGGGTTCGCCCCCGCGCAGTACGAGCAGGTGGACGAGACCGACATCGAGGGCGCCCCCCGCGCGCAGGTGTTCGCCCGCATGGCGCGCGGCTGGGTGACGCTCGGCAAGGGATGGGCGGACGAGACCGGGCTCGGGGTGGGCGACCCGATCACGCTTCGAGGGCCATCGGGAACGCGCCGGACGCGTGTGGCGGGGGTGGTGGACACGGTGGTGTTTGGCGGTCAGACGGTGAGCATGTCCCTACGCACGATGCGCGGCGTCTACGGCGTGACCGCGGACTCCGAGCTCGCCCTGAAGGCGATCTCCCCCGCCGCCCGTCCGGCCCTGCGCCACCGGGTGGAGGGCATCATCAGTCACGACTACCCGAACCTGGCCGTCCTCTCCAACGACGAGCTCAAGTCGAAGGTCGAGGACCAGGTGAGCCAGCAGTTCGGGATCTTCTACGCGATCGTCGGCGTGGCGATCTTCGCCAGTCTGTTCGGGATCGTCAACACGCTGACGATGTCGGTGATCGAACGCACCCGCGAGATCGGCGTCCTGCGGGCGCTCGGCGCCTCCCGGTGGCAGGTGCGCCGATCGATTGCCGACGAGAGCCTGGTGATCGGCCTGATCGGAGCCCTGCTCGGGATCGCCGTCGGCACCGGGCTCGGCTACGCGCTGCTCGAGGGACTGTCCTCGGGCATCCCGGGGGTCGAGTATCGCCCACCCCTCTCGACCATGGTCTACGTCGGCATCGCCGGGATCGTGCTGGGCCTGATCGCCTCGATCCTCCCTGCCCGCCGCGCCGCCCGCCTCGACGTGATCCGGGCGATCAGCTACGAGTAGCCGTCAATCCGGGCCCACCCGGGTGCCTGGGGTATTCCGACGCCGTCCCTCCCGAAGTGTGACCACAAATGTGGTCACAGTCCGGGAGGGTGTTCAGGGGGCAGGCCCCGCGCATGCCGGGAGGGAGGGAAGCCGCCTACTCGTCGATCGGGGGTGGCTTGCGACCTCGCTTGCGCTCGCCTCGCCGACGCTTGGTGTCCAGGCGGCGCTGCCGGGCGGCTCGGGTCGGCCGCGTGGGGCGGCGCTTGCGAGGCACCGCTAGGCCCGCAGCCAGCTTCTCGCGCAACCGCTCGAGCGCCAGCTCGCGGTTTCGGGCCTGGCTGCGGGCGTCCTGAGCGACCGCGGTGACGCGCTCGCCGTGGCGGGCGGCGAGGCGCCGCTTCTGCTCGTCGGTGAGCGCCGCCGACTCGGCGATCTCGAACACAGCCTCCACCCGCGAGGCGGTCACGTTGGCGTGCTGGCCACCTGGCCCCGATGAGCGGCTGGCGCGGATCTCGACCTCGGAGAGCGGAACGGCCACCTCGGCGTTGACGGGCATCGGATCGTCCATGCGCTCACGGTATCCGCCCGTGACGAAGGCGCGGCCGTGCCCCTATCCTTCCCACCTCATCACGACGGAAAGGACTGGTTTGGCAACCGCCGAGAAGAGCTACGACATCGCGGACATCGGCCTCGCGGAGGAGGGCCAGCGACGGATCGAATGGGCAGACCGGCACATGCCCGTGCTGGGAACGATCCGCGAGCGCTTCGAGAAGGAGCGGCCGCTGGATGGGATCACCCTCGGGTGCTGCCTCCACGTGACGACGGAGACCGCAAACCTGGCCCGCACCCTGATCGCTGGAGGCGCCGAGGTGGTGCTCTGCGCCTCGAACCCGCTCTCCACCCAGGACGACGTGGCCGCGGCCCTGGTTGACCGCCACGGCGCCGAGGTCTACGCGATCAACGGCGAGGACAACGACACCTACTACCGGCATATCCACACCGTGGTCGATCGCGGTCCCCAGATCACGATGGACGATGGCGCCGACGTGGTCGGCGTGCTGCACGGGGAGCGTCCCGAGCAGCTCTCCAGCGTTCTCGGCGGCACCGAGGAGACGACCACGGGCGTCATCCGCCTCCAGGCGCTCGAGCGCCAGGGCAAGCTCGGCTATCCGATCATCGCCGTCAACGACGCGAAGACCAAGCACTTCTTCGACAATCGCTACGGCACCGGCCAGTCCACCCTCGACGGGGTGATCAGGGCCACCAACGTCCTGATCGCCGGCCTGCGCGTGGTCGTGATTGGCTACGGCTGGTGCGGGCGCGGGGTGGCGATGAGGGCCAAGGGCCACGGGGCCCACGTGATCGTCTGCGAGGTCGATCCGCTGCGGGCGCTCGAGGCGCTGATGGACGGCTACGAGGTGATGCCCGGAGTCGAGGCGGCGAGGGTCGGCGACGTGTTCATCTCTGTGACCGGCAACCGCGACGCGATCGCCGGCGAGATGTTCGAGGTCATGAAGTCGGGCGCAATCGTCTGCAACTCGGGCCACTTCGACGTCGAGGTGAACAAGGAGGACCTGGACGCGATCACCGTCGAGAAGTTCCAGACGCGCCCCTTCGTCGAGGGCCATCGCACCAAGGATGGGCGGGAGATCTTCCTGCTCGCGGAGGGGCGGCTCGTCAACCTGGCGGCCGCCGAGGGGCACCCCGCAGCGGTGATGGACATGAGCTTCGCCAACCAGGCGCTCGCCGCCGAGCACGTGGTGCGCGACCACTCCTACCTCGAGAAGCGGGTCTATCCCGTGCCCGAGGAGATCGACCGCGAGATCGCCCGCCTGAAGCTGGCCTCGCGCGGGGTCGAGATCGACCAGCTCACGGACGCGCAGCAGAAGTACCTCGCCTCCTGGGATCAGGGCACCTAGTGCCCCATCAGCGGCCCTAGCGCGTCGCCGCCGGCTTGATCTGATGCGAGCGATGGTGATGGCGGCGGGCCTGGGGACCCGCCTGCGTCCGCTCACGTATGACGTCCCCAAGCCGCTGGTGCCGGTCGCGAACCGCCCGGTGATGGAGCACATCCTGCTGCTCTTGCGCCGCCACGGCGTCGGCCCCCTGATCGCCAACCTGCACTGGTTCCCGGACCCGATCCGCGATCAATTCGGCGACGGCTCGGGGCTCGGAATCGACCTCACCTACAGCCATGAGGACGAGCTGCTTGGCACGGCGGGGGGCGTCCGCAACGTAGCCGAGTTCTTCGGCGACGAGCCCTTCCTGGTGATGGCCGCCGATGCGCTCACCGACATCGACCTCGCCGCCCTGCGCGCCGCCCACGAGGCCAACGACGGCATCGCCACCCTGGCCGTCACGCGGGTCGCTGACGTGAGCGAGTTCGGGGTCGTGATCACGGACTCCGCCGGCAGGATCCAGGGCTTCCAGGAGAAGCCCGACCGGGCCGAGGCGCTCTCCGACCTGGCGAGCTGCATGATCTACGTCCTCGACCGGGAGATCTTCGACTACTTCCCCTCCAAGCCGGTGGTCGACTTCGCTCGCGAGGTGTTCCCGGCCCTGCTCTCCAACGACGTGCCGTTCCACGTCCACCGCATCGACGCCTACTGGAACGACGTCGGCTCATTGGCGGAGTACCTGCGGGGGAACCTGGACGCCGTCCAGGGCACGGTGGAAGTCGAGCTTGCCGGCGAGCTGCTCGAGCCCTCGGGCGGGGACGAGGCTCTGGAGCGGGGGGATCCCGGCGTTGGCGGGCGGGTGCTGGCCGGGGAAGGGTGCGAGATCGGCGCTGGGGTCCGTCTGGACGGTCCGCTCGTGATCGGCGCCGGGTCCACGATCGGCGCCGGCGCGCGGGTCAAGGAGTCGGTCGTCCTGCCGGGGGCGGAGGTGCCGCCAAGCGCTCTTGTGGCGAGCGCCATCTACGGCCGCGAGGCCGCCTGACCTAACCTGGGGGCATGACCGGTGTGGCACCCAAGGTGGAGCTCCTGTGGTGGCAGGGGTGCCCCTCGTGGGAGCGGGCGCTTGCGATCCTGCGCGAGGAGATGAGCGCGGTCGGGTTCGACCCCGCGTCGGTCGAAGTGCGCGAGGTTGGCACCGACGAGGACGCCGCGCGCGAGGGCTTCGTGGGATCGCCGACGATCCGGGTCTCAGGGCGCGACGTGCAGCCGCCCGATGGCGAGCCGGCCGGGCTGACCTGCCGGGTCTACAGGCTGCGCGACGGGACGATCTCGCCGCTGCCCGACCGCGCCGACCTGCGCGAGACGCTTGCAAACGCGATCGAAGGAGGAGGTCAGTGATGGCTCAAGCGACCGCGACGAAGGTGGGAGACCCCGCGCCCGCGCTCCAGCTGCCCGACACGGAGGGCGACATCCACACCCTGCCGATGCCAGGCGAGGCGCCGGCGACCGTGGTCTTCTGGACCTGCAACCACTGCCCCTACGCGCTCGCCTGGCAGGAGCGGCTGGCGCAGGCTGGGCGGGACTACGGCGCCCGCGGGGTCCGCTTCCTCTCTGTCAACTCCAACGACGCGGAGCGCTACCCGCGTGACTCGCTCGAGGCGATGCGCGAGCGGGTCCGCGAGGAGGACTGGCCGTTCCCGTACCTGCACGACGAGAGCCAGCAGGTGGCGCGTGACTGGGCCGCTCAGGTCACCCCGCAGGTCTACGTTCTCGACGGCGACCTGCGGGTGCGCTACGAGGGGGCTCCGGACGCCGACCACATGGATCCCGCTCTGAACGCGGCCTGGCTCCGCGAGGCGCTCGACGACCTGCTGAGCGGCAGCCAGGTGAGCCGTGCCGAGACCGAGCCCGTGGGGTGCTCGATCAAGTGGAAGTGATCCCGGGGTCTCGCCCTAGTGGGGCCTCTCACACTGGCCGATGACCGTTCGCCGCCGCCTGGTCCGCGTACCGGCCTCCTCCGCGAACCTCGGGCCGGGCTACGACGTCCTGGCCGCGGCGCTCTCGCTGCACCTCGAGCTCGAGGTCACGGAGGCCGGGGAGTTCTCGGTCGACGCGGGTGGCCAGCCGGTGCCGGACGACCGCGGCAACCTGTGCGTGCGGGCCTTCGAGGCGCTTCATCCCGCCGACGGCCTGCGCTTCGAGATTCGCAGCGAGATCCCGCTCGCTCGCGGCCTCGGCTCGTCGGCGGCGGCGATCGTCGCCGGCCTGGCGGCAGCCGACCACATGTTCGAGCTCGGGCTCGAACGCGAGCAGATCTACGCCCGCGCCGTGGAGCTCGAGGGGCACCCCGACAACGTCGGCGCGGCGCTCTACGGGGGCTTCGTGGTCTGCCCGCAGGCCGACGGCGAGCAGAGGCCCGGTCCGGTTCGGCTGGATCCCCCGGAAGGGGTCGAGGGTGTGGTGGTGATCCCGCACGAGGAGGTCCCGACCGAGCAGGCGCGCGCCGCGATGCCGATCGAGGTGCCCGTGACCGACGCGGTCGCCAACATCGCCGCCGCCTCGCAGCTCGTCCTCGGGATCGAGCGCTCCGACCTCACCCTGATCTCGCGCGGCCTCGCCGACCGTCTCCACCAGCCCTACCGCGCGTCGCTCTACGCGCGCTCGATCGAGCTCGTGGCCTCGGCCCGCGAGCTGGGCGCGATCGGAGCCTCGATCTCGGGGGCCGGCCCTTCGGTGCTCGTCTGGTGCTTCTGGCAGGACACCGGCAAGGTCACGGAGGCCCTGCGCCAGCGCATCGGCGACTGGGCCGAGATCCGGCGCACCCCCTTCACCCCGCTCGGCGCCGACGTGCCGGAGCTTTAGACCAAGGCAGCGCAGGTCGGATGAATGCGCCGGTAATCTGCCGAGGGCCTGAGGGGGAACGTCGTGCGTCCAGACGAAATCGAAGCCAAGATCGCGAGCTTCCCGTACTGGCACTACGAGTTCGACCTCGCGGGGCACCGGACACCGATCTGGGGCCGACCCCATCGAAATCGGCATGAGCAACGGGCCTCCTACATCTTCGATCCCCTGCTGCGACTCTTCGGAGGATCTCTGTCGGGAAAGCGAGTGCTGGACCTCGGCTGCAACGCCGGTTACTGGTCTCTTCGGGCGGTGCAGTCGGGATGCGATTTCGTGCTCGGAATCGACGGCCGCCAGATGCATATCGACCAAGCGGACTTCGTCTTCCGAGTCAAGGGGATCGACAGGGGCCGCTACGAGTTCGTCCGGGGAGACGTGTACGCGACCGATCTGTCCGCGAAGGGGCCCTTCGAGATCGTGCTTTGCCTCGGCCTTCTGTATCACGTCAGCGATCCAGCGACGCTGATCGAGAAGATAGGCGAGCTGAACACCGAGCTGCTCCTGATCGACACGAGCCTCTCGCGGCTGCCGGGGCAGTTCTTGGAGCTCCGGCGCGAGAGCGGGGAAAGCCCGATTCACGCCGTACGCGAGCAGTTCGTCACCGTTCCGACTCGGAAGGCCGTGATCGCGCTCGCGGAGTCCGTCGGCTATTCAGTAGCCACGCTAGACCCAGCTTTCTCGAGCTATGAGGGCGCCCCCGACTACCTCTACGGCGGCCGCCGGGCCTTTTTTTGCGCGAAGGACCCGCAGCTCCTGCACGCGATCGCGGATCAGGCGGAGCACCTGACCGCGCCCCGCCTCGTCTGGAACGCCGCCAGGTGGCGTCTTTGGATGGCGAGCGCTGCCACGCGACGACGAGCGCGCGGCGCCCTTCGCCGTTTGATCCGCGATTGAGTACTACTCGAGCAACCCGACCTGGCGCAGGATCGAGACCGAGTCCGAGTAGACGTCCTTACGCTTGATCAAGCCGTCCTCGAACGGGATCACGTCGAGGCCGTCCCAGGTGACCGTTTGCCCCGACGGCTCGGCGACGAGGTCGCCGCGGCGCATCTGGTTGGCGTGGGTGGCAGTCGCGGTCCACTCCTGGACCACGAGCCCGTCGCGCACATAGAGCCGGCGGGTCGCGAAGGCGATGTCGGGCCAGGTCTCGAAGATCGAGCCGATGTGCTCGCGCACCGCCTCGCCCTCGACTCGCTCACTCGCGGTGTGGTTCTCGAACACCATGTCCGGCGCGTGCAGTGCCATGATCGCGTCGAGGTCGTGGGCGTTCCAGGCCTCGTTGTAGCTGGCGATCGTCACCTCGAGCATGGCGGATGCGTCGCCCCTGGTCATTGCGTGGCCGCGGCTCCCGCCGGAACCACCTCGGCGCTGAGCTCGTCGAGCCGCTCGAGCATCTCCTGCTTGCCCAGGCGGCGCAGGATCTCGCCGGCGAGCGACAGGTAGTCGGCGCCCTTCTCGGGGCGGTAGTCGAGGATCGGGATCGCTCGTTCGGCCGACTCGGCATAGACGATCGACTGGCGGATCACCGTCCGGAAGAGCTTGTCGCCGAACCGTTCGCGGAGCGCTTCCATAGTCTGGCGCGCGTGGCGGGTGCGCATGTTGGCGATGTTGAGGCACACGCCCAGCAGCTCCAGCTCCGGGTTGAGGGAGTCGCGCGCCAGGTCCAGGACCTGCACCGCCTGCTCCATCCCCTGGAGCGAGAAGTACTGCGCCTCGGTGGAGAGGATCGCGTGTGTGGAGGCGACCAGCGCGTTCACCGTCATCAGGCCGAGGGTGGGCGGGCAGTCGATCAGGATCAGGTCCTTGTTGCGCCGCAGGTCCCGCAGTGCGTTGCGCAGCGTCACCTCGCGCCCGATCTTCCCCGCCAGGACCAGCTCGGCCTCGGCCAGGCGGAGGTTCGCCGGCACCACCCGGCCGTGCACGGCGTCGGCGGCGCGCGCCTGCCCCTGGAGGACTTCGCCGAGCGTCGGGTGGCTGTTCGGGTCGGCGTCGAAGTAGTCGGAGAGGTTGCCCTGGGGGTCGGCGTCGACCGCCAGCACGTCCATGCCGAGGCGCTCGAAGACGTCCGCCAGCGAGCGGACCATGGTCGTCTTCCCGGTGCCCCCCTTCTGGGACAGGACGGCGATCGCTTCGGACATCGGCCGGACTATATGGCCGTCGCCCGCTCTGAGGCGCGACTGACGCTTGCGCGCCGCCGCCGGCTCTATACTTCGCGTCCGCTTTTGTCCCCGTCGCGCGCCCGCTCGAAGAAGGCGCGGATCCCGGGAGGTCCGATTGCTCAGGTCTTCCAGTCGTCAACCGCAGCTGGCCGATGAGCAGGGACGCTTCTCGCCCGAGAGGGCGTACAGGCCGCGCGTTTCGCCGCCGAGCGTCGAGGACCGCGACGCCTGCGCCATCTACGCCTCGGTGCGAAAGGACGCGACGCCGAGCCGCGCCCCGGTGGAGCTGGCGCTCGCCAACCTCCAGAAGATGCTCCACCGCGCCGGGAACGTCGACGGCGAAGGCGACGGCTGCGGCATCCTGGTGGACATCCCCCGCAGGATCTGGGCCGAGGAGGTTCGCTCCGGGGGCCACAACCCGGCGCTGACGCTCGACCCCGCGTTCGCGGTCGCCCACGTGTTCATCGAGCGCTCCGCCGACGTAGAGCAGGCTCGCCACGATGCCCGCGAGATCCTCGGTCGCGGCGGTTTCCGCATCCTGGCCGAGCGCCTCGGGGTGGTCGATCCCCAAGCGCTCGGGGCCACCGCCCGCGAGGACGAGCCCCACTTCTGGCAGGTCGCCGGGCTGCTGCCGGACGCGAAGCGGCGCGAGCGGCTCACCTTCGACCTGATGAGCGCGCTCGAGACCGAGCTCGGCTTCCACCTGGCGTCGTTCTCGGCCTCGACCTGCGTCTACAAGGTGATGGGGACGCCGAAGGTCCTTGGCGGGTACTACCCCGACCTCCGGGACGAGCGGTTCGAGACGATCGGCTGCTTCGGCCACAACCGCTACTCGACCAACACCTGGCCGTCGTTCAAGCGTGTGCAGCCGTTCACGGTGCTGGGCCACAACGGCGAGATCAACACGATCGAGCAGCTCCGCCAGGAGGCGGGCATGCTCGGCGTCTCGATCCAGCCCGGCTCCTCCGACTCCCAGGACCTGAACCGTGTGGTCGACCACCTGATCCGGGTGGAGCGCCTCTCGCTTCCCGAGGCGATGGAGATGATCGTGCCCCCGATCGTCGACGAGATCCGCTCGCTGCCCGCCGAGCTGCAGCCCTTCTACATGTACCTGCGCCAGACGATGGGCCCGTTCGCCCAGGGCCCGGTGGCGCTGATCGCCCGCCACGGCGACGAGTGCGTGTTCTCGGCCGACGCGCTCGGCCTGCGCCCGCTGTGGAAGCTCGAGACTCCCGACGACTTCATCTTCAGCTCCGAGCCCGGAGTGGTGGGCTGCGACCAGATGGTCTCCGAGCCCAAGCCCCTCGGGCCAGGCGAGAAGTTCATGGTCACGATCGACCGTGAGAGGCACTCCTCGCGGCTGTTCGAGCACTGGGAGATGCAGCGCGAGGTCGCCCGGCGGTGGCTCGAGCGCACCGATGCCTCCGAGACCGCGCCGTACGATCGCGCGCTTGTCACCGGCGGCCCTCTGGAGGGCGCCGAGATCCCCGGCTACACCTCGGCCGGGCCGTCGGAGCCGGTCAAGGTCGAGGACAGGGTGCTGGCCGGGTTCGGCTGGCAGCGTGACGACGTCAAGCTCTGCCAGCAGATGGCCTCCAACGGGGCCGAGCCGATCGGCTCGCTCGGCTACGACGGGCCGCTGGCCGCGCTCTCGCCGGAGCGCCAGAACCTCGCCGACTACTTCAAGGAGACCGTTGCCGTGGTCACCAACCCGGCGATCGACCGCGAGCGCGAGATGGAGCACTTCTCGACCCGGGCGGTGTTCGGGCGCCGTCCCTCGGCCCACGCCCCGGCCACCGACACGCGGACGATCGAGACCTCCTTCCCGGTGATCCTCGGCGGCCACCACGACCTGGCGCCCCTCTCCGACTCGACCTACCGCAAGATCGCCCGCGAGCACAAGACCTACCTGCTCGAGGACCTGTGGGAGGAGTTCCGCGACCGCGCCGGGGCGATCGACATCGCGCTGCTGGAGTCGGAGACCACCCACGGCGCAATCGAGCGCATCAAGCAGGAGGCCGTCAAGCACGTTCGCAACGGCGCCGAGCTCCTCGTGCTCACCGACCGCACCGTGTACGACGGCGTGCGCCG
Organism: Actinomycetota bacterium; assembly: GCA_038040365.1. Classification (GTDB taxonomy): domain Bacteria; phylum Actinomycetota; class Thermoleophilia; order Solirubrobacterales; family 70-9; genus AC-56. The sequence goes on from JBBPIL010000034.1 coordinate 24,178, forward strand.
CTACCTCGACCCCCACCTGGCGACCTCCGCGGTCGACCAGGCCCTGAAGCAGCTCAAGGTCGGCGAGACCGGTGAGGAGAACCTCAGGCGCCGCTGCTCGATCGTGCTGCGCTCGGCGGCGATCCGCAACGTCCACGACGTGGTCATGGCGCTCGGGCTGGGCGCCGACGGCGTCTGCCCGTACGTGATGGTCGAGGTGATCTGTGTCGAGGACTACGACGCCGACGTCTCCAACCTCTGCTCGGCGCTGGGCAAGGGGATCGAGAAGGTGATCTCGACGATCGGCATCCACGAGGTGCGCGGCTACGCGCGCCAGTTCTCCTCGATCGGGGTCAAGCCGGAGCTGGCCGAGATCTTCCAGTGCCAGACCTTCTGCTCCTCGGAGAGGGCCGGGGTCGGGTTCCCTCACCTCGACGGCGACACCGACGAGCGCTTCCAGATCCTCGGCGGTGAGGAGGAGGCGAAGCCGGCGAAGACGTTCCGCTTCTACCCGAAGGTCTACAAGGCCGCGGTCGCGGCCTCCAACGGCACCGCCTCCTACGAGGACTACTCCGAGAAGGTCCGTGACCTGGAGCAGCAGAGCCCGATCTCGATGCGTCACATCGTGAAGCTCCGGTCCGACCGCTCCCCGATCGCGCCGGAGGCCGTGGATGCTTCGATCGGCCACCACGATTACCCGATCGTGATCTCCTCGATGAGCTTCGGCTCGCAGTCGGAGCCTGCATTCCGGGCCTACGCCGAAGCCGCCAAGGCGATCAACATCCTCTGCATCAACGGGGAGGGCGGCGAGATTCAGGACATGTACGGCAAGTACCGTAAGTGGCGCGGCCAGCAGGTCGCCTCGGGCCGCTTCGGGGTGTCCGCCGAGATGCTGAACTCGTCCTACGTCGCCGAGATCAAGATCGGCCAGGGCGCGAAGCCCGGCGAGGGCGGCCACCTTCCGGGCCGCAAGGTCTCCGAGAAGGTCGCCGAAGCGCGCAACGCCTCGCCGGGCACCGACCTGATCTCGCCGTCGAACAACCACGATCTCTACTCGATCGAGGACCTCGCCGAGCTGATCGACGAGCTGAAGACCGTGAACCCGGACCTGAGGGTGTCGGTGAAGGTCCCGGTGGTTCCCAACATCGGCACGATCGGACTGGGGATCGCCAAGGCGGGGGCGGACATCATCACCCTCTCGGGCTTCGAGGGCGGCACCGGTGCGGCGCGCCAGCACGCACTGCGACACGTCGGACTGCCGTCGGACATCGGCACCCGCGCCGTCCACCGCGCCTTGATGGAGGCCGGGATCCGCAACCGGGTCGAGATCTGGGCCGACGGCGGCTACCGCCACGCCCACGAC
>JBBPIL010000035.1:0-25406 GCA_038040365.1 Actinomycetota bacterium
TGACGGCGGTCAGCCCCGCCAATAACAGAGCCGCGGCCATCGCCACGCTGAGGCGCGCTCGTGAGGCGGCCTGGGTCTCTGCTCGTCCACCATCCTCGCCCACAGCGCCGCAAGCTAGCGGAGCCCTCAGTCGACGGTCGTGGTTCGCGAAGCGCGCGCAGATGCCGCCGCGAGGGTCACTGGTTCGCCTGGGAGAGCAGGAAGAGGCCGAGCGAGGTGAAGCCGACCATCAGCGCCAACATCCAGTACTGCGAGCGGGCGGCGAGGCGCGGCTCGCCATAGACGGTGAGCGCCCGGTCGTGACCGAGGGCCAGAGCGAGCACGTGCCCGACGACGAGGACGCCGACCTGGATGTACCAGACGGCGGTGGCGCTGATCAGCCCGTAGTCGATCCCGCTCGAGGCGGTGCCGAAGTAGTCGGAGCCGTCGCCGAGCGGGTCGGAGAGCAGGTAGGTGAACTGGGCCTGCTCCTGGAAGACGACGAGGCTGAAGTAGTGGGCGACCAGGTAGGCGAGCGCGATCGTGACGAAGGCGTGCCCGAAGGCGCGCCCGAGGCGGTCGAGCGACGGCGAGCCACGCACGTTGCGCATCCCCCACACGCCCGCCCAATAGATCGCCGCCACAGCGGCGAGCGTGACCGTAAAAAAGAAGGTGTTCGTGATCCTTAGAGCCCTGGTCGGGTCGAGGCCGAGGTCGATCATCCACTCGAAGACCCCGCTGATCGTTCCCTGCAGCGCCCCTTCCTGCGCCCCGTCGAAGGCGGTGCCGCCGATCGTGACCAAGACCAGGGCGACCGATCCCGCCGTGGTGCCAACCCAGCTGCTGAGGCCTGAGAGCGGGCGGCGAAAGCCGAGCCGCCCTTCCCGGACCTCGAGCGGGGAGAGGCGCGCGAACATCGCGAAGTAGACGGAGAAGGTCTCCCCGCGGCGCAGCCACGTCTCGGTCCCGAACAGCGCCATGCCTGCGAAGGTCAAGGACGAGTACGCGATCGTGGCGATCGCCACCGTGCGAGGGGTGAGGCCGACGGTCCCAAAACCGCTCTGCCCGTAAACGAGCTCCAGCCACAGGAAAGCGATGAGCCCGGCCACCGCAGGCCAGCGGCCGAGCCATTCGGGATAGCGAAACGGCGGCTCTGCAGCCTGTCGCGCGACCAGCCTGAACGCGCGCCCGCATGCGCGTGCGATGGCCCGCCAAGGGTTGAGGGCGCGGAATACATCGCCGAAGAGGACGCTGAGAGCGACCAGCCCGAGCCAGAAGGTGACGAAGACGAAGGTGAGCGCGAAGTTGGTAGTCGGGTCGTCCGTCCCCTGGAGGCCCGCCCATACCGTCGCCGCCAGCAAAAAGACGCCAAGCGCGCCGGCCAGGAGCTCGGTGATCGAGTTGACCAAAAGCCGCGAGAGCCAGCCGGGCGCCGGGCGCCAGTGCTCGGCTGCCAGCAACGGGCGCCGCCAGGCGATGGTCATGGCGACGAAGGAGACAATCAGGACCAGCGACGCTCCCCAGGCGAAGAGCCACTCGGGGATCGGCAGATCCTGGCGCCCGACCAAGGCGTGGGCGACCGCCGGCTCCGGGAAGGCGAATCCGGCAGCCGCCCCGACCAGGATCGCGGCGACCGCCACCCGGGTGATCACGGGACGCTCACGGATTTACGGTGACCTCGGCGAGCGGTACCACCCGCTGCTCCAGCTCGACCTCGAACACACCCTCGATCGACGCCGGCACATCGAACTTGACGCTGCCACCGGCGTCGACGACCTTGGCGATGTCGTAGCCGTGGAGGTGCACCTCGTCAGCGACATCCGACTCGACGATGAAGCCGATCCGTCCACCCTTCTCAAACGTCAGCTCCTGGACGCCTCCCACCGGTCGGCCGTCACGGACGACTATCGTCGGAACGTTCGTCCCCTTGGGCTGCCCCTGACCGCCGCCCGGCCCCGGCGCAGGGCCATTCCCGGCGGGCGGCTGTGCGGCGGGGGTTGTCGCCGTCGACCCCCCGGAATCCGAGTCGTCCTCGCGCAGGACGACGAACAGAACGATGGCCGCAGCAGCGGCGAGCGCCGCGACCGCCAAGCCCAGCTTCCTTGACTGCATCCAAACCTCCTTCCGGGTGGTCCGTCGGCTTTCAACAACCTCAAGCGGCCGTGAGCCTAAGACCAACGGTCAATCTATGAAACCGAAGGTCAAAGGTTCGAACCCTGCCAAGCGGACCGGCAAGCTCACGTGGGACAACTCCAGCGCAACCGCCAGCGTCCACGCGCCGCGACACACGGGCTGCCAGAACGGGTCCAAGGAGTTGACCCCGGCGATTTAGAGCCGGTTAACGCTCGCCCGGCAGGATCGACTCAAAGGCGGGCAGAGCGCGCTTTGCCCCCCAGCGATGAAGGAAGGCGTCCCGTTTGAAGGTCAAACAGCTCCTCGTGCTCGGTCTTGCCCTCGCCGCCGCGGCGGTGGTCTTCAACCAGACCATCGGCTTCAAGGACGCGTATGAATCCCTTTTCTCGGATGGGAGCGGAGACACGGCGCCTGCAGGCGGACAAGGCTTCGTGTCGTCGATCGAAAGTCCTGGCGCGGTCGTGTGGGCGGTCGGCGACGGAGCCACGGACTCGCCGGAGGCGGCGAGAGTCGCGCAGCTGATCGCCGATTCCAATCCGGATCGCCTCCTCTATCTGGGCGACGTCTACGACCGGGGGACCGCAGAAGAGTTCGAGACGAACTACGAGCCGACCTACGGGCGGCTTAAAGCCCTGACCGCCCCGACGCCGGGAAACCACGATGGTCCCCTTGCCGATCATGGTTACGACCCCTACTGGGAGGAAGCGTTGGGTGCACCCACGCTCCCTTATTACGCGTTTCGGGTGTCCGGGTGGCAGGTCCTGAGCCTGAATTCCGAGATCGACCACTACCCGGGATCTCCGCAGCTGCGTTGGCTCCATCGTCAAGTCGCGACAGGCGGAGACTGCCGCATCGCCTTCTGGCATCGGCCGCGGTTGAGCGCCGGCGAGCACGGTGACCAGCCGGACATCGAGCCCCTCTGGAACGCGGTGCGGGGCCGTGCCCGGATCGTGCTGAACGGCCACGACCACGATATGCAACGGCTTCGCCCACGAGGTGGCATCACGGAGTTCGTCTCCGGTGCTGGCGGAGCGTCACTCTACGGCGTCGACCAGTCCGACCCCAGGTTGCGGTTCTCCGACGACTCGCAGTACGGCGCCTTGCGCCTGGAATTGCGCCCTCAACACGCCAGTTATTCGTTCGTTACCGCGGCAGGCGAGGTGCTGGACCGTGGGAGCGTCTCCTGCGACGGATGATCGCGGGCGTGGTCGAGCTCGCGGGACGATGGCCACGCCGCTTGCCGCCGGCGGGGCACTACGGCAGCTTCCCCGCCTCCATCCGCCTCTTCCATTGCCGCTGGCGGCGGCGGGCGTCGGCCATGAACAGGGGCATCAGCCGTGTCGCCAGGCCTGGGAAGGCGTCGAGGAAGCGCACGAAGGCGCCGCGCCAGCGCGGGATCGCGAGCACGGGCCTCGGGTGGTCGAGCAGGCCTGCGACCTTCGGCGCCACATCCTCCGCTCGCAACAGCCGTCCCGAGAAGGAGGGCGCGGCGTCGGGGTCGTCGAGCTTGTCCGAGATCATCGGTGTCCAGATCCCGTCTGGGCACACGGCCGAGACGTGGATCTCCTTGAACCCCGCGCGCCGCAGGTCGGCGAGGGTCCCCAGGCCGAAGGCGATGGCGCCGTGCTTGGTGGCCGAGTAGAGGGCCTCGCCGGGAGGCGCGCCGAGGCCGGCGAGCGAGACCACGTTGACGACGTGGCCGCGGCCCGCGGCCCGCATCAGCTCGAGCGCGGCCAGGGTGCCGTTGATGGTCCCCAGCGTGTTCACCTCGAACACCCCCCGGCGGGTCTCGGGGTTGTGCTCCCAGACGTGTCCGGTGACCAGGATGCCGGCGTTGTTCACCCAGACGTCGAGCGAGCCGCCGCGCTCGACCGCCAGCGCCGCCGCCGCGCGGCAGGCCTCCGCGTCGCGCACGTCGAGCTCAGACGCGAACGCCGGCGGGCCGAGCTCGTGCGCTCCCGCCTCGGCGGCATCGGGATCGACGTCGGTCAGATGGACGGTGAGGCCGCGGGCCGCGAGCGCTCGGGCGATCTCCAGGCCCAGGCCCCGTCCCGCTCCTGTGACCAGCGCCGTGCCCACCTGCGGGGAGCATATGTGCGGATTCGCGTTAGCGGACGCTCACCAAACACAAACTTCCGTCTCATCCTCTGTTAGGATGCCGCGAGCTTCCGGCTGAATCCCCGCCACATAGCCGCGGGGATCGGGGGACCCAGTTTCTCTGGGGCGAATCGCAGGCGACTGCCGCGTAGCGCCTTCTCTTTCGGCGCGAGCCCGTCAGCTAACCCCGTAAGCGACCGAAAGAACAGATGTACGAAGGCACCGCCCGTTCACGGGTGGAAATCGAATACGGCAGGCGGCGACCGGCGCCGGGAGCGGGCCGGCCGGTAAGAGACCGGCCGCTGCGGCGCCCCGACCGGATCGCCTTCTGGGCGGTCGCGATGGCCGTGATCGCCATGGTCGCGGCCGCGACCAGCGCCCACGCCGGCTCCGGCGGCACGGGATCCACGCGCACCGGGGGTTCGAGCGGTTGCCCGGAGATGCGGTTCGGCTCCCGGTCGCTCGACCTCGGGGATTGCGGAGCCGACGTCAGGACGCTGCACTGGATCCTGAAGGCAAAGTCCTACGGCGTGCCCCTGGGCAAGGACTTCGAGAGCCCGACCGCCCGCTCGGTGCGGCGCTTCCAGCGCCGCCACAGCCTGCGCAGCGACGGCGTCGTGGGCCGCGCGACGCGGAGGAAGGTCGTCCGCACGATGGCGAAGAGCGTCGCCACCTGGTACGGGCCAGGGTTCTTCGGCGGGCGCACCGCCTGCGGCCAGAGGCTGAGCCGCAAGACGATCGGCGTCGCCCATCGCCACCTGCCCTGCGGGACCAAGGTGACACTCAAATACCACAGCCGCTACGTCAGGGCCCGGGTGATCGATCGCGGCCCGTACACAAGTGGCGTCCGCTGGGACCTGACCCAGAAGACGGCCCGAAAGCTGCACCTGACGGCCACGGACACGATCCGCGCCGCCCCGATCAGATAGCCCTCCCCCTGGCTGGGGCGACGGCGGAGACAGCGGTCGCGCGGCGACTCCCCCGGGTCGCGCGCGACCGCCTGCGCTGCAGCAGCTACGCGGCGGCCGGCAGGACCGACGGGTCGGACTGGTCCTGAGGCAGGGCGGCGGCGTTGGCCATCAGGCTCTGGAACTCGTTCAGCGCCACGTGGGCGACCGCCTCGAGGATCTGCTCGTCGCTCCAATCGACCTCGCGCGCCTCTTCGAGCAGGTGGTGGGCAGGGCGCCCGTCGGCCTCGAACAGCGCCTTCAGGAAGGTAAGCAGGGCCGCCTCGCGGGGATCGGCGGAGCTCCAGCTTCGGGCCCGAGAGATCTCGTCGAGCCCCAGCCCCGCGGCGCGGGCGGTCTTCGCGTGCTGCGCGATCGAGTACGGGTCGGCCCGGTCCTCGGCGACCGCAAGAGCGATGCGCTCGCGCGTCGAGGGCGGCAGGACGCCGCCGCGAAGCTCGTGGCGCATCCGGGCGAAGGCCCGAAGCGCGGCGGGAGAGCCCGCGAGGACGCCAACGAACTTCGGAACCGAGCCACCGGCGTTGGCCATGCCCTGGAGCAGCTTGGCGCTCGCGTCGGGGGCGGTGAGCTCGTCGTGGATTTGAAAGCGGCTGATGTCTGTCTTCATGGTCATCGCACGGTCCGGTGGACCCGGCACGGGTGACAGCGTTTAGGTGCGGTTGAACTGTCCTTTACTTTACCTTTAGCGTATTACTTACGTTACGTAAGTTATAGCGGAGAACGGGCCGCCGCGCAAGCAGAGCGCAGGCACGCTTTAACCGTGAATACGTTCGCGGGCGGGAGTCCGGTTCAACCTCTTGGCGCCGATATGGTTCCGCCCTCGCGGTGGTTCCGCCAGCACCGGCGGGCGGGCCACCGGTCCCTGACCGACCCGACAGGAGGACCAGATGTCCGACAATCCCGCCGCCGCGCGAGCGGAGACGCCCGACGACGTCATGAAGGTCGTCAAGGATCGCGACGTCCGCTTCATCAGGCTCTGGTTCACTGACGTGCTCGGCCAGCTGAAGAGCTTCTCGATCAATGCCGCGGAGCTCGACGACGCGTTCGAGGGCGGCATGGGCTTCGACGGCTCCTCGATCACGGGCTTCAACCCGATCGAGGAGTCGGACATGATCGCCCAGCCCGACCCGAGCACGTTCGCGATCCTTCCCTGGCGCCCGGTCGAGAAGGCGACGGGGCGGATGTTCTGCGACATCAAGGTGCCCGGCGGCGAGCCCTATGAGGGCGATCCACGGTGGATCCTGCGGCGGGCGCTGAAGCGCGCCCAGGAGATGGGCTTCGACGATTACAACATCGGCCCCGAGCTCGAGTATTTCTACTTCCGCTCCGCAAAGCCCGAGGATGGTCCGCCGGAGACCCTCGACCAGGGCGGCTACTTCGACCTCACGACCCTCGACGCCGGGTCTGACGTGCGGCGCGAGACGATCCTGGCGCTGGAGCAGCTCGGCATCCACGTCGAGTATGCGCACCACGAGGTGGGCCCCTCCCAGCACGAGGTCGACATGCGCTACAAGGATGCGCTCTCCATGTCGGACGACTGCATGACGTACCGCATCACGGTCAAGGAGTACGCGATGAAGTACGGCTGGCACGCCACCTTCATGCCGAAGCCGCTGTTCGGCGAGAACGGATCCGGCATGCACGTCCATCAATCGCTGACCCGGGAGGGCAGGAACGCCTTCTTCGACGCCGACGACCAGTACTACCTCTCGCCGACGGCGAAGGCGTTCATCGCAGGGCAGCTCAAGCACGCGCGGGAGATCTCGCCGCTGTTCGCCCAGTGGGTGAACTCCTACAAGCGGCTGGTTCCCGGATATGAGGCCCCGACCTACCTGGCCTGGTCACGGCGCAACCGCTCGGCGCTGATCCGCGTGCCTCTCTACCACCCCGGCAAGGAGCAGGCGACCCGGGCCGAGCTGCGCTGCCCCGATCCGGCCTGCAATCCCTACCTGTGCTTTGCGGCCATGCTGCACGCAGGTCTCGAGGGGATCGAGCACGGCTACGAGCTCCCCGAGCCGATGGAGCAGAACCTCTATCACCTGACCCCGGAGGAGCGCGAGAAGCGCGGCATCGAGGAGCTCCCCGAGACCCTCGGCGAAGCGGTCGAGATCGCCGCCCACTCGGAGCTCGTCTTGCGAATCCTCGGCGAGCACACGTTCAAGCGCTTCGTCGAGATCAAGCGCCAGGAGTGGGACGAGTACCGGGTCCAGGTCACCCCCTGGGAGATCGACAAGTTCCTGCCGGTGCTCTAGTTAGTTGATGTCTAAATCCGGCCGTCGCCGCTCCGCGGGGCCGCGAGGGCTGGGTGGGGGCAGCCACGCTCGTGCCTCGGGAGATCGAGTGTGGACTTGGGGACCGTATGCGTACCCAATCATTCACTCGACGTGCCGCAGCGCCCTCCCCCTGCGTGCGGTCTCCTTCCCGCTCTTCTCGCTCCTGACCAGATAGCGGGGATCGTCCTTCGACGCGGCGACCACGCGGTCGTTGATGACCGTGCGGGAGGTGAGCCTCCTTCGCACCGTGCCGACCACCCTCGCCCCGCGAAAGTTCCACTCCACCCGGTCGCCTCGCTTGAAGTCCTGAGCCATCGATCGTCCTCCTAGGTGGGAACCGACCGCACTAACCCCGCGGGGCCGCGCCGCGCCCCTGGGTCCGCCTCAGCGCAGGGCTGCCGCGAGCTCCTCGGGCTCCGTGACGGGTTGCCGGCAGGCGAAGTTCTCGCAGACGTAGGCGGAGGCCTTGCCGTCGACGGCTGAGCGCTCGCGCATCAGCTCGGGCCGCTCGGTGCCCTCGAGCCCGCCGGCGAGCACCACGTAGGGCCGGAGGTTGGAGCGGACCACGGCCGCAAGCTCGCCGAGCCCATTGCCGCCTGCCGGCGCCACCAATGCCACCTCCTTCACCGAGGCGAAGTGGAAGTCCATCGCACGGAGGAGATGGGCGAGGGCGTGGGGATGACGGGTCCCCGCCCGGTGCAGGAGGCGGAAGATGCCGACCGCGTGGTGCTCGTACTCGCGCTCGCCGGTCAGCGCGGCGAGGCGCAGCAGGCCGTAGGCGGCCGACGAGTTGCCGGAGGGGATCGGATGGTCGTCGGCGTCCTTGCGGCGCGCGATCAGCCGCTCGTGGTCGCGGGCGGTGGTGAAGAAGCCGCCGTGCTCGGAATCGGCGAACAGCTCGATCATCAGGTCGGCGGTCTGGCGCGCTGCGTCGAACCAGCGCACCTCGAAGGTCGCCTCGTACAGGGTCAGCAGTCCCTCGAGCAGGTAGGCGTAGTCCTCAAGGTAGGCGCCGAGGCGCGCCTCGCCGTCCTTCCAGGAACGGCGCAGGCGCCCGTCGCCGGAGCGCATCTGGGTCCACACGAACTCCGCGCAGCGGCGGGCGGCGTCCACATGATCGTCGCGCCCCAGAACGGCGCCGGCCTCAGCGAGCGCTGCGATCATCAGCGCGTTCCAGGAGCAGAGCCGCTTGTCGTCGAGGCTCGGCCAAACGCGCTCGGCCCGGCGCTCGCGCAGCGCTTGACGGGCCTCGTCCAGGCGCTCGGGCCGGTCCGCGGCCGGCCCGCCGGGCACGTGGAGGATGTTCCGCCCCTCGAAGTTCCCCTGCTCGCTGACCCCGAAGTACGCGATCACCTCGTCGGCTGCGTCACTCAGGCCGGCGGCGCCCAGCACGTCGCGGATCTCGGCCGCGGTCCAGATGTAAAAGCGGCCCTCCTCGCCCTCGGAGTCGGCGTCGAGCGCCGAGTAGAAGCCGCCCTCCGGCCCGCGCATCTCGCGCAGCGCCCAGTCGAGCGTGTCGGTCGTGACGCGGCGCCAGCGCTCGTGGCCTAGCGCCTGCCAACCGTGCAGGTAGGCGCGGGCAAGCAGCGCGTTGTCGTAGAGCATCTTCTCGAAGTGGGGGATGAGCCACACCTCGTCGACGGAGTAGCGGGCGAAGCCGCCGCCGATCTGGTCGTGGATGCCGCCGTGGGCCATCGCGTCGAGCGTCACCTCGGCGACCCCGTTGACGCCGTGCGCGAGCAGCAGCTCGAGCGCCGATGCGGGTGGGAATTTGGGCGCTCCGCCAAACCCGCCATGACGCATGTCGGCCATCGTTCGCAGGCGGCCGACGGCGGTGTCGACGAGGTCGGGGCTGAGCGGCTCGGCGGAGGGCTCCAGCCGGCCGATCGCCCCGAGCTGCTCGCGGATCCGCGCCGCCGAGGCGCGGATCCGCTCCCGCTGCTCGCTCCAGGACTCGACCACCGCCTCCATCACCATGCGGAAGCTGGGCATCCCCTGACGAGGCTCGGGCGGGAAGTAGGTGCCGCCGTAGAAGGGGACGCCCTCCGGATCGAGGAAGCTGGTCAACGGCCAGCCGCCGTGGCCAGTCATCCCCTGCACGGCCTCCATGTAGATCGAGTCGAGGTCGGGGCGCTCCTCGCGGTCGACCTTGATGCAGACGAAGTGCTCGTTCATGTAGGCGGCGGTCTCCGCGTCCTCGAACGACTCGCGCTCCATGACGTGGCACCAGTGGCAGGCCGCGTAGCCGATCGAGAGCAGGATCGGCTTGTCCTCACCCTTGGCGCGCTCCAGCGCCTCCGGCCCCCAGGCGTACCACTCGACCGGGTTGTCCTTGTGCTGGAGGAGGTAGGGACTGGTCTCCTCGGCAAGGCGGTTGGCCATCGATCTCAGGCTACCCCGCTGCCGACGCGTCAGCCGCGTGGCGTGTGCCGCCGACGGCGTCGGGGCGCTGCTGATATACCCCGCGACGGAGTCGAGGGCAGATGCCGAAGGACCTGACAGTGGTTCTCCAGGACCGGCCGGGCGAGCTGGCGCGGCTGGGCCAGGCCACCGGCGAGGCCGGGGTCAACCTCCAGGGGATGTGCGCGTTCACCGGCGAGGGAAGGGGGATCATCCACATCCTCGTCGATGACGCGAAGGCGGCCGCGGCCAGACAGGCGCTGGAGGGGGCGGGCATGGGGGTCGCCGACGAGCGCGAGGTGCTCGTGGTCGACATCGAGGACCGACCGGGCACGCTCGGTGAGCTCGCCCGCTCGCTTGCAGAGGCGAGCGTGAACATCGAGCTCGCCTATACGACCTTCGGCGTCAAGCTCGTGATCGTCACCGACGACCTCGACAACGCCCGCGCCGCGGTCGGCTGAGGCCGCGGTTCGGCCGCCGGTCCTGGCCTCAGGCGCCTCAGGCGCTTGGGCGGCTAGCCCGCAGTGACGTCTCGGGCGAAGGTCTCGAAAGCGCTGACGTAGCGCTCCAGGTCCTGGTCGGAGTGGGCGAGCGAGAGCGTCCACTCCTCCTCGACGCCAGGCGTCATGAAGATGCCGTGGTTCATGTGGTAGAGCCAGGCGAGCGTCGCGAGGTCGCCGTCGACCTTGGTCAGGTAGTCGCGGTACTCGCGGAGCGGCTCCGGCGCGAAGATCACGCAGCCCTTGGCGCCCATTCCCTCGGTGTAGGCGGGGAGGCCGTAACGATCGATGATCTCCTGGCAGGCCGCCTTCAGCTTCTCGTTGGTGGCCTCGAGCTTCGGATAGGCGTCCTCCGTGAGCACCTCGGTCAGGGTGGCCGCGGATGCGGCCATCACCAGCGGGTTGCCATTGAAGGTGCCGTACTGATGGACCTTGCCGGTGGACACCAGCTCGGCGATCTCATCGCTCATCCCGATCGCCCCGCCGGGGTAGCCGCCGCAGATCGCCTTGGCCAGGGTCACCATGTCCGGGGTGACGCCGAAGCGCTTCGTGGCGCCGCCGTAAGAGATCGTGGCGCCCGTCTTCACCTCGTCGAGGATCAGCTTCGCGCCGTGCTCGGCGGTCAGCTCGCGGACCCGCTCCAGATAGCCGGCGGCGGGGGGAATGATGTTGATGTTCATCATCGCCGGCTCCATGATCAGCCCCGCGACCTGGCCCTTCAGCCTGTTGAAGGCGGACTCCAGCGCCTTGGCGTCGTTGAAGGGCACGACGTGGGTCAGCTCGGTGAGCGCCCGCGGGTAACCGGCGCCGTGCGGGACCGAGTGGGGGTCGTCGCGTCCCCCGAGCTCCTCCAGCGACGGGTAGACCGAGACCATCACCGCGTCGTGGTGGCCGTGGTAGGACCCCTCGATCTTGAGGATCACATCGCGACCTGTGGCGCCGCGAGCCAGATGGACCGCGTCCATGGTCGACTCGGTGCCGGAGTTGGTAAACCGCCACTGCGGAAGGCCGAAGCGGCGGGTGAGCTCCTCGGCGACCACGATCGAGCCGTCGGTGGGGGCGGCGAAGTGGGTGCCGAGGTCGACCCGCGCCTTGACGGCCGCGCCCACGGTCGGGTTGGCGTGGCCGATGCACATGACGCCGAAGCCGTTGTGGAAGTCGATGTACTCGTGTCCGTCGACGTCCCAGACGCGGGTCCCGGCGCCGCGCTCGACGTACACGGGCCAGGGGTCGCTCTCCTGGAACGAGGAGGGGACGCCCTTCGGCATCACCTTGACGGCGCGCTCGTAGCGCTCTTTGGAGGCGGGAGTGCGCTCCGCCAGCTTCGCCATCTCGCGCTCGGTCAGCGCGGCGATCCGCGCCTGGTCGATCGCGGAGGCGCCGGTCGCGGTGGTCTCGACGGCCATGCCTTCTCTCTGGTTCGGGATCGGGGTGGGGTGGCGAGAGTAGCGACCGCGAGCGGCCGACTCGGTACAAGCTCTGGGTCGGCCTTTGGCCGCATCGGAGTCTCGATATGGTCAGGCAGATGAGACTCGAGGGAATCCACCACGTGACGGCGATCACCGCGGACGCGCAGCGCAACGTCGACTTCTACGCGGGCGTGCTCGGCCTGCGGCTGGTGAAGAAGACGGTCAACCAGGACAACCCGACCGTCTACCACCTCTTCTACGCGGACGAGAAGGGCGATCCGGGCTCCGACCTGACCTTCTTCGAGTACCCGGACATCCCGATCGGCCGGGCGGGCGACGGGATGGTCCACAGGATCGTGTGGCGGGTCGGGTCGGCGGACGCCCTCGACTTCTGGGCCGGGCGGCTCGGCGAGCACGCGGTGCAGACGCACCGCGTCGACGGTCGGCTTCGGTTCGCCGATCCCGAGGGCCTCGAGCACGAGCTGCTGGTCCCGGAGGTCGACGACGAGCCGCTGGCCGCCGAGCATCCCGAGATCCCGGCGGAGCTCGCGCTACAGGGCTTCGACGGCGTTCGCGCCTACGCGTCCGATCCCGATCGAAGCGCTGAGTTGCTCGCGGAGACGCTGGAGTTCTCCCCCCGCGACCAGGGGGAAGGTGGTGCTCTCTGGGAGGCGAGGGGGGAGAGGCGCGGCTCGATCTACGCCTATGACGAGCCGCCGGCCGAGACCGGCTTGCAGGGCGCGGGCTCGGTCCATCACGTCGCCTGGGCGTCGTCCGTCGAGGAGCACGAGGCCTGGCGGGATCGGGTGGTCGAGGCCGGGATGAGGCCGACGCCGGTGATCGACCGCTTCTACTTCCGCTCGGTCTACTTCCGCGAGCCGAGCGGCGTCCTGTTCGAGATCGCCACCCTGGGCCCCGGCTTCACCATCGACGAGCCGGTCGAGAGCCTCGGCGAGAAGCTCTCGCTGCCGCCGTTCATCGAGCACATGCGGGACGAGATCGAGGCCAAGGTGCGGCCGATCACCAACCCGCGCGCCGGGCTCTCGACTCAGGCGTAGTCGAGCTCGCCGGCCTCGTCGTCGGCGACCGGCTCCTGGCACGTGGGGCAGTACCACACCGCCTCGAGCGGGTTGCCGCAGGCGGCGTGGATGGCGGTGGCGCCGCCCGTCTGGCGCGCCCCCCACTGGGTGAGCAACCGCAGCGGCCCCGCCAGCCCGCGCCCCGCCTCGGTGAGCTCGTAGACGAAGCGCTCCGGTCGCCGCGAGTACGGCTCGGCGAGCACCAGGCGTTGCTCGGTGAGCCGGCGCAGGCGGCTGGAGAGGACGTTGGGAGCGATCCCGCCGAGCTCTCGCTGCAACTCCCCGAACCGCCTGGCGCCGGCCAGCAGGGCGGCGACGATCAAGAGCGTCCAGCGATCGCCGACCGTGGCCAGCGCCTCGGCCAGGGCCGGGGAGGCCAGCGAGTCGGAGTCGGACTGCTCGCCTCCGGCCGCCTGCTCGCCTTCGGTCTCGCCGGCAGCCGAAGCCCCGGCCTCGCTTCTTGCAGGCATGGACCGGATGATACGCTGTCTGTGTAGGTCACTAGCAAGTTGCAAGTAACTAGGAGGCTTTTGTCTTGAGCGTGATCAACGAGATCCAGTCGGAGATCGCCGAGCTCGCGAGCAAGAAGGGGGCTGCCGTGGTCGGGATCGGGCGCGGCTGGCGGTTCGGGTCGGGGGCCGTGATCGCCCGCGACCGCGTGCTGACCGCCGCCCATCACGTGCGCTCCGAGGGGGTCAGCGTGAGCTTCGCCGAGGAGCGGAGCGCGACCGCGGAGCTGGTCGGCGTCGACCGCGACCTGGGCCTGGCGCTCTTGGAGGTCGATACCGGCGAGATCGAACCGCTCGCCTGGGCGCCGGCGGACGCCGAGGTCGGGATCGGCACCGCCGTGGTGGCCCTGGCCAATCCCGGTGGGCGCGGCCTACGCGCGAGCCTTGGCTTCGTGGCCGCGGCGGACCGCGGCTTCCGGGGCCCGCGCGGCCGGCGGGTCTCGGGCGCGGTCGAGCACACAGCGACGCTGCCGCGCGGCTCGGCCGGAGGGCCTCTGCTTGACACCGACGGCCGCCTGCTCGGTGTCAACGCGCTGCGCCTCGAGGGTGGGCTGATCGTCGCGCTCGGTCCCGCATCGGGGCTCCGCGAGGCGGTGGAGCGGCTGGCGCGTGGTGAGGAGCCCGCCCGGCCCTTCCTCGGTGTTGCGGTGGCGCCGGCGCACGTGTCGCGTCGGATGCGGCGGGCCGTCGGCCTGCCGGAGCGAGACGGCCTGCTGGTGCGCGGCGTCGAGGACGAGAGCCCGGCGGCTCACGCCGGGATCGCACGGGGTGACCTGATCGTCGCCGCCAGCGGCGAGCAGGTCGACGGGATCGATGCCCTGCACCGAGTTTTGGACGCCGCGGCACCGAACGGCAGGGTGACGCTGACCGTGGTGCGCGGCACCGAGGAGCGCCAGCTCGAGGTCGAGCTGGCCGGGGCCACCGCCTGATGGCGGGCGTGGATCAAGCACGGGCGCCAGGGTCGTCGAGGACCCCGGTTGAGCCGCCGGCCCAGCGGCGTCCGAACGGGGACGTGAACGGGGACGCCGACGCGCTCGACGCCTACTCGCGTGCCGTGGTCGGAGTCGCGAAGAGCCTCGCGCCGGCGGTCGCCAGCTTGCGTGTCCAGCGGCGCACGCGGCGAGGCGGGATGCCGGTCGGCGCCGGCAGCGGCCTGGCCCTCACGCACGACGGCTTCATCCTCACTTCGGCGCACGTCGTCGCCGCACCGGCGAGCGGCGGCCGCGCGGCGTTCACCGACGGACGCGAGCTTCGCTTCTCGGTCGTCGGCCGCGACCCGCTCTCCGACCTGGCGATCGTGCGGGCCGAGGACGGCGGGCTCGCCCCCGCCGAGCTCGGCGACGCCGATGATTTGCGGGTAGGCCAACTGGTGGTGGCGATCGGCAACCCGCACGGGCTCGAGGGCTCGGTCACGGCCGGCGTCGTGTCAGCGCTTGGGCGGGCCCTGCCTGCTCCGGCGGGCCGTCGTCCGGCGCGAATCATCGAGAACGTGATCCAGACTGACGCCGCCCTCAACCCGGGAAACTCGGGGGGCGCGCTCGCCGATGGACGGGGTCATGTGGTGGGCATCAACACGGCGATCGCCGGAATCGGGCTGGGCCTGGCGGTGCCGATCAACGCGACCACCCGCAAGATAATCGGTGCGCTGATGACGGAGGGCCGGGTTCGCCGCGGCTTCCTCGGCGTCGCCGGCGGCCCGCGCCCGCTTCCGCCCCGAGCTCGGGGACGCTGGGGCGATCGCACCGGCGTCGAGGTGGTGGAGGTCGTGCCGGACAGCCCCGCCGATCGCGGCGGGCTTCGGGTTGGCGACCTGATCCTGGAGCTGGACGGCAGAGCGGTCGCCAGCGCCGCGGACCTACAGCAGATGATGACGGCGGAGCTGATCGACCGTCCGGTCCGGACCGCGGTCTGGCGCTCCGGCGACGAGCTGAGCCTAGAGCTGGTGCCGGCCGAGCTGAGCGAGGACGGCTCCTGATCGTGGCCTCCCGCGACCCTGTTCCGACGCTGTATGAGTGGGCGGGAGGCATGAAGTCCTTCGAGCGCCTGACCGAGGCGTTCTATGAGCGAGTGCGGCAAGACGAGCTGCTCGGGGACCTGTTCGCGAACATGCCGGACGAGCATCCGAAACACGTCGCGATCTGGTTCGCGGAGGTGTTCGGAGGGCCCAACGCCTACACGGAGGAGCATGGCGGCTATTCGCACATGGTCTCCAAGCATCTCAGCCTGGCGATCAGCGAGCGACAGCGAGCGCGGTGGGTGCAGCTGATCGGCCTGGCCGCGGACGACGTCGGCCTCCCCTCGGACCCGGAGTTCCGGTCCGCATTCATGGCCTATGTGGAGTGGGGCACGCGCCTCGCGCTTGCCAACTCGCAGCCGGGAGCCGATCCGCCACGCGAGGCGCCCGTTCCGCGCTGGGGCTGGGGCGAGGCGCCGCCGTACACGCCCTGAGCAACGCTGGGCGCCTCAGGGCGCCCGGTTGAAGCGCGCCACGGCGTCGCTGACCGAGGCGACGTAGACGCTCTTCCCGTCGGCGCTGACCGCCACCGAGAACGGGTGGTCGAGCCCATGGCCGTCGGCGCATGGCCCCGCGCCCGTCTGGCTGACGCAGCCGGCGCTCCCTGCGGGCTGGGTGAGGTCGCCGGTCACGGCAAGCGCGCCCGCCGTCGCCAGAAGCAGCACGAGGCCGGCCAGCGAGAGCGCGGCTACTTCCCGGCGCGCCAGTCGCTTCAAGGACCTGCGCGAACCGCTCCTCTCGACGCTTCGCTCTCCCATGCTCCCCTCGGTTTGCCGGCATGACGTTAGGGTCGGCTGGCCGGATAGTCAGACGGGCGTCGAGTGTTGCAGGCACGGCGTCGCGGGGTCGCGTTAAGGGTCGGCGGAACCTAGTAGGCACCCGCGGGGGACGGCTCCTGAGTCGTCGCTGGGTGCGATCGTGCCGCTCTACACGGCCGGATGTCACCCACCGCCATGGATCCGGCCCGGCCTTGGACCCGGAGTTCAGACGTCCGGCCCGCGTGCGAACATGTGTTCGTGCGTTGGCAGAACCTGGAGAGAGGAGGCAGCACGCAAGGGCGGCTGCCCGGTTTGGGTGATTCGGTGGTTCGCACCTTCGATGCGCCGGAGGCGCTCGGCATCCGCTTCTACGAGGTCAACGCGCGCTCCGGCATCAACGAGGTGCCGAAGCGCTCGCGGATGCCGTTCCGCTTCACGATCAACCCATACCGCGGCTGCACCCACGCGTGCTCCTTACCTACTGCTTCGCCCGCCCCACGCACACGTACCTCGACTTCAACGCCCGCGAGGACTTCGCGCGCGAGATCGTCGTCAAGGTGAACGTGCCCGAGGTGGTGCGCGCCGAGCTGGCGCGGCCGTCGTGGCAGGGCGACCACGTGGCGCTGGGGACCAACACCGACCCCTACCAGTGGGTCGACGGGCGCTACCGGCTCATGGAGGGGATCTGGGAGGCGATGCGGGACTTCGCGAATCCCTGCTCGGTGCTGACCAAGTCGCCGCTGCTCCTGCGCGACATCGAGCTGATGAAGCAGCTCGTCGAGGTGACCGACTTCGCTGCCAACCTCTCCGTGCCGACGCTCGACGAGAAGGCCTGGCGCGAGACTGAGCCCCACACTCCCCACCCGCGAAAGCGGCTGGAGGCGGCCGCCGAGCTGAACGGGGCCGGGATCCCGACCGGCGTCCTGATCGCGCCCCTGATGCCGGGCATCAACGACGCGCCCGGGCAGGTGGAGGAGATCCTCGAGCTGGCGGGTGAGGCCGGCGCTCGGACCATCGGCGGTGTCGGGCTGCACCTGCGCGGCGAGGTACGCCAGATCTGGTTCGACTGGCTGCGCCAGTACCGGCCAGATCTCGTCCCGCGCTACGAGGAGCTGTATGCCCGCGGCGCCTATCTGCCCCGCCCGGAGCAGGGGCGGCTCTCTCGCATGGCCCGCCGCGGTCGGGGCGTGAGCGGCGCCCGCGGGGTGCGGGACGAGGCTTCCGAGCCCGACGCCGCGGTTAGGGGAGACGGCCCCGCGGGGCCGCGGCGGCGGGGACAGACCAGGCTCTTTGAGGCGTGAGAGCGGGTGCGCCGCCTGCGGGTCAGGGCGCCGTGACTCCAGGCGATGCCCTCGCGCGGCCCAGCGCCCGGGTCACCACGAATCCGGTCCCTGCCGCGCACGCCGAGCCGAGCCAGAAGGCGGCGGAGTAGCCGCCCAGCGCGGCGGCGAGACCGGTGAGCACGGCGCCGAGGCCGATGCCGATGTCGAAGAAGGCAGTGAAGGTCCCGAGCGCCGAGCCACGGCGGGACTCGGAGACGCTGTTGATCGCCACCAGCGAGAGGGAGGGGTACAGCAAGGCGAAGGCCATGCCCATCCCGACCGCTCCCGCCAGCGCCAGGGGGAGGCCCTCGGCGAGCGCGATCAGCGCCAGCGCCAGCGCTTCGAGCGCCGCCGCACCGGCCGCGCAACGGAGCGGCCCGATCCGATCCGGCAGGTCGCCGCCGACCAGGCGCGTCAGCACGACGGTGGCCGCGAAGGCCGTGAACACGACGGTCCCATGCCCGGAGCCGTGTGCCTCGAGGTGGAGGACGATGAACGAGGCCATCGCCGCAAACCCAACGCTGGCGAGCGAGATCGCGATCCCGGGGCCCACCGACTCGAGCGCGAGCAACGGCCGCTTCTGCGGCTCGGAAGAGGGGCGATGCGCATCGGGAATCCGGAGCGCGACCAGCGCCCCCAAGAAGGGGCAGATGGCGGAGAACGCCCAAACGGCCTCGTAGCTCGAGGCGCGCAGCAAGGCGTCGCCGATCGGCGGCCCGAGGCTGAGTCCGCTCCACACCGCGAGGCCGTAGAGCCCGATCACGCGTCCGCGACGATCGGGCGGGGCCAGGTCGACCACCCACGTGGCGCCGGCCGTGAACACCATCCCCTCTCCGGCACCGAGCACGAGCCGCGATCCGATCAGGCCCGCAAGCCCCGCCGGCACGAGGTAGAGGACCCCGGCCGCGGCGGAGAGCAGGGCTCCGACCACGACGACGGGCCGGCGACCGTGCAGGTCGGCGACGTGTCCGGCCAGCGGCCGGCTCGCCAGGGCGGTGAGAGCGAAAGCACCGACCGCGACGCCGACAGCGAAGTTGCCGGAGTCCAGCGGCCCGTGGACGTAGCGCGGGATCACCGGCAGCACGGCGCCAACCGCGGTCAGTGAGAGCAGCGTGACGACGAAGATGCCCGCGAACGCGGCCAGGGGGGAGCGTCGCACCGGCTAGGGGCTCGCGGCGGGACCGGCGGCACGCAGCTCCGCCCGCTTGATCTTCCCGCTCGTGGTCTTGGGCAGCTGGTCGGCGAACTCGACGATGCGGGGGAACTTGTACGGAGCGGCCACCCGCTTGCAGTGATCCTGAAGCTCCCGCACGAGGTCGTCGCTCGGCTCCGCCTCGCGCAGGACGACGATCGCGCGCACCACGGCGCCTCGCTCCGGGTCGGGGGCGGAGACCGCGGCCGCCTCGGCCACGGCGGGGTGAGTGAGCAGCGCCGACTCGACCTCGAACGGGCCGATGCGATAGCCGGCGGAGAGGATCAGGTCGTCGCGGCGCCCCTCGTACCAGAGGTAGCCGCCGTCGTCCTCGCTGACCAGGTCGCCGGTCGGCCACCACTCGCCGCCGAACGGCTCCGTGTCGAGGTAGCGGCTGAAGAAGGTGGGGCAGCTGGAGGGGCGGACCTGTAGCTCGCCATCGGCGATTCGAACCTGGAGCCCCGGGAGGGGCTTGCCCATCGAGCCGTCGCGGACCACCTCGCCGACCAGGTTCCCGGTCACCTGCCCGGTCTCGGTCTGGCCGTAGCCGTCGCAGATATCGAGGCCGAGCGCCTCCCGGAAGACCTCGATCACCTCGGTGTCGAGAGGCTCGCCGGCCGACACCATGCGGCGGAGGGCTGAAAGGGGCCGCAGCCGGGCGCGCGTGGCGAGCATCCGATACTCGGTCGGCGCCTGGCAGAGGACGTTTACCCGCTCGCGCTCGATCAGCTCCAGCCGCTCGGCCGGATCGAAGCGGGCGTCGTGGATCATCGCCGCGGCTCCGCAGAGCCAGGGTGCGACGAAGACGTTGCGTGCCGACTTCGACCAGCCGGTCGCCGTCGTGCACCAGACGAGCTCGCCCTCTCGCGCCCCGAGCCAATGCTGGGCCTGGGCCCGCTGGCCCGCGAGGTAGCGCTGGGCGTGCAGGGCTCCGCGCGGCTCGCCGGTCGACCCGGACGTGAAGACGATCAGGGCGCCGTCGTCGGGGTCCAGGTCGGCTGGTTCTACCGGTGGCTCCTGAGGACGCTCCTCGTCCATCACCAGGGCCACGTCGGACATCGTCATGGCCGGCAAGCCGTCCGGAAGCTCGCCCAGCGCCTCCTCCTCGGCGACGCAGAGCACGGCGTTCGCCGCGCGCACCCGCAGCTCGAGATCCTGGCGGCGCAGCTGCGTGTTGCAGGGAAGGGCGATCGCTCCCATCCGCCAGCAGGCCAGCATCGCGAGCACCCACTCGATCCGGTTGCCGGCCAGGATCATCACCACGTCGCCGCGAGCCACCCCGCGGGCAGCGAACGCCCCCGACAGCCCTGCGCTGCGCGCGATCAGCTCGCCGAACGCCCAGACTCGCCGCTCCCCCTGGCGCGAGATCGCCACCAGGGCGGGCTTTGACGCCGGGAACCGCTCCAGCACGTCCTCGATGAAGTTCACGGCCGGGTAGTGTGGCGTTCATGGAAGGGCAGCGGCGCGTAGCGCTCGTCAGCGGCTCGAATCGGGGCATCGGGCGCGAGATCGCGCGGCAGCTCGCGGAGCTCGGGCATCACGTGATCGTCACGGCGCGCGACCCCGCCGCCGCCGAGCGCACCGCCGAGGAGCTCTCAGATGGCGGGCGGCTGTCGCTCCAAGCGGGGCAGCTCGACGTCGCCGACCCGCGCAGCGTCGAGAGCCTTCGCGAGCGGCTCGGGGCCGAGCCTGGGCGCCTCGACGCGCTCGTCAACAACGCCGGCGTGATGGGCGAGATCGCGACCAACGTCTCGACGGCGCCGCTCGACGACGCGCACCAGACGATGGAGACGAACCTGTTTGGCGCCTGGCGGCTCGCCCAGGCGATGCTGCCGCTCCTGCGCCGCAGCGAGCACGGCCGGATCGTCAACGTGGCCAGCGGCGCGGGCCAGCTCTCCGACATGAACGGCGGCTACCCCGGCTACCGGATCTCGAAGACGGCGCTCAACGCGCTCACGCGGATCCTCTCCCAGGAGGAGGCCGGCAGCGGGATCCTCGCGAACTCGATGTGCCCTGGCTGGGTCCGAACCGACATGGGAGGGGCAGCAGCACCTCGCTCGGTGGAGGAGGGCGCCGACACGGCGGTGTGGCTCGCGACCCTGCCCGACGACGGCCCCGCCGGCGGCTTCTTCCGCAACCGCGAGCCGATCCCCTGGTGAGAAGAGCGACGGCGCCTAGCCTCGCCTCAGCTCGGTGCCGTCGTAGAGCTTCCTGACCACGACCGAGCCGTCCGGGGCGGCGTCGAGGCAGAGCTCGCAGAGGACGCACTCATCGAGGTTCTCGTCGACGATCTCGAGGCCTGAATCGCCCGCCTTGAAGATGTCGACGGGGCAGACTTCCTCGAGCTTCGATGCCAGCGCGCGGTCGGCGGCGACGGCATCGTCGACCTCGACGTCGATGAAGACGCCGACGAGTTGCTCGTTGCCGGTTGCTTGTGGCTCCGTCACGCGGCCACTCCGAGCATCTCCTTGACCCGGTCGGGGATCTCGTCGATTCGCTCCACGACCGGGATGCCGGCACCCTCGAGGCGGGCGATCTTCTCGGTCGCCGTGTCCTCGGCGCCCTCGACGATCGTGCCCGCGTGGCCGAAGCTCATCCCCTTCATCTCCTCGGAGTCCATGAACCGGCCGGCCATGAAGGCGACGATCGGAAGCCGCGACTCTTTCTCCCTGACCCAATCGGATAGCTGCGCCTCCATCCGCCCGCCGGGCTCGGTGTAGATGACGATCGCCTCCGTACTTGCGTCGGTCTCGAACAGGGGCATCAGCTCGGCGTAGGCGGAGCCGATGATCGCGTCACCGCCGATTGAGATCGCGGTCGACTGGCCGAGTCCCGCGGCGGTCAGCGTCGAGGAGATCTCGGTGGTCATGCCGCCGCTTCGCGACATGACGCCCACCGATCCGGGTGTGTAGGCCTTGGCGGCGTCCTTGGCAGGGCCGCCGATGCCGCCCATCTTGCAGACCTCGGGGACGATCACGCCGAGGCAGTTGGGGCCGATGATCCGCGCGCCGCGCATGCCCGCCAGCTCGACCATCTCCGCCACGTCGCGGCGCGGGATCCGCTCGGTGACGATCACGATCAGCTCGATCCCGGCCTCCAGCGCCTCGAACACCGCGTCCTTGGTGAACGCGGGGGGGACGGTGACCACGGAGCCGTTGGGCACGTACCCGACCGCGTCGACGACCTGCTGAACGGTGTCGTAGACGGGCACGCCGTGGACTTCGCGCCCCTTGCGCCCCGGGGTCACGCCGCCGACAACCTTGGATCCGTAGTCGAGGCACTCTCGGGTCAGGTTGACGGCCTCGCGGCCGGTGATGCCCTGAACCATGAAGGTGAAGCTCTCGTCGAGGAGGATGCTCATGGCGCCTCACCTGACCCTGCCGCCCCCGGAGTCGAAGACGAGGAGGCGGCAGGTGCTTGAATGCTGGCTACGGCTCGGCCCGCCGCTTCCCACATCGAGACGCTGCGATCGCAGTACTCGACGCCGTAGCGCTCCAGGATCTTGAACCCCTCCTCCTCCCAGGCGCCCGGGATGCGGAAGATCGCGATCGTCTCGCCGGGGTCCTTGTCCAGCTCGAGGCAGGCCTTGATCACGCCTCGGGCGACGATGTCGACCCGGGTGTTGGAGACGATCGACATCATCACCGCGATCTTCTCCACGCCCTCCTTGCGCAGCACCTCCTTCGCCAGGCCACAGGCCTTCGCCACCGAGGGGTTGCCGCCGATTTCTGTGTAGTTGGCGGGCTTTCCCCCCTGGCTGCGGACCGCGTCGGTGAGCGTCAGCGAGCCGCCGCCGGCGCCGATCACCAGCCCCAGGTTGCCGTGGAAGCCGTGGTCCTTGCCCTGGATCACGCCCCGGTGGTCGGCCGAGTCGATCGCCTTCACGTTGCGCTCGAACTCGCTCGGCTCATAGGGCTCGCGGGTCTCCTCGTCGCCGATCCCGAGCTCCTGAAGCAACGGCCTCTGGCGCGGCTTGGCCTCGTCCTCCATCTCCATGTGGGCGTCGAGGGCCACGAAGCTGCCGTCCTCGAGGCGGGCCAGGGGGTTGATCTCGGCGAGGGTCATGTCGAAGTCGCGCATCACGCGAGCCAGCCGGGCGAGGATCGGCGTCGCGCGGTTGAGCTCCGACCCGGTGACGCCGGTCTGCGCGATCACCTGCTTGGCCTGGAAGTCGGAGATCGGAAGAAGGTTGGAGAGATGGCCGCGCCCAACGTGTTCGGGGTGGCGCTCGGCGACCTCCTCGATGTCAATTCCGCCCATGTCGCTGAACAGCATCATCGGCTGCTTCCGCATCCCGTCCCAGACGACGCCCGCGTAGTACTCTTGGGCGACCTCCGCCTTCGGGTCGACGAGCACGCCGCGCGGCATCTGTCCGTTGATCTCCAGCTCCAGGATCTCCGCCGCGTCCGCCTCGGCCGCCTCGGGGCTGTCGGCGAACCTGACCCCGCCGGCCTTCATCCGCCCTCCGGTCAGCACCTGGGACTTGATCACCACCGAGCCCCCGATCTGCTCGGCGGCTACGCGAGCCTCCTGGGCCGTCTTGCAGAAGCCGTACCTGGTTACCGGGATCGCGGCTCGCTCGACGATTTTCCGCGACTCGTACTCGTAGAAGCGCATGAGGGGCGGGAAATCTAGCTTGCCGGGGGGCCCACTGCGAGCAGGCACGAGGATGAGCTGAGCCGGCTCCGACCGCAGCTGACGCCGCCATCCGGCGGGGTGCGAAACAATGGCCCCACGTCCGGGATCGCTTCTCCGGGCGTTTGCCGTTCCGGAAACGAGAAGAGGAGTTGAGCCGACCCTTGACCAAAAGCACCGCCTCCGCGGAAGCCCTGACCAAGAACAAGAAGCTGATCGCCTGGGTCGAGCAGTTCGCCGCCCTCACCGGGCCCGACTCGATCCACTGGTGCGACGGCTCCGTGGAGGAGTACGGCCGCCTCTGCCAGGCACTGGTCGATAGCGGCACCTTCGAGAAGCTCTCGGAGGTCAAGCGACCGAACTCCTACCTGGCCCGCTCCGACCCGGAAGACGTGGCCCGGGTCGAGGATCGCACCTTCATCTGCTCGCAGCGAGAGGACGACGCCGGTCCAACCAACAACTGGCGCGAGCCGGCCGAGATGCGCGAGGTCCTGAAGAAGCTGTTCAAGGGGTCCATGCGCGGGCGCACGCTCTACGTCGTCCCGTTCTCGATGGGCCCGCTGGGCTCGCACATCGCCCACATCGGCGTCCAGCTCACCGACTCCGCCTATGTCGCCGCCTCGATGCGAATCATGACCCGAATGGGCAAGGACGCTCTGGACGTGTTGGGCGACGACGGCGAGTTCGTTCCCTGCCTGCACTCGCTCGGGGCGCCGCTTGCCAACGGACAGGAGGACGTGCCTTGGCCCTGCGACGCCGACAACAAGTACATCATCCACTTCCCCGAGACGCGAGAGATCTGGTCCTACGGCTCCGGCTACGGTGGCAACGCGCTACTCGGCAAGAAGTGCTTCGCGCTGCGGATCGCCTCGGCGATGGCCCGCGACCAGGGCTGGCTCGCCGAGCACATGCTGATCCTCAAGCTAAGCTCGCCCGCCGGCGAGGTGAAGTACGTGGCCGGCGCCTTCCCGTCGGCGTCGGGCAAGACGAACCTGGCGATGCTGATCCCCACCCTCGAGGGCTGGACCGCGGAGACGATCGGCGACGACATCGCCTGGATGAAGTTCGGCGAGGACGGTCGCCTGTACGCAGTCAATCCCGAGGCGGGCTTCTTCGGCGTCGCGCCGAACACCAGCCACAAGACGAATCCCAACGCGATGGAGACGATCGAGCGAAACACGATCTTCACCAACTGCGCGCGCACCGACGACGGCGACGTCTGGTGGGAGGGGATGACCGGCGAGCGACCTGACCATGCGATCGACTGGCGTGGGAACGACTGGACTCCGGGCTCCGACGAGCCCGCCGCGCACCCGAACGCGCGGTTCACGACACCCGCTGCCCAATGCCCCTCGATCGCCCCCGAGTGGGAGGACCCCGACGGAGTGCCGATCGACGCCTTCCTTTTCGGGGGGCGCCGGGCGAGCACGGTGCCCCTGGTCACCGAGGCGTTCGACTGGGAGCACGGCATCTTCCTCGGCGCCACGATGTCGGTCGAGACGACCGCCGCAGCCGCGGGCGAGGTTGGCAAGCTCCGCTTCGACCCGATGGCGATGTTGCCGTTCTGCGGCTACAACATGGCCGACTACTTCGGTCACTGGCTGCAGATGGCGAGGACGCATGATGCCCAGAAGCTGCCGCGGGTATTCCTCGTCAACTGGTTTCGCAAGGACGACGACGGCAGCTTCATCTGGCCCGGGTTCGGCGACAACAGCCGCGTCCTGGAGTGGGTCTGCCGCCGCTGCGATGGCGAGGGGGAGACGGTCGAGACCCCGATCGGGCTGGTTCCCGCCGAGGGACAGCTCGACACGGAAGGTCTCGATATCTCCGCCGATCAGATGGCGGAGCTCCTGCGGGTCGACGGCGAGCTCCTCCGTGAGCAGCTCCCACAGGTCAAGGAGCACCTGGCGCGGTTCGGCGACCGTCTGCCGGACGAGGTCCAGGCGCAGCTCGATGCGCTCGAGCGGCGGGTCGGTGACTCCTGAGCCCGAGCCCAGTGGGCCCGGGACCGCTTAGAGGTCGTACGCCTCCGCAAGTTCCGGGTCCTTACGCGCCAGCATCTCGGCCAGGGTGACCATCACCTTGCACTGCTTCCAGGTCGCGTCGTCCTGCATCTTGCCGTCGATCATGTGGACGCC
>JBBPIL010000036.1:0-24034 GCA_038040365.1 Actinomycetota bacterium
GACGGTCGGGAGCACTTTCACGACCTCTACGCTTGGGACGAGTTCTGGTCGTAGCCCAGTCGGCGCGAGCCCGGCGGGTCATGCGCGGTTCGCAGCCTTAAATAGGGCGCGAGGAGCGACCGTGTCGTAGCCGGGTCGACTCGCACCCGCTCGGGACGAAGAGCGATGGCCGCGCGGGCTACTGCTATCAGTGGAAGGGGAACCGTGGTCGGGCTCGCCCCGCATGGACACCGCTGGTTTGTCGGCCGAGATAGCATCGACCGCACGATCCCGATAAAGGAGGCCAGATGGCGATCTGCGTGATAGGTGAGAACCCCAAGGGAAGCCGCGAGATCTACGAGCAGGTGATCCAGCGGATTGCGCAAGACGGCGGCGAGTTCCCGCCGCCGGGGGCGATCTTCCAGGTCGCCGGCCCGGCCGAGCCCGGTTGGCGCGTGGTCAGCGTCTGGGACTCGCGCGAGGCCTACGAGAGCTTCGCCGCCGAGCGCCTGGCACCCGCGTGGGCGGAGTTCGGGGTCTCGCGGGACGACGTGAACTTCACGATCTTCGAGGCCCACAGCTTCGTGGCCGGCGACCTGAGCGGGGCCGCACAGCCTGGCTAATAGGTAAACGCTGGCGCGAGCTACTCGGCGATCGGTAGCTGGGCGTGGGCGGGGACGAGGCGGACGCAGGGCTTGCCGCGGCGGGTGACGAGGAACTCCTCGCCGGCGACGGTGCGCTCCATGTACCAGCCGAAGTGGTTGCGGAACTTGTGGGCGCCGACTTCCTCGGCGCCAGAGTGCTCGGCGGGATGCGAATGGAGCTGGTGGGACTCGAACCCACGGCCTTGCGGCTGCCAGCCGCACGCTCTGCCCAGCTGAGCTACAGCCCCAGAAAGCTCAAAGTCAGTAGCCCAGTTTAGCGCCGCTTTTTGGCCATTCTTGGGCGCCCGAAAGCGTAGCTGGATCGCGCGCATGCCGGCCACGAGGCTGATCGGCAGCAAATAGCACCGATCGAGCTCCTCGCAGTACGCGGCAACTACGTCCACCTCGTCGGCGCTGTAGGGAGTCCTGATCTGCTTGCCGCCGCTCGTGTAGCGCGAACTCATCAAGTTCACGACCATGACATCGTCCTTCAGCGGGGCCCACTTGCACTGGACCCGTAGCAGCCGCGGCCTCAGATCGAAGATGAGGTCGTAACGCGTGTGCTCGACCAGCGGCCTGATCACATCGACGCCGAGCTTGATGGCTGCCGCTGCGATCGCGGCCTCCGCGACGTTGCCCTTGTGGTTGGAGTCGTGCACGAACGTATGTTCGCGCACCTACCGTCACACATGTCGCGCAGCGCGTGCCGAGAGCGCTACGGGATCGAGTCGAGAGAGCGGGCGCGCTCCGTGTTCGCGACGATCAGATCCACGAACCGCGGCCACAGCTCGCGCGGCAGGTCGTGACCCATGCCCTCGATCAGCTCCAACTCGGCCCCCGGAATCGCCGCGGCCGTCGCCTTCCCTCCCGAGACGTCGATCAGAGCGTCGTCCGTCCCGTGAATGACCGCCGCCGGCACGTCCAACCGCCGCAGCGCCTCGGTCCGATCGCCCGAGGCGAGGATCGCCACCAGCTGCCGCGCCGTGCCCTCCGGGTAATAGCCCCGATCGAAGCTCGCCCGCGCTCGCTCCCTGAGCTTCTCCTCGTCGGCGTCGAACCCCGGCGAGCCGATGATCCGGAATGCTCCCACGGCGAACTCGGCGTACTCCTCCCGATCCGCCGCCGGCCTCGTCAAGAGCGCCGGCAGCGCCTCCGGATGTGGCTGCCCAACCGCCCGATCCCCGGTGCTCGACATGATCGAGACCAGCGAAAGCACCCGCCCCGGGTGCCGGATCGCCAGCGTCTGGGCGATCATCCCGCCCTGCGAAGCGCCCACCAGGTGCGCCGCATCGACCCCCAGATGGTCCAGCAGGCCGGCGCAATCGTCCGCCATCTCGTCCAGCGTGTAGCTCGCCGAGCTCGCGTCACCCATCGCGGCCGCCATCAGGTCCGGCCGCCGCCCGCCCTCGATCTTCGTCGACCGCCCCACGTCCCGGTTGTCGAACCGCACCGCACAGAACCCCCGCCCCGCCAGCAGCTCGCAGAACTCCACGTCCCACCCGAGCATCTGCACCCCCAGGCCCATGATCAAGAGCACCGTGGGGTCGGCGGGATCGCCGAATGCCTCGTAGGAGATCTCGATCCCATTCGCCGGCGCAGTCAGCTCCATCGCTCCCCCACACTAGTGGGGTGTCTCATAACGTGGTGCCTGAAATGGCGAGGCACAGGCGTTCCCGGGCAAGGACGCAGGGAGCCCGAATGGCAGCGCCATTTGGGCGACTGAGGACGCAGCCCCGGGGGCGATCTGCGGCCGCCATTTCGGGTGCGACGTTGTGAGAGGCCCCACTCAGCCACCGATGGCCGCGCTCGGCCGCCCGCCGATGGCCGCGCTCGGCCGCCCGCCGATGGCCGCGCTCGGCCGCGGTTCGACTACGCGGCGACGTCCAGGACGACCCGGTCCGAGCGCCTGTCCCGGACCTTGAACTCGAACGGGGCCCGCTGCTCGAGCTCGTGCAACAGCTCGACCGGCTGCTTGAACCTCATCGCCAGCGTCGCCCGTCCCTGCGTGAAGCGCGTCACCGAGATCTCCGACATCGAGCCGATCCCGCCCGCCGCGTCCTCGAACCCGACCAGCTGCGAGAAGTCGCTCAACGGCCCCACCTCCACCTCGACCAGCCCCTCGAACAGCTCGCCCGGCTTACGCTGGACGTAACCGTTTGCGGCCGCGCTCAGGCCGGACGGGTCGGAGATCTCCTCCTCTTCAGCGTCCGCGCCTACTCGCTCGATCGCCTCCTGAAGCGACTCGATCAACCCCTGGCGCACCTCGCTCTGCTGACCGCCCAGCTCGCCGATCCGCTCCGTCAGCTCGGCGGCCTCGCGCAGCGCCCGCAACCGGATCCTCGTCGCCTGGCCGCGCGCCTGGCCCCGCACGCCCTCCAGGTCATCCGCCAGCGCGGTCAGCGTCCGGAGGCTCTCGTCGCCCCGCTCGCGCGCTCGCGCCAGCTCCGCCTGTAGCTCGCGCAGCTCCCGCTCGCGTACCACCACCCGCTCCGCCAGCCGGGCGGACACCTGGTCCAGCTCACGGATCCGCCCCGCGCCTCTTTCCACCTCCGCCCGACGGGCCTCGAGTTGCGCGTCGCGCTCGGCGATCGCCTCGTCCACATCGCGCGGACGGTAGCCAAATAGAGATCTCCTCAAGCGAGCCTCAGTGCCCATCCTGCTCCTGGCGTCGAGCACCCACGATACGCCAACGCTAGGGGGCTTGCCGGACGGCACCCCGACCTGTCAGCTGGGAGCCGCGGTGCGGCCGCCGGCGCCCGTCTCGGCGCCCAGCTCGAGCCGCGGCGCCTCTCCCCAGAGCACCTCCAAGCGGTAGCGCTCCCGCAGCTCCGGCACGAACACGTGGAACACGCAGTCGAGGTAGTCCATCAGCACCCAGCGCGCCGCCTGCTCCCCCTCGACCGTGGCGGGCAGCAGGCCCTCGTCCTGCTTCAGCCGCTGGTGGACCTCCTCGTGGATCGCCTTCGCGAGGCGCTCGTTGCGCGCCGTGCAGACGACCAGGAAGTCCGTGTAGCCGACCAGGCTCCGCATGTCGAGCGCGACCACATCCTCGGCCTGCTTGGTGTCGGCCACCCCCGCGATGCGCCGCGCCAGCGCCTCCGAGGAGAGCCGATCCTCGCCGCTGTCGGGCACCGCGCTCACGCCCGGTACAAGCCCCGCTCGGCGATCAGGTCCACGACGGCGTCGGGGACGAGGTGGCGAATCGGCCGCCCCGCGGCCACCCGCCTGCGGACGCCGGTCGAGGAAACGCCGATCTCGGGCATTCTCACTATCTCGGCCCGCTCGGCGCCCCCGAGCCGCTCGAGCGCCGCCTCCGCCTCGTCCAAGGCCGTCCCCGGCCGCGCGGCGATTCCCAGCCGCGCCAGCTCCAATATGCGCCGCGGGTCGCGCCAACCCTCCACACCCGCCGCCACGTCGGCCCCCATCAGGAAGACGAACTCGTCCTGGGGCCGCGCGTCCCTCAACAGCTCCAACGTACGGAAGGCGAACGACGGCCCCTCGCGGCTCGTCTCGACGTCCGAGGCCTCGAGCGCGGGGTCCGTTTCCGCCGCCAGGCGCGCCATCTGGAGTCGCATGTCGCGGCCCGGCTCCGGATCGATCCGCTTGTGCGGCGCCTCGCCTGACGGCACCAGCAGCACCTCCTCCAACCCGAGTTGGAACGCCGCCTCCTGGCCGAGCACCAGGTGCCCGATGTGCGGCGGGTTGAACGCGCCCCCGAGAACGCCGATCGCGGCGACCGCTCCCTCCTAGTCCCGTTCGGCCTGGTGGCTCAAGCCCGAACCTGGCCGTCGCCGTGGACGACGTACTTGAAGGTGGTCAGCTCGCGCAGGCCGATCGGGCCGCGGGCGTGAAGCTTCTGGGTCGAGTTCCCGATCTCGGCCCCCATCCCGAACTCGAAGCCGTCGGTGAACCGGGTCGACGCGTTGACGTAGACGACCGCCGCGTCCACCCCTTCGGTGAACTCCTCGGCGGCCGCGTCGGACGAGGTCAAGATCGCCTCCGAGTGGCCGGTGCCGTGCCGGTTGGTGTGGGCAATCGCGTCGGAGAGCGAGTCGACCACGCCAACGGCCATCTTCATGCCCAGGTACTCGGTGTCCCAGTCGGCGCCGGTGGCGGCGCCAACCGGCGTCTCGCCCGCCGCGGCGCGCGCCCGCTCGTCGCCGACCAGCTCGACCCCCGCGTCGCGCAAGTCCGCCAGCACCCCCGGCAGGAATCGCTCGGCGACCCGGGCATTCACCAACAGAGTCTCGGCTGAGTTGCAGACCCCCGGACGCTGGACTTTGGCGTTGTAGGCAACCGCGCGGGCCATCTCCAGATCGGCGTCCTCGTGCACGTAGACGTGGCAGTTCCCCGCCGCCGCGTACATCACCGGCACCGTGGCGACTGACTTCAGCGCCTCCTTCAGGCCCTCGCCGCCCCGCGGAATGATCAGGTCCACGAGGCCCTCGGCCATCGCCAGCTCGGTGAGCTCGGCACGGTCTGCGCCGTCGAGCAGCTCGACGGACCCCTCGGGGAGCCCGGCCTCGGCCACCGCCTCGCGCACGACCGCCGTCAGCGCTCCGTTGGACCGCGCGGCGTAGCTCGATCCCCGGAGCACGATCGCGTTGCCGCTCTTCAGGGTCAGCGCTGCGCAGTCCACGGTTACGTTCGGCCGAGCCTCATACACGACCGCGATCACGCCCAGCGGCACCCGCACCTTCTTCATGCGAAGGCCGCTCGCAAGGCTGCGCTCCTCGATCAGCTCGCCGACCGGGTCAGGCAGCGCTGCGATCGCGCGCACCCCGTCGGCCATCGCGCTCACCCGCTCCTCGTCGAGCGCCAGCCGATCCCGCAGCGCGTCGGTGAGACGCACTGCGCGCTCGTCGGCGAGGTCCGCTGCGTTCGCATCGAGGATCTCCCCGCTGCGCTCGCCGAGCAGCTCGACGAGCCGCGCCAGGGCGGCTTCCTTGGCCTCGGTCGTGGCGGTCGCCAGCTCCCGCGAGGCTTGCTTGGCGGAGGCGCAGACTTCGGCGACGGTCCGGGTGGCTGTGGCCATGCGGACAGGGTAGCTTGCGGGTCTCCACGATCGTGGCGGACGCTGATCCCGCCACAGACCTGACCTGAGTGCTTGCACTCAGGTCAGAACGAAATAGTCGCGATGCACGGCTTCCTGGGAGGCGTTCGGGATCCGCTCCCGCACCTGCGCGGACTTCAGCCCCTTGATCCGGCCGAGCTCCGCGGCGGAGTAGTTGGCGATGCCCTTGCCGACCACCTCCGTGTCGCAGACCACCTCGACGGCGTCGCCAGCCGCGAACTCTCCCTCGACCTCGGTGATCCCAACCGGGAGCAGGCTCGAGCCGCGCTCGCGCAGCACCCTGGCCGCGCCCTCGTCAACCACGATCCTCCCCTGGCTCGGCTTCGCGTAGCGGAGCCACAGCTTGAAGCTCGCGGTGCGCTCCGGGTGCGCCGCGAACCGCGTGCCGACCCGTTCGCCCCGGGCGGCAGCCGCGAAGCTCCCCGGCTCCGTTCCGTCGCAGACCACCACCGGGATCCCGGCTGCACTCGCCATCTCCGCCGCCGCCACCTTGCTGCGCATCCCGCCCGAGCCGAAGGCCGAGGTTCGGTCGCCGATCCGGTACTCGCGCAGCTCCGAGAAGTCCTTCACCTCCTCGATCAGCTTGGCCTCCGCGTCCGCGCGCGGGTCGGCGGTATGGAGGCCGGGCGTGTCCGTGAGCAGGACCAGGAGACGCGCCTCGAGCAGGATCGAAACCTGTGCTGAGAGAAAGTCGTTGTCGCCGAAGGTGATCTCGTCGGTGGCCGTGGTGTCGTTCTCGTTCACCACCGGCACCACCCGCCAGTCGAGCAGCCGACGCAGAGTCTGGCGGGCATTCAGGTAGTGCATGCGCGCCGACATGTCGAACGAGGTCAGCAGCACCTGGGCGGCGTGGACCTCCTGGGCCCCGAGTCGCTCCTCGTAGGCGCGGAACAGCGACCCCTGGCCGACCGCCGAGGCCGCCTGCATCTCGTCGATGGCGCTCGGGCGCTGGTCCAGCTCGAGCAGGCGCATCCCCCGCGCGATCGCCCCGGAGGTGACGAGCACCACGTTCTCGCCGCCCCCGTGCAGCTCGGCCACCTGGCCGCAGACGCTGTCGAGCACCGCGGAGCGCAGCGCTCCGTCGTCGTCGGCGACAATCGAGGACCCGAGCTTGGCGACCACCGTCATCGCGTCCTTCTTAGCATGCGGGCCGATTGCTGATCCGGTAGAAGCTCGAAGGCGAGCTCGCCGATCCGCACCTCGTCGCCCGGCTCGAACCCCGCCGAGCGAAGGGTGGCGAGCACCCCGATCTCGCCCAGGCGCTGCTCGAGGTAGCCGAGCGCCTCCGGGTTCTCGAGATCGTGCCGGGCGACAAGCAGCTCGATCCCGCGACCCCGGACCTCGAACACCCCGTCCTCGACTCGCTCGACGTCGAAGCCCTGATCGCCCTCGGGCCGGTAGACGATGTGCTCGGCCTCGAACTCGGGCTCGGCGGCGGCGGCAGCCGTCGGGACGGCCTCCCCACCGCCCTCCGGCACCGCGTGGAAGATCGCCCGCCGAAGCTCCTCGATCCCGGCGCCGTCCACCGAGGAGACGGCGAGCACGTCGAGCACCGTGCCGCCGAGCCGATCGCTCCACTCGGCGACCAGCTCGTCCGCCCGCTCGCCGGGCACAAGATCTCGCTTGGAGAGCACGACCAGCTCGGGCAACAGCTCCAGCCCGGCGCCGTACTCGCGCAACTCCTCTCGCACCGCCTCGTGCGCCGCGGCGGGGTCCTCGCCCGCGATGTCGATCAGGTGGACCAGCACGCCGCAGCGCTCCACGTGGGCGAGGAACTCGTGGCCGAGCCCGGCACCCAGCGCGGCGCCCTCGATCAGGCCGGGGATGTCGGCGAGGACGAGCTGGCGCTCCTCGGACTCGAGCGCGCCGAGCACCGGCTCCACGGTCGTGAACGGGTACTCGGCAACCTTCGGCGCCGCCCGCGTCAGCCGTCGCAGAAGCGACGACTTTCCGGCGTTCGGCTGACCTATCAGGCCGGCGTCCGCGAGCAGCTTGAGGCGCAGCTCGATCCAACCGGACTCGCCCTGGAGCCCCCGCTCGGCAAAGCGCGGCGCCTGGCGGGTGGAGCTGGCGAACCGCTTGTTGCCGTGGCCTCCCAGACCCCCGGGAGCCACCACGGCGCGCTGGCCGGGCTCGACCAGGTCGTAGCGGCGGCGCTCGAGGCCGTCGACCTGGGTGCCGGGCGGCACCGGGATCAGCTGGTCCTTCCCGCGCGCCCCGTGCTGCTGTTTGCCCCGCCCGTGAGCGCCACGTCCGGCGCGGAAGTGCCGCGTGCGGCGAAGCGAGCCCAGGTCGCGCCGCGACGGGTCGCAGACCAGCACCACGTCTCCCCCCCGGCCCCCGTCGCCGCCGTCGGGGCCGCCGCGCGGCACGTGGGCCTCGCGGCGAAAGCTCACGCAGCCGTCGCCGCCGCGCCCTCCTTCGACGTAGATCTTCGCCCGGTCGTAGAGCACCTCGTGACTATCGCAGGCGTGCAGAGCTGTGCTGGCCACAAGCCGGGAGGGGCACCTCCCGATGTGTGACCACATTTGTGGTCACACTCCGGGAGGGCTCTACCAAGAGGACCAGATGCCGGAAGCTCGGCGCGGGGCGAGCCCTGATCGGGCCCGCTTGGGCACTCCCGGCGCTACTCGTCCGCGCTTACCGAGACGACGCGGCCCCTGCGGGTCTGATGGAAATCGACCACGCCCGGGCGGGTGGCGAAGATCGTGTGGTCGCGACCGAGGCCGGTGCCGTCGCCCGGGCGGAAGCGGGTGCCGCGCTGGCGCACGATGATCTCGCCTCCCCCGACCGTCTGGCCAGCGAAGATCTTCACCCCCAGGTACTTGGGGTTCGAGTCGCGCCCGTTGCGGCTTGAGCCGAGTCCCTTCTTGTGAGCCATGGCTAGTCCTTCTTAGCAGATGACGACCGCCGCGCGGTCGAGGTCTTGGGCGTGGTCTGCGTCTTGCCCTTCGCGGCGGGCTTGCGCGGGGCGGGCTTCTTGGCCGCCGGCTTGCGGGTCAAGAGCCTCACGTCGGTCACCTCGAGCCGGGTCAGCTCCTGGCGGTGACCGGCGCTGCGACGGTAGCCCTTCTTCGGCTTGTACTTGAAGACGCGCAGCTTCGGGCCGCGCAGGTGCTCGGCGACCACCGCCTCGACCTTCACCTTCTCGAGCTGGTCGCCTTCGAGCACCACCTCGGTGTCGCCCCGATACATGACCGCGCGCAGGCTGACCTTCGCTCCCTCGTCGGCGGACAGGTGCTCGACCACGAGGCTGGCGCCCTTCTCGGCGCGGTATTGCTTGCCGCCTGATTCGACTATCGCGTAGCTAGTCGCCATTGGACTTGGGGCCGTTGGATGCCCTGGTGCCAGAACGGCGCCTGCCGCCTCGCCGGCCGCGGCGCCGTCCGGAGGCCGGCGATTTTACGGAACCGTCCTCGGCTTCGCCTGCGGGCGTGGTCGGGGCGGCGTCGGAACCGTCACCGGGCCCAC
Source organism: Actinomycetota bacterium (assembly GCA_038040365.1). GTDB lineage: Bacteria > Actinomycetota > Thermoleophilia > Solirubrobacterales > 70-9 > AC-56. The sequence continues at coordinate 9,169 of JBBPIL010000036.1, forward strand.
CGATCAGCGAGGCCGTCGCCGCCGAGCGCTCGACGCTCTCAATCCGCACCAGGCGGCGATCGCCGACGAACCGCCCGCCGCCCGTGACGCTGACGATGTAGGAGTCCACCCGGGCCACCGCGTCGTCGACGTTGTACATGTGCGGCTCCTCGATCCGGACCAGGACCTCGTCTCCGACCTGGAACGGCAGCGCACGCTCCTCGATCTCGGCCCGGGTGCCGCTCTCGACCACCGTGAAGGTGTCCAGCGGCAGCGCCTCGCCGCCCTCGAAGTGGAAGTGCTTGCCGGACTTCTCCTCCAGCTCGTGCAGGGGGCTGTCCTCGCGCAACAGCTCCCCCGCCACCCGCGGATTGACTCGCACCAGGAAGGCTTCGGGGCCATCTCGCTTCGCGCCGTCCTTGACCACGTCGCGCAGGCGGCGAACGACCTGGATCGCCACCGTCTCCTCGGACTCGACGACGCCCTCCCCGTCACAGGTGGGGCAGCGCTTGGTGAGGATCTCGCGCACCCCGTCGGTGACGTTCTGGCGCGTCATCTCGACCAGGCCGAGCGGCGAGACGTCCATCACGTAGCTCTTCGTCTTGTCGGCGTCGAGCGAGCGGCGCAGCGTCTTCAGGACCTGGTCGCGGTTTCGCGCCCGCGCCATGTCGATGAAGTCGATCACGATGATCCCGCCGATGTCGCGCAGGCGGAGCTGGCGCACAACCTCCTCCGCCGCCTCCACGTTGACCCTGGTGATCGTGTCCTCCAGCCGTCCCTTGCCGCGGCCGGTGAAGCTGCCCGTGTTGACGTCGATCACGGTCAGCGCCTCGGCGTAGTCGATCATCAGGTAGCCGCCCGAGCTCAGGTCGACGCGGCGCGAGAGCACCGACCGGTAGGCCTCCTCGACGCCCTGGCGCTCGAACAGCGGCTCGGGGTCCGTGTACAGCTCCGCGTAGGAGACCAGCTCCGGCGCCGTGCGCTGGAAGAAGCTCGTCACCCGGTGATGCTGCTTGGGGTCGTCGATGATCGCCCCGTCGAACTCCTTGCTGAGCACGTCGCGCAGGACGCGGATCGAGAGGTCGGCCTCCTGGAACACCATCGTCGGCGCCTTGGCCGTAGCGGCGCGTCGCTGGACGACGTCATAGAGCTTCCGCAGGTAGGCGATGTCGCGCTCGAAGTCCGCCTTGCGGGCACCCTGGGCGGCGGTGCGGACGATGACGCCGCCCTCGCCCGTGTGGATGTTCTGGAGCAGCTTGCGCTGGCGCTCGCGCTCGGACTCCGAGAGCCGGCGGCTGGCCCCCACCCCGGCGCCCTGGGGCATGTAGACGAGGTAGCGGCCGGCGATCGAGAGCTGCATCGAGAGCCGCGCTCCCTTCGTCTTCAGGGGGTCCTTGACCACCTGGACCAGGACCTCCTGACGGGGCTTGATCAGCTCGTCGATTCGCCGGCCCTTGCCGCGGCCGCGGCGGGGCGCCGCCTCGCCGCCCGGAAGGACGATCTCGTCCACGTGCAGGAAGCCGTTTCGCTCCAGGCCGATGTCCACGAAGGCGGCCTCCATGCCAGGGAGGACGTTGTCGACGACCCCCTTGTAGATGTTGCCGACGATCGACCGCTGTCCGCGGCGCTCGACGTAGAGCTCGGCGACCTTCCAGTCGCCATTCGACTTAGCACCAGAGCGCGCAGCGTCCTCGGCTGCGCCTCCGGGCGCTGCGCGGTTGCGGGCGGGATCCTCGGCTGCGCCTCCGGGCGCTGCGCGGTTGCGCCCGCCCCTACGGTCGCTTGGCCGGGCCGAGCCCTTGCCCTCGAGCACCGCGACGCGGGTCTCGCCAGCGTCGACTGAAACCAGTATGCGTTTTCTCAAAAACTCACCTCAAGAGTTGGGTTGAGATCCGCTCAGCGGAGCAGATCCGCCCTGCTCTTGGAGGTGAGCCGCGCCTGGACGTAGATGCTCTGTAGGAGGCCGATCGCCATCAACGTGACGACGACGGACGATCCTCCGAAGCTCATCAACGGGAGCGTGACGCCGGTCACCGGCATGATCCCGATCGCGACGCCGACGTTCACGAACACCTGGCACATGAACATCGCGGCAATCGCACCTGAGATCAGGCTCCCGTACAAGTTCTTCGAAAGCGTCATGATGCGCAGCGCCCTCCAGATCAGCAGGGCGTAGAGGGACAGGACGAAGGCAGCACCGACGAAGCCGAACCGCTCTCCGATGACGGAGAAGATGAAGTCGGTGGTGCGGTCGGGGACGAAACCGTTCTCGGTCTGCGTCGAATCGGCTCCACGTCCCGTCTTGCTGCCGGATCCGATCGCGATCAGCGACTGATTTATCTGGTAGGTCGCGTCGCGGGGATCCGAGCTCGGATTCAGGAACGAGGTCACCCGCTCCTGCTGGTAGTCCTTGAGGACCGGATGCCCGATCGCCGGCGCGATCAGCAGCACCGCCGAGACGGCGGCGGTCAACAACACGCCGAGCAGCGCGAAGTGCGTCCAGCGCACCCCGGCCACGAACAGGATCGCGAGCGTGATCACCACGTAGGTGACGGCCGTCCCGAGGTCGGGCTGCAAGAAGACGATCAGCGCCGGCACGAAGCCCATCAGAAGGAGCCGCGCCGTTTGCTGACGCTCGTTGACCCGACGGCCGCGATCGATCGCGAATCCGGCCAGGGCCGCGATCAGCAGCACCTTGGCCAGCTCCGACGGTTGGAACGTGAAGAAGGGAAGTTCTATCCATCGCTTCGAACCGCGCGTAGCCTGGCCCAGAAGCAGCACCAGGATGATGCCGCCGATCATCGCCGTGTAGAGGCCGACGCGTAGCTCCCTGAAACGAGAGTAGTCGACTCGGGCCAGCGCCAGCATCAAGGCGATGCCGATTACCGCGTAGATCGCCTGGCGAATGACGTAGAAATAGGGATCGTGGGGGATGTCGCCGCCCGTCACCTTGCCGAGCGTGAAGAGGCCGAAGCCGATCAGCCCGAGGGTGGCGAGCAGGAGCACCGGGTCGAGGCCGAGGATGCCGCGGCGCTCGGCCGCACCGGCGGCGCGGCGCTCGTCGAAGGGGCGGGGGTAGACGTCTGAGACCATCAGTACGGGTTCCCCGGCGCGGCGCTTGCGGCCGGCGGAGTCTCAATGGGGCCCCGCTTCGGGACCTTGCCTCCGGCCGCCTTGGCCTCGCGCTCGTGGACGTTGAAGTAGGCCTCGAGGATGTGTTTGGTCACCGGCGCCGCCGCCTCGACGCCGAAGCCGCCCTGCTCGATGGTGGCAGCGACCACGATCTGGGGGTTCGGGTAGGGCGCCAGGGCCACGTACCAGGACTGGTCCGCCTGCGGATAGCGCTCCGCAGTACCCGTCTTGCCCGCCATCGGGATCGGGAAGTTGCCGAACACCGGGTACGAGGTTCCGCCCGGCGACTGCGCGGCCATGTGAATGCCCTGGAGGATCGCCTGCCGGTACTGCGGGGCGATCTCGACGTGGCGCTGCGGCGCCGGATCGATCTCCTGCACGGCGCGGCCGCTCACATCCTCGACCTCCATGCCGACATGCGGCCGGACGACATCGCCCCCGTTGGCGATCGCCGCGTAGGCGACCGCCATCTGGAGCGGGTTGGTCTGTAGGTCTCCCTGGCCGACCGAGAGGTTGACGTTGTCGCCCACGCTCCACGGGCGGTCGGTGTCGCCGTCCTTGTAGAGCTGGTCGCGCCACTCGGGGCTCGGCAGGAGACCGGCGCCCTCGCCGGGGATGTCGATCCCGGTCGGGTCCCCGATCCCAAGCTCCGAGGCCCAGTGCTGCTGCGCGTCCTCGTGCGAATAGAGGTCGGCGCCGAGGTTGTAGAAGAAGACGTCGGAGGAGACCTGGAGGGCCTGGGGCAGCTGGAGCGCCCCGTAGGAGGCGCCCCCGGCGTTCTTGAAGCTGAGGCCGCCGATCGTGAACGTGCCCCCGTCGACGATCGTCGTCGTCGGCGTCAGCACCCCGCTCTCCAGGGCCGCGACGGCCGTGATCGGCTTGAAGGTCGACCCCGTCGGGTAAAGGCCCTGAGTCGCACGGTTCGTGTAAGGGGACCCGGCCTCGTCCGAGAAGATGTGGTCGATGGTCGACTGAGGGATCACCGGCTTCGTGAACACCGAGGGGTCGTACGTGGGCGCGGAGCCCAAGCCGAGGATCTCGCCGTCGCGCACGTTCATGGCCACGAAGGCGCCCGGGTTGCCGAAGGCGCCCAAGGCCGCCTCGCCGGCCGCCTGCACGCGGCTATCGATCGACAACAGGAGGTTGTCGCCGGCCCGCGGCTGCGTCTGGCTGAGCACGCCTCCGGTCGGCCGGCCCTGGGCGTCGACCTGGACCCGGGTCATGCCGTGGATGCCCCGCAAGACGTTGTCGTAAGTGTTCTCGACGCCCGACTGGCCGACCTGGTCGCCGGGCACGAGGCCCTGGTAGCGAGCCTCCTTGAGCTGCTCCTCGGTGACCTCGCGCACGTAGCCGAAGATCTGCGCCGCCAGGCTGCCGTTGGGGTAGCTGCGCACGTATACGTGCTGAACGCTCACCCCGGGGTATTGGGCCTGGTTCTCGCGCAGGTAATAGACGAGGTTGTGGTCGACGTCGCGCTTCAGGGTCACCGGGTTCGCCGGCAGCTCCTTGGTCTGCTCCCGGAGCTGCCTTTGGATCTGGTCGGGCGACATGCCGATCACCTGGCCGAGCCGCGCGAACTCCTGCTGGCGCTTGCGATGCGAGCGCGGCAGCTCGGTCGGCTGGAGTTGGAGCGCCAGCGCGGCGCGGTTGGCGACCAGGGTATGTCCGTTGCGATCCAGGACCTCGCCGCGAGGCGCGCGCACGGTGATCTCGCGGACCTGATTGTTCTCGGCCGCCTTCATGTACCGGTCCCCGGACAGCACCTGCAAGTACCAGAGGCGGAAGAAGATGATCGAGAACATCACCAGCGCCAGGCCGCTGAGGATCGCCACGCGGAGCGCGAACTGCGCCGGCATCAGGGGTCGCTCACGCTCGCTGAACATCACGAGTGGTCACGTCCGTGAGTACGGTCGTGTTTGGGCGAGCGAAAATCGAGCATGGCGAGGACGCAGGGAGGCCGAATAGTGAGTGCTATTCGGCCGACCGAGGACGAAGCCAGGCGAAGATTTGCAGCCGATCCAAACACGGGCGTATTTGCGGACGTGATCACGAGACCCCCGCGGCCCGCCTGATGCGGCGCCCGCGCGCCCTGCCCGCCCGCGACGCCCCGCGAGTGATCGGGCTCCTCGCCCCCAGCACGGCGAGGTCGTCGACGATCGCCGGGCGCAGGGCCCAGCGGATCAGCGGATAGATCGGGATCGTCAGCAGCACGGCCAGCAGGCCCTGCACGAAGATCTCTCTCAGGACCAGAAGGCTGACCGGCGTGTGGACGCCCAGCATCAGCTGGATCGCGGCAAAGCCCGCCGCAGCGGCGGTCGTCAGCACGCCCGCCATGAGCGGCGGGATCAGCGAGTTGGAGACCTCCGCCCCCTCGCGGTAGCGGCCGGCGAGGTAGCCGGCGCCGAGCAGGACCAGCGACGAGACGCCGAGCGTCTGGAGCAGCGCCGAGTCGAGCAGCAGCCCGGCGGCGAACCCGCACACCGCTCCGATCATCCCGCCGCCGAGCAGGCCCAGCGAGACGACCATCAGCGGAACCACGTTCGGGGTCGTCCCGAAGAGGCTCAGGTAGGAGAAGAACGAGATCTGGAGCACGATGGTGACGACCACGATCAGCGCGATCCGCAGGCCGATCCGCCAGGTGACGATCATCCCGGCACCCCCGGCCGCTTCGGCCCGCCGGTGGCGACCTGCACGAAGTCGAGCCCGCGGATGTCGGCGTACGGAGTCACGTGCACCCGCTGGTACGCCTGCTGCTCGCCCACCGCCGTCTCGCTCACCTTGCCGATCGGGATGCCAGGCGGGAAGGCGGAGGAGATCGCGCCGTTGCTCCAGCCCGCCGTGACCAGGATCTGGCCCCGGCGGATCGGCTGGCTCTTGTCGATGAAGTCCAGCAGCAGGCCGCTGGGATCGCCCACCTCGGGCTCGGCCACGCCCTCGGGGCCATCGGGCAGCACCCGGGCCGAGACCGCGCTGCGATCGTCGGTGATCAGGGTGACCAACGCCGTGCCGCGGGTGACGTCGGTGATCCGGCCGGCGAGCCCGTCCCCCGTGACCACCGGGTCGCTCACCTTCACCCCGGCGCCCGAGCCCTTGTCGATGGTCACGGTCGAGTACCAGACGGTCGGCGAGCGCCCGATCACTCGAGCGGTCACCGGCGTGTAGCCGGCGAGCGTGCCCTGCCGGTCGAGGCTGAGCAGCTCGCGCAACTGCTTGTTCTCGCCCTCGGCCGACTGCGCCTGGGCGAGCTGGGTGCGGAGCTGCTGGAGCTCGCTGCGCAGATCGTCGTTCTCGCCCCTCGCATTGAAGGTCTCGTCGAACCAGTTGATCAGGTCGCGGGCCGGCTTCAGCGCCCGGGTGGCCCCCTCCTCCAGCGGCCCGAACACGGATGCGACGGCCCGCTGCATCGAGTGCAGCGGACCACCCTCGCGCTCCGAGAACTGGGTCGAGAGCAAGACCAAGGCCGCGACGACCAAGAGCACCAGGATCGCGCGGCGTCTTCTGACCTGCTTCCGGTACACAGCGCCCCGCCGGCCGCCTATCCGGAGCTGATCAGGCCGCGGCGGTGGGAGTTCCTGCTCATCCGGTGGATGGCCTCGAACTCCTCCAGCGAGCGGCCCGAGCCCACCGCCACGCAGGTGAGGGGCGACTCGGTCAGCTGCGCCGGCATCTGACACTCCTCGCGGAGGCGGTGAGCCATGCCCTGAAGCAGGGCACCGCCGCCAGCCAGGGTGATACCCCGGTCCATGATGTCGCCGGCCAGCTCCGGCGGAGTGCGATCGAGGGTGTCCTTGACCGCGACGACGATCTGGTTGATCGGCTCCTCGAGGGCGGAGCGCACCTCGGCCGAGCTGAGCATGATCGTCTTCGGCAGGCCGGTGACCATGTCACGGCCCCGGATCTCGGTGGTCACCTCCTCCGGCAGCGGCGCGGCCGAGCCGATCTCGAGCTTCACCTCCTCGGCCGTCTGCTGGCCGATCAGGAGCTTGTGCTCGTGCTTGCAGTAGTTGACGATCGCGTCGTCCTGCTCGTCGCCGCCGATCCGGATCGACTCCGAGACCACGATCCCCCCGAGCGAGATCACAGCGACCTCGCTGGTGCCGCCGCCGATGTCCAGGACCATGCTCCCCGTAGGCTCCCCGACCGGCAGGCCCGCCCCGATCGCCGCCGCCATCGGCTCCTCGATCAGGTAGGCCTGGCGGGCGCCGGCCGAGAGGCAGGCCTCCTCGACGGCGCGCTTCTCGACCCCGGTGACGCCGGAGGGAACGCAGACCACGACGCGGGGATGCGCGAACCGGTTCTGGTGGACGCGCTGGATGAAGTGGCGCAGCATCTCCTCGGTGACGTCGAAGTCGGCGATCACACCATCCTTGAGGGGTCGGATGGCGCGGATCGTTCCCGGGGTGCGGCCGAGCATCCGCTTCGCCTCGACGCCCACCGCATGCACCTCGCCGGTGCGCGCGTCCACCGCCACCACCGAGGGCTCCGAGAGCACGATGCCGCGCCCCCGCACGTAGACGAGCGTGTTGGCCGTGCCGAGATCGACGGCCATGTCGCGGCCGCCGAAACCGAGGCTGCTGAACAGACCCATCAGTCGGGAATCGTCGAGGAAGTGGTCGGTGCGAGCGGAAACTCGTATGCAGGGCGGATCCTGGAGAGCCCGCGGCAGCGCCTGCCGCGTGCCGCGGCCGGCCTTCGGATCGTCCGCCCCAGGTGCCAGGAGCCGGCCATCGTAGGGCCGCGCCGCGCGCGGAGTGTAGCGAACCCCCGGGCAGCCTCAATTGCAGGATGAGGCCCGAAATCGAAGCTCAAGATCGACCTAAGGGTTAGAGCTCGGGGGGGCCAGCAGCTCGGGCGCCAGGTCCAGCAACAGCCGCACCGGCAGTCCGACGACGTTCGAGAAGTCACCCTCCACCCGCTCCACCAGAATCGAGCCGAGGCCCTGGATCGCGTAGGCGCCGGCGCGGTCGTGCCACTCGCCGGAGGCGAGGTAGGCCTCGAGGGTCGTCGGGTCGAGCTCCCGGAAGGTGACCTCGGTCCGGGCCACGCCCGAGCGCTCGACCGGCGCCCCGCCTGAAGGCGCGGCGCCCTGCAGAACGATGCCGCTGAGCACCGTGTGCGTCCGGCCCCCGAGCGCCTCGAGGCGTTCGCGGGCCTCGGTCCGGACGGCCGCCTTGCCGAGCAGGCGCCCGTCGAGGACCACCTCGGTATCCACGCCGAGCGCTGTCGCGCCCTCCGCCGCCTGCGCCGCGCTCTCCGCCACGCTCTCCGCCGCCTCCCCCGCCGCCCTTAGACCGGCCGCCGCCTTGCGGCGCGCGTTCTCGACCACGACCTCTTCCGGCACCCCGTCCGCGAGCTCCTCGACTTCAGGAATAACCACCTCGAAGGGGATCCGAAGCGCGCTGAGGATCTCCCGGCGCCGCGGTGAGGCGGAAGCGAGGACAAGCCTCAATCGAGGTCGCCGAACCAGAGTGCGATCTCGCGCTCCGCCGACTCGTCGGAGTCGGAGCCGTGGACGAGATTGAAGGTGACCTCGACCGCGAACTCGCCGCGGATCGAGCCGGCGACCGCCTCGAGCGGGTTGGTCGCCCCGATCACCTGCCTGGCGGCGGCAACCGCCTCAGGGCCCTCCAGCACCACGGCGACCAGCGGTCCCCCGGTGATGAACTCGACCAGCTCGCCGAAGAACGGCTTCTCGGCGTGCTCGGCGTAGTGGCGGCCGGCGAACTCCTCGTCGATGCGCAGCTGCCGCAGGGCGACGATCCGCAGGCCCTTGCGCTCAAAGCGCGCCAGCACCTCGCCGGTGAGGCCACGCTCGAAGGCGTCGGGCTTGATTAGGACCAGCGTTCTTCCCTTGTTGAGCTCGGCGCTCACGGCGCGGGAAGGCTACCGGTGTGCGCGGGCGCCAGCGACCCGCCTGGGCGCTATGGCCGAGTTGCGATTCACATCGCATCGAAACTCGGCCGGGGCCGCCGGGTGGGAGCCAAACGTCATTCTGGACGCGACTACGAGGCTGGGGCCGGCCTGGGCCGCTCTTCGCCGGGCGCCTCGCGGCTCGGCGGAGTGGCGCCGGTCGAGCGTCCCGACGCCGGCTTGCGCTTGCTGGCGGCGGAAGCCTGACGTGAGGCGGCGGGGCGCGCCTGGCGCGGCTGACCGGAGCGGCTCGGCTGGGTGGGCTGACGTCGGGTCGTCGGTCGCGGGGCGCGCTTAGCTCGCGGGGCGCGCTTTGTGGCCGGCTCCCCCTCGGGCGCGCGGCGGGCAGGCTCGCCACGGCGCGGTTGGGGAGCGGCACGTCGCTGCGGCGTCTCGCAGTAGGGGCAGATCGTCCAGCGTGGGTCGATCGGCTTCTGGCACGACTCGCACGGGTCCTTCACCCGGGTGCTGCAATCCGGACAGCGCAGGTAGGCGCGCTCGATCGGGTAGCCGCAGTTGGGGCAGGACTGCTCCTCGAGCTGCCTGAGGCGGAGCTCCGCGGCGCGGATCTCCAGCTCGCGCTCTCGGGCGTCTTCGAGGAACTCGGGCGGACGGAGGATCGCGTAGACGACCGTCCCCACGAAGGGGAACAGCGAGGCGCCGGTGGCACAGGCCACCAGCACCGGGTCCTGGGTGCGGCGCCGGGCGTCCAGGAACGTCCAAGCGACCAGCGCGATCCAGACGACCACGAGGAAGAGCAGGACGAGGTTCACGAACAGGTTGAGACCGTCGTTCGTGATGCCGAACAGCGCTACGAGCATGGCAAAAGGCGCATGAGCAGAGGGGCGGAGTGTACTTCGTTACCAGTGGGACAAACCCTGGTTCTCTGGGCTGATCTACACCTCGCCTACAGGAAGAGCCTTCCGAAAAGGTAGCCGAGCCCGAAGAAGACCAGGATCACGATCGCCACCACCGCGGCCACCAATCCCATCATCTGGAGGAGCTCTGAGCGCACCTCGCGGTTCATGCGTAGGGCAGAAGGTAGTGCGAACCTGTGACGAGCGCAATTCCGCCCCGCTCGCGCGCCAGCGCCCGAACGCGCCCAACCGCCGCCTTCGGCTCACTGACGGCCTCGGTCGCGGTTAGCCCGGCGGCAACGGCCAGCTCCGCCAGTCGCGACGCCTCCAGCGCCCGGGCGCCGGGGCGGCCGGCTCGCGCCAGACGCTCGGCCGGGAGCTCCGTGCAGACCGCGAACTCGAGCCGCGGCGCGAGCGCCGCGAGGACGCCGGCCGCGTCCTTGTCGGCCAGCATCGCGATACAGGCGACTACCGGCGCCTCGCCGACCGCCTCGGGCAGCGCCTCGGCCAGCGCGCGGGCGCCGTCCGGATTGTGGGCGGCATCGAGGATCAACGGCGGGTCGCCCTTCAAGAGCTGCACACGACCCGGGAGCTCGAGCCCCCCGGCGACGGCGCGCGCCAGCCCGGGATCGAGCTCCCCGAGGGTGGCCGCAGCGGCCGCCGCGGCGACCGCGAAGTTGCGCCGCTGGTAGGCGCCCGGGACGGATAGCCGCAATCCCGGGTCGGGATCGCCGGCGACAAGCAGGCGGGCGTTTCGCTCGGCGGCCGTCCGCTCGGCCAGTTCGCGGACCCCGTCACCGACCCGCCCCAGCACCAGCGTCGAGTGGTCGCGCAGCACGGCGAGCTTCTCGGCGGCGATCGCCTCCTCGGTCTCGCCCAGCCACTCCGTGTGCTCGAGGCCAACCGAGGTGAGCGCCGTCGCTCGCGAGGGCAGCACGTTGGTGGCGTCCAGCCGGCCACCGAGCCCGGCCTCGATCACGCCGAGCTCGACCTGGGCGGAGGCGAGAGCGACGAACGCGGTCGCCGTGACCGCCTCGAACTGGGTCACGGACTCGCCGTCGGGCAGCGTCCGGTTGACGACCTCGATTGACTGGGCGACCCGCTCCGCCGCCGCCGCGAACGCGTCGGCATCGATCTCGGCGCCATCGATCCGAACCCGTTCCGACCAGCGCTCCGTATGTGGGGAGAGATAGACGCCCGTGCGCTTGCCGTGCGCCTCGAGCAGCGCCCCCGCCATCTCCGCCACCGACGACTTGCCGTTGGTGCCGACGACGTGGATCGAGGCGAAGCGGTGCTGCGGCATGCCGAGCACCGAGACCAGCCGCCGGATCCGCTCCAGCCCGAAGTGCCAGCCGAGCGGCTCCAGCGAGACCAGATAGCCCTCGGCGTCGAAGCTCAGCCTTCGAGCTCCTCGAGCTCGGCCCGGTAGGTGGTGAGCTTCTCGCGCTCGGCCTCCACGACCTCGGCTGGAGCACTGCTCACGAACCCCTGGTTCGAGAGCTTGCGCTCGGCCCGCTCCACCTCCCCGCGGAGCGTCTCGCGCCGCTCCGCGATCCGGCGGCGGACCTGGGTCGCATCCACCTCCTCCGAGGGGAGGATCTCGACCTGGCCGAATGACGCCAGCGCCTCGCCCTCGGCGGCGTCGAAGGCAAGCCGCGCCAGTCGTGCGACCAACTCGTGGGGCGGCTCGCCGTCCTCGTCGGCGACGCGGGCCGGAAGCACGCTGCCCGGGGCGACCCCGACCAGATCGCGCCAGCGCCGCACGCTCCGGGTGAGCTCGATCGACGCCTCCACCTGTCGTTCGGCGGCCTCGTCGAGGAGCGCGCCGTCGACCTCCGGGAAGGGGTGGACGACGAGCATGTGCGGCCCCTCCGCACCAGCCGCCGCGCGCAGGTAGGTGTAGATCTCCTCGGTGACGAACGGCACCATCGGGTGGGCGAGAGCGAGTGTCTGCTCCAGGATCCACCGGAGCGTCGCGGCCACCTCGGGGTCGCCGTCATACAGGCGTGGCTTGACGATCTCCAGGTACCAGTCGCAGAGCTCCGACCAGAAGAAGCGGTACAGCTCGAGTGCCGCGTGGGCGAAGTCATAGGAGTCGAGGTTGCGCGTCACGGCCTCGATCGCCCCCTGAAGCCGGGAAAGGATCCAGCGGTCCTCGGCCCGGACCGGGCGGGGGCCGGGTACGACCCCTCCGGCGGCTTGCCCCTCGAGGGCCTCCGTTGAGGCGTTGAGGAGGATCAGCCGCGAAGCGTTCCAGAGCTTGTTCGCCAGATCGCCGCCCTGCTGGATCTTGGCCGCCGAGTAGCGCACGTCCTGGGTCGAGGACATCGCCAGCAGCCCGAAGCGGACCGCGTCGGCACCATGCATGTCGATCTCCTGGCGCGGGTCGATGCCGGTGCCGAGTGACTTCGACATCCGCCGCCCGTCGGGCGCCTGGATGATCGAGGTGATGTAAACATCGTCGAAGGGGACGTCGCCGGTGAACTCGATCCCCATCATCACCATCCGCGCCACCCAGAGGAAGAGGATGTCGCGCGCCGTGACCAGGACGTCGGTTGGGTAATACGCGTCGAGCAGTGGCGCGTCCTCGTCGGGCCAACCGAGGGTCGCGAACGGCCACAGCGCGGAGCTGAACCAGGTGTCGAGCACGTCGTCGTCCTGGCGCAGTTCGCCGCCGCATGCGCCGCAGCGCTCCGGCGCCGACTCGGCGACGTAGGTCTCCTCGCAGGCGTCGCAGTACCAGACCGGGAGCCGGTGCCCCCACCAGAGCTGGCGGGAGATACACCAGGGGCGGATGTTCCGCATCCACTCCAGGTAGACGCGCTTGTGTTGCTCGGGGGTGATCCGCACCCGGTCGCGGTCGACGACCTCGATCGCCGGCGCCGCCAGCTCGTCCATGCGACAGAACCACTGCAACGAGATCAGTGGCTCAATCCGCTCCCCGGAGCGGTGCGAGAAGGGGACCGAGTGCGTAAAGGGCTCCTCGGCTCGGATCCGCCCCTCCTCGCGAAGCGCGGTGACGATGGCCTCGTGTGCCTCGGCGACGGTGAGCCCGGTGAACCTCTCCCCCGCTTCCGCCGTCATTCTGCCGTCCTCCCCGATGACGACGACCTCTTCGAGGCCGTGTGCGCGCCCGATCTCGAGGTCGTTCGGGTCGTGGCCCGGGGTGACCTTCAGCGCCCCGGTCCCGAACTCGGGATCCACGTGCTCGTCGGCGACGATCGGCAGGCGCCTCCCGACCAGCGGCAGGACACAATGGCGGCCGATCAGCGCCTTGTAGCGCTGGTCGGTCGGGTTGACGGCGACCGCGGTGTCGGCCAGCATCGTCTCCGGCCGAACGGTCGCCACCGTGAGCACCTCGTCGGAGTCCTCGATCGAATAGGCGATCGAGTACAGCGTGTCTGTTACCTCTCGGTTCTCGACCTCGAGGTCGGAGATCACCGAGCGCGAGCCGACGTCCCAGTTGACCATGTAGTTGTCGCGGTAGATGTAGCCCTTCTCGTAGAGGCGGACGAAGACGCGGTAGACGGCGCGCACGTAGCCTTCGTCGAGGGTGAAGCGCTCCCGCTCGTAATCGCAGGAGGCGCCAAGCCGCTTCAGCTGCTCGACGATCTGCGACCCGTACTTCTCCCTCCACGCCCAGGCTCGCTCGATGAAGGCTTCGCGACCGAGCTCGTACCGGGAGGTTCCCTCGGCGCGCAGCTCCTTCTCCAGCAAGGCGTGGACAGCGATGCTGGCGTGGTCGGTGCCCAACACCCAGAGACTGTTTCGGCCTCGCATCCGGTTGAGCCGGATCAGCGCGTCCTGGATCGTGCCGTTGAGGGCGTGGCCCATGTGGAGGGCGCTGGTCACGTTCGGGGGCGGGATCGCGATCGAGAAGTTGTCGGCGGCCGTCCCCTCGGAGGGCGGGTGGAAGTAGCCCCCCTCGAGCCAGCGCTCGAGGATCCGTCCCTCGACCTCCGAGGGCTCGTAGCGAGTGGTTGCCTCGAGCCTTGCCCGGCGCTCCGCGTCCATCGGGGCGCCGATCTTAGAGTCTGTCCGGAAACTCGCGTGTGCGTCTGGCGAGTGCCGGGGCGGGCCAGCCAAGGACGCAGCCGGTGAAGCGTGGTGGAGCCACGCGAACCGGCGAGGACGCCGGATGGCGCGTCTCGGCGCCGCCAGGCGTGCGCGGGGGTTTTCGGACCGACTCTCAGTCAGGCCGGATGTTCAGGAACCGCTTGGGAAGGCCGATAACTCAGTGGCAAGCGACGAAAGGACCGGCCGTTATGGTCGTCGCGCTCATCGCTCTCGGACTCGTGATGCTGATCTGGGTGCTCACCTGGGACGGCGCCGGCCAGCGCCCGGTCTGATCAGGCCGACTCTTCCTTCAGCTCGTCCAGCTCGACGGGCTCGTCCGGGGTGGCCTCGGTAACCAGCGTGGGCTTCAGCCCCCGCTGGATCGTCTCCTTGGTGACCACGCACTTACGCACGTCGCGGCGCGAGGGGAGCTCGAACTGCACGTCGAGCAGCGTCTCCTCGAGGATCGAGCGCAGGCCGCGGGCGCCAACCTCGCGCTCGAGCGCCTTGTCGGAGATCGCGCCGAGCGAGTCCGACGCGAACACGAGCTCGATCTCGTCGAACTCGAAGAAGCGCTCGAACTGCTTGGTGAGCGCGTTGCGCGGCTCGGTGAGGATCGTGATCAGGTCGTCGCGGGTCAGCTGGTGGATCGCCGCGACCACCGGCAGACGGCCGATGAACTCGGGGATCAGGCCGTACTCCATCAGGTCCTCGGGCAGGACCTGCTCGAACAGCTCCCCGGTGTCCTTTTGGTCGCGGGAGCGAATCGAGGCGCCGAAGCCGACGCCCTTGTGCCCGATTCGCCGCTCGATCAGCTTGTCGAGGTTGGCGAAGGAGCCGCCGCAGATGAACAGGACGTTGGTGGTGTCGATGGTCAGGAACTCCTGGTGGGGGTGCTTGCGCCCGCCCTGCGGCGGCACCGAGGCGCTGGT
>JBBPIL010000037.1:0-23771 GCA_038040365.1 Actinomycetota bacterium
CGCATGCCCGATCTCGACCTGGTCACCGCCGACGGCCCGCTGCGGGTCTTCACCCCGCTGCACGATGCCCGGCCGGTGCTCCTCAACCTCGGCGAGCCTGGCGGCTTCGACAGCACACCGTGGGTGGATCGGGTTCAGATGATCGACGCCAAATACGTTGGCCCGTGGGAGCTTCCGGTACTTGGCGCGGTCACTGCTCCCACCGCCGTGTTGATCCGGCCCGACGGATATGTGGCCTGGGTTGGTGACCTAACCCAGCCGGGGCTCGCTGACGCGCTAACCACCTGGTTCGGAGCGCCTACTGCGGCGGCCGCTCGCTCCCACCGGGCGGTCAGTTGACCGCGATAGGCGCGGTTTGGTGCCCCCTCGGCGTTGCATTCGGAGTTCGGCTCCCGCGTGAAACCAGCAGCCGAGTCGCGGCGGCCGGATCAGGGCAGCAAGACCTCCTGGGCGGGACACCTGCTACCAGTCGCGTGAGCTGTCGACCGCGCGGAAACTGGTAGCAGCGGTGGTAGCAGCGTGCCTGTGGCCCGCATGAACAAGCCAAATGGCGGGGGTTTTCAACACATCAGCCGCTCTCCTCAGCAGCTCCGTCAGGTCACGACAGGCGTAATCTGACCCGGTTTCACACTCAAGCCGACCGCAACTGGTAGCTCAGCTGGTAGCAGCGCGTTCGACCGGGAGGGGGTCGGACGGCCAAACGCCGGTGCGAACGCGCTCATACAGCGTGTCCGGCGCTAGGTCCGCGCCGCCCGGCCATACCACGGTTCCGATCTCGGGATCGACCGTGACCTTCGCGAAGCCCTCGGGGGTGCGTGCCGCCTCGAACACAGGCCCGTGCATCCGGTCGATGACGTCCACCTCGCCGCTCAGCCCGTCGGCGAACGTCAGTTCAAGGACGCCGTGGCGCACGACGACGGCTGCCGTTATGTCTGGTGTGAGTCCGATCATCGAAGTGGCTCGATCCCCTTCAGTGTCTCACCTGCGCGTGCGCGGCGCCAGTTCTCGCTCAGTTCCTCCTGATGCAGCTCCGCCCACGCGAGCACGAAGCGCAGCTGCCGCCGACCGAGGGTGCTCTCAATCACCTCGAGGTTGTCGATTCGGACCTTGGCCTGACCGGCCGCGTGGCGGGCATGGAAGTGCGGATATCCGTGGTCGTCGTAGAACATTGCGATTGAGATTCCGAAGAAACGGCTGACCGTCGGCACGCCGCGATCATCGGACTTCGGCCGGACGCGAACCTCCTGCGATCACTCGGCCGCCGAGTCTGCGATACGGTCGGCACCATGCTGGACCCGGCGACGACGCGAACCGCGTGACTCAGGAAACCGCTGTCAGCTCGAAGGCGCGTCGCCGGGCGGATCTCGCACTCGTCGGTGGTTACTACGAAGCTCGACTTGCCGAACTCTTGGAACGGGTACGCGACGGCTTCGCGCGCTACGACGCGGGCGAGCTAGACGCGTTCGACCTCGACGACCTGATCCACCGCTACAAGCGCGCGACAAGAGAGCTCTGGAAGTTCTGCGGCAATGTCACCGGCTCGAGCGCGCATTTCGTTGCCCGCATACTCGAGGAGATGCAGGCGTGCGGCGAATCAATCGACTGGTGGGACCGGGGCAACCCCTCACGCGGTGACTAACGACTGGCTCAGGCTGAAGGTGAGTCTCGTCTCGGGTCGGGGCGAGGCATTCGAGCCAGCGCCCGGGCGCGTGATGATTGCCGGCCCGAAGCACACCCTCGCCGAGCTTGCAGAGGCGATCGACCTCGGCTTCGCCCGCTGGGATCACTCACATCTCCATCTGTTCCAGCTCCCCGACGGGCGCACACTGATGTCTGGCGAGGAGTTCGCCCGCGCGGACGAGAGCGACGGTGGAACGGACCGATCGACTCTCGGGTCGCTCGGATTGACGCCGGGCCAGCGGTTCAGCTATGTCTTCGACATGGGCGATGACTGGACCCATGTCTGCGAGGTGCTCGGGGTCGATGCCGACCCCGAGGAGGAGTACGGAATCGTCCCGGAGGCTCCGGTGCCGATCGAGGGCTGGGGTTTGATCCCGGACCAGTACGGGCGTGACGGGGAGTTCGACGAAGAATGAGCGTCAGGCATGCGTCGGCTACCAGCCACGTCCGGGCGAAGCCGCCCGAAAGCTGGTAGCTGCGCTGGTAGCACCTCCCTCACGAACCGCATGAACAAGCCAAATGGCGGGGGTTTTCAACACATCAGCCGCTCTTTTCGACGCCTTCTACGACCCGTGACAGGCGTGAGTTCCACGACGAGCCCGCGACTCAGGGTGCGAGCAGTAGCTCAGCTGGTAGCAGGGCGGACTACGCCCTGCTGTCAACGACTCTTGTTTGACTCCGCGGGAACATTGGTAGGCGGTTCACTCGGCCCCGCTCGCCCCGCATAGAATCGCCCCCCGGATGGCCGATCGGATGGAGGTTGTCGTTGTCGGCGCCGGTCAGGCCGGACTCGCGGTCAGCCACGAGCTCACGCAAGCGGGCGTCGCGAACGTCGTACTCGAGAGAGGCCGGGTCGGGCAGACCTGGCGGGGGCGTTGGGACAGCTTCTGCCTCGTCACCCCCAGCTGGTTCCTCCAGCTCCCCGGCCATCCCTAGAACGGCGGCGACCCCGATGGCTTTATGCCCCGCGATGAGGTCGTCGCGTACCTCGAGCGCTACGCGGCAGGGTTCGAAGGCCCGGTGCGGGAAGGCATCGAGGTAACCTCGCTGCGGCCGGGGCCTGACGGCGGTTTCCTCCTGGAGACCTCGGCCGGAGAGATCGTGGCCAGGGCGGTAGTCCTCAGCACCGGCGCCTACCAGCGGCCCCACCGACCGGCAGGCGCGGCCACGCTCCCCGCCGGTCTGGCTCAGATCGACATCGAGGACTACCGCAACCCGGCGGAACTGCCAGCGGGTCCGGTGCTGGTCGTCGGCAGCGGCCAGTCCGGCTGCCAGATCACCGAGGAGCTCCACCAGGCCGGCCGTGAGGTCTTCCTGGCCTGTGGGCGGGCTCCGTGGTTCCCCCGCAGGCTCGGCCATCGGGACCTCGCTTGGTGGGCGCTTGAGACGGGGTTCCTCGACGCGCCCCTCAGCTCGTTGCCGAGCCCCGCCGCTCGGCTCGCCGCCAACGTGCAGGCGACGGGGGGCGGCGGCGGCCACGACCTCCACTACCGGACGCTGCGGAAGCTGGGGGTGACCCTGCTCGGGCGCTTCCTCGGCGCCGACGGCCGCCGCGCCCGCTTCGCGCCGGACCTCGGCGAGAGCGTCGCCTGGGGCGATGAGCGGAATGCGCAGCTCATGGATCTGGCCCGACAGCTCGTGGCCGAACGCGGATTGCCGCTGCCGGAGATCTCCGAGCCGGAGCCGTTCAACGGCGGAGCACCGGAGGAGCTGAATCTGAGCGGCTTCGGGGCGGTCGTGTTCGCTGGTGGCTTTCGGCCCGACTACGAGTCCTGGGTTCGCTTCCCGGGCGCGTTCGACGAGCTCGGCTTCCCGATCCACGAGGAAGGGGCGAGCACCGTCGTGCGAGGCCTTTATTTCGTCGGCGTCCACTTCCTCCGCAAGCGCAGGTCATCGCTTTTGAACGGGGTGGGCGAAGACGCCGCCATCGTCGCCCGACAGATCGCCGCGCGACAAGTCCAATCGGCCGCGTGAGCTTTGCCACCGGCTGCCGACTCGCGGGTGGGGATCGGTCAGCGACGCGCGATCCGGCAGCGGCGAGTGCCTCGTGTCGCTCTGCCGGATAAGCGGTCGTCCCGCAAGCGTCGGCCAGGCACCCGCAAGGACGAGGCGCACTAGGAGATCGTGCGCTTTCGCTCCCGCATGAGAGCAGCAGCGGTTTCACGCCAGTCGCATCAATGCGGCGGCGACCAGCAGGACGGCCACCTGCTACCAGTCCCGCGGGCCGTCGCCGAGCCAGAAACTGACTTGAAGGTGGAGACTGGTAGCTTCGGCCGGGTAGCAGGGACGGACGAGGGCTGAGCTGTCCACGCGTGGCTTCTGCTTCTCGCGCGAAGCGGTAGCGCGGATCCCTGGATCTTCCGTGTCGCCTCCTTGATCCTCACCTTCATTGCAGCTCATCGCGTTCATGGCACACGCGCGTATGCTCCGCTTGTGACCTCATTCGAGAGCGTGAAAGTCGCGGCGGTGCAAGCGACCCCCGTGATTCTGGACGCAGAGGCCTCGATTCAGAAGGCGGGTGACCTGCTGCGCGAATGCGCCGGGCAAGGGGTCCGCCTCGCAGTATTGCCCGAGGCGTTCGTGTCGGTGTTCCCTTCTAACAGCTGGGCGAAAGGAGCGTCCGACTTCTCCGGCTGGGACGAGCTCTGGGAACGGCTCTGGGCAAGCTCGGTCGACGTTCCGGGCCCGCTGATTGACCGCCTGCTAGACGTCTGCCGCGAGACCGACATTCACTGTGCGATCGGAGTGAACGAGCGCGAGTCTGAGCGACCCGGGACCATTTACAACGCGCTGCTCCTGCTCGGGCCCGAGGGGCTGCTTCACAAGCACCGCAAGCTGATGCCGACCCACCAGGAGAAGCTGTTCTACGGGATCGGCCCCGGAGACGATCTTGGCGTGACCGAGACACCGTTCGGGCGGGTCGGCGGACTGATTTGTTGGGAGAATCGCATGCCCTTGGCTCGCTACGCCGTCTACAAGGGCGGGCCGCAGATTTGGATCGCTCCCACGGGCGACGACTCCGACGGCTGGCTGGCTTCGATGCGCCATATCGCAATCGAGTCGGGCGCCTTCGTTGTCTCGGTCCCCCAGTACATACCCCGTTCCGCCTTCCCGGACGGCTTCCCGGCGCCCCTCCCCGAGGGCAAGGATCTGTTCGGCAACGGCGGGGCGGCGATCGTCGAGCCTGAACGGGGCGAGGTGATCGCCGGGCCGCTTTATGGCGAGGAGGGCATCGTCACAGCCGAGTGCGATCTTCTGGTCGGTCTGCACGCGAAGCGCTGGTTCGACGTCGTCGGTCACTACAGCCGCGAAGATGTTCTGGCGTCGGCGGTGCCCACAGCTAGCGCCGGTGTACCTTTCGCGCCTCCGCCCGCCGAGCGCCGCAGCGCGGGGGACGAAGGCGAATGAGATCAGGCCGCAGCACGCTTGCAGACCGCATGAATAAGCCAGATGGCGCGGATTTTCAACACATCAGCCGCTCTCCTCGAATCCCGCTTGTAGACAGGGGAATCGACGACCCCGGTGGCGCAACGTCGCGGGGGGTTGGGGCCGCGTCAGCCCCCGTCAGTGCCCATTGGCGTGGGTTCCGCCGCGCCTGTTAGCGAGATACTGCGCGGGCGATGTCGCAGGCAGATATAGAAACGCTCCGCGTCGGGTATGAAGCCGTCAGCCAGGGCGACTGGGACGCCGCAACTCGTTGGGCGCATCCCGCGTTCGAGCTTCAGACGGCGGATCGTGTGCCCAACCCCGGCACATATCGGGCTCCGAGGAGGTCAGGCGGTTCTTCGAGGACCAGTTTGAGCCCTTCGACGAGGTGGGCGTTGTGCCCGAGGAGTTCTTTGAGCGCGGTGATCAGATCGCGGTGTTCGTTCTCACGCGATTGAGGCCCACGGGTAGCAGCGCGGTGGTGGAGAACCGAATCGGCCACCTCTGGACGATGCGCGAAGGAAAAGCGACTCGTCTGCAGGTGTTTCCCAAACGCGAGGAGGCCCTCGAAGCCGCCGGGCTGCGGGAGTAAGCGATGTCGGAGGAGAACGTGGAGATCATCCGCGAGGCCTTTGAGCGTTGGAACCGGCGCGACATCGACTATTGGATTCAGCACGCGCACCCGCAAGTCGAGGTCTGGTCCAAATACGCCGCCCTGGACCAGGGTGGCGAGCCCTATCGCGGCCACGAAGGCATGCGGGAGTGGAGGGCTGAGATCGACCGAAACTTCGAGCTCCACCAAGTTCTTGCCGAGGACGTGCGGGCTGTTGAGGGCAAGGTTCTCGTGCTCGGGGCCGTCCGCCTCCGAGGCAAGATCAGTGGCGCCGAGATACAGCACCCGTTCGGATGGGTATGTGAGATGCGCGGCGGCGTGCTCGTGCGCATGTTCTTCTACTCGAGCCACGCGGAGGCCCTCGAAGCCGCCGGGCTGCGGGAGTAGGCGATGTCGCGGGAGAACGTCGAGATCGCGCGGGCCGCCCTCGACGCCCTCAACAGGGGGGACGGTGACGCCGCGTTCAAGGACATGGCACCGGAGTTCGAGTGGGACTTCTCGCGGTCGATTGGTTTCGTCGTCTGCGGTGGCGAGACGTGAGCGAATCCTGCGATGTCGTCGTCGTCGGTGCGCGCTGTGCAGGCGCGCCGCTGGCCACGGTGTTGGCCCGCGCCGGCCTGCGCGTCTGCCTGGTCGACAAGGACCGCTTCCCAAGCGACACGCTGTCGACGCACGTGATCCAGCCCGCCGGCGTGCAGGCGCTCGAGCGGATTGGGGTCCTCGATGCGCTGCTGGAGGTGGCGCCCCCGATGTTCCGCGGCCGGATGGCTTTCGACGACGACATGGCCGTCATCGACGACATCGTCGGGATTACCGGAGCCCCGGCTCTCAGCGTCCGCCGGATTACGCTCGACGAGATCCTCGTGAACGCCGCCGCGGAGGCGGGCGCCGATGTTCGGACGCAGACTGCGGTTACCGGGCTGGTCACGGATCGCGGCCGCGTCGCCGGGGTCACCACTGCCGCTGGGGAGTTGCGGGCGCCCCTCGTGGTCGGGGCTGACGGCACGCGCTCGGCGGTCGCAAAGATGGTCGGGGCGAAGGAGTACCAGCCGACCTCGAACGGTCGCGTGTTCATGTGGGCCTACTACGAGGCCGACCCGACGAACGGCGAGATATGGATCGGCAAGATCGACGACCACGCGTACTTGGTTACGCCGACCGACAACGGCCTGTCCCTCGTCGCCGCGTGCCCCTCAATCGACCGCCGCGACGAGGTGCGCGCCG
The DNA here is from genome assembly GCA_038040365.1 of Actinomycetota bacterium. Taxonomy (GTDB): domain Bacteria; phylum Actinomycetota; class Thermoleophilia; order Solirubrobacterales; family 70-9; genus AC-56. The sequence continues at coordinate 6,944 of JBBPIL010000037.1, forward strand.
ATCGCCAGGCCGTCTACGAGGCTGGGGTGCGGGGCTGGCCCGAGCTGCATGCCGGGGTCGCGGGGGCGCGGCGCGAAGGCCAGATCTACACGATGGCCAACATGCGCGGCTTCTTCCGCAGGTCAGCCGGACCCGGCTGGGCGCTCGTCGGCGATGCCGGCCACTTCAAGGATCCCACCCCCGGCCAGGGCATCGCCGATGCGTTGCGCCAATCCGAGAAGCTGGCCGCCGCGATTGAGCGCGCGCTCGGTGGCGGCTCCGGCACGCCCGACCAGATTCTGAACGACTGGTGGCGCTGGCGCGACGAGGACGCCTGGGAGATGTACTGGTTTGCCCACGAGATGGGCGCCGCCGGCCCGACGCCGCCGCTGCTGCGCCAGGCCCAGCGCCGCATAGCCGCCGACCGCAGGCTGATGACTGCCACGATGCGGATCTTCAACCACGATCTGCGCCCATCGCAGGTCTTCACGCCACTGTTCTCGCTGACGACGATGGCGCAGGCTCTGCGCCGCGGTCGCGGTTACCGCCGCGCGATCGTACGTGAGGCGGGAACGCTCGCCATGAACGAGATGCGCCGGCGGCGGGCAGCGGGCCGTCAGCGAGCGACGGCTGTGGCAGATCAGCCGCTCTTTTCAGCGCCATCTTTGCTCAGCCAGCAGGGCTAGTGGCGCGGCGCAGGCGTCGCGCGAGCGCCCGTAGATGCTCGATCAGCTCCGGCGGCTCGTGCACCTCGACGTCCACGCCGAGCATCGCGATCCGCATCGCGAGCCATCCAAGGTCATCGTCGCCGGCCCGGTACTCGCAAGTATGCGTGTCGAGCGGCTCGAACGTCCCCCAGTAGGGAGGCAGGCGGCTCGCGATCTCAGTCGCGGGTGCGTGCACGGTGACGCGCGCCTGGAAGCGGCTCGGCGCGCCCGAGATGCTTCGCTCGACGTAGGCCGCGGCGTCCTTCGCCGGCAGCTTGCGCGCCGTGAACGTCGCTCCAGTTGCCGCGGGCCGGTCGAGACGGTCGACGCGGAATGTCCGCCAGTCGTCGCGGCGGCGGTCCCAGGCGACGAGGTACCAGCGGCGCCCCAGGTTGACGAGCGAGTGCGGCTCGACCTCGCGGCGCGTGTCGCTGCCGTCGCGGCTTCGATAGGCGAAGCGAAGGCACTCGGACTCGCGGCATGCCGCGGCGATCACGGTCAGATGCTGGGGGTCGACGGTCGGGCCGGTGACGGGGGGCGCGATCGTCGCCGACCCCAGAGCGCCGACACGGCGGCGCAGGTGCGCCGGCAGGACCTGCTCGAGCTTGACGAGGGCGCGGATGGAGGTTTCCTCGATGCCGGTCACGGATGCCCGAGCGGCCGTGCGCAGCCCAACCGCGATCGCGATCGCCTCGTCCTCGTCGAGCAGCAGCGGCGGCATCGCGGTGCCGGCGCGAAGCCGGTAGCCGCCGGCCGGTCCGCTCAGCGACTCGACCGGATAGCCGAGGGCGCGCAGGCGCTCGACGTCGCGCCGGATCGTCCGCCTGGACACCTCGAGCCGCTCCGCCAGCTCGGCGCCCGGCCAGTCCCGGCGTGCTTGGAGCAGCGACAGGAGCTTCAGGAGTCGGCCTGAGGTCTCGCTCATGCGAATTCCATCGTCCCCGACATTTAGGACAGATCCTGACCTAAATGGGATCTAGGGTGCGCTGTGTTGTGAGCAATCGAGAAAGGAGCACCAATCGCATATGCCTGAGCGAGATGGATACATCCCGGGGGTCCCATGCTGGGTCGACACGAGCCAGCCGGACCCGGAAGCCGCAGTCGACTTCTACAGCGGCCTGTTCGGATGGGAGTTCGAGGACGTCATGCCGCCGGGCTCGCCCGGCAAGTACTTCATCGCGCGCATCCGCGGCGGCGACGTCGCCGCCGTCGGGTCGCAACCGGAGGAGTTGGGCCCGAAGGCACTCTGGAACACCTACATCTGGGTCGACAGCGCGGATGAGACCGCGTCGAAGGTCCTGGACGCGGGTGGCAAGGTGCTGATGGATCCGTTCGACATCATGGATTCCGGCCGGATGACGCTGCTCGGGGACCCGTCGGGCGCAGCGTTCTGCGTCTGGCAGGCGAAGGAACACAAGGGCGCGCGGATCGTCAACGAGCACGGCTCGTTGAACTTCAACGGCCTGAACACCCGCGATCCGGAGGCCGCGAAGGCGTTTTACGGCAAGGTGTTCGGCTGGGAGACCCTCGTCCTGCCCGGCGGCTTCGAGATGTGGACGCTGCCCGGATACGGCGACTACCTAGAGCGCGACAACCCAGGGCTCCGAAAGATGGTGGCGGAGACCGGTGGGCCGGAAGGGTTCGAGGACGTCGTCGCGTCGATCAACCCGATCGCCGAGGGGCAGCCAGACGTGCCGCCCCACTGGGATGTGACGTTCGCCGTCGACGACGCTGACGCAATCGCGGAGATGGCGGCGGAGCTCGGTGGCCAGGTGATCGTTCCGCCGTCCGACGCCCCCTGGGTCAGGATGACCGTCATCGCCGACCCCCAGGGCGCGACGTTCACGGCGAGCAAGTTCGTGCCGGAGAACAAGAGCCTCGCGGAGGAGGCCGACGCCGCGATCAGCGGCTCGTAAACCGGCCCCGGCGAACTAAGGGTCACCCCTGCAACGGGCGAGGCGGGCGCCCCCGGCGCCCGTCCGCCCTCGGGGCGTGTCGGTCTATACGATCGGCGACGTGAACGCAGGCCAAGAGGAGAGCGCGTTCCAGCGCCTCGAGCGGGTCGTCGCGACGTGAGCCGATGAGCACCATCGGTACCGAGGTCAAGCTGGACGAGGCGGCCCTGGGCGAGCTGGAGGGGTCGTTTCGCGGGGAGCTCGTCCGTCCCGGGGACCCGACCTACGACGTGCACCGCAAGGTGTGGAACGGCTCCATCGACCGCTATCCGGCCGTGATCGCGCGGTGCGCCGGGGTCGCCGACGTGATCGCGGTGGTGAGGTTCGCGAGGGAGGTCGGCCTCGTGGTCGCGGTCCGCGGCGGGGGGCACAGCTACCCCGGTCACTCCGTCTGCGACGGCGGGATCCTTATCGACCTCGGGCCGATGAAGGGGATCCGCGTCGATCCGGAGGCGCGCACGGCGAGGGCTCAGGCCGGCGTGCTTTGGGGTGAGCTCGACCGCGAGACCCAGGCGTTCGGGCTCGCGACGACGGGCGGGATCGTCACGCACACCGGCGTCGCGGGCCTGACGCTCGGGGGCGGCATCGGGTGGCTCCATCGTAAGCACGGGCTGACGATCGACCGGCTTCTCTCGGTGGACCTGATCACCGCCGACGGGGAGTTCGTGAGGGCGAGCGCGACGGAGAACCCCGACCTCTTCTGGGGTGTCCGCGGCGGGGGCGGCAACTTCGGGATCGTCACCGAGTTCGAGTTCCGCCTCGATCCGGTGGGCCCGATCGTGCTCGCCGGACCGATCTTCTGGCCCATGGAGGAGTCACCGAAGGTCCTGCGCTTCTATCGCGACTGGATCGCCGAGGCGCCGGACGAGCTGATGACGATCGTGGTGCAGCGGAGGGCGCTGCCCCTTCCGTCCGTCCCGCCCGAGCTCCACGGGGAGCTGGTGGTGAGCGTCGGGTGCTGCTATGCGGGACCGGTCGAGGAGGGCGAGGAGGTCGTGCGGCCGCTCAGGAAGTTCGGCAACCCGGTGCTCGATCTGTGCCAGCCCAAGCCCTACGTCGCTCACCAGGCGATGTTCGACCCGGCCTTCCCGCACGGCTGGTCGTACTACTTCCGCGCCTGCGACGTCGCCGAGCTCACCGACGACGCGATCGACGTCATGGTCGAGCACGGAAGCCGGATCGTCTCCCCGATCACGAGCGTCGCCCTGTGGCAGATGGGAGGGGCGGTCCCCCGGGTGGGCGAGGCCGAGACCGCCTTCAACAACCGCGATGCCGCGTTCACCTTCAACATCAACGGCAACAGCAAAACCGCGGAGGGTTTCCAGGCCGAGCGCGAGTGGGCCCGCACCTACTGGTCCGCCCTCGAGCCCTACCACACAAGCGTTTACGTGAACTTCCTCATGGACCAAGGTGAGGAGGCGATCCGGCAGGCCTACGGGCCGGATAAGTACGACCGCCTGAAAGCGTTGAAACGCCGCTACGACCCGGACAACTTCTTCCGGCTCAACCAGAACATCCCGCCCGATTAGCTCGGTCATCACCTCTGGGGCGGTGGCTAACGGCGACCCGAGCCCATGGTTGCCTGGACTCCTCGTCTGGCGTGGGTTCCGCCGCGCCTGTTAGCGAGATACTGCGCGGACGATGTCGCAGGAGAACGTCGAGATGGTGCGGCGCATCTTCGATCTCTGGAACGAAGGCCGAGTGGAGCCGGAGATGAGACCGGAGCTTTTCGACCCCGAGGTTCAAATGGATCTGCGTGGCCGAAAGTTCAACCCCGCCGTGTACGACGGCTATGACGGCATAGATCGCTTTGTGTCTGACGTCGCTGAGGTTTGGGATCAGTTCTCGATCGAGTTGGTGGAGGTCATCGATGCCGATCGGCATGTGGTGTCGGTCATGCAGGCGACAGGACGAGGACAAGGGAGCGGAATCGAGGTGGAAGGGCAGATGGCCTGGGTCTTGGACACTGCGGGAGGGGCGTGTCGTTCGGGTCGAGGGCGACTTCGACCGAGCCTCCGCCATCCGAGCCGCCGGGCTTCAGGAGTAGGCGATGTCGCAGGAGAACGTCGAGCTGCACCAGCGGGCCTTCGACGCCTTCAACGGGCGCGACCTTGATGCGTTCCTGGCACTCGCCGACCGAAACATCGAGCTCACCCCCCTGAATCTGGATCTGGAGGGCGGCTCCTACCGCGGCCACGGTGGGGTTCGAAGCTTTTGGAAGGACTACCTCACGGTCTTCCCCGACTTCAGCGTGGAGCTCCACGAGGTACGAGACCTCGGAGACGTGACCGTCGCGTGCGTACGCCTTCGCGGCCATGGCACCGGCAGCGGCGTCCCCTTCGAGCAGCCGATCTGGCAGGTCGCAAAGTGGCGGCGCAGGAAGTGCGTGTGGTGGCACAGCTTCCGGAGCGAGAACGGTGCCCTCGAAGCCGCCGGGCTGCGGGAGTAGGCAATGTCGCTGGAGAGTGTGGAGATCGTCAGGCAACTCCGTCGGATAGGGTCTCCGTGGGACGAGAGCGGACGAGAGGACAACAGCGATGGGTGCAGATGAGAACGTCGAGATAGTTCGCGGCGGGTACGACGCCTTCAACGCCGGCGACCTGGACGCGCTCGCTGAGATCTTCGACGAGAACGTCGTCTGGCACACGCCGGGACGAAGCTCAATGGCCAACGACTACCAGGGCCGCGAAGCGGCCTTCTCCTACTTCGGCCGACTGGGACAGGAGACAGGCGGAAGCTTTCGAGCCGAGCTGCGCCACCTGCTTGCCAACGACGACGACCTAGTGGCCGGGATCCAACAGAACACGGGTGAGCGAAACGGCAAGCGACTCGCTGTCGATGTCTGCCTGGTCTTTCAGCTCAAGGACGGCCGCATTACCGAGGGCTGGGAACACCTCCAGGATCTCTACGCTTGGGACGAGTTCTGGTCGTAGTCCAGTTGGCGCGGACACCGCGCCAAGCCCTCGAAGCCGCCGGACTGCGGGAGTAGGCGTGATTCGATGGCTCTCGCGGGGGGCGGGGATTTCACCTGCCTCGAGCCTCGCGAAGAGCTTCGCCAACCGCCGCGCGCGCGTCTCGGGCGTTTAGCTCATCCGCCGATAGCGCCACACGCAGAGCGGAATGAAGATGGCCAGCAGCCCGCCAATCCACGCCAATGCGCCGGGCAACGAGCCGGAAGTGCTGCCACCAAGCGCAAACGCGCGGGCGGCATCGGCGGTAAGGGTAACCGGGCTGATCTTGGCGAATGCCTCGAGCCACGGGGGCATGCTGCTCACGGGCACGAACACAGAGCTGGCGAAGACCAGCGGAAAGATCGCCACAAAGCCCGCCGACTGTGCTGCCTCGGCGCCGCGAACGGTGAGTGCGACAAAGGCGAAGATCCAACTCAGCGCTAGGCCGAAGGCGCTGACTACTGCTACCGCAGCGAGCGCATCCAGCACGTCTCCCTGGAAACGGAAGCCGATGATGTACCCCACGGCGGTCATGAGCACGATGATGAGTACGTTGCGGACGAGGTCGGCCAACGTCCGTCCAGCGAGCACTGCCGACCGCGCCATCGGCATCGAGCGGAAGCGGTCGACGACGCCACGCTCGAGGTCCTCTGCCAGCCCAACCGCGGTCTGGGTAGCACGGAACGACACCGACTGAACGAAGATGCCGGGGAGCAGGAAGTCGATGTAGGACACACCCCCGGGAAGCGCGCCCCCGATCGCGCCTCCGAATACATAGGCGAAGAGCAGGACGAACATGATCGGCTGCACCGTCGAGAAGATGAGCAGCTGTGGCTGGCGGACGAAGTGGCGCAGGTTTCGCCGCGTGACCACCCAGGTGTCGCCGGCGGCGCGGCGCAGGGCGCCGGCGTTCGGGAGCGCCGGCCGGTGGAAGGCGGTCGAGCTGGCGCCATCTGCCCTCGCCTTCGCGGCCGCGGCATCAACTGGAGCAGAAGAGGTGCCGTCTTCGCTCGGGGGATTCCCAGTCAGCTCAAGGAAAACGTCGTCGAGCGTCGGGCGTCGCAGGGCAAGATCACTGGCGGCGATGCCTTCATCGCGGAGCGCTGCCGCAGCCGCCGTCACCAGCTCAACGCCGTCGCGGCTGGCCGTCATCGTGAGCTCATCCGGGCGCTCGGCGGGCTGGGGATCACCGCAACCGACCGCGGCTAGCGCCGACCGCGCACGCTCCCGCTCGTCGGCCCTGGCGAGCTGGACTTCCAAGACCTGGCCGCCGACGCGATCCTTGAGCTGGTCGGTCGTGCCCTCCGCGATCACCCGCCCGTGGTCAATGACCGCGATGCGATCGGCAAGCTGGTCGGCCTCCTCGAGGTACTGGGTGGTCAGCAGCACCGTCGTCCCCTCATGAACAAGGCCTCGGACCGTGCTCCAGATCTCATTGCGGCTGCGCGGATCCAGCCCGGTAGTGGGCTCATCGAGGAAAAGCATCCGGGGGCGACTGATCAAGCTCGACGCAAGGTCGAGCCGTCGTCGCATCCCGCCCGAGTAGGTCCGGGCCGGGCGATCCGCAGCATCTGCAAGCTCAAAGCGATCAAGCAGCTCCCTCGCCCGCCCGTGCGGCTCGCCCGGTGGAAGGTGAAAAAGCCGCCCGAACATCTCCAGGTTCTCAAGGCCAGTCAGCTGCTCGTCCACCGCGGCGGACTGACCGGTCAGACCGATGAGCTCCCGCACCGCGCTGGGCTCGCGCACGACATCCCGCCCAAAGACGTCCACGCGACCGGCGTCCGGCCTCAGCAGCGTCGTGAAAACGCGGACGAGGGTGGTCTTTCCCGCTCCGTTGGGCCCCAGGAGGCCGAACACCGTCCCCTCCTCGATTCCCAGGGACACGCCCGCGAGGGCGACAGTCGCGCCGAAGCGCTTGACCACACCTTCCGCGAGGACGGCCGGAGCGTCGGTCGTAGGGGCAGCCATTGGGAGCTGGACGCTAAAGGAAGATGGCCGCCCTCATGACCCGGGAGCCGAAGGGTGGCTGGGTACGGTAGAAGAAGAGCACTCCGCACCCCAATCGAGATGGGCGGGGAGGGGGGCCCCGTTAACAATCGGGCCGAGGCGGGCCCTAACGACTCGGCCAGCCGCTACTGCTCTGAACGAGAGCGAGCGCCGCGAGTCCTGCGCGATGCTGTAGGACCATCCCGTCCGCTCTCGACATCACTGTCTCGGCGCCCTCGCCAGCAGAGTTGCCGCGCGAGTTCCAGCTGCGCACCCTTCGCCGCCGGGCGCTACAGGCGATCGCTGCGCTCGCCGTCCTGGTCGCGATCGTCCTGCTCGCGCCGGGGCTCGGCGAGGTGCGGGACCGCTTAGCCGGCGCGGACCCCGCCTTGCTGGCCGTTGCGACGCTGCTCGAGGGCCTCTCCTTCGCCTCCTACGTGGTCATGTTCGGGCCGATCTTCTGCACCGGGCTCGGCTGGCGGCGGAGCTGGCAGATCGGGGGCGCGGAGCTGGCGATGGGCTCGCTGGTTCCCGCCAGCGGCGCCGGCGGGCTGGCCCTCGGCGCATGGGTCCTGCACCGCGGCGGCATGCCCGGCCAGCGGATCGCCCGCCGCTCGGTCGCCTTCTTCCTGATCAAGAGCGGCGTCAACTTCGTCGCCGTCGCTGTGTTGGGGACGGTGATGGCGCTCGGCATCGTCGGGCCCGATCTGTCGCTGTGGCTGACCGCCTTCCCGGCCACGGCGGCGACGCTGGCGATCGCCGCAGTGGTGGCGATTCCCCACCTCGGCCCCGGCCGGGCCCCAGGCCCCGATGCTTCCCGCCTCCGCCGCGGGGTCAGCGCGGCGCGGCGGGCGGTGATCGACGGCACCGCCGAGGCAGGACAGATCCTGCGCTCGGGGGACCGCCGCGTGCTGGCGGGGTCGTTCGGATACTGGGCCTTCGACAACGCCGTGCTCTGGGCGACCTTTCACGCCTTCGCCCTCTCGCCCCCGGTCACCATCGTCCTGATGGGCTACCTGATCGGCCAACTCGGCGGGCTGCTGCCGATCCCCGGCGGAATCGGCGGCATCGACGTCGGGCTGATCGGCACCCTGATCGTCTACGGAACCGCCGCGGCCGGGACAGCCGCGGCCGTGCTCGCCTACCGCGTGATCCTCTTCTGGCTGCCACTCGTCGTCGGCGGCATCGCCTTCGCGGCGCTGCGCCGCGATATGCCGAGCGGCGGTGAGTTCGCCACCTGCGCGCCGGCGATCGCCGCGCAATCCGCTTGAAAGCGGTCGGCCGAGGTCTGCCAACGCGTCCGCTTCTCCCTTCGCGTCAACACGCCCCTTGGAGGTAGTGTCCCCGACGAGCCAGCGTGTGTCGCTGCACACAGAGCGAGGGAGAGAGAGGCATGTCGAACGTGGAGCCAAATCCATCCCACATCATGCAGGTCGGCATGGGGTTCTGGGCGTCGAAGACGGCGCTCTCAGCAGTCGAGCTCGAGCTGTTCACCCATCTTGGCTCCGAAGCGATGACCGGCGAGGAGATCGGTGAGCGGCTGGGTTTACACCCGCGAGCGATCTACGACTTTCTCGACACGCTGGTCGCGCTGCGGCTCTTGGAGCGGGACGGGGAGGGCAGCGATGGCCGCTATCGCAACACCGCTGAGACCGCGGCGTTCCTGGACAAGGGGAGCCCGGCCTACGTCGGCGGAATCCTGGAGATGTGCAACGCGCGGCTGTATCGATTCTGGGGCGATCTCACCGAGGCGCTGCAGACCGGCAAGCCCCAGAACGAGATCAAGCACACCGGCAAGCCGATGTTCGACGAGCTTTACAGCGACCCGGCGAGGCTGGAGCAGTTCATGGAAGCGATGCAGGGCATCTCGCTCGGCAATTCCCACGCGCTGGCTGAGAAGGTCGACTTCTCCAGATACAAGACGGTCTGCGATGTCGGAGGCGCCACTGGCCAGCTCTGCACGATTCTCGCCGAGCGCCATCCGCATCTGCGGTGCACGAGCTACGACCTCCCCGTCGTCGCGCCCATCGCCGAGAAGGCCATCGCCGCGGCGGGGCTGACCGACCGCGTGGGTACCGCCTCGGGCGACTTCTTCGCGGATCCTCTTCCCCGGGCGGATGTCATCACGATGGGCCTGATCCTGCACGACTGGAACCTGGATCGGAAGATGCACCTGATCAGGGCGGCTTACGAGGCCCTCCCCGAAGGGGGCGCGTTCATCATCATCGAGAACCTCATCGACGATGCTCGCCGCGAGAACGCGTTCGGGCTGATGATGTCGCTCAACATGCTGATCGAGTTCGGCGACGCCTTCGACTTCACCGGCAGCGACTTCGCGGGTTGGTGCCGGGAGGTGGGCTTTCGCGAGGTTGAGATCCTGCCGCTGGCCGGTCCGGCGAGCGCTGGCGTCGCATACAAGTAGCCTGAGCGAGCGAGCGGCGCCTTTCAGCCAGGTGGCGTCAGGTCGCGAGGCAACTTACCGTGGCAGGAGCGGCTCTGAGGAGGGGGAAGCACGGTGGCGGCGGAACCGCCGTACCAAGCCGGTCAGCTTCCGGAGGTGATAGGCCATCGTCGGCCGCGGATCATCCCAGCTGAAAGCGTGGAACTGCTGGAGGTGGAGGAGGCTGCGGAGCCACTGCGCCCAAGAGAGCTCGCCTTGGCGACGGTAGGAGCGCACCGCTTTGGTGTCTTCGACGGGGTTCCAGAGCCGCTTGCCTGCCCTATAGGGCCCCGGTGAAGGCAGCGGACGGCCGAGCAGGCGGTTGTACGTGAGCAGCGGAAGGTTCGTCGGGGAGAAAACGAGTTCGATCGTGAAGCGGTGATTGCACTCGATCAGCTTCAGCTGGTCGTCGCGCGAGTCGCGCTTGAACTCCACATGGAAGAGCCCGCGCAACCCGATCCCTCGAAGAAAGTGCAGGCCTGCATCCGCCACCTCGGGATTCCAGTCGCTCACCACGTAGCAGCCGAGGCCAAAATGAGGCGGGAACTGGCGGATCTTGCGAAACGTGAATTCGGTGAGGGGCTCGCCCCGCTCATCGAGATAGCCGCAGTAGGAGAGCAGCTGGTCGTCGCCGCCGGGAACGATCTCGGTGACCATCACCTCAAGGCCCAACTCGTTCATGCGAGCCCAGCCCTGTTTGAGCTCGCCTGGGTCGCGTGCCACGAGCAGCTTGTTCCGGTCGCCGAAGTGCCGCGCGAAAAGGTTCGAGTGCAGCGGCTTGATCGCACACGGGTACTCGAGCTGGTCGGCTACCGCGGCGAGGTCGTCGCCCGTTCGCAGCGTGACGGTCGCCGGAGTCTGGATCCCAATCCTGCGGGCCAGCTCGTAGGTCCGCTCCTTGTCGAGCATCGCCGCCAGCACATCGTCATTGGCCTCGATCGGGAGGTATCCGAGGTCCACCAGCCTGGTCCGGTGACGCACCACCAGCTCCAAGCCTTCGTCGTTGCAGGGTAGGAGCACTGCCCCCCGCGGAGCTTCGTCCTCGAGCCAATCCAACCACCGCTCGTAGACGTTGTCCTCGAGGAACTTGCTGCCTAGACTCGCGTACCCGCGGGTGTGCCGCGAGTAACGCAGAAGGCCATTCGGACCGCCGACGCCGTAAACGGGTACTCCCGCTCGAGCCAAGCGTCGCTGGACCTGAAGGCCGATCGCTTCGCCGCCAAACACGATTGCCGGTGGGTTCACTTCTCGTCGCTGGCGAGTCCGGGTCGAGGGCGACTGAGGCCGAGCGACGGGCAACTCCCGGACGACATCGCGGACGACCGTCGCCTTGGCCCAAGCGGGGAAGTCCCAGGATGCCCGTCCCAAGATCGAGGCCCTCCGGGTTCAGCTCGGCTCGTGATCGAGGCGGGGCGGTGTACCGCCCAGCTCACGGACTGACCAGCGGGGGGGTTCATCGGCGACCACGACGGGGTAGCCGGCCTCCTGGTAGGCAAGCGCCGTCTTCTCGGCTTGGCTCCGGCGCCAGAATCGGCGGACGGGCCGGCCGGCGCGGGCGAGCGGAACCCTCCTGCCCGTTGGCGTGTAGGCCATCGTCGCCGCCGGCGCCCATCCTCCTCGGTCAGCGCGAGATCCACGATGAGAGCCAATGACGGGCATTGCATTAGGCGTTTCGGCAGGGGTAGCCACGAGCTTTAGAGGAGCAAGGAGCATGGGCGGCGTGACCGTGGTCCTAGGGTGCGTGCTACGGAGCCAACGCAACCCGATCCCTCGAAGAAAGCGTCAGGCGGAAGGTCGACGAGCGGACCCGCCCCCGAAAGTGTTGACCGCCGATTTCTGCTGCCCAGCGTCGCTGCCCCAACCCGATTCGCCTTTAGGAAAACTTTTCAGGTGGTTCACCGTCATCTCGCCGTCATCTGGAGGGTCCAGAGTTCGCGGCATGAGGGTGCTTGTGGTCGAGGACGACGTGAAGCTCGCCGCGGTGATCCGGCGCGGGCTTCGCAACGAGGCGATCGCCGCCGACGTTGCGGTAAAGGGGGAAGACGTCCTCTGGATGGCGGGCTCCACCGAGTACGACGGGATCATCCTCGACGTGATGCTGCCGGGGATGGACGGCTTCGAGACCTGCCGGCGCCTGCGCGAGGACGGGGTCTGGTCGCCGGTCTTGATGCTGACCGCCCGCGATAGCGTCGAAGACCGGGTCGCGGGGCTCGATGGAGGCGCCGATGACTACCTGACCAAGCCCTTCTCGTTCGCCGAGCTCTTGGCGCGGCTTCGCGCGCTTTCGCGACGAGGCCCGGTCGAGCGTCCAACGCTGATCGAGGTCGGCGATCTACGCATGGACCCGGCAACGCGTCAAGTCTGGAGGGCGGAGCACGAGATCCATCTCTCCTCGCGTGAGTTCGCGGTGCTCGAGACCTTCATGCGCCGGCCCGGCGCAGTGCTGTCGCGCTACCAGCTTCTCGAGCACGCCTGGGACTACGACTACGAGAATCGTTCCAACGTCGTCGACTCCGCCGTCCGGCACCTGCGAGAGAAGCTCGACCGCCCGTTCGGCGTCGAGTCAATCGAGACCGTCCGTGGCGCCGGCTATCGCCTGCGAAGAGCGGAGTGAACATCGGCCGTTTGCCGATCCGCATCCGCCTGACCGCGGCTTTCGCCCTCGCGATGGGTGTCGTCGTGGCCCTCACCGGCCTGTTCGTCTACCTGCGAGTCGAGTCCGGTCTCGATCGGACGATCGACAGCGGCCTGCGCTCGCGTGCCGACGACGTTGCGGCCCTCGTCGCTCAAGCGGACTCCGGCCTTGGGCAGGGTGGCTCGGGACGGCTTGCTGCCTCTGAGGAGAGCTTCGCGCAGGTCCTCCGCGCCGACGGCGGGGTCCTCGACTCGACTCCGGGAGCGACCCGGCCGGCGCTGGATCCAGCCGAGATTCGAGCCCTGCGATCACCGGAGATCCTCGACAGCCGGGAGGTGAGCGGGATCGAGGGGCAGGCGCGACTTCTCGCCCGGCCGGTCTCCGCGCAGGACATGCGCCTCGTGGTCATGGTGGGGAGCTCGATCAGCGATCGCGACGAGGCGCTCGACGGCCTCGTGGGGGCCTTCGCCATCGGCGGGCCGCTTGCGATTCTGCTCGCCTCGGGTGCCGGGTACCTGCTGGCGTCCTTTGGCCTCGCCCCGGTCGACGCGATGAGACGCCGCGCCGAGCAGGTAACCCTTTCGCGAAGCGGGGAGAGACTGCCGCTTCCGCAGGCGGACGACGAAATTCGCCGATTGGGCGAGACGCTCAACGCAATGCTCGCTCGCCTCGAGGGGTCGTTCGAGCGCGAGCGCGCCTTCGTCGCCGACGCGAGCCACGAGCTGCGCACTCCGCTTGCCGTACTCAAGGCCGAGCTCGAGGTCACGCTCAGGGGCAGCGGCTATGACGAGGACGTGGGAGCGGCTCTGAGAACCGCGGTCGAGGAGGTTGACCAGCTCGCATCGCTGGCCGAGGACCTGTTGCTGATCGCGCGGTCGGAGGATGGCCGCGTGCCGGTGAAGCCCCAGCCGACCGATCTCCGAGAGCTCCTCGACGCGGTGATCGAGCGCTACCGCGACGCGGCGGACGCTGGGGGACGAGCTATCCAGCTCAATGCCCCGATCGGCCTCGTGGCGAACGTGGATCCGGTTCGCATCCGCCAGGCGGTCGGCAACCTGATCGACAATGCGCTTCGCCATGGCGACGGAGCAGTGGTCGTGGGTGCGAGCCGAGACGGCGATTCGCTCGCGCTCTCCGTCTCCGACAGCGGCCCCGGCTTCCCCGCGGACTTCGTTGGCCGGGCGTTCGAGCGCTTCACGCGTCCCGATGGTGCGCGCTCTCGCGGAGGGGCGGGGCTCGGCCTGGCGATCGTGCAAGCCACCGCGAGGGCCCACGGCGGCGAGGCTCGGATCGTCGCCGGGGAGGGCGCGGGCGCAACGATTGTCCTGACGCTTCCGGTCCTTCCCCCCCGGCGCTTCGCAGCGCTGACACGAGCTCCTACCTGAGGCGCCGGTCCACCGCTCATCCCGCCGATCCGCTGAAGACGGCGCGCGTCTAAACCGCGTGTTCAGCGCGGTGGCGATCCCAACAAAAGAGCGACCCCGCCGAAGCGGGGCCGCTCATCCCTCGAGAGGAGGGTGCGTCTACGCCGCCGGGCTACTCCTTGCCCTGGAACTGATGATCCGCATTCGGGTTTTGCGGCTCATCCGCGTGGCCGCCCGGGCCATCGTCGCCGGGGACCTCGGTCCCTTCCGGCTCGCTGGTCTCGTTCGCTTGCGTTGCAGCGGCCACCTGCCCGGTTCCATCCGATCCGCCGGAGGCCGCTCCTGCGATTGCCGCGCCACCCAGGGCGAGGGCAGCCAGGGCCGCGACGGCTGCGATCGTTCGCTTGATCTTGTTCTTCATGTCGCCTTCCTTTCGTTGGTTTGAGTCGACGGCGGCCAGAGTAGGAGGGTCAAATGACCTGGCTGTGACCACCCGGAAACGGCGGCGGCGGGCCCGCGCGGAAGTGATCGTGGTCGGCCGTGGAGGGCGAGAAGTCGCGGTCCCCGACACCCAAGGGTCGAGCCGCCTGACCAGCGCCGCCGCCAGCGCCAGGCGGAAGGTCGACGAGCGGACCCGCCCCCGAAAGTGTTGACCGCCGATTCTGCCGCCCAGTCGCTGCTTCGACCCGATTCAGCCTTTAGGAAACATTTCAGGTGGTTTCACCGTCATCTCACGCGTCGTTCCTACCTTGCCTCACAAGGTCAAATCCGACTAGGAAAGGAACAGCAAGATGACGAACAAGATCAAGGGAGTAGCTGCGGCGATGGCGGCCGTTGCCGCACTCGCCATCGGCGGCGCGGCGATCGCCGGCGCGGCTGGGAGCAGTAACGACTCATCCCAGCAGCCGCCCGCGAATGCGGCCACGCAGTCCGCCGCGCCAGCCGAGAGCCAGGAGGCCAACGAGGGTCCCGATCAGGCGATCGGCGGTAGCGCCCTCGACCAGGCCAGCGCCGCGGCGCTCCAGCACACGGGCGGCGGTCAGGTCACCGACACCGAGGTCGGCGACGAGGAGAGCTACTACGAGGTAGAGGTCTCGCTCAACGACGGTAGCCAGGTCGACGTGCAGCTCGATCGCAGCTTCAACGTCGTCGGTAGCGAGCTCGACGAGGAGTAACTGGGCCACCTCAAGCCCAGAGACGGTTCAACAGGCCCCCGTCTTAGGCGGGGGCCTGTTTTTTGCTCGGCCGGCCCAAGGCGCGAGCTTTAGAGCGGAGGCGCCTCCTCGCCCTCGTAATAGTCGACGGCATCTGAGCGCCGGTAGAGCTCGCGCAGACCGCCAACTTCGGGCAGGCCCTCGTACACGCCGATCTTGCCGCTGTCCGGATAGACGCAGATCTCGGGCACGCCGCTCGGGCTGACGACGAGCAGGCGGACCGTTTCGTCGGTTCGGTTCACGAGCTGGTGCCCCCCGGCCTCGCCGACGGGAAAAGACACGGCCTCCCCGGGCACCAGGTCGCGCCAGCCGTCCGGCGTGCGCAGCGACGGACTGCCGGAGAGGACGAACAGGAGCTCCTCTTCGACGTAGTGAAAGTGGTACGGGTACGCGGCCTCGCCGGGAGGCACATCCCAGACGCTCGCGCCGAGCCGCTGGGCGCCGGCCTGGCGGCCGATGCGTGCGCGACGACAGCCGAAGCCCGGGTGCTCACGGGGCTCGTCGAAGTCCGGCTCGAAGATGTTGGGCATCGGGTCCTCCCTGCTAGTCGTCCACGACGTCGAATGATGAAGGCTCTCACGGGCGGCCTTGCTCTGAACGGGCAAGCCGTGTTGACCAGCCGCTTCCTCAGACGCCGCTCTCGGCGAGGAACTCGACCACCTCCCGCGCGCTGCGTCGCGGCTCGTCCGCGTACACGAAGTGGCCGGCGCCCTCGATCACGACCAGCTTCGCGCCCGGGATCTCGCGCTCGAAGCGGTGCGCGCCGGCAACTGGGGCGAAGAGGTCGTTCTCCCCCCACAGCAGGAGGGTCGGAACGCCCAACGCGGCGAGCTTCCCCTCGTATGGCTCGAGCTTCTCGAAGTCTCCGGAGCGATAGAGCTCGAGGATGCCCTGCCTGCCGTCCTCGGTCGTAAGGGTTTTCCAGTACTCGTCGGCGACAACCTTGTCCATGCCCCGCGAGATCGCCGCCAGCATCTGGCCGAAGCCGTCGCGAGTCATTGCCGCAACCATCCCCTCGCCCTCGCCCTCGGTGCGGAGTGCCCGCGCCATCCCGTGCCACCTCCCGTCCGGGAAGAACCCGGTATTGGAGATCACCAGGGCGGCAACCGCCTCGGGGTGCTCGCACGCCCAGCGCAGGCCGATCAGGCCTCCCCAGTCGTGGACCACGAGTGCCACTCGCTCGAGGCCGAGCCCCATCCGAAAGCACTCGACCGCTTCGACCTGGCGCTCCCAAGTGCCAGGCGGGTCCGGCGGCGAGTCGCCGAAGCCGGGGAGGTCTGGTGCGACGGCGCGCCGTCCCGACTCGGCAAGGGCGGCAATCACGTATCGCCACATGAACGAGGTCTCCGGAAAGCCGTGCAGGCAGAGTGCCGGGACCAGGTCGGAGTGTTGGGCCGGCGCCGCCTCGCGATAGGCGATCCCATCGACGCGTGCCGGCTCCACCTCGACCACGAGAGCGGACCCTATCGAGCGCCACCACAGCCCCGGCGGGTTCGCCACGACGCTCGCTACGCTAGCCCTGCACGGCGCCTTGGCGGAGTGGCTACGCAGCGGCCTGCAAAGCCGTTTACACCGGTTCGATTCCGGTAGGCGCCTT
>JBBPIL010000038.1:0-23629 GCA_038040365.1 Actinomycetota bacterium
TAGGAACCGGCTCAGACGGAACGAACCGGATACGCACTTGGAATCAACCATCTAGTGGGCCTGGTCCAGCTCCAGCTCCGCCTCGGCGTTGCGGATGATCCGGTTGTCTCCCTGGGCGGCGACCGTATCGGTGACCAGGCGGCCGTCTCCCGCCTCCTTGACCGTCGTCGTGACGACGATCTCCTGCTCCGGGAACCCCATGCCGCGGAACTGCACCGAGAGCCGCTTCAGGGCTCGGGGGTCGCCGGCGGCGGCTTCCGTATGGGCGCGCGCGACCTGCGCCATCGAGTACAGGCCGTGGAGGATCACTCCGGGCAGCCCGACCGATTGAGCGAACTCGGGATCCGTGTGGATCGGATTCGGGTCGCCCGACGCCTCCGCATAGCGCTTGGTCAGGCCGGCGTCGGGGGTGACCCTCAGCTCCGGCAGTGAGTCACCCTGCTTGAAGTCGCTCATAGGTGCCTCCGATCAGACTCCGCGGACGATGTCGGTCCAGATGCCGCGAACCGTTTCCTCGCCCTCCTGGTTGGTGGATACCGACTCGAACACGTAGAAGCCCCTGCCGTCCTGCTCGTAGATCTCCTTGCAGGTCGCGGTGGTGGTGACCAGATCGCCCGCGCACACCGGCTCTCCCCACTCGAACTCCTGGCCGCCGTGGACCATCACCGGGAGGTTGATCCCGACCTCGGGATCGAGGATGGCTGGCCCCAGCGCCGGGGCGCTGTAGACGACGCAGAACATCGGCGGCGCCACCAGATCGCGAAAGCCGGCGGCCTTCGCGGCCTCGGAGTCGTGGTAGACGGGGTTGTCCTCACCCACGGCGTTCGCGTACTGGTCGATCTTCGCCGCCTCGACCTCGAACGAGGCGGGCGGCCATTCCTTTCCGATTGCTTCCGTCTTCACGCTCACGGCGCGGGGATTCTAAGCGCTCTCCGCCGACTGATCGGCCTCGCGGCTGAGGCGCTGGGCGGCCGCGAGCGCCGTCTCGCGATCGGGGTAGTAGTGGACCCGCGTCGCCTTGTCGTCGTGAACCTCGTAGAGCTGGGCGATCCGCATCTCGACCTCGACCCCGCTCCCGGCCCCTCGCCCAAACTGGCGCACGGTGACCACTTCGTAGTGCTCACCGACGAAGTCGATGCGCTCCAACTCGAGCCGGAACTCCTCCCACGCCTCGCTCCACTCAGCTGCCCACCGCAGGAAGCCGTCGTGGCCGCGGTAGGTTCCTGCGTTCGGCAGCTCTGGCGGCGTGTAGACCTCGACGTCCTCGTGGAGCTGCTCGAGCACCGTCTCGATGTCGCCGCGGTTGTAAGCATCGATGCCCCGGCGCGCGAGCTCCGCCAGCTCCCGCTGCCTACTTTCCTCCATCGCTACTTTCCTCCATCAGATGAGTGATGCCGTGGGGTCACTCATCTAGCTCCAGCACCGACAGGAAGGCCTCCTGCGGAACCTCGATACGGCCCACCTGCTTCATCCGCTTCTTGCCCGCCTTCTGCTTCTCCAGCAGCTTCCGCTTGCGGGTCACGTCGCCACCATAGAGCTTCGCGGTCACGTCCTTGCGCAGGGCTTTGACGGTCTCGCGGGCAAGCACCCTCGAGCCGACCGCGGCCTGCACGGGCACGTCGAACAGCTGCCTAGGAATCGTCCTTTGCAGCCGCTCGACCAGCGCCTTGCCCGCCTTGTAGGCGTCATCGGAGTGGACGATCACCGACAGCGCGTCCACCCGCTCCCCGGCGAGCAGCACGTCGAGCTTCACCAGATCTGAGGCGCGGTTGCCGATCTGCTCGTAGTCGAGCGACGCGTAGCCGGCGGTCCTCGACTTCAGCTGGTCGTAGAAGTCGAGCACGATCTCGGCCAGCGGCAGGTCGTAGCGGAGCTGGACCCGCTCCGGCGACAGGTAGTGGATGTCGACGTGGGCGCCGCGCCGGCCCTGGCAGAGCTCCATCACCGCTCCCACGTAGCCGGCCGGCGCGATCAACGTCGCCCGGATGTACGGCTCGAGGACCTGCTCGATCGCCGCCGGATCGGGCATCGCGCCAGGGCTTCGCACCTCGACTCGCTCGCCGCCCCGCAGCACGACCTCGTAGCGGACGTTGGGAGTGGTAGCCAGCAACTCGAGGCCGTACTCGCGCTCCAGCCGCTCGCGGACGATGTCCATGTGCAGTAGGCCCAGAAAGCCGCAGCGAAAGCCAAAGCCCAGGGCCTCGGAGGTCTCGGGCCCGTAGCTGAGCGCGGCGTCGTTCAGCGCCAGGCGGTCGAGCGCGTCACGCAGGTCCTCGTAGCGATCGGTGTCGATCGGGAACAGGCCGCAGAAGACCATCGGCTTCACCTCGCGGTAGCCGGTGAGCGGCTCTGACGCCGGCCGCTGCCTTGAGGTCAGCGTGTCGCCGACTCGCAGCCGGGCGACGTCCTTGATCCCGGTGATCACATAGCCCACCTCCCCCGCGCCCATCCCCTGCGCTGGTCGCATCTCCGGTACGAAGAAGCCGATCTCGTCGATCTCGGCCTCGGTCCCCCCCTGCATGGCCGTGATCCGCTCGCCCTTGTCGAAGGCGCCGTCCACGAGGCGGACGTACGCGACCACCCCCCGATAGGGGTCGAACTCGGAGTCGAAGATCAGCGCCCGAGGTGGAGCTTCCGGGTCACCCCGCGGCGGCGGGATGCGGGCGACGATCGCCTCCAGCACCTGCTCGACGCCCTCGCCCGTCTTGGCCGAGATCCGCAGCACCTCGTCCGGATCGCCGCCGACCAGGTCGGTGATCTCGGCCGCCACCCGCTCCGGCTCGGCGCTCGGCAGATCGACCTTGTTGAGCACCGGGATCAGCTCCAGCCCAGCCTCGACCGCCGCGTAGCTGTTGGCGACCGTCTGCGCCTCGACGCCCTGGGCGGCGTCGACGACCAGCAGCGCCCCCTCGCAGGCGGCGAGGCTGCGCGAGACCTCGTACGAGAAGTCCACGTGCCCGGGGGTGTCGATCAGGTGCAGGTGGTAGGTCACGCCATCGCGGGCCCGGTACGAGACCCGCACCGCCTGCGCCTTGATCGTGATCCCGCGCTCGCGCTCGAGCTCCATCGAGTCGAGGAGCTGCGGCCGGTGCTCGACGCCGACGGTCCCGGTCAACTCCAGCA
Source organism: Actinomycetota bacterium (assembly GCA_038040365.1). GTDB lineage: Bacteria > Actinomycetota > Thermoleophilia > Solirubrobacterales > 70-9 > AC-56. Next base: position 3,124 of record JBBPIL010000038.1, read on the forward strand.
GCCGGTCGGCCAGCGTCGACTTGCCGTGGTCGATGTGGGCGATGATCGAGAAGTTGCGGATGCGGTTCATGGCGGGCGGTTGAGTATGGCGGGCGGTGCGTCGGAGCTGGCTCAGGCGTTGCGGCGGCGGAAGAGGCGCCAGATCTGCTCCGCCTCCGGGATCCGGAGCAGCGTGATCGCTGTGGCGTAGACCGCGGCGCCCACCGCGAGGCCCCCGGACAGCGACACGATCTGACCCTCCAGCCCGCGGCCGAGCGCCTGATCGAGCACGTCCCAGACGCCGTAGCTAGCCGCCGCGAGTGCCGCCGCGGCGACGCTTACGCGGGTGGTTGTCCATAAAAGGCGCCCAAGCTCGAGCCGGCCGAGCTGGCGGCGCAGCACCACCGTCTGGGCGAGCACGCTGGCGGCGGTCGCGATCACGGTCGCGGCAACGATCCCGCCGACGCCGAAGGGCCCATAGAGCGCCAGGGCCGCGACGGCGGTGATTGCCAGATTGATGCCTGAGATCGCGGTCGGGACCCAGGGGCGCTGGAGGCTGAAGAAGGTCCGCGTCAGGAGCAGGAAGAGGCCGTTGAAGGGGAGCGAGAAGGCAAACCAGAAGAGCGCGGTCGAGACCAGTGCGGTCGCGTCGGAACCGAACTCACCGCGCTGGTAGACGAGGCGCACCATCGGCTCCGAGAGGACCAGGATCGCTGCCGCGGCCGGGATCAGCAGGAGCACGATCTGGCGCATGCCGTTGGCCATCGTCGCCCGCAGGTCCTCGAAGTCCCGCCGCGCCGCGAGCCGAGCAAGGGTTGGGAAGAGGACCGTGGTCACTGCAACCGAGAAGATGCCCTGCGGCAGCATGTAGATACGGAACGCCTTGTCGATCGCGGCGGGCGCGCTCTCGGACACGAGGAACCCGACGGTGCTGTTGATCAACAGGTTGAAGTTGATCAGCCCGAGGCTGAGCGTCACCGGCAGCATCAACAGCAGCACGCGACGCACGGTCGAATCACGCCAGTCGGCCCTTCGAACGCGGAACGGCGCGGTCAGGGCACGTCGCAGACCGAAGGGGGTGTTGCGCAGATCGAAAGCCGGCATCGCGAGCTGGATCACGGTCCCGACCAGCACTCCGATCGCGTAGGCGTAGATCTCCTTGTCCTCCGGGAACGCGGGCGCGAGCCCGACGAGGACGGCGATGATCGCCACGTTCCAGAAGAAGGGCGAGATCGCGAACACCCCGAAGCGGTCGTAGCTGTTGAGGATGCCCACCACCATCCCAGTAACGCCAAGCAAGGCCAGGATGGGAAAGAGAACGCGCGAGAGGCCCACGGTGAGGTCGGTGACCGCTCCGTATTTGTCCGGCACGAACAGCGGCATCACCACCGGCGCCAAGAGGATGAGCAGGGCGGTAATCGCGCCCAGGATCAACGCGACGAGGAAGATCAGCGTGGAGGCGAGCCGGAACGCCTCGCGCCTGTTTCCCTTTTCCAGTTGCTCGGTGAAGACCGGTACGAACGCGGCCTGGATCGCCGCGTCGGCAAACAGGCTCCGGACCAGGTTGGGTACCTGGAAGGCGATCGTGAACGCCGACATCGGCCCCTTGACGCCGAAGTAGCTGGCGGCGACGATCTCGCGCACCAGCCCGGCGATCCGCGACAGGCTCGTGGCGAACGAGAAGAAGGCCGTCGAGCGGGCCAGACGACCGGCGCGCGCCTGCGAGGACTCGCCGACGGCGGTCAGCGCCTCTGTGCCGGGCTCCTCGGCCGCGGCCACGTCCACCGGACCCGGGTCCAGCCGGCGCTCGCCGTATAGGCGCTCGCGGGCTCGGCGTTCGTCGTCCTTGCGTTGGTGGAGCTCCCCGCCCTCCATCAGCCTGCCGGGCTCCTCTCCGGCGCCCAGGCAATAGTTATAGTGGCCGGTCGCCCGATGGCCAACATCGCCTCACAGCGCAAGCGCATCCACCGCTCCCAACGCGAACGGCTCGAGAACCGCCGCCTGCAGAGCGCCGTCAAGACGCACTTCCGGCGCTTCGAGCGCGCCGTGGAGTCGGGCGATGCCTCCACGATCACCGAGGAGCACCGCCAACTCGTCTCGCGGATCGACAAGGCGGTCCAGAAGGGCGCGCTGCACTCGAACAACGGCGCCCGCAAGAAGACTCGCGCCGCCCGCCTGCTGACTCGCGCCGCCGGGTAGAGTCGGGCGCGGCCGCCGCTGGCTCGCTGCGGCGCGCCGGGATCTCAGCCCGCACCGGCGCCGACGCCGGCTGCTCGCCGCACCGCGAGCGTCAGCGCCACGTCGTCCGGGTACTCGGAGCCGCCACGGGTCCACCACTCCAGATCGGCGATCGCACCGGTGGCGGCGCGAAGGTCGGCGGGCGAGGCTCCCCGCAGGCGTCGCAACAGCATCTTCGCCGCATAGGGGTGCATCCTGAGTCTTGCCTCGACCTCCTTCTGCGAGCTCCCCGCCTCCAGCTCGAGGAGGGCGCCATGGGCTTCGCGCAGCCGTCGCGCCGCCTGGTAGACGAGCGGTGTGACCGCCTCGCCCTGGGCGACGAGGCGTTCCGCGGAGCGTAGGGCCGTATCCGGGTCACGGGCGACGATCGCATCCGAGAGGGTCCAGGCAGCCTCCTCGGAGGTGTCGGCCACCATCGCCTCGAGGTCGGCAACCGTCACCTCTCCCTCCGGCTCGGCCCACAGCGCAAGCCGCTTGAGCTCGTTGGCCAGTCGCAGCGTGCTCTCCCCCAGGCGCTCGACCAGGAGCCGCGCCGCCGCGGGCTCCAGCCGGTAGCCGCGCTGGCTCGCCTCGGCGACGAGCCGGGCGGGCAGCTCGCGCGCCTTGGGCGCCTGGTAGCGGAGCACGTCGCCGCCAGCGGCCTCGACGGCCTCGGCGATGCCCTTGGGCGACCTCGTCTTCGGCGGCAGCTCCCGGGCGACCAACACCACGGTGAGGTCCGGCGGCAGCGTGCCGAGCTCGCCCATCACCGCCTCAGCTTGCTTTGCCGTCCACCGCTCGACGCCATCGGCCAGCAGGTAGCGCCGAGATGCCATCAGCGACATCGAGGGGATCGCGGCGATCAGCGCGTCGGCGTCTGGCGCCTGGGGGCCGGCGGCGGGTGTGAAGCTCTCCAGCGCGCCGGGACCGCCCTCGCGCTCCGCTCGAGACCGCAGGCGGGACAGCGCCGCGTCGATCTTTCCTTCGTCGGTGCCGGCGATCAGGTAGGCGGGCTTGATCGCGCTCTTGCCTGTGGTGCTCGACATGGCCGCCGAGTGTATTCACAGGCGCGGCCACCTCTTGGAGCGCGCCTCGCAGCGGGTCCCGCGGAGCCGTGCTCGATGGTCAGACGGTGCCGATCAGGATGCTGAGCCCGCCGAGGACGACCGCCAAGGCGGCGAGCTGGAGGGCCAGCCGGCCACGCCGCCCCGTGATCACGAAGGCCAGGGCCGCCAGTGCCGCGACACCCGCAAGCGCGCCGCTCGGCCAACCGAGGCCGAGGGTGATCCCCTTCTGAAGGGACGAGCCGCTGAAGCACTCGCCGGCCGAGTTCGCCGCCTTGAGCTCTTCGCAGGTCGGGGTGCCGCCGATGTCGCTCATCGCGACGAGCATCACCGCACAGCCGAAGGCGAGCACGGGCGCCAGCAGTACCCCCACCACTCGCCAGGCGACACGGGTCCTCCCTTGACCCAATGACGAGGCTTCCAACGCCCACCACGGTAGCGCGAAGACGCGCCGGGCGCTCTTCCGTCCCCGCCAGCCGCAGGCGCTCATCCGTCCTCCGTCTCGACCCGCCAACCACCCCGTCTGACGCTAATCGTCACCTCGCCTCGCTCGTCTGTGCGGAGGGTCGGGATCTGGTGCTCGGCGAGGGTGGCGAGCGTGGCGGCGCTCGGATGGCCGTAGGGGTTGTCGGCTCCCACGGAGATCACCGCGAGACGCGGCACAATGCGGTCGAGCAGCGCATCGAGGCCGGCGTCCTCTGAGCCGTGATGGGCCACCTTGAGCACCTCGATCGGCCCGGCATCGATCGGCACCGACTCGGCCTCGGCATCAGCGGTGAGGAGCATGCCGAAGCGCCGCCAGCGAGCGAGGAGGACCAACGCCGCCTGGTTGAGATCGTCCGGCGGAGCCCCTTCCAGCAGCGCCCGCGGCGGCCACAGCACCTCGATCCGCAGGCTCCCCGAATCGACCTCCGATCCCTCGGCGATCGGCATCGCCCGGACGCCGGCGGAGCGGGCATCCCGGATCAGGTCCGGGCCGCGCTCCCCGTAGAGCAGCCGGTGGACCGGGAACGAGCCGACAAGATCCGCGATCCCGCCGGCGTGGTCGGACTGGTCGTGGGTGACGACCGCAGCCGCAAGGCCCGAGACTCCCTCGTCCTCGAGCTGGCGGCGCAGGTCAGCGCCCGGTGGGCCGCCGTCCACCAGCACCGGCTCGCCGTCAGCCGGGTCGAGCAGGATCGCATCGCCCTGGCCCACGTCGAGCACGACCACGCGCAGCCCGGCCGCGGGCTTGGCGGTCGTCCCACCCGACCACCGCAGGCCGGCGATCGCCAGGCTCGAGACCCCGAGGCAGATCGCCAGGACGAGGGTCCTGGGGCGGGCCGACGGCCTTCTCAAGCCCGTCCGGCGGCGCGCCCAGCCGAGCACGACCCAGAGAGCCAGGGCGAGTGCAATGTACGCGGCCAGTACCTCGGCTGGGCCGGCGAGCGGGACGCTTGCCGTCGCCCACCCCGGCGAGCCGAGCCAGCGGGCGACCTGGGCGACGTAGGCGGCGAGCAGGCCCGCGAGGCCGGTCAGCGGCTGCACCGGGAGCCAGGGCAGCTGGCCGACGAGCGCGGCCAGCATCCCCAGCCACATCAGCGGCGCCACCGCGGGCAGCGCGAGCAGGTTCGCGGGCAAAGAGGCGAGTGAGACCGCCCCGAAATCGTGAGCCATCAGCGGGGCCGTGGAGAGCGTCGCGGCGATCGTCACCCCTGCGCCCTCGGCGAGGCCCCGCCGCCAGCCGACGACGCGCTCCCGATCGCCGCTGTGTCCAAGTGGCCCGAGGAGGCGGTCGCGAATCGGTCCCGCCCAGAGCAGGATCCCGATCACGGCGGCGAAGCTGAGCTGCCAGCCGGCGTCGCCGCTCGCCCGCGGGTTGATCGCCAGCGTGACGAAGGCGGCGAGCAGGATCGCGTACCAGCGCGAACGCGGCCGTCCCGCGAGGGCGGCGACGACCCCCGCCGCGCCCATCACTCCGGCGCGCTGAATCGAGGGGCCCGCGCCGGTGAGCGGCACGTAGATCGCGATCAACGCCAGAACACAGAGGAGACGGGCGCGGACCGGGATTCCCAGGAGCGCCAGCAGCGGCATCGCCAGCAGGGCGAGCAGGATCACGTTCTGTCCTGAGACGGCAAGTAGGTGGGCGAGCCCGCTGCGCTTGAAGTCGTCGACGGTGGCCGGGTCGATGCGGTCGTCCTCGCCCAGCACGAAGCCCCGCAGGAGCGTCGCCTCCGGCTCCGGGGTCCCGCTTCCGAGGGCGACCTCGGCCCGATCGCGGACGTGATCGATGAGCGCCGCGGGACCGCCGCGCCGCCGGCCGGTGAGCCGCAGCCGCTCGGCGGCGAGCACCTGGCGGATGCCGTAGCGCGCCAGGTAGCCAGCCTCCCAGGGCGCGGGATCTCGAAGCGTCCCGGTGGCCTTCACCTGGCGGCCAATCGGAAGGTCGGGAACCGGCTCCGGCGACTCGACCGCGAGGCGGCCGTCGGCGGTCTGAATCCGGACCCGCACCTGGCCCTGCGATCGGCGCGGCACCGCGGTCACGAATCCCCGCGCCGTCGTCGGCTGCCCGACCGGTCCGTGGAAGGCGCCGCGGTCGATCGCCGCCAGGCGAAGAGCGCCCACGGCCAGCCCGGAGGCCGCCGCAGCGAGGGCGAGGAGCGCCAGCCAGGCGCCGGGCGCCGCGCCGCGGTCGCCCGGACGGGCGACGACCAGGCCGGCCCCGGCGGCCAGCCCGAGGGCGAGCATCGGCCTGGCGATGTCCGCGCTCCCCACGGGGACCGCCGGCGACAGCGCCAGCCCGGCGGTGGCGCCGCCGAGCACGGCGAAGCGCCAGGCGATCCCGCCGTGCTTCACGAGCGATGCCATGTCCGGAGCCCGGCTATGGCTGGAGCCGGGTGCGGAGGGCGTCCATGGTCGCCGGGCCGATGCCGTCGATCTGGTCGAGCTGGTCGACAGACGAGGTGCCGCCGTGCTGATCGCGGAACTCGATGATCTTCTCGGCGGTCACCGGCCCGATCCCCTCGATCGTGTCGAGCTCCTCGACCGTCGCGGTGCCCAGGCCGATGGGTGCGTCCATCGTCCCGGCGTCACCCGAGCCTGCAACCACCCCAGCAGGGCCTGCGGCCCTGCTGGGCATGACAATCTGCTGCCCGTCGGTGAGCCGCGCTGCGAGGTTGAGCCCCTCGACCTCCGCCCGAGCGGTGGGGCCGCCGGCGCGCTGCACGGCGTCGTTGACGCGCGACCCAGCCGGCAGCCTGTAGACATCTAACTAGTAGACTTTTATATCAACCCCTCGTTTAGACGGGGTCGAATCGACGAGAGGCGTTACGACCAAACGACCAAAGTTCCCCTCCCGTCCCGAGCTAGGAAGGTCCACCATGCAACTCGACGCCTATGTCCGAGTGTCCGACGTTCACGGGCGCTCTGGCGAGTCATTCATCAGCCCGACCGACCAGCGCGAACGCATTGAAGCCTGGGCGCGCTCCCAAAAGCACCAGATCGGCAAGGTCTTTGAGGAGCTCGACGTTTCCGGCGGCACCACTAACCGCCCGATGCTGAACGAGGTCATGCGCCGGATCGAGGCCGGCGAGACGGGCGGCGTCGTCGTCGCCAAGCTGGACAGGTTCGGGCGAACCCTGGTCGGCTCGCTTGAACTGATAAAGCGGATTCAGGACAAGGGTGCCCTGTTTGCCTCAGTCGCGGACAATTTCGACATCTCGACCGCGAATGGGCGCTTGGTCCTGAACATGATGCTGTCCATCGCGCAGTTTGAGCTTGAGCGGATCAGCGATAGCTGGTCCACGGCCCGTGCGCGTGCGACTCAGCGCGGGGTTCACCTTGGAGCGCGACCGCCGGCTGGATACCTCCGCCGTGAGGACGGTGGCCTAGAGCCTGATCCGGTCTATGCGCCGATAGTGGCCGAGATGTTCCAGCGTCGTGCCATTGGCGACTCTCTCGGGACGATCCGTGGTTGGCTGCACGACGCCTGCCCCCTCACTCCAAGGGGTAAGCCGTGGACGATTTCAGTGGTCCAGAGGGTGATGGGGAACGAGGTCTACCTGGGCCGACTCCACGACAAGATGAGCGGGTCCACCCTCGACGGCGCCCACCCCCCTCTGATTGACCCGGCGACATTCCATGCGGTGCAGGGTCAGCGTGGCGCCCGCCGCGCCCCCTCTGCGGAGTCGAACGGCGTGCTTTTGCGGGGCCTCGTTAGGTGTGCCTCTTGCAGATACACGATGCTCTCGGCAAGGCAGGCTGGCACCCCGCCCGCCCCGGCCTATCAATGCCGGAGGCAGGCCGTCGCACGCGACTGCCCACACCCCACGACGATCAGGGCGAGGACACACGACGGCACAAACTACGTCGGCCTCGACGCCTTCGTGGTCGAGCAGGTGTTCGCCGAACTGCCCAGGATTGATGCTCTGGCGTCGACGAAAAACGCCGAGCTTGAACGGGTCAATGCAGAGGCCAAGGCGGCAAGGGCGGAACTGGATACCTATGCCAGCGACCGCGAGGCCGAGCGCGCGGCGGGTCGCCAGGCATATCTCGCCGGCCTGGAGGCTCGTCGCGTCAATGCAGAGGCCAAGGAAGCTCGGCGAGATGAGGTTCTGCGCCGTAACGGAAACTTGGAGCAGCTGCTACCCATGCGCGAGCACTTCGACTCCCTCTCCATCTCCGAGCAGCGGGACGCCTTGGCGAGCCTGATCCAAGCTGTCTTTGTGCGCCCGTATCTCGACAAGCCAAGCGTCGCCTGCGGTGAGGATGGTTGCGATGCCCCCGCCCACTCGTTTGGCTGGTGCACGATTCACTACAACAGGCGTTATCGCGCGAACGGGTACAAGGGGCCGGACCTGGCGCCGGGTTGGGAGAGCTGGCAAGGCGCCTCAGCGAGTCGCATCCATATCGTCTGGTTTGACGACCCGCCCCTCGATGTTCCCCGGCAGGGCCGGCGCGATTACGTCGCTCGACCCTTCGTTTTCCCCGGCGATTCGGACGGTCCAGGTCGAGTCGGGAAAGTGGTCGCGTAACGAACGCTCATACCAGCGGCGAGCCTGTCGGCCCAGGCGGAGGCGGAGGGCCTCTGCCGTCCCTCGGGTGTTCATCGGCTCTCCCCTTCGAGGACCGCGAACCACCGTTCAGCCGGCCGGCCCCCGGTTTCCTCATTCTCCATGTAGGCGAGTCCCCGGCTCACCAGTTCGGTCAGCGCGAGGTCGATCTCGTTGCCGCCGACGTTGCGGCCAAAGAGGTCGCGGATCGCCGTTCGGGTGATCCCCTTCGGCTCGCGGCAGAGCGTGGACAGGATCGTGTCCGCGATCGGGTTGCCGGTTCGCCCGCCGAATAGAAACCGGCAGGAGTCCTCGCAATAGCGCCAGATCTCAAGCGCAGCACGCAGGTGCGCGACTTGGACCTCGCGGAGGTGGTCGAGGACGGCGTAGATCGTCGCCAGGCGCCGGGTGTGTGCCTCGGCGCGCGAGGCCACCGCGCCGGATAGCCCCACCCCGCCGGCCGAGAGGCGCGCATATTCGGCGTCCCACAGCTCGCCGGCCTCGGCGTTGAAGTCGATCTCCCCGAGTTGCTTGGCGCCCCCGATCGCCGCCGCCAGTTCGTTGACGAGGGGCCCCCATGAGATCGGCTTGCCGCCGCGCGGCAGGAGCTTCGAGCGCTTCGAGCAGACCCACAGGTGCCGGTTGCCGTAGCCCGACGCGGCATCGGTCCCCGTCAGCCGGCGGCGAAGCTCCTCCGCGGTGATGTGGGCGACGATGCCGATGTGGGGGCCGGTGGCCGCCAGTGGCGAGTTCTTGGCCTTGACGCTCAGGTCACGGCCGTCCCATGCATCTCGCAGCTTCGAGGCGAGCGTATTGCCGGATCGCTCGAGGACCGCCAGGACCGAGGCGAGCTCGGACTCATACACCAATAAGCGCTTGTCGAGGACGCCTTCGTCCTCCACCTCGGTGACGTAGCCCTCCTCGTCGGCCTGGGACTCCTCGGACTTCTTGGCCTTTCGCCGGATGGTTCGCTGGTCGCGCACCTCCCAGATCAATCCCTCGCCGCTTGAGAGGCCGGAGACGCACCGCAGCCCGAATGACTCATCCGCCATCGCGATCGGCTGGATCACCCGGTCATATCCGGTCCCCTTGCGGCCCTTGGAGGTGTCGCCGACGACCACGGCGAACTCGTTCAGGCCGTGGCGGGTCGCCTCGACGGTGAAGTAGGGATTGCGCCCGCAGGCGATCCCGGTGGCGACCATGAACTGCACCATGAGCGCCGAGGGGTCGGCCTCCGACTCCGGCTCGATCTTGCGCACGATCTCGCCAGCGAGCCCGTGGTAGGCGGCGGTTCCCAGTGGCTTGGGCCACGCGGAGGCCGTGGGACGGTCGCCGTTTCGATGGATGTCCTGTTGGAGCAACGTGCGCTGTTCGTCGGTGATGCTCATGCTGCGCTCCTGATTGGGCGGTTGAGAAGGCGTTCGGCGACCCACTCGCGGAGGCGCAGGTAGCCTCGGCCTCTGGCCTTGATCCCGGTGATCACCTCGGCCAGGTCGATGGCGGAGCCACCGGCGTCGCAGACCGGGCACCACCAGCCGGCACCCGGATCTGGGTAGACGATGCAGGACGGGTGAACGTCCTCGTGGCCAGGCATCGGGCAGCGGACGAGCCCGTCGACCGGGACGTGATCGCCGGTCAGCGCCTCCCAGTATTCGGGCGGGGGGATCTGCTCGAAGACGTCCGCCGCCCGCGCCTCACGCAGGGATCTGCGAAGGGAATCACCCCGAGGCGATCGGCCCAGGGCTTTACGTGGCTGCTGAGGCTGCCGCTCCTCGAGATCGCCGTCGAGGATGCGCTCTTGCCGCTCGTGCTCGGCGAGTTGAGCGAAGTGGTCGCCCTGTTCGCCAGGCGGGAGGGCTAAGAAAAGCTCTAGGCGTTCGGTCGGTTCAAGACCGGCCCGAGCAGTAACACGAGCGAACCGATCAAGCCAGCCACGTGTGGCAAGCGAGATGTGTCTGAGGTCCGGTCGTCGGGTGGTGGTGGGTAGGTCGGCACTATTGCGCGGAGATGTTGGCTCCTTCATTCATATGGCTCTCTGGTGGCTCTTGAGAGTTTTCGTCAATCACCACGAGAACCTCCCAGCGGCTAAAAGGAGCAGCCACATATCGAGGCAATGCTTGAGCGATCGACACCTTGCCCACAGGATAGACCTTGGAACCGACCTACCGAACAACACACACAAAAAAGGACGGCGCCCCGGAGGACGCCGCCAAGGTGTGACGAGGGACCGCTCAAGAACCTCGATCTACCTGTCTAGGGTATCGCGGTTGGTGGTCAGCAGGTCGGTTGTCCCGCTGGCGGCAGCGTTTACTCGTGACGTAGCGCTGCTCGGTCAACATCGCGGCGTGTCGGCTTCGAGTCCCACCGCCGCCACACGTCCTCGGCTGCGTACCACGCCTCGCGCTTGTTCTCATCGTCGGGGGCGTCCGCAGCCCCCGCGAGCGCATAGGCGAGCCCGTAGAGGAACCCCTGATCGCAGAGGTCGAGCGCGGCTTCGCTGTGGCTACCTTCCGTGAACTCAGAGAGTTCGTGCTGGTCATCCGTCAGCACGTCATAGACCTTGTCGGCGAGGGTCGTCATTTCAGCCCTCCTCCTCGTCGTCGAGATAGAACTCAAGCGCAGAAGTCGCAACGTCAAGCGCACGGGCAAGGTAACTCGGCAGGTCGCTGATCCCTGCGCCTCGCCTAAGCCCGACCAGGGTCTCCGAGAGCACTTCGGATGAATCTCGCGACTCCACCCGTTCCCCAGTGGTAACAAGCCTCATCAGGGCCTCCTCTCTGCCGGAGAAGCCGCTTTTGACGGGGAGGGAGGTCGTTAGCCTCCGAGCCGCGTCGGAGGCTGCATCTCCGGCGCTAGGCCCCGGTGGCGTGCAAGCGTCGCCGGGGCCGCTTGTATCGGTCGAGGCGACCTTACTCTGATTGGCCGAGACCCGCTTGCATCCAATGCTTTGGCTATTTGCCCAGGAGTTCATCGGGCGCTCGCTGGGAGCGCCTGCCTCCAGAGCCGCTTGGCGATCGCCAGCATGCGTGGAGCGTGCTGGCCGGTAAGCGCGCCGGCGCGGTTCAAGAGGCCCGGGACGATGGCCCGCTTCCCATTCTCCGCCGCGTCAACCGCCGCCTTCGCAACCGCCTCGGACGACCAAACAGCTACGCCACGACCCCAGAGTGCTGCCCGTCGCATCCAGAAGACGCCGGGGAGCTGTTCCTCCGCCTGCTCGATGCCAGCCACCCGCATGAACTCGGTCCTCACGGTACCGGGGCAGACCGCCGTCAGGGTGACCCCGGTGCCCTTCAGCTCCTCGTGGACCGCCTCGCTGAGGCTGAGCACGAATGCCTTGGTCGCCGCGTAGGTGGCGGTGCCGGGGATGGGCTGGAAGGCGGCGGTCGAGGCGATGTTGATCACCACGCCCCGACGGCGCGCAACCATCGCCGGCAGGTAGCGCGCCTGGAGGTCGAGCAGGGCCTCGCAGTTGAGCCGCAGCATGGCGAGGAGCCGCTCGCGGTCCGCGCTGGCCACGGTGCCCGCGCCGCCGAAGCCGGCGTTGTTGACCAGGATCTCGACCTCGAGACCGAGACCCTCGATCTGCGCCGCCAGCCGCTCGCGTGCGGCCGCATCGCCCAGGTCGGCGGCGATCGCCTCGGCGCGTACCCCGTGGCGCTCGCTCAACTCGCCGGCCAGGTCGCTGAGGCGCTCCTCGCGCCTCGCGACCAGGGTGACGCCGTGCCCCCGCGATGCGAGCTCGCGCGCGATCGCTTCGCCGATTCCGGCGGAGGCGCCCGTGACCAGGGCGGTCGCCGACTCGGAGGGTGGGGGGAGCGCCACAGCCGCAGGCTATATGGGGACTCGTGCGCGAGGGACCAGCGGCGACGGGGGTTTTCACGGTCATCTCATCTGGAGCGTCTAAGCCTCGCCTAACTACCTGACGCGCTCAATGAGTACCAGTCGGAGGGCTGCATCTCCGGCGCTAGGCTTCTCTCCAGGGAGAGAACAGAACTCGGGCGGCCCTTGACGCCCGCCCGGCGCCCGGATAGGATCGCGAGGAGGGCGCGATAAGGGAGGGGGGCACCTTGCCCTGCTTCACGTCAGAGGCGGGCTCTGTGGCGGGTTAGATGGCGCTCCAGTTGGGGCGCCGGGCGCCCACCAGGAGATCAAAGCATCAAGTCTCGCTCCGCGTCGCGCACGTGCTCGGTGGGGAAGCCGAGTTCAGTCCGTCATCAGGAAGCGCCGCGTGGCCGGGTCCATCGGCGCCGGCTTCGGTTCCGGCTCGGGCGCTTCACGTCGGCGCCGTTCAAGCTCGCGATCCGCCTCGGTGACGGCGCCTGCAAGGTGCGCCTCGACCGCCTCAGCGCGCGTCATCGCGGCGGGGTCCCACCGAGCGCGCATCGGCGTCGAGTGAATCTCCCCCTGCTCGTCGATCAGCACCAGGCGCAGGCAGCCGACGGCGCCGCGAAGCCCCGGCGGTAGGTCTTTGACCCAATAGCACGCCTTCCCATCAGCGGCACCCAGGGGTCGGATGTCCTTTGGCAAACTTCCATCTCCTTTCAGGTGAAGATCACGGGGCTCCCATGCGAGCGAACCCCAGGTCGTGGCTCTGCCGGCACCTGCTCAGTGGCGTTCAGGACGCGGATCGCCATCGCCAGGGCGATCGCCCCGTCGATCGGCAGGGCCTTGCCCTTCGGCTTCACGAATCGCCAGCCAACGCCGTAGAACTTCGCCGCCGCCGCCAGGACGTGACGGTCGAGCTCTTGGTCGGCAGGGTGGACTAGACGCCGTTCGGCGATCGCCTCGCTGAGTAGCTGCGATGCCTCGCACATCGGTCCTGGCTTCTGGCTGTGGGTGAGGACAGTGGCCCCGAGCTCGCGGTCGATTCGCTGAGCGAGCTGTTCGCCGCCGGCCTCCGGGTCGATGACGAAGGTGCAACCGGGCCAGCGTTCGGCCATCGCGGCTGCCACACCGAAAACCTCTTCCGAGTCCAAGGCAGAGCCGTCTTGGGGCGGGGTGAGGATCGCCGGTCGGTTGACCTCGATCAGATCACCACGTTCGCCGTCACGGCGCGCGTCCTCGTCGCGGCGCCGGATCGGGACGAACCCGGTCGTGTCCCAGCGCCAGCCAAGATCGACGCCGATGACGACGCCCTCAGCGCTGGCCGGAATCTCAAGTCCCGGCTGAGCGCAGGCGCCCCATTCCTTCGCTGAGATGGCCGAGTCCTCACCGGCGAGCCACAGGCCGCCGGCAAAGCGCGCCCAGGCCCAGGAGGTCATCGAGGGAGAGTCGAAGCGCCGGCGAAGCGCCGGGATGGTCTGCCAGGAGGCCGGGTTTGCCAGCTTGACGACCTCCATGTCCTCGCGGTCGTCGGTCGGCTCAAGCGCCCATTCGTGGAGGACGAAGGCGCCATTGGCCGAGCGGCAGTAGCGGTAGGCCCCCTCCCTCTCCACCGTGGGCAGCTTGTAGGCGGCCTGGCGCATCCGCCCAAACGGGGAAGCCTCGTCGTCCCCTGCGGTGGAGATGCCGATCAGCCGCCCCTGCCGTGGCCCCAGCCCGTCGCGAAGGGTGCCGTATAGCTCGGCCGAGCGGTGGCGGGCCACCTCATCGACGACCGCCAGGGTGCAGATCGTCCCGTCTGCGGTGTCCGCGTCGGATGCCAGCACCCGAACCTTCCCCGCGTCCGAGCGACTGCGCAGCTCGCGCAAGGTCGGCTTCACCCGCTCCCGCAGCCATTCGGAGCGCCGCACGAATCCGGCAGCCTGGCCGAACAGGATCGCGGCTTGCTCGCGCGACGCAGCCACCACCACACACTCGGCGTCGGGGGTCGTGACCAGGTGAAAGAGGGCGATCGCGGCGACGATCGTCGACTTGCCCTGCTTCTTCGGGCAGAGGATGATCGTCTCCGTGGTGCCGGCGAAGAAGTCGGTGAGCATCTTCTTCTGGAAGCCCTCCACGACAAGCGGGCGCCCGTCCTCGAGCCGAAGGTGGCGCCGGCAGAAGCGAGCGAACTGGTCGAGCTCAGACGGCGACAACCTGGCCCTCCCGCGATAGAGTCGGCGCATGGCAGAGTCCGACAGCAACTGCGTGATCGTCCTCAGCACCGGAAAGACCATCGAGACGTCCGAGACGGTCGAGGACGTGCAGAATCGTTTCTCCAGGGGCGGCGAGCCGCTGCGGAGCGTTACGGACACGAAGGGCCAGACGCACTGGGTGAACATCGCCCACGTTGTCCACCTTCACGAGCGGGGCGACCGCTCGCCCTACCTCGGCTAGTTTCACCCCAGCTTCACCCGCCACGTCGCGCCCTTCGGGCCTTCAGCTCGTCGAACTCGTCGGCGTCGGGCTGCTCTTGGCCGTTCGGCGTTCGCAGCATCTCCCAGCGCAGCTTCGCGGCCTGTACCGAGCCGTTACGGGCCATCTCGGAGACGACCTGAGCCAACTCGTCGGCATCCATCGGCTCGGGTCGCGAAGCGCATCGCTCGCGGGCCTGCTCGATCGCCTGGGCGAAGTCGGCGTAAGGCCCTGAGTCCTCGCGCCGGCCACGTCGAAGCCAAGTCCGCACCGTTTCCGGCCTGGCACCCTCAGCGGTCGCGGCATCGGGCAGGGAGACGCCGTACTCGAGACGCGCAGCGATGCGCGCCATCAGCACCTGGCGAGCCTCAGGGGTGTAGGTGGTGGTCTTCCGGCTCACCCGTCACCCCTGAGAGTCGGTTTGGCGCGCGCCGTCAGCCACCTCGGCGGTCCCAATGAAAGAAGCGGGAAGGGGGTTGCCCCCCACCTGGCAACGGGAGATACTGCGCGGCAGATGTCGCGGGAGTTCTGGATCGTCGTCGTCGTAATCACCGTCAGCGTGTTGGCGATCGCAATCTTCGGGGCGGCGGCGATCGGGTACATGTTCGTTGCCTGGCTCGTCATCATCGCTCTGACTTGGGTGCTCACGCAAGTCCTTGGCGTGACCTTGTGGGTCCAAGAGCAGCGGCGACCCAAGCAGCCCCAAGTAGTGGCACCCCAAGCAGCGGCCGCCCCGCCCTTCGCGCGTCAGGCGATCCCCGAGCAGGTGAGACATGAGGTCTGGCGGCGTGACCAGGGCCACTGTGTGGACTGCGGTAGCCGCGAGCGGCTGGAGTACGACCACATCATCCCGGTGGCCCAGGGCGGCAGTAACACCGCCCGAAACATTGAGCTTCGCTGCGAGCGGTGCAACCGCAGCAAGGGGGCCAGGGTCTGAGTCCCAACTCACGCGCGGGCCCCTGACACCGGATAGGCTCGCCGCAACCGACCCAGGAGTGCACTATGCGTCGTGTCCGTGTGACCTTTCTCCTCCCAGTCCTTGCTCTGGCAGCTTGTGGGGGCGGAGACGACACCACGACCACCCCGACCCAGACGGTCACGGCGCAACAACAGGGCGGCGCACCGACGAAGGCGGAGTTCATCAAGGAGGCGGACGCCCTCTGTCAGCAGTTTCGTGACGAAGCAGCCTCTGCTCGCCAGGAGCTCCAGGATCTTCGAGATCCGACGAGTACCGAAGAACTCCACGATGCTGCCGA
The DNA here is from genome assembly GCA_038040365.1 of Actinomycetota bacterium. Classification (GTDB taxonomy): domain Bacteria; phylum Actinomycetota; class Thermoleophilia; order Solirubrobacterales; family 70-9; genus AC-56. The sequence goes on from JBBPIL010000038.1 coordinate 18,946, forward strand.
CCTGTTTAGTGAGTACGCGGGAACACTCGAGCAGCAAGCGGAACGGCTGCGACAACTCGAGCCCCCGCCAGGGGACGAGACGATCATCAACAACTGGCTCTCGACAGGTGAAGGCGGGATCTCGCTCTTGCGTGACCTCGCAGATGCCGTTGACTCCGGAGACGGGCAGGAGATCCGTTCGTTGAATGAGCAGGTCCAAGCCCGTTTCAATGAGGCTTCCGGGATCGCGCAGGGTTACGGACTCACTGAGTGCGGGTCGGGCCTCGCCTGACTGTGCGAAGTAGCCGCTCACGCCGCTCTACCTCCGAGGACGGCTAGGGCCCGCTCCACACGCTCCTTCGCCCACTCCGGGTCACGGTGCTTCCGTTCATGGCAGGGCGCATGGCAGGAGGCGAGGTTGGTGAGGTGGTTGGTGCCGCCGTCAGCGACCTCGACTAGATGGTCGACCTGATCGGCGCCGAGGTTGTCGCACAGGTAGCAGCAGCCCATGTCGCGGGCCAGGACCCTCTGGCGCAACGTCTCCCAGGCGCCACCCGAGAGCCCCATCAGCTTGCGGCGCCTAGAGCCAGCCCATGGCTTCGGCTTGTGCTTGGTGCAGAAGCTCTCCTTCGCCGGACGACCGCACCGAACGCAGGCTCGTAAGACCGTCACTCACCCTCCTCGGGGTGCAGGCGGCGTATTAGCTCGACCTCTCCGGGCTTCGGAGCGAACAGCCTCGCCACGAACTCCTCCGCCTCCGAGTCCGACTCGGGCTCAGGCTCGGGCTCGGACGGGTGAATGGATTCGAGCAGCGCTCGATTCGCCTCTGCCTTGCGTACCTGACTCTGCCCGCGCAGCTCGGCGGCCAGGCGGGCGAAGTCCTCGGGAGTGTCTTCACGCCCAGCCATCAGACCGGCTCCACTCGATCGGGCTGATCCTCGGCGATGTCGCCGGCGTTCGCCCCCGCCCTGATGAATCCGCCGTGGACCGACTTGACCCGTGTCGGGTCCTCGCTCGTCAGCGGCACCAGACTCACCGAGCGCGGTGGCTGGACCTCGGCCAACCTCCCGGCCAGCTCGCGGGCTTCGGTGACAACGGGGTCGGAGACAACGTTCTGGCCATCAAGCCCAGTGACGCTGGTGACGATCGCAAGGTGCCTGTTTGTCGAGGCCGTGTATTCGGAATCGGCCTCGAGGATCAGCGCCGCGATCCGCCGCCATTTCTCGGCGTTGGCCGTGCCCCGGCCCCGATACTCGCGGTGGGCGAGGGCCTCGGCGTTGGCTTCCGTTCGCCGGCTTAGGCCGTGCTCCAGGTCTTGTATGCGGCGATCAGCGCCGCCGAGGATGTCGCCCCATCGGTTGCCGTTCACCCGCTTATCGATCTCGCCCCTCAACCCGGCGGCCGTCGTCCTTTGCTTCGGAAACCCGTTGGAAAACTGAGCCGGGTCCGTTCGCGCCAGATCAGATAGGTCACGCTCGAGGTTCGCTACTTCGGCTTGCCAGGCGCGGGCCTCGACGCCGAGGCGGTCACGCTCCTGGCGTGCGACCTGAAGCTGCTCTTCGACCGGCGCCAGCTCGGCGGCGGGGTCGGTTGCTTTCGTCGTGGTTGCCATGTTGGCTACCTCCTATGGGTTGGTTGGAAGTTGGCGCTGGGAGCGACGGACACTCCAACCGCCGCCCCCTGCGCCTGCGCGGATTCGCGCATTACCGTCGCCCATGGCGACGGTGCTCGCGGAGCGGCAAGGAGTGCAACCGCTACGCCTTCGGCCCGTACCGCGACCGAAGATCTCATTGGTCCTGCTCCCCTAGCCCGAGCAGGCCAAGCAGAAGGTTGTTATGGGCATGAACAGGATCGTCGCCGTTCGCCTCGGCCTCGATCTGATCGACCTGGCCAGCGCCACCCTCGGCCTCCAAGAGCTCCGCGACGGGCCTGGTGCAGAGGAAGCAGCGAAGCGGGGTGTCGGCATCGGCTCGACCCAGCACGAGCGGGCGATCGCAGTCGCAGGTCGCCATCGGCTCGGGCTGGCGCTGCTCGGGTGGGTCAGCTGGGGCCGAGTAGTAGGCGCCGGTCATTTCGTCCCCGACTTCGGTGATCTCGTGACCGCCGCCGGCGCGGCGTGCCAGCGAGCGTGTCTTCGTCGATCGTCGATTATGGGAGGTGGATCGCCCAGGTCATCGCGTCGGCTCCAGCAGCCGCTCGACATCCTTCGAGTGGATCAGGTGCCGGCCCTTTGGCTTGACGACCTGCGCCGAGGGCAGGGTGCCGTCAGCGATCAACTGCCGGATGCGAGCCTCGGAGAGTCGAAGCCTCTCGGCTACCTCGGGAATGGTGAGAATCTGATCGGCCACTGACCACCTTTCGGTCGTTACCTTCGACCGCCGTGGTGGCCCGGCGAATCCTGCTTACTAAAGATTAGCGACGGCACCCGATGGCTAGTGCGGGGGGGGAACCCTTTTGTCGTTTGGTCGTAACCCGCCCGCAGAAAAGCGGCCCCGCTGACAGGAAGGTCCACCAAGACCAGAAGCGCCAGCAGAGCCGCCCGTCAAAGGCTAGCCCTACCAGAGCAGATACAAAAGTGGACTAGTCATCGGGCTCGCTCACGGCTCCCGCCACGTACACGACAACGTCCTCCCCGCCCTGGGCGTCGACGCCGAACGAACCGGAGGAGTCGGACGCCGGCGAGAGGCTCACCCCGCCGGCGGCCGAGCCCGGCTCGTCGGCGGAGCGGATCCAGCGCGCTCCGACCAGCAGCAGGGTGACGGCGACCGCGCCGTAGACGAGCAACTGGGAGCGGCTCAGAGAGCCCATCGTCCCGATCGTGCGGGGGCGCGCGTCACACGGGGCTCGCCTCGTGTCAGCGATCGGAGGCGAGATCGCGCCGACTTCGCGACCTCGGCTGTCCCGCGGGACCGCTGAGACGCCGATGGTCGAGTTGCGATGCCATGCGAATCGCAACTCCGCCCGGACGGGCCGGTGCTAGCGGATCCGGAAGTCCGTCAGTCCTTCGGGCTCCTCGTCCGTGGCCTCCACCCGCTCGACCAGCGCGCCCCGTGGTCCCTGGCCGCACCAGCGCACCATCGAGTCGACCGCCTCGGCCTCGCCCTCGAAGACGGCCTCCACGGTGCCCTCGGGCGCGTTGCGTACCCAGCCGCCGAGGCCGCGCGACTGCGCCATCCGCCGCGCCGTGTCGCGGAAGAACACCCCTTGAACCCTGCCGTGGACGACGACGCGTCTACGGATCGCCATTCGATGGGGCTAGCGACGAAGTCGCGGTGTACGCGAGTTGCCCGGGTCCACGTGAATGGCGCCCGAGCCCGGCGGCCCCGGAGGCGAAGCCGAGGAGCCGCCGGTTGATGCTTATTCGTCCTCGTAGTCGTCGTAGTTGGCAGCCTGCGCGGCGAGGCGGCGGCTGTAGAACTCGTCGGCGGAGACGGCGGGCGCCTGAACCGAGACCAGCGCCAGGGTCTCGGCGTCGTCGTTGGCGACGGCATGATCGGTCGCGGGCGGGATCAGGACCAGGTCGCCGACGTCGAGGCGCTGCGTGTCACCGGTGGCCGACATCGTGCCGCTGCCGTGGACGACGACGTAGACCTGCTCCGCCTCCTCGTGCGAGCGAAGCGTCTCCGAGACACCCGCTGGGACCTCCAGCCAGTTGACCGACATATTGCGCGCCCCGAGCTCACCCGCGTCCATGAGGATGTGGGGCCGAAGCCGGTGCCATTCGGTGACGGCCGCGTCCGAGAACCGCCTGACAAGCATGCGCCGCCTTTCTAGCAGACCGGCGGCGGCCGCGTGTCACCGCTTAGCGAACGACCAGGTTGACGAGCTTGCCCGGGACCACGACCTCCTTGACGATCTCCTTGCCGTCGAGATGGCGCTTCACGGCATCGGTGCTGAGCGCCAGCCGCAGAAGCTCCTCCTCGGGGGCGTCCACGGCGGCCTCGACGCGGGCGCGGAGCTTGCCGTTCACCTGGACCACGAGCGTGAACGTGTCCCTTGCCAGCAGGGCGGCATCGGGCTTCGGCCACGGGTCCTCCCACACCCGACGGCCCTCGACCGCCTCGTAAACCTCGGCCCCGAGATGCGGCGCGAAGGGAAACAGCAGTGAGCCGGCCGTGGCGGTCGCGAAGCGCAGCGCGGCCTCGCCGGCGTTATCGCCGTAGAGCCCGTCCTTGACCCGGTAGGCGTCGTTGACGAGCTCCATCACGGCGGCGATCGCGGTGTTGAATGCAAAGCCGCGCTCGATGTCGCGGGTCACCTTGTCGATCGCCCAGTGGGACTTCTCGAGCAGCGTTCGAACGCCCCCGGTGGGCTCGTTGCCCGTTGCTGGCTGCTCGTTGCTCGCCTCCGAGGCGGTCCGCGCCACCACCTCCTCCTTCAGCCGCCAGAGCCGTGCCAGGAAGCGGTGGACGCCCTCGACGCCCTTGTCGGTCCAGTCGGCGTCCTGGTCCGGGGGGCCAATGAAGAGCACGTAGCTGCGGGCGGTGTCGGCGCCGTAGCGCTCGACGAGCTCGGCGGGATCGACCACGTTGCCCTTCGAGCTCGACATCTTCGCGCCCTCGCGGGTGATCATCCCGATCGTGAACAGGGCCTCGAAGGGCTCCTGCACGTCGAGCAGGCTCATGTCGGTGAGCGCTTTGACGAAGAAGCGCGCGTACATCAGGTGCAGGATCGCGTGCTCGACGCCGCCGATGTACTGGTCGAC
>JBBPIL010000039.1:0-2315 GCA_038040365.1 Actinomycetota bacterium
CGCGCGCGGCGCGCCGCGGTTCCCGCCGCATCGCCGGCGGCGCTTTAGCTCGCGCGGCCAGCGTTCGCCGCGGGTTCCGACCTGGCGAGAGGTGGGGCGCTCGAGACTAGCGAGAAGGACCTGCCTTCAAGCTGGTGTCCTCGGTTTCGAGTACGAACATCTCCACCGCCAAGTCGGGGTCTTGACGATTGGCGCCCATGAACGCCGCGACCTCGCGACCGGTCAGCTCCTCGATCGCATCGACGAAATTCGCCTGCATGCTGTCCTGCCAGCTCAGCCTCGCCTGGCGAACCTCGTACCACTTGCCCGCCTCGAACATCGTTTGCTCGGCCGCCGAGTAGCCCCCGCCCATGACGACGATCACGAGCTCAGGGTGCAAATAGGTGCGGCAACGGCTCGGCCCCTCCCCGTAGTGCCGCTTGTAGAGGCCGACCATCGCGGCCGATATGTCCTGGCGCAGCGTGCCGTGGCCCTCCGCGTGGGGCTCCCGCATATCAGCAGCATCCTCAGGATGAAGCTCCCGGTCATTCATTAGTTACTTCGTCCTCCGGTCGCGGGTCGAGCTCCCAGGGACCTATCGATGGCGTCGAACGGGGTGCCCGAGTGGATCATCCCAACTACCTCGCGCTGTGCGTGCATCAGGCCCATGGGGTCCGGTCCCTTCTGGATGGAGCCCGCGCCTTCGCGCGCGACCGGCTGGAGGGCCCCTGTACGCCCCGTATGCGCCCATCGTCGCTGCCGCCAATGACTTGGCACGACGGTAGGGGCGCTCGTCGGCGGGGCGCCAGTGCGACACGATGTTGTGTCGCACGGCCTGCTCGTGAGCGCGTATCTCGGCGGCTAGGACCTGAAGGCGGTGTAGCGCCTGATCACGCTCGCGCGCGACGTTATCTATGACGGCTCCTTCGGCCATGAGGAGCCTCCTTCCGTACAACGGCCCGGCCCCCCTCCGCCAGTTCGGCTGACGGGACCATGCCGCGTTCCGGCACAAGCTAGAGCACCCTGGCCTGCCGTTCAGTCACTGGTTCCGCTATTTGGGCGCTTTCTGGGCTTGGCCAGGCCCTTCTTCATAGAGACGAAGAGCGGAAGCTACTGCGCTGGCTCCGCGGCGCGCCCACAACGCGCGGACGAGCGGAACTCCCGCTCAGCATGCACCCTTCCTCCATGGGGACCTGGAGTGGGAAGCCGCCTGCGCAGGCCGGGCACCGAGCGACGCTGGTCAACCGCACAGGACGTCACCTCCACCAACCCGCTGGAGATCGGGGAGGCGTGACGGCCTCAGGGACTGGATCCGTCAGCCTCTCGACTGTGGGCGGCGGCCTCCTGGGTGACCATCAGGTCCCACGGGGCCCTGAAAGCTTCCGCAGCCGCGCTCGCCCCTCCGCCAAACACCTGTTCACCTTGGTAAAGGGCACGGTTTACCACCTTCGGCTGCCTCCCCTGGAGGTGCCGGCCGCCGCCTGACCGTCCCCTGCGGGTCAGGGTCCGCGTTCCCAGGAGTGCCGTCCCTACCCAGGACTCTGCGCCCCTCCCGTTGAGCGCAAACGGAGGGCGCCTTACGGCGCCCGGTTAAAGCGCGCCACGGCGTCACTGGAACTCGAGGTGACGTAGACGCTCTTCCCGTCCAGGCTGACCGCCACCCCGGTCGGGTTATTGAGGCCATGGCCGTCGGCGCAGGTCGCCGCCCCCGTCTCGCTCACGCAGCCGAAGCTCCCGGCGGGCTGGCCGATCGCCCCGGTGGTCGGGTTGCGGTTGAGGCGCGCCACGGCTTGGCTGAAGAACGAGGCGACGTAGACGCTCTTCCCGTCGGCGCTGACCGCCACCGAGTGCGGGGCCATCAGCGCGTGGCCGTTGGCGCACGGCCCCGCCCCCGTCTCGCTCACGCAGCCGGCGCTCCCGGCGGGCTGGGCGATCGCCCCGGTGGTCGTGTTGCGGTTGAAGCGGGCCACGGCGCTGCTGCCGTCCGAGGCGACGTAGACGCTCTTCCCGTCCGGGCTCACCGCCACCCTACGCGGACCAGAGAGTCCATGGCCGTCGGCGCACGGCCCCGTCCCGTCCTCGCTGACGCAGCCGGCGCTCCCAGCGGGCTGGGCCAGCGCCCCAGCGGCCGTGCCTCGGTTGAGGCGCACCACGGCGCTACTGCTGCCTGAGGTGACGTAGACGCTCTTCCCGTTCGGGCTCACCGCCACCCCGTTCGCGCCGGCGAGCCCGTGGCCGTTGGCGCACGGCCCCGCCCCCGTCTCGCTCACGCAGCCGGCCGTCCCGGCGGGCTGGGCGATCGCCCCGGTGGTCGTGTTGCGGTTGAAGCGGGCCAC